>NZ_BAAGPM010000034.1:0-630157 GCF_054784135.1 Kribbella swartbergensis
TCCCGGACTTCGACACCAGACCGATCCGGCCGGGACCCGCGATGTCGGCCGGGATGATACCGGCGTTCGACTCACCCGGCGTGATGATGCCGGGGCAGTTCGGGCCGATGATCCGGGTGGTGCCGGACGCCTGCGCGGCGGCGAAGAACGCCGCGGTGTCGTGCACCGGCACGCCCTCGGTGATCACCACCACCAGCGGCACCGCGGCCTCGATCGCCTCGAGTACGGCGTCCTTGGTGAACTTCGGCGGCACGAAGATGACCGAGACGTTCGCACCGGTCTCCTTCACGGCGTCCGCGACGGTACCGAAGACCGGCACTGCAACGTCTTGGCCGTCGAAGGCTGAGAATTGAACGCTCTGCCCCGCCTTGCGCGGGTTCACCCCGCCGACGATGTTGGTGCCGGAGGCAAGCATCCGGGTGGTGTGCTTGGTGCCTTCCGAGCCGGTCATGCCCTGGACGATGACCTTGCTGTCCTTGGTCAGGAAGATAGACATGTTCAGCGATCCCTTACTTCGCAGCCAGCTCGGCGGCCCGCTTGGCGGCGCCGTCCATCGTGTCGACCCGCTCCAGACCGGCCAGCCCGGCCTCGTCGAGGATCCGGCGGCCCTCCTCGGCGTTGTTGCCGTCCAGCCGGACGACCAGCGGCTTGGTGACGTGCTCACCGCGGCCGGCCAGCAGCTCGAACGCCTGCACGATGCCGTTCGCGACCGCGTCACAGGCGGTGATCCCGCCGAAGACGTTGACGAAGACGCTCTCCACCTGCGGGTCGGAGATGATGATCTCCAGGCCGTTCGCCATCACCTCGGCCGACGCGCCGCCACCGATGTCGAGGAAGTTCGCGGGCTTGACCCCACCGAACTCCTCACCGGCGTACGCGACGACGTCGAGCGTGGACATGACCAGGCCGGCGCCGTTGCCGATGATGCCGACCGAGCCGTCCAGCTTCACGTAGTTCAGGCCCTTGGCCTTGGCCGCGGCCTCCAGCGGGTCCTCGGCCGAGACGTCGGAGAACTCGGCGTGGTCCGGGTGCCGGAAGTCGGCGTTGTCGTCGAGGGTGACCTTGCCGTCCAGCGCCTCGATGTTGCCGTCCTCGAGCTTGACCAGCGGGTTCACCTCGACCAGCGACGCGTCCTCGGCGATGAACACCTCGTACAGCTTGACGATCTCCGGCGCGACCGTGTCGAGGATGTCCTCGGGGTACTTCGCCGCCCGGGCGATCTCCCGCGCCTTCGCCTCGTCCACCCCGGCGGCCGGGTCGATCGAGATCTTCGCCACCGCCTCGGGGTTGGTGTGCGCGACCTCCTCGATCTCCATCCCGCCGGCGGCCGACGCGATGCACAGGTAGTTGCGGTTCGCCCGGTCGATCAGGAACGAGAAGTAGTACTCCTCCGCGATCGCCGCGGCGGGCACGATGTTCAGCGTCTTGACGATGTGGCCCTTGATGTCGAGGCCGAGGATCTCGCGGGCCCTCTGCTCCGCCTCGTCCGGCGAGGAGGCCAGCTTGACGCCGCCGGCCTTGCCGCGGCCGCCGGTCTTGACCTGGGCCTTCACCACCACCCGGCCGCCGATCTTCTCGGCCGCGGCCCGGGCTTCCTCCGGGGTGGTGACGACCTCACCCACGGTCGTCCGCACTCCGTGCTTGGCGAAGACCGTCTTCGCTTGGTATTCCATCAAGTCCACGACTGTGGTCCCTCTCTCGCACCTGTTCGAGTAGGCCGCGGCAGGCGGGCTGAACCCATCCGGAGGGCACGGGCGCCGGCGCGTTCCGTGGCCTGAGACTAGCCACCCCCGCCTGCACCGCAACAGCCGGGGTGCACGCTGAGACGACCGTCACAGCCCTCTCACCGGTCGTGAAAGGCTGGGCGGTATGACCGATGCAGCGAGCAGACCAGCTGACGACTGGTGGCGTAGCGCCGTCGTCTACCAGGTGTACCCCCGTTCCTTCAGCGACGCCAACGGTGACGGCACCGGCGACATCAACGGCATCCGGGCCCGGCTGCCGTACCTCGCCGACCTCGGCATCGACGCGATCTGGATCAGCCCGTGGTACCCGTCCCCGCTTCTCGACGGCGGGTACGACGTGTCCGACTACCGGGACATCAACCCGGAGTTCGGCACGCTGGCGGACGCGGATGCGCTGATCGCCGAGGCGCACGAGCTGGGCATCCGGATCCTGATCGACCTGGTGCCGAACCACTGCTCTTGGGACCACCCGTGGTTCAAGGCCGCGCTGGAGGCCGGCAAGGGTTCGCCGGAGCGGGAGCTGTTCTGGTTCCGGGACGGCAAGGGCGCGGACGGTGCGCAGCCGCCGACGAACTGGCCGGCGGCGTTCGGTGGCCAGGCCTGGACGCGGATCGAGGACGGGCAGTGGTACCTGCACCTGTTCGATGTCAGCCAGCCGGACTGGAACTGGGAGCACCCGAAGGTGATCGAGGAGTTCGACTCGATCCTGCGCTTCTGGTTCGACCGCGGCGTCGACGGGTTCCGCATCGACGTGGCCGACTCGATGGCGAAGGACGCCTCGCTGCCCGACGTGATCCCGGGCCCGAACGGCGAGGTCACCCGGGACAAGTACGAAGGCCACCCGACGTACGACCAGCCGGCGGTGCACGACATCCACCAGCGCTGGCGCCGGATCGCCGACGAGTACGCCGGCACCCCACTGGGCCCGCGCGTGTTCGTCGCCGAGGCCTGGCTCTCGCCGGCCGACCGGCTCGCCCAGTACGTCCGGCCGCACGAACTGCACTCGGCCTTCAACTTCGACGCCCTGCGGTGCCCGTGGGACGCGGCGGAGCTCCGCGAGGTCATCGACCACACCACCGAGCACTTCTGGGCGGTCGGTGCCCCTGCCACCTGGGTGCTGAGCAACCACGACACGATCCGGCACCGCACCCGCTACGGTCGCGACCAGAAGAAAGCGTCGATGCCCGCCGGGACCGTGCCGACCGATCTGGAGCTGGGACTACGCCGGGCCCGGGCGGCGGTCATGCTCGAGCTTGCCCTGCCGGGTGGCGCCTACATCTACCAGGGCGACGAGCTCGGCCTGCCCGAGGTCGAGGACCTGCCGGAGGACGTGCTGGACGATCCCACCTGGGTGCGGTCGGGCCACACCGTGCGTGGCCGCGACGGCTGCCGTGTTCCGATCCCCTGGAGCGGCAGCGAACCGCCGTACGGGTTCGGTCCCGGCCCGGGCCGGCCCTGGCTCCCCCAGCCGGCCGACTGGGCGTCACTGACCGCCGAGGCCCAGGCCGCCGACCCGGACAGCCACCTCAACCTCTACAAGGCCGCCCTCCGCATCCGCCACGAGCAGCAGGGCCTCGGGGACGGCCGGATGACCTGGGACGAGGATGCCCCGCCCGGAGTGCTGTCGTTCACCCGCGACCCGGACTTCCGGTGTGTGGTGAACCTGGGCGACGAGCCGATCGACCTGCCGCCCGCCTCCGCGGTGCTTCTCTCCAGCGCGCCGCTCACCGACGGCACACTCGGTGTGGACGCGGCCGTCTGGCTCACCGTCTGAGCGCCGTACGGCGTCGCGGAGCGGCCGGGATCCTTTGCGGTGAAAGGATCCCGGCCGCTCCCTCCGGCCGGCTCCCCCCGCCGGCGCGGCCACGACATGACTCTTCGTGATCGCCGGTCATCACTGCCAGATGTTCGGCTTTCCGGTAGTGCCGCGAACAAAAACCGGTGTTATGGTCAAAAGTGATCTGGCACACATCGCTACGCGGTGTGTTCGTACTGCGCACCGCGATTGTGTACCGGCGTCGACGAGACGGGATGTCCGACGGCCACGCCGCCAGCCGCCTCGCCGGGGCAGATCGTTGGCTCGACGGATTGGGGCTGGTGATGGCCGGGCGCAGGTTCCTTCAGGTGGGATTGATGACGGTGGCCGCCGCGTTGACGGCCGCCTGTCTTGCCGAGGACGGCGGTGACGGCGGTGGTACGCAGGCGACCGGAGACAAGAACGTCGAGGTCGTCTTCGGCTTCGGCGGCGCGCAGTCCGCGGGCTTCCAGCAGGCGCTGAAGCAGTTCGAGCAGTCGTCCGGGATCAAGATCAAGTTCACCGAGGCGTCCCAGTCGTTCGACACGCTGATCCGCACCCGGGTTCGCGCGAACAACCTGCCCGACATCGCGCTGTTCCCGCAGCCCGGGATCCTGAAGGACTTCGTCGCCCAGAACAAGATGACCGATCTGTCGACGCAGCTCGATGTGGGCAAGCTGCAGGAGGACCTGGTGCCCGGTGTCCTCGACGCCGGCAAGGTGGGCGACAAGTTCTACGGCGTGCCGGTCTCGATGAACGTCAAGAGCCTGGTGTTCTACCCGAAGAAGGCGTTCGAGGCCAAGGGTTACGAGATCCCGAAGACGCAGGACGAGCTGACCGCGCTGACGAACCGGATCAAGGCCGACGGCACCCCACCGTGGTGCTTCGGCATCGAGTCCAGCGCGGCGACCGGGTGGCCTGCGACGGACTGGCTGGAGGAGTACGTCCTGCGCATCGGCGGCCCGGAGAAGTACGACCAGTGGGTGCGGCACGAGATCCCCTTCAACGACCCGGTGGTGAAGCAGGCCGCGGAGGCGATGGAGAGGCTGGTGCTTGCCGAGGGCAACGTGCTCGGCGGCCGCAAGAGCGTCGCCAGCACCGCGTTCGCCACGGCGGCGAACCCGATGTTCGGCAATCCGCCGAGGTGCTTCCTGCACCGTCAGGGCAACTTCATCACCCAGAGCGGCTTCTTCCCGGCCAACATCGTGCAGAAACTCGACGAAGAGGTCGGAGTGTTCTACTTCCCGGGTCAGTCGGAGGACGATCAGCCCGTGCTGGGCGGCGGTGATCTGGCCGCGGTGTTCAGCGGCAAGGACGAGGACACCAAGCAGCTCATGGCGTTCATGACCGGTGCCGACTTCCCGGGCTGGAGCGAGCAGGGCGGGTTCCTGTCCCCGCGCAAGGACTACGACCTGAACAAGTACCAGAGCGACGTGACGCGACAGATCGCGGAGATCGGCGGCAAGGCGACCGTCTTCCGGTTCGACGGCTCCGACCAGATGCCGGGCGCGGTCGGCTCGGGCACCTTCTGGAAGGGCATGGTCGCGTGGATCAGCGGGCAGAAGAACCTCGACACCTCCCTTACCGACATCGAGCAGAGCTGGCCCGACTGACGCCACCGGCATGACGAGGGGAAGGAGCGCGTCGTGATCAGGGTCATCAACGCTCTGCTGGCGATCGTCGCCGGTGTGGGCGGCGCCTTCGTACTGTTCTGGCTGCTCAACCAGCTCGCCGAGCGGCTGCCGGACAAGTGGGAGGACCGGCTGAAGCCGTACCTGTACATTCTGCCCGCGATCGCGGTGATCGCGTTGTTCCTGCTGTACCCCGCGATCCAGACCATCGTGTACAGCTTCGCCAACGAGACCAGTACGCAATGGGTCGGCTTCGAGAACTACTCGAGTCTCCTGGGCCGGGAAGAGTTCGTCCGCGTGACGCTGCTCAACACGTTGCTCTGGATAGCGCTCGTGCCGGCGGTCGTCGTGGCTCTCGGACTGATGGTCGCGGTCCTGGCCGACCGGCTCAACCCCCGCGGCGAGAAACTGTCGAAGACGATCGTCTTCCTGCCGATGGCGATCAGCGGTGTCGCCTCCGCGGCCATCTGGCGCTTCGTCTACGAGGTGCGGCCGGCGGGCGAGCCGCAGATCGGCCTGCAGAACGCGGTCTGGACCGCGCTCGGCTTCGAGCCCGTCGCCTGGCTCCAGCAGGACACCGCGAAGCTCAACACCTTCATGCTGATGATCATCCTGATCTGGGCGCAGGCCGGGTTCGCCATGGTGCTGTTGTCCGCGGCCATCAAGGGGGTGCCGGACGAAACCATCGAGGCCGCGATGGTCGACGGCGCGAACGAGCGGCAGACCTTCTTCCGGGTGATCGTCCCGCAGATCTGGGGCACCGTCGTCACGGTCTTCATCACCGTCCTGATCGGCGTGATGAAGATCTTCGACGTCGTCTACGTGATGACCGGCGGCAACTTCAACACCGACGTGATCGCGGTCCGCTTCATCACCGAACTGATCGTCAGCGGCGACGCCGGGCGCGCGGCGGCCATCGTCGTGATGCTGATGATCGCGGTCATCCCGGTGATGGTTTACCAGGTGCGCCACTACCGAGCCGAGGAGCTAGCGCGATGACCAGCACCGGTACCGTCCAGCCGGGCGGCACAGCGGCGACCGAGCAGCGCCAACTCCGGACGGCCACGCCGCGCCGGCGCGAGGCCGGCGCGCTCTCCGGGCGGGCCGGCTGGTTCGTCCGGGGTGCCCTGCTGGTGATCTGCTTCCTGTGGCTGATGCCGTCCATCGGCCTGCTCGTGACCTCGTTCCGTACGCCGGAAGCCGCGCTCAGCTCGGGCTGGTGGACTGTGGTCACGAAGCCGTTCACCGACTGGACCGGAAACAACTATGCCCAGGTGCTGCGTGAGGGCGGCTGGAACGCATCCCTGAACAGCTTCGTGGTCAGCCTCCCGGCCACCATCATCCCGCTGATGATCGCCGCCTTCGCGGCGTACGCGTTCACGTTCATGGAGTTCCCGGGCCGTGACTGGCTCTTCATCCTGATCGTGGGACTGCTGGTCGTGCCGCTTCAGGTTGCCATCGTGCCGCTGTTCAAGATCTTCGGCGACCTCGGCCTGACCGGAACGTTCGCGTCGGTTTGGTTGGCGCACGCGGGTTTCGGCATGCCGCTGGCGATCTTCATCCTTCGGGCCTACATGGCGACACTGCCGCGCGGAGTCATCGAGTCCGCGAAGATCGACGGCGCGACCCACTTCCAGACCTTCTGGCGGCTGATCGTGCCGATGTCGGTACCGGCGCTGGCGTCCTTCGCCATCTTCCAGTTCCTCTGGACCTGGAACGACCTGCTCGTCGCCCTGATCTTCCTCGGACCGGGCGAGCGTGAGGTTCTCACCGTCCAGGTCGCCGGCCTCATCGGCGCTCAGCAGCAAGGCTGGCAGCTGCTCACCGCCGGCGCCTTCCTCAGCATGACCATCCCGCTCCTGGTCTTCCTCGGCCTGCAGCGCTACTTCGTCCGCGGCCTGACCGCGGGCTCGGTCAAGGGCTGAACCACCGAGCAGCACCGGATCGCGGCAAGCAGAAGGCCGGAGCCACCTGAGCGACTCCGGCCTTCGCCGAACCACGACTAACGCAACCGGCTCACTTCACGCCACCTGCCGTGAGGCCGGCGACGATACGACGCTGGAAGATCAGTACGGCGATCACCAGCGGGATGGTGACGACCACGCCGGCGGCCATCTGGCTGCCGAACGGCTGGTCGCGTCCCGACGTACCGGTGAACTGCGAGATGACCACGTTCGCGGTCTGGATCTCCTTGCGGTTCACCATGCTCAGCGCGATCAGGAACTCGTTCCACGCCGCGATGAAGGTGATGATCGCGGTGGTGAACACACCCGGGGCGGCGAGCGGAATGATCACCTTCCGGAACGCCTGGGCCGGCGTGCAGCCGTCCACCATCGCGGCCTGTTCGAGCTCTCGCGGCATCTGCCGGAAGAACGCGGTCAGGTTCCACACCGCCAGCGGCAGCGCGAACGACAGGCTGGGCACGATCATCGCCTGGTAGGTGTTGATCCACTCGATGTCGACGAACAGCTTCTTCAGCGGCACCACCAGCGAGATGCCGGGGAACATCGAGGTGGTGATGATGATCGCCAGCACGAAGTTCTTGCCGCGGAAGTCCAGCCGGGCCAGCGTGTAGGCCGCGACCATGCCGATGATCAGCGTCAGGATCGTCACCGTACCGGCCACGATCAGGCTGTTCAGCAGGCCGCGGCCGAACCCTGTGCCCGGCTTGAACACGTCGGTGAAGTTCGTGATCGACCAGTTCCGCGGAATGATCGAGTTGTCGAACTGGTCGCTCGGCCGGCGCAGCGCCGACACCACCATCCAGTAGAACGGCGCCAGGCAGTAGATCACGATCAGCGCGACACCGAGCAGCGGCAGCCACCGCCGGTACCACGGCGCCTCGGCCGCCTTGACGTCGATGACCTTCTTCGGGGCGTTCTCGGCCACAGCCATCACAAACCTCCACTTCCGGCGGTCGCACTGCCCGTCGCGGCACCCGCCGACGTACCCGGTGACAGTTCGTTGCGCCGGCCTCGCCCGTTCTTGCCGTTCTTCTTGGGCTTGCGCTGCACGGTGTCGCCGAACACGTCGGCGCCCAGCAGCTTCACGAACACGTACGCGACCACCGCGACGTAGACGAACAGCAACGTCGCGTACGCCGCCGCCGGTCCGTACCGGGTCTCGTTCGCCTCGAGATAAGCCAGGATCGACAACGTCTCGACCGACTCCTTGTTCGGGCCGACCAGCACGAACGGCAGGTCGAAGATCCGCAGCGTGTCGAGAATGCGGAACAGCACTGCCACCAGCAGTGCCGGCTTCACCAGCGGCATCGTGATCCGGACGAACGTCTGCCACGGGTTCGCGCCGTCGACCTTGGCGGCCTCGTAGACCTCGTCCGGGATGGTCTGCAGCCCGGCCAGCACCAGCAGGCCGATGAACGGTGCCGTCTTCCAGGTGTCGGCGACGATCACCGACAGCACCGACTGCCAGCCTTCGGTGGACCACAGGATCTGCGTCCCGAGGATGTCGTTGGCGATGCCGTCGGCCTGGAAGATCCACTTCCACAGCAACGCCGACACGACGGTCGGGATGGCCCACGGGACCAGGATGCTGGCCCGGACGATACCGCGGCCCTTGAACGCCTTGTGCATCACCAGGGCCATCGCGACACCCAGGATGGTCTCCAGGACCACGCACGTGACGGTGAAGAACGTGGTGTTGTAGAAAGCGTTCCAGAATCGGTCGCCGGTCTCACCTGAGAAGATCGCCGTGAAGTTCTGCAGCCCGACGAACTCCGACCCCTGGACGACGAAGCCCGCCTCGTCGATCCGCTGCCCGCTCTGGTAGAGCGACTCGCGCAACGCCGACAGGATCGGGTAGAGGACGACCAGGCCGAGGACGATCAGCGTCGGCGACAGCAGCAGTGCGGCCAGCCGGCCGGTGCCCTCGTTGAACGAGCTCCGCCGCTTGGGCTTCTTGGTGGTTTCCGGCGTCGGCCGCTGCGCGACCGGGGCGGATGTACTCACCTCTGCCTCCTTCTTTCCGCCCGCTTTCCGCGGGCAGCGACAGGCCGGGGCCGGCCCGCAGCGGTGAAGCTACGCGCCGGCCCCGCCGCTTCGGTCATTGCGTGATGAGCGAGCTCAACTTGGTCTGCAGCTGGCTGAGCGCGTCCTTGGGTGGCGTCGCACCGGTCAGTGCGCCGTACGCCGCCTCCTGGATCGCAGTCGTCACGTCGCCGTACTTGACCACCTTCGGCCGCGACTTGGCGGTCTCGATCGAGGCCTTCAGCGGGGCCAGGTACGGGAACTGCTTGGTCAGCGCCGGGTCGTCGTACAGCGAGGCCCAGGTCGGCGCCTGCGAGGTCTTCTCGACGTTGGCCTTCTGCCGCTCCTCGCTGGACATGAACTTGATGAAGTCCGCGGCGGTCGCCTTGTTCTTCGCGAACTCGGAGATCGCGTAGTTGTGGCCACCCAGGGTGGACACGCCCGGGCCGTCCTTGCCCGGCAGCGGCGCGACCCCGAACTTGCCGGCGATCTTCGACGAGCCGTCGGTCTTGTTCGCCAGCGCGTACACGTAGGGCCAGTTGCGGTGGAAGATCAGGTTGCCCTCCTGGAAGGCACGCCGGCCCTCTTCCTCCTTGTAGGTGATACCCGGCCGCGGGATCATCCCGGACTTGAAGCCCTCGACGAGGAAGTTCAGGCCTTCCAGCGCCTCCGGGGTGTCCACGTTCGGCTTGCCGTCGTCACCGACGACCACACCGCCCGCACCGTTGACGGCCTCGGAGAAGTTCACCGTGAGGCCTTCGTACTTCTCGAACTGACCGGCGTAGCAGCTCGCGTTCTTGGCCTCGGGCAGCGCCTTGACCTTCGCGCAGGCGTCCTGCATCTCTTTCCAGGTCTTCGGCGGCTGCACGCCGGCCTTGTCCAGCAGATCCTTGCGGTAGTACAGCAGGCCACCGTCGGACGTCACCGGTACGGCGTACAGCTTGTCGCGGTACTTCGCGGTGTCGACCGTCGACGGCAGCAGCTTGTTCAGATCGGGGAACTGGTCCTCCGGCAGCTCGGTGACCCAGCGGTTGGCCGCGAACTCCGCGGTCCAGACCACGTCCAGGTTGAGCACGCTGAACGCGTCGGACTTGTTCTGCGCGTTGGAGATCATCTGGGCACGCTGCTGGTCCGCGGACTCCGGCAGCTCCGCCACCGTGACCTTCTCGTCCGGGTGCTGGGAGTTCCACGCGTTGACCTGGTTCGTCAGGTTCCCGGAGGTGTCCTTGCCGGTCGCGAAGGTGATCGGGCCGCGGCCCTCCAGTGCTCCCCCGCCCGCGCCAGTGCCGGTGCCACCATCGCCTCCGTCGTCTCCGCCACCACACGCGGTCGCGAGCAGCGCAAGGCTGCTGACGACGGCCACGAAGGCCGCCTTGCGTGTGTGTGATCGTTCAAACCTCATCGTTTACCTGCCCTCTCCCGATGGGACGTCGCTTGGTCCTGCGTCAGCGGGTCACAGTCCCCCACCGCGCTGCGATCCCGCCTGTCCGGACAGTAACCGACGACGGGGGTGATGTGTCCTGAGCCACACACCTTGCCGCTCAACAGTCTCTGAAACGGACAGACGCATGGCTGTATGCGACCGCGATTCGACAGCCCGCACAACCGGGTCTTTCTTAACGATTCGGTATTACCGGTTAGTAACGTGACTGAACGCACCGTATCCGTTCAGATCGACTCCACCGTGTCGCCATCACGCTCCGGAGTGGAAGGAGACGCTCGGGCCCGTTCGACGACCCCGACGCGGTCGGGCGAACGGCGTCAGGCCGTCGAGGCGGACGCGTCGCCGACGTGGGTGCGGACCCACTCGACGATCTCGGTGGTGGTGGCGCCGGGCGTGAAGATCTTGTGCACACCGAGCTCGGCGAGCGGCTGCAGGTCGGCGTCCGGGATGATACCGCCGCCGAACACCACGATGTCCTCGGCGTCCCGCTCGACCAGCAGTTCGCGGACCCGCTTGAACAGGGTCATGTGCGCGCCGGACAGCACCGACAGCCCGATCGCGTCGGCGTCCTCGGCGATCGCGGTCTCGACGATCTGCTCGGGCGTCTGGTGCAGACCGGTGTAGATGACCTCCATACCCGCGTCCCGCAGCGCCCGGGCGACGACCTTCGCGCCGCGGTCGTGGCCGTCCAGGCCCGGCTTCGCGACGACGACTCGCAGAGGACTCGTAGGAGGCATGTCCGCAGGCTAACCGGTCCCTTCCTCTCGGATAAGACACGGAGGTGTGTGTTCCCCGACACGCCAAGTGGGAACCGGTTACCGTGAAAGAGATCGGACCGATCCGGGGGGTCTGGTTGCGTGAGGAGTCGCCCATGAGCGCTTGGCAGGACGAGGTACGCGGCGCCCTGGACGGCCTCCGCTACGGCGCCCGGACCGCACTCTCACCGCGCGTCCTGCAGGGAGCGGCGATCGAGCTGGGCTGGCTGACCACCCATCTGGCGATGTACCCGCTCGGCCTGGTCGGCGGCTCCGGCTCGCACACCGCCCGGCTGAACCTGGCCGGCCTCACCCCGGCCCAGCGCAGCCTGCTGGTCAGCGACGTCCGGGCCGCCGGTACGCCGATCCTGCTCGTCCACGGGATCATCGACAACCACACCGTCTTCGCGCTGATGCGCCGGCAACTGCTCCGGCGCGGCTTCAGCAGCATCCACACGTTCTCGTACTCACCGCTGACCCTGGACGTCCGCCGTACCGCGGAACGGATGGCGGACGAGGTGGAGCGGATCTGCGACGAATCGGGGTCCGACCAGATCCACGTGATCGGGCACAGCCTGGGCGGCCTGATCGCCCGGTACTACGTCCAGCGGCTCGGAGGTCACGAGCGCGTGCACACCTGCGTCACCCTCGGCACGCCGCACCAGGGCACCGTCGCCGCCCGGCTGCTGCCGTGGCCGCTGGTCAAGCAGGTGCGGCCGGACAGCGACCTGATGGCCGAACTCGCCGAGCCGGCACCTGACTGCGCGACCAGGTTCGTCGCGTTCTACAGCGACGTCGACCAGCTGATCGTGCCGCAGCGGCGGGCCCGGATCCGCCACCCCGACCTGGTGGCCAGTAATGTTCGCGTGTACGGCGTGGGCCACCTGTCCCTGCCGTTCCACGGCGAGGTCGTGCACCAGATCACCGGGGTGCTGGCCCACCTGGACGATCAGGACACCGTCGCCTGACGTTGTCCTGACAATGCTCGATTGTGCCTGACAGGGCAGCTTTCTGAGCGGCATCGGGCGGATGCACGTGCAGCCGCGCATGCAAAAGTTTCGTGAAGGAGCCGGAGAAAAGTGGGTGGCGGGGTTTGTCGCCTCGTGACTGATCCGTTATCGTGCATGAGCCCGGACGGGGAATAAATCTCCGGACGGGTGGGGAAAGGCTCCGGCCGTTCCCCAAAGCCCCTCCCCTGTGACCGAAAGGCCACTCGTGTCTCAGCACCGTGCCGCGGGCAACCGCGTCACGCCAGGCAACGCTGCGCGCAAGCCCGGCGCAGGACGTCACAGTGCCAAGCATCGTGTTGCCAGGCGTACCACCCCGAGTAGTACCCAGATCGTCGGTTTGACCGCGGCCCTCGCCGCGGCAGCGGGAGCTGTCGGGTTCAGCCACAGCTCGCTCGCCTCGCCGACACAGGCGAACTCGGCGGTCAACCTCGCCGCCCTCAGCATGGACAACGGGCAGCTGTCCGGCATCACCACCGCACGCATCCAGGCCCGCCAGCTCGCCACCCGTGACTCCTCCCGGGTCCAGCTGGCCGGCAACGACACGAACAAGAAGCAGGCCGCGGCCGCCCAGCTGGCGAAGGCCCGCGCCGCCAAGCTCACCGCCACCCAGGCCCTCACCGCCAAGCGCGCCTCCGCCCTCGCCAAGGCCAAGGCCGCGGCCGACGCGGCGGAGAAGAAGATCCGCGAGTCCGCCACCCGCTGCGAGATGGTGATCTCCGACTACCGCGTCACCGCGACGTTCGGTCAGGGCGGCAGCCGCTGGGCCCGCAACCACACCGGCACCGACTTCGCCGCCCCGATCGGCACCCCGATCCGGACCGTGATGAAGGGTGTGGTGATCTTCGCCGACTGGGCCGGCCCGTACGGTCGCCAGGTTCAGGTGCGGCACGAGGACGGCACCGTCACCTGGTACAACCACATGTCGAAGTTCAGCGTGTCGGTCGGCGAGACCGTGTACGCCGGGGACCAGGTCGGCGCGGTCGGGATGACCGGCAACACCACCGGCCCGCACCTGCACTTCGAGGTCCACCCGGGCGGGGGCGACGCGGTCGACCCGATGCCGTGGCTGCGCGACCACTGCGGCCTCAACCCCTGAGCTCCCCGCAGTACCTGAAACCAGCTGAGACCGCCCGCCGGCCGGACTAGGATCCCCGGCATGCGTCCAGCACCCGGAGAGGTTCTGCACTTCTCCGAAGATCCGGCCATCGAGGTGTTCCGGCCACACGTCGCCAAGACGACGCGAGAGGCCACTCCCTACGTCTGGGCCGTCGGCTACGACCGCGCTCCCGACTACTGGTTCCCGAGGCAGTGCCCCCGCGCTATGGCGTGGGTCGGCCCCTCCACCACTCCCGACGACCAGGCCCGCATCATCGGCGCCGGCTCCGGCAGCCGTGTGCACGCGGTGGAGTACGGCTGGCTCGATGCGATGCGCTCGGTCAAGCTGTACGCCTACCGGCTGCCCGCCGAACCCTTTGTCGAGGTCGACGCCGCGATGGTCGCCACCACCGTGGTGCGACCACTGGGGCCGCCGGAGCGGGTTGGCGATCTCTTCCAGCTGCACGACGAGGCCGGGATTCAGTTGCGGGTGCTGAACCGGTTGCACGAGTTCTGGTCCGCGGTCGTAATCAGCAGCCTCGAGTTCAGCGGCATCCGGCTGCGGAACGCCCGCCCATGACGGCAACGCAGTACGGCGAACTGGGCGAAGCGGCCTGGGCTTGGGTCCTCGGACAGGTGCAGTGGGACGACGCCGGCCCGTGGATCCCCGAGGCCGCCGGTGGCGACAAGCCGGAGGAGTACCGCGACGGCATGCACGGAGGCGTCGGCGGCCTGGCGCACGCACTGGCGGAGATCAGGCTCGCCCGCGCCTGGACGGCCGGCGAGCAGGACCTGGCCGCCGCGATCGCCGACCGGGTCTGTCGCGCGATCCCGGCCGAGACGTCGATCACGTACTTCGACGGCCTGGTCAGCGCGATCGGCGTCCTCACCGCTCTCGGTGAACCCGGCGCGCAACCCGCCGTGGACCGGATCGCCGAGCTCACCACCGACAACGGCTGGCCGGAGAGCTTCCTCGCCCCGCCCAAGTACCTCCCGGGCGCGGTCGCGAACGACGCGACGCTCGGCACCGGCGCCGTACTGATGGGCGCGCTCTGGGCCGATCGGCGAGGCGAGGACGCCCGCGCACTGGTCGAGCGGGCGGCCGGGCTGCTGATGGCCGAGAAGGAGGAGCCGGCGACCTGGCCGTTCGTCCCCCGCCGCTTCTCGACCGAGCCGAAGGCCGAGATTCCGAACTTCTCGCACGGCTTGGCCGGTATCGCGACCGTGTTGGCGTTGGCCGGTGTCGAGCTGGAGGCAGCCGACCTGATCGACGCCGCCCGGGCCGGAGCCGAGCACCTGATCACGCTCGGGGTCAACGACGACAAGGGCTTCCGGGTGCCGCGCGTGGTCCCGTGGGAGGAGCGGCGCGGCGACGAGTTCACCTACAACTGGTGCCACGGCGGCGCTGGTACGTCGCTGTTGTTCCGCGCACTCGAGTACGCCGGGGTGGAGAAGGTTGCCGGCGAGACGCCGGCCGTCTGGCATCGGCGGTGTCTGGACAGCGTCCGGCACTCCGGCGTACCCGAGCGGCTCTACCCGGGCTTCTGGGACAACGACGGACGCTGCTGTGGTACGGCGGGAGTCGCCGACGTCTTCCTGGACTCCTGGCACCGCGACGGCGACGAGGACGACCTGGAGTTCGCCGTACGGCTCGGCGATGCCTTGGTGGAGCGGGCGTTCCACGACGACGGCACGGCGTACTGGCGCTTCGTCGAACATCGCAACGAGGACCCGCTGCTGCCGCCGGGTGTGGGCTGGATGCAGGGCACGGCCGGGATCGCGGCATACCTGCTCAGGCTCCAACGGGTGCTCGACGGCGGCCGCGAGGCGGTCGAGCGGATGGACAACTGGTGGGCGCTCCGCCAGGCCCAGCCGCGCTAGGCCCAGCCGCGGCAGGTCTAGCGGCGCCAGACCTCGGCGGTGGTGAGGAAGGCGGACGAGCCGGGCTTGTCGGGTGAACCGTCGACCTGGACGAACCCGGGGACGGAGGCGCCGCCGATCGAGACGGTCGCGGACCGGACCGGGGCGATCACCAGGCTGAGGCTGTGGTTGCCCTCGGCGAGCTGGAAGTTGTCGGTGGCGAACAGGCGGCGGTCGAGCACCCCGCCCATCTCGATCTGGATGTCGGCCGCCTTCGCGGTCAGCCCCTCGGCCAGGTTCATCGACACCTGGACCAGGTCGCGCTCGACCGCCGGCTCGTGCCAGGGCAGGCCCTGGACCTCGAGGAACGAGCGAACGAAGTAGCGCTCCAGCCAGGAGGCCAGGTCGACGTCCTCCGACACCACCCGGACGATCCCGTCGAACCAGAGGATCACCGCCGTACCGGCGCCGCGGATGGACCAGTCGACCATCCAGATCGACGCGTACGCGGTCACCTTGCCGGTCTCGTCGAACAGCCGCAGCCCAGGGTTGGCTCCCGCCAGGATGATCCGGCGGTGACTGCCTGCTACCGACTTGGACATGGCGAGAACGCTTCCGGGGGAGGGCCGAAGATCCTTGATTGTCTCAATCTCCGGCCCAGATGCAACGCACCGGCCCCAGAACTTGACTCAGATCTTCTCCACCGGCGCATAACGCAGCAGCAGCCGCTTGACCCCTTCGGACCCGAAGTCGATGTCGGCCTGGGCCTGCTGGCCCTCGCCACGGACGACCACGACGGTGCCCATCCCGAAGCTGTCGTGGACGACCCGGTCGCCCGGGTTCAGGCTGATCACCGGCTTGTCGGAGGCAGTACGACGCGGTGGCTCGTAGCGACTGGAGATGCCGCTGCCCCTCGACGTACCGGTGCCGGACCAGCGGGTGATCGCCGACTCGTCCCGCCGCCAGTCGAGCAGCTCGGCCGGAATCTCCTCCAGGAACCGCGACGGCGGGTTGTGCTGCGGGGCGCCGTACGCCGACCGGACCGCGGCCCGGGAGATCGCCAGCCGCTGCCGGGCCCGGGTGATCCCGACGTACGCGAGCCGCCGCTCCTCCTCCAGCTCCTTCAGGTCGGTGAGCGACCGCGAGTGCGGGAAGACGCCGTCCTCCATCCCGGTCAGGAACACCACCGGGAACTCCAGCCCCTTCGCGGTGTGCAGCGTCATCAGCGTGACCACGCCGCCGTCGTCGGCCGCGTCCGGGATCTGGTCCGCGTCGGCGACCAGCGCGACCCGCTCGAGGAACGCCTGCAGGTCGGCCGGATCACCGGCGGCGGTCCGCTCCTCGACGAACTCCCGGGCCACCGAGATGAACTCGTCCAGGTTCTCCAGCCGGGTCTCGTCCTGCGGATCCGTCGACTTCTGCAGCTCCTCGTAGTACCCGGACCGGTGCAGCGCGACGTCCAGGATGTCGTCCGGCGGCGCACCCGAGTCGACCATCGCGGTCAGCTCGTCAAGGATGTCGATGAAGGCCTGTACGGCGTTCACCGAGCGGCTCGCCATCGCCGGGGCGTCGTGCGCCCGGCGCAGGGCCTGGGCGAACGAGATCCGGTCCCGCGCCGCCAGCGCCTCGATCGCGGCCTCGGCGCGGTCGCCGATCCCGCGCTTCGGCACGTTCAGGATCCGCCGCAGCGACACGGTGTCCTCGGGGTTCACCAGCACGCGCAGGTACGCGAGCGCGTCGCGGACCTCCTTGCGCTCGTAGAACCGGACCCCGCCGACCACCTTGTACGGATGGCCGGTCCGGATGAAGACCTCTTCGAAGACCCGGGACTGGGCGTTGGTCCGGTAGAAGACCGCCACGTCGGACGGCTTGATGCCCTCGGTGTCGGTGAGCCGGTCGATCTCGTCGGCGACGAACTGGGCCTCGTCGTGCTCGTTGTCGGCGACGTACACCGCGATCTGCTCACCCTGGCCCTGGTCGGACCAGAGGTTCTTCGCCTTGCGCCCCTCGTTCCGGCTGATCACCGCGTTGGCGGCGGACAGGATGGTCTGGGTGGAGCGGTAGTTCTGCTCCAGCAGGATCGTCTCGGCGCCGGTGAAGTCCTCCTCGAAGGCGAGGATGTTGCGGATCGTCGCCCCCCGGAACGCGTAGATCGACTGGTCGGAGTCGCCGACCACCATCAGCTCGGCCGGCGGCGCGGTCGGGCCGTTGTAGTTCGGGTCGTCCTCGCCGCAGAGCTCGCGGATCAGCGTGTACTGCGCGTGGTTGGTGTCCTGGTACTCGTCGACCAGCACGTGGCGGAACCGGCGCCGGTAGTACTCACGGACGTCCGGGAACGCCTGCAGCAGGTTGACCGTCGTCATCAGCAGGTCGTCGAAGTCCAGCGCGTTCGCCTGGGCCAGCCGCTCCTGGTAGATCCGGTAGCACTCGGCGTACGTCTCCTCGAGATGGTTCCCCGCCTTCGCCGCCGCGGTCTCGTGGTCGATCAACTCGTTCTTCTGGGTGCTGATCCAGTTCAGCACCGCACGCGGGTTGTACCGCTTGACGTCCAGGTCGAGCTCACGGCAGACCAGCGTCATCAGCCGGCGCGAGTCGGTGTCGTCGTAGATCGAGAACGTCGAGTTGATCCCGAACCGCTTGATGTCGCGGCGCAGGATCCGCACGCACGAGGAGTGGAACGTCGAGACCCACATCAGTTTCGCCCGCGGCCCGACCAGGTCCACCACCCGCTCGCGCATCTCCGCGGCGGCCTTGTTGGTGAACGTGATCGCCAGGATCGACCCCGGGTGCGCGTCGCGGGCCGCCAGCAGGTAGGCGATCCGCCGGGTCAGCACCCGCGTCTTGCCCGAGCCGGCGCCGGCCACCACCAGCAGCGGCTTGCCCGCGTGCACGACGGCGGCCCGCTGCTGCGGATTGAGCCCTTCGAGCAGCGACTCCGGATCGGTCCGATGCTTCGTGGGCTCCTCCAGCGGCACCGGGAGCTCATCAGGCGAGAACAGCGTAGTCATCACCGAACACCTTAGGCGCTCACTCCGACAGTTACCGAACGCCGGTTCGAACGCGGGGGGATCTAGGCTGGGTTGGCATGGGACATCCGGTGTTCGCGCGCGTCTACGCCCGGGTGCGCCCGCAACTCGACGAGCAGGGCGCGGCCGGCCACCGGAAGCGGCTGCTGGACGGTCTGGCCGGGCAGGTGGTCGAGATCGGCGCCGGGGACGGCGGGAACTTCGCCCACTACCCCGCCGAGGTGACGGGCGTGATCGCCGTCGAGCCCGAGGCCTACCTGCGCGCCAAGGCGGAGTCCCGGGCCTTCGCGGCCGCCGTACCGGTGGAGGTCGTCAACGGTACGGCGGACAACCTGCCGCTCACGGACGGCTCTGTGGACGCCGTGGTCGCGTCGCTGGTGTTGTGCTCGGTGCCGGACCAGGCCGTCGCGCTGGCCGAGGCGTTCCGCGTACTCCGTCCCGGCGGGGAACTCAGGTTCTACGAACATGTCGCGGCCGAGCCGGGCACCCGGCTGGACCGCCTCCAGCGGGTCGCGGATGCCACTGTCTGGTCCTGGTTCAGCGGCGGCTGTCACGTCCACCGCGACACGGCCGCCGCCATCGAGGCGGCGGGCTTCACCATCGAGACCCTCGACCGCTTCCCCTTCGGCCCGAGCCCCGCCTCCCCGCACGTTCTCGGCATCGCCGCCAAACCTCAGTCGGCCAGCTGACGCACCACCAGGATCCCCAGGCCGCCCACGACGATCATCGCGACGCCGTACCAGGCTTCCGGGATGCCCCACCACCAGCGATCCGCCGACCGGAACCGCGCCGCGGCCGGCACGGTCGCCTTGTACTTGTCGAGGACCGCCTGAATCCGGTCCTCGTCCGCCGCGGACAACCCGTCCTCGCCGAGGTCACGAGCCAGCCGGTAGACCTCGTCCTTCTGTGCGTCGGTGAAACCGAACATCGCGTTGGTCTTCGGCTTCTGGATCGGCCTCACACCCACCGACCCGCAGTACAGCTCTCCGCCCGTCTCGACATCGAGATGCAGGAACCCGCTACCGCACTCGCCGCCACGCGGGCCGACGTCCACCCGATAGGCGTTCCGTTCGGTGTTCAGGCCCACGAATCCGACGAACGCCGTCATGCACCCGGCGAACACCAGCGCGCACGACGCCAGGTACCCGAGCGCCCAGAACAGGATGCGCATCCGCCCTCACCTTCGTCCGGCACCCGGCACACGATCTCACGCCGCCGGGTGCGGGGCGCGGTGGTGACCGGATGCTGCCGTCAGGACTCGTTTGCTGTGGGCAGAGTCGCCGACAGCAGAAAAGCTGGGGTGGGCGGGTCCGGCCGGTCAGGGTTGGGGACATGGCTGAAGACAACAAACCGCCGCTGTTCAACGAGTCCGCGCGTCAGCGGCTGCTCGCGCAGCGGATCGTCGTACTGGACGGGACCCTCGACGACGACAACGGAACCCTGCTGGCGACGCAGATCCTCACCCTGGCGGCCGATGACCCGGACCGGGACATCTCCCTGTGGATCCACTCACTCGGCGGCTCGGTGCCGTCGATGCTGGCGATCCGGGACGTGATGCGGCTGGTGCCGTGTGACGTGTCGACGCTGGCGATCGGGCTGGCCTGCAGTGCCGGGCAGTTCCTGCTGTCCGCGGGGACGCCGGGCAAGCGGTACGCCCTGCGGCACGCGCGGGTCCTGATGCACCAGGGGTCGGCCGGGATCGGCGGGTCCGCGGTCGAGATCGAGATCCAGGCCAACGACCTGCGGCACATCCGCGACACCGTCCTGCGGCTGATCGCCGAGGACACCGGGCAGCCGTTCGAGACCGTGCACGAGGACTCGCTGCACGACCACTGGTACACCGCCGAACAGGCCCGCGAGTACGGCTTCATCGACCACATCGTCGACTCCTTCGACCAGGTCATGCCCCAGCGAAAGGCCGCGTGATGAGCACCTACACGATTCCAAACGTGATCGCCCAGAGCCCGCGGGGCGAACGGATCATGGACGTCTATTCGCACCTGCTCAGCGAGCGCGTCATCTACCTCGGCACGGCGATCGACGCCGGTGTCGCGAACGCGCTGATCGCGCAACTGCTGCACCTGGAGGCGGACAAGCCGGACCAGGAGATCAACTTCTACATCAACTGCGAGGGCGGCGACATGACCGCGATGCTCGCGATCTACGACACGATGCAGTACATCCAGTCGCCGATCTCGACCTGCTGCGTCGGGCAGGCGGTCGCGGCCGGCGCGGTCCTGCTCGCCGCCGGCGCGGCCGGGCAACGCGCAGTGCTGCCGCACGCGCGGGTCGTCCTGCACCAGCCGGCCGCGCGCAGTCAGGGCACCATCCCGGACCTGATCCTGCAGGCCGACGAGGTGGTCCGGGTCCGCGGTCAGGTCGAGTCGATCCTCGCCGCTCACACCGGGCAGACGATCGAGCGGCTGCGGCACGACACCGATCGCGACCACGTGCTGACCGCCGAGGGTGCCCGCGAGTACGGCATCGTCGACCAGGTCATCCAGCACCGCAACCGGGTGCCGGTCCTGGTCTGATCGTCAGTCGAACGCGGCCTCGAGGACCTTGTCGGCGACCGCGGCGTGATGGGCGACGTCGGCGTCCCGGCGGCCGATCCGGTTGGTCAGGTAGGCGTAGGCGATCCGCCGGTCGGGGTCGGCCCAGCCGATACAGCAGTTGCTGCCGTTGTGCCCGAACGTCCGCGGACTGCTCGTCGTCCCGAGCGGTGTGACCACCTGCGGGACGAACCGTGGCCCGCCGAGCTGGAACCCCTGCGACCACCGGATCGGCGCGTTGACGGTCCGGTCCAGCTCACCCTCGCTGGTCGGCTCGACCGCCGCCGCGATCGAGTCCGGCCGCAGGATCGGGCCGGCAGGCCCGGCTCCGCCGTCCAGGAGCGCCTGGTAGAAGGTCGCCAGGTCCCGTGCGGTGGCGGACATCCCGGCCGCCGGTACGACGGCCTGCCGGGTACCGCGGTTGTTCACGATCGACTGGACGACCGGGCCGACCGGGCCGCTGACCCGGATCGGGACGGCCCGGTTCCAAAGGTCGCCCGGCAGGCCGAGGAACGTGTCGGCAACACCCAGCGGCTCGAGGATCAAGCGCCGTACCAGCTCCTCGATCGGTTGCCCGGAGCATCGATATGCGACCTCGCCGAGGACGAAGCCGAACGCGAGCGGGCTGTACGCGACCGTGCCGATCGGCCAGAGCGGCCGGGCCTGCTCGATCCGCTGCAGCGACCGATCCCAGTCGCTCATCGCCCGGGCCTCGGCCAGGTACCGGCCGACCGTGGTCAGGCCGGACCGATGCTGCAGCACCTGGCGAACGGTGATGTCCCGCTTGCCGTTCTCACCGAACTCGGGCCAGTACGCCGCCACCGCGTCGTCCAGGTGCAGCAGGCGGGCTTCCACGAGCCGGTGGATCACGATCGCGACGTACGGCTTGCCCGCCGAGAACAGCCAGAACAGCGCGTCGGGTGCGCAGCCGATCGCCTGGTCGACCACCACCCGGCCGTCGCGGATCACGCACAGCTGGGCCGCCGCCTTGCGGGTCCGGACCAGGTCGAGCGCCGCCCCCAGCCGCCCGGCGTCCATCCGGACGTCCCGCGGCTCGCACTCGCCGCCCAGGTCCATCGAACCTCCTCCCCGTCATCACCAGCTTGCCCCCGGTACCCAAGCCGCGCGTTAAGGTCGGACGAATGAGCATGCCTGAGCCGAATCCGCGCCCGGACAGCGAGATCGAGCGGGTGCTGGTGGTGGTCGCGCACCCCGACGACATCGACTTCGGCGGTGCCGGGACGGTCGCGACCTGGACCAAGGCCGGGATCGAGGTGCACTACTGCATCGTCACCGACGGCCAGGCGGGCGGTTTCGAGCCGGATCGCGACCGGGCCGAGATCCCCGCGGTACGACGCGCCGAGCAGACCGCGGCCGCGGAGCACGTCGGCGTACACAACCTGCACTTCCTCGGGTACGTCGACGGTCAGGTCGAGCCGGGCCTCGACCTGGTCCGCGACATCACCCGGCTGATCCGCCGGATCCGCCCGCAGCGCCTGCTGACCCAGTCGCCCGAACGCTGGTGGTCACGCCTGCAGGTCTCCCACCCCGACCACCTCGCCACCGCCGAGGCGACGGTCCGTGCCTTCTACCCCGCGGCCGGCAACCCCTACGCGTACGACGACCTGACCGAGGAGGCCTGGGACGTCGGCGAGCTGTGGATGATGGAGCATCCGGAGCGCAACCACTGGGTCGACATCACCGACACCGTCGACCAGAAGATCGCCGCCCTCCTGTGCCACGCCAGCCAGCACCGTGACCCCGAGACTCTCGCCGCCGACATGCGCCGCTGGTCCCAGGACAACGCCCGCGACGCCGGCTTCCCCCCGAACCACCACGCCGAAGCCTTCACCGTCGTCCGCCTCGGCTAATCAGTTTGCGCTGGGGGTGGTGAGCGGGGAGGGTGCGGGCATGACTATTGCTCATTGGGTGGTTGGGGACGGGCCGGCGGTGTTGCTGGTGCACGCCGGAGTGGCGGATGCGCGGATGTGGGCTCGGCAGGTGGATGAGCTGAGCAAGGACCACCGGGTGATCACGGTCGATCTCCGCGGGTACGGCGAGACGCCGCTGGAGCCGGGGGCGAAGTACTCCGACGCGGGGGACGTCCTCGCGGTGCTGGACGAGTTGGGCGTGGAGACGGTCGAGGCCGTCGGAGCGTCGTACGGCGGCTACGTCGTCCAGCAGGTCGCGAGCCGGCAGCCGGAGCGGTTCAGCAGGCTGGTGCTGATCTGTGCGCCGACCGACGGGGTGGAGCCGACCGCGGACATCCGGGCGGTCTGGGCCGAGGAGGGACGGTCGCTCGAGGCCGACGACGTCGACGGTGCCACCGACCTCATCGTGCGGAGCTGGCTCGGCCCCGAGGCGGACGACCACGCCAAGGTCCTCCTGCGCACCATGCAAAGGCGCGCCTTCGAGCTGCAGCTCGCGGCCGGGGACGTCGACAACGAGGAGTACGCCGTCGAGCCGGAGAAGATCAGCGCGCCCGTGCGACTGATCACGGGCGCACATGACTTCGAGTGGTTCCGCAACTGCGCGGCCTACCTGGCCGACCGGCTTCCCAACGTCGAACGCGTCGACCTGCCCTGGGCCGGCCACCTGCCGACCCTCGAACGCCCCACCGAGGCGATGGGTCTGATTCGTTAGTCCGCGAGGGCGCCCATCGGGTCCCAGGCTGGCAGCACGATCGGCTCGTCGTCGAGGCGGGCCTGGAGCTCGGCCGGCAGCGCTGAGCGCCGTACGGCGACCTCGAAGACGTGCTCGCCGAACCACGAGTCGTTCATGGTCCAGAAGCCGTTGTCCGCCTTCTCGTCGCCCCAGCTGTTCTCCACCCGCCAGCGGCGCGGCTTGCCGTCCACCACGTCGACGCCGGTGAACAGCATCGCGTGCGTCATCAGCGTCTCGTGGTGCAGCAGCCGCTCGGCCTTGTCCAGGGTGAACTCGGCGTCGTAGACCGAGCCGTAGTCGTACAGCTTGGCGTCCCAGTAGCCGAGGTCGGCGTTCATCTGCTTGCCGACGTCGCAGCCGAACCAGACCGGCTCACCGCCGACGATCGCGTCCTGGGTGAGCTGCTTCATCAGTTCGATGTCGACGTTCAGGTACACCACCGGCGGCGCGTCGATGACGTTGCCGAGGTAGTCGACGGTGAAGGTCTTGCCGACCGGGCTGGACTCACGCGGGTCGTGCACCAGGCAGACGTACTCCTCCAGCGGCAACTGGACGTACCGCGCGGCGAACTCGGCCGGCGTCATCCAGCCGTCGCGGTGGAACTCCTTCTCGTTGTCCTTCCACTGCCACAGGAACTTCTGCGGCGGCGTGCCGAGGTGGATGCTCAGCACCCGGTGCACGGTGGTCAGGATCTCCTGCTTGCGGTCGCGCCGCGCCTCGACGGTGTCCAGTGCCCGCAGGTCGCGGGCGCCCTGGCGGAGCAGCTTGCGCAGGACGTCGTTCATCTGCGCGGTCGCCGAGGAGCTGTCGGTCTCCGGCATCGCCGACTTCGGCACCAGGCCGTGCTTGCGGACCAGCGCGACGAACATGTTCCACTGGCCGCCGTCACCGATCGGGTCGGACAGCAGGTGCGCCACGGTCCGGTCGTCGACGTCCCGGCCGGCGGTCTCGATGATCGCCTCCAGGAAGAAGTTCGAACGCTCGAACTTGTCCCAGAACAGCAGGTAGTTCTGGGAGAACTCGAAGTCCTTGACGCCGAGCTTCTCGGCCGCGCCGACGCGGAGCAGGTTCAGCCCGGCGAACAGCCAGCAGCGGCCGCTCTTCTTCTGGTTCGTCACCTTCCAGTCGTCGAGCAGATGCGACACCGAATGGTCGATCGAGGTGACGACCTGGCGGTCGAGGGCGATGGCGTTGACCGGCGTCTGCGTGACGGCGTTCTGCATCACCCGGTACTGCGGGTTCGACACGAACTCCTTCTCGAAGAGCGCGAGCTGTTCGGCAGTGAGATTCCGCTCCATAGCACTCGACGGTATAACAGCCGCCAAGCCCGCACCGCCCCCGCCGGGGTGGCGCATTCAGTCGAGCAGGCCGCGCTGGTAGGCCTTCACCAGGGACCGAGGGACGCGGAGTTGCCTGCCGTTCACCGTGATCGGCACCAGGTCGACCGGGGTCGCCTTCCACTGGGCCCGGCGGTGGCGGGTGTTCGAGCGTGACATCTTGCGTTTCGGAACGGCCATTTGGTCTCCTCCTGAGTGTCAGCCGCTATGCTAAATGAAAACGACATTCAACAACAAAGGACACCCGACCATGGCCCGACGCCCGGCGCCGACCGGCAAGCGCAAGCCGAAGCAGAACCCGCTCGACCGCGACGGCATCACCTACATCGACTACAAGGACACCGCGCTGCTGCGGAAGTTCATCTCCGACCGGGGCAAGATCCGCTCCCGCCGGGTCACCGGGCTGAGCGTCCAGCAGCAGAAGCAGGTCGCCCGCGCCATCAAGAACGCCCGCGAGATGGCCCTCCTCCCCTACACGTCCGCCAACCGCTAGGTCAGTGCCAGAAGACGGCGATCCCGGCGTTCAGCAGGGTGAGACCGCCGATGGCGAAGAGGACACCGCGGCTGATCGCGGGCCGCTTGCGGTAGGCGAGGACCAGCCCGGTGATCACCAGGACGACGACCAGCTTGACGGCGATCTTGGTGTTGTCGACGGTGAAGTCGTCGTCCTCGACCCCGGACGCGATCCCGACCAGCAGGACGCCGGTGACCAGTTGGGTCAGCGCACCGTGCAGCATCGCGGCGTTGACCACCGGCGCCTGCGACTTCAGCTGGGTGAAGAACCCACCGAACAGCGCGGCGAACCCGACCAGGTGCAGCAGCGTGAGTACGTCGTGCAGGAAATCCATGCCCACACCTTAGAGGCCCCGACCGACGGCGAGCTCGTTGCCATCGGCACCAGTCACCCCCGGCCACGTCCCGACTCCAGTCACCGAGCCCGTCGGGTCGCGGTCCGCGGCCGTCACGGTCGAGGGTTGATCCGCTGCCAGCGCTTCCCGAGGTCCCCGGCACGGCGGCCTGCCACGGACGCACAGCGACGGCACTGGCTGACGACGCGGTCGGCGGCGCCGCCCGTCTCCACGAAGGTGTCGGCCCATTCGACGCCCGCGAACCTGTACAGGCGGGCACGACTGAGGGGCAACCCGCACACCGTCTGGTTGAGCCCTTGTTCCCAGGCGTGCACTTCCCCCGCGGGGAGTCGTACGCCGTGCTCGTCTCGCCACTCGCCGGTGGCCGCCACGACGTACCGCCGACGTTTCGCCATGGCGCCCCGGTGCCCGGCCGCGGCCCGTGCACACCTGCCGGCGTACGGCGGTTCAGACCAGGCGGCGGTCCGTGGCCCAGCGGGTGAGTTCGTGGCGGTTGGACAGCTGGAGCTTGCGCAGCACCGACGACACGTGGGTCTCGACGGTCTTCACCGAGATGAACAGCTCTCGGGCGACTTCCTTGTACGCGTAGCCGCGCGCGATCAGCCGCAGTACCTCACGCTCGCGCTGCGACAACCGGTCCAGGTCCTCGTCCACCGAGGCGATGTCGATCGCCCCCGAGAAGGCGTCCAGCACGAACCCGGCCAGCCGCGGTGAGAACACCGCGTCGCCGTCGGCGACCCGGCCGATCGCGTCCACCAGCTCGGTGCCGCTGATGTTCTTGGTGACGTAGCCGCGGGCACCGGCCCGGATCACGCCGATCACGTCCTCGGCCGCGTCCGACACCGACAGCGCCAGGAACTTCACGTCCGGATGCCGCTGGTGCACCTGCTTCATCACCTCGGTGCCACCGCCGCCGGGCAGGTGGACGTCGAGCAGTACGACGTCGGGCTCGGTCGCGACGATCGCCTTCACCGCGCTCTCGACGTCGGACCCTTCCCCGACGATGTCGACCGCGGCGCCGATCTCGCTGCGCACCCCGGCCCGGAACATGTCGTGGTCGTCGACGACGACAACGCGCCTCTGGCTCATCTGTCCATCTCCAGTCGCACTTCGGTCCCTGTCTCCGGATCGGACCGCACCGTTGCGCGGCCGCCGTGCCGTTCCATTCTGCCCAACACACTGTGCCGCAGGCCGAGCCGATCGTCCGGCACGCCGTCGACGTCGAATCCCTTGCCGCGGTCCCGGACGAAGATCTCCGCCCGGTCCCCGTCCACCTCGACGAACACGTCGATCTTGGCCGCACCGGAGTGCTTGGCCGCGTTCACCATCGACTCGCGCGCGGCCCGGACCATCGAGGACAGCGGTTCGGTCAGGTCACAGTCGCCGACCGTCACCACCTCGACCGGTACGCCGTGGGAGTCCTCGACCTCGGCCGCGGCCCGCTTGATCGCACCGGCCAGCGTCTGGTCGGTGTTGTCGTCCTCGTCGTACAACCAGGACCGCAACTCGCGCTCCTGCGAACGGGCCAGCCGCGCCACCGCGCGCGGGTCGTTCGCCTGCTTCTGGATCAGCGCCAGCGTCTGCAGCACCGAGTCGTGCAGGTGCGCGGCCATGTCGGCCCGCTCCTGCGACCGGATCCGCTCGGCCCGCTCCGTGTTCAGGTCCCGGGTCAGCCGGTGCACCCACGGCCCGGCGATCACGCCGAGACCGACCACGGCGAGCAGCAGCGCGACCAGTACGTCGCCGACCATCGAGAGCCGGCCGTTCTGGACCAGGAACACGGTGACCGCGGTCCCCAGCAGGATCAGGCCGACGGCGATCCGGACCAGCGACTTCCAGCCGCCCTTGCCGAGCACCAGCCCGAGGATGGGAACCCGGACCGAGTTCGCCCACTCGGTCTTCTGGCTCTCGTCCGCCTGCCGCCAGATCAGCGCCAGACCGGTGCCGGCGAACACCAGCGGCCAGAACATCTTCCCGGCGATGCCCAGCCCGGCGACCTGCAGCAGGAGCAGTACGCCGACGCCGACGACCACCAGGGCCGTCACCTGCCCGCGGCTCTTGTCCTTCTTCTGCTCCTTGGCCTCGGTCACCGGCTGCGGCGGCGGCTGGTCGGTGCGGAGTCCGCCCCGGGTATGCGCCGCCAGCCCGGGCGCGGCCGGCACGGTCGGAGTGGCCAGCGGCATCAGGAACCAGAGCGCGGCATAGATCAGTACGCCGAACCCGCCGAACACCGTGGTGGCGATCAGCACGAGTCGCACGATCGTGTCGGACACGCCGAGGTGATCCGCCACACCGCCCGCGACCCCGGCGACCACTCGTCCCTCGGTACGGCGGTAGGCCCGGCGGACCGGTGGCAGCTCGGAGCCCGGGCCGGGCTGAGGGCCGTACGGGGGCTGGTGGCCGGGCTGAGCGCCGTACGGCGGCTGGTGGCCCGGCTGACCGGCGTACGGCGCGTAGGGGCCTTGGTACTGCCTGGGACCCTGGGGACCCCAGCCCTTGTACTGCCACTGCCCCTGGTCATCCTGGCCGTGCGGGGACCCGGGAGGGGTCCCTGGCGTGGAGGACCCGCCCGTGGGCGCGGCTGCGGCTGGCTGGTTCATCCCCACGATCGTCACACGCGGACAGGGCCGACACCAGCAGGCTTGTCCCTAGCCGTCTCCTCACCGCCTGCCCGGCAGGCTCAGGGTCGTACCGGGGAGAACCCCGAGCGGGCCGGTCCCCTGCAGTGACCCCGGGGTCGCGAGAGGGGGATCCCCGATGTTGCCGGGCCGGGAGCGGGGAGAGTATCGATGGCATGGAGCAGAACTCGACGGGACCCGGTGGGTTCGACCGCGGCGGCCTGCAGAACGTGCAGAGCTGGAAGCGCAGCCGGTCGGACCGGATGGTGGCCGGCGTCTGCGGCGGTATCGGCCGCGCGCTGAACATCGACCCGGTGCTGGTCCGCGTGGTGATGGCGGTGCTCATCCTCAGCGGTCCGGGGGTCATCTTCTACATCGCCGCCTGGGTGCTGATGCCCGACGAGGGCAGTTCACGCTCCGCGGCGCAGGGTCTGCTCGGCGACCGGGTTCGCCCGGACCACCCGTGGCTGTGGCCGATCGTGATCGGCGCCTGCGTGTTCTTCGCGATCGCGATGATGTCGTCGTTCGACTTCGGCCGGTTCGTGCCCGGGCCGCTGATCGTGCTCGCGGTGATCTGGGTCGTCGCCGTCCACCGCAAGAACCGCAAGCGCGCCCGGAGCGCCGACCAGGGCTGGTCCGGTCAGCAGTGGACCGGCTCCGGCCAGTACGGCCAACCGGGTCAGCCCGCGCAGACGCCGCCCGCAGCGCAGACCACCGCGCCGATGGGTCAGCCGGCGACCTCGGCGTACGTGCCTCCTCAGACCGGCCCGTCAGCTCCCCCGGCGGGTCCGTCGTCCTCGGCCACACAGCGACCCCAGGACCGCACCGTCGAACCGGTCCAGCCTGTGTGGACCGAGGACGACCCTCTCGGCTTGTACGTCGACGAGCCGGCGACCGCGCCACCCCCGGCGACCGCCAGGTCCGCCGAACCACCGGCCAAGGGCATGCGCGGGGTCAAGTCGATCGTCGTCCTCCTGACCGGCGCCGCGATCGCGATCGCCTGGGCGGCGGGCGCGGCGACCTCGACGATGCTGATCGTCGGACTGGCGACGCTGGGCACCGGGATGCTGCTCGGCGGTTTCGTCGGCCGGACCCTGGGGCTGCTGCCGCTCGGCATTCTGCTCGCGGCCGGTGCCGTGGCGAGCACCGTGTTCCCGGAAGTGCCGCGCAACGTCGCCGACGTCAACTACACCGCGACCGCCACCGACACCATCACCGCGACCAGCACGAACTACCAGTTCGACGCCGGGGCGGCGAAACTTGACCTGACCAAGGCCACCTTCGCACCGGGCGCCCGGGTCGAGGTGCACGGCGGCGTCGGCGAGGTCGTCATCAAGCTGCCGCAGAACGTCGACGTCGAGGGCCAACTGTCCGCCGAGATGGGCGAACTCGTCTGGCAGAACGAGCACAAAGGCGGCCACAACGCCGAACTGACCATCAAGGACCTAGGCACCGACGCCAAACCCGGCCCCCAATCCGTCACCCTGGACCTAGACCTCAAACTCGGCAGCATCAGAGTGGAGCGCGGATGAAGCAGCAGTCGAAGCCGGATGTTCCCGGGATTATTGCTGGGACCGTTCTGACTGGCGGCGCCACTATTTGGATGCTTACTGAGAACGGCGTCCTGCAACCCGACGACCTGGGTGTGAGCAGTGCGCTTCTGCTGGTGGCTGCCGGCATCGTGGGGCTGGCTGCCACCCACCGCAGCTGACCTGCCCGGGCCCGTACTGCAGCCGACCGCTGTGCGTAAGTCGGTGGACCGGCGCCTGGGGGTTGTCTAGGGTCGGGGGCGTGTCGAGTCCGGAGGCGAGCAGACCGTAGCCACCGGCTGTCCGGTGGCTGAACTGCTCCGGACTGCCGGCGATGCCGGCCGCGCGCTCGAGTGAGTCGCGGCTCGTCCCGCGGCAGACTCGACCTGCCGCATCCATCGACGTGGTTGCGGAGTTCCCCCATGCCTTTCGTGCTGTACCTGCTCGGCCTGGCCGTGTTCGCCCAGGCGACCTCGGAGTTCATGCTCTCCGGCCTCGGTCCGGACATCGCCCGCGACCTGGGCGTCTCGATCCCGGCCGCGGGCTGGCTCACCTCGGCGTTCGCCGCCGGCATGATCGTCGGCGCACCGGCGATCGCCGTCCTCGGCGCCCGCTGGCCGCGCCGCCGTACGCTTCTGGTCACGCTGACCGTCTTCCTGGTCGTCCATGTGATCGGCGCCGTCACCACCAGCTTCACGATCCTGCTGATCACCCGGGTGCTCGCCGCCCTCGCCAACGCCGGCTTCCTGGCGATCGCCCTCGCCACGGCCACGACCCTGGTCCGGCCCGACGCGAAGGGACGCGCGACCTCCGTCCTGCTCGGCGGTACGACGCTCGCCTGCATCGCCGGCGTACCGGGCGGCGCTCTCCTCGGCCAGCACCTCGGCTGGCGGTCGGCGTTCTGGGCGGTCGCGATCATCTCGTTCCCGGCGCTGATCGCGATCGTGCGCGCGATCCCCGCCACGCGCACCACGGGTCCGGCCACGGCCGGCGGACTACGGATCGGGAAACGCCTGGTACTGCTGCTGATCCTGGGCGCATTGGTGAATGGGGCAACGTTCTGCTCGTTCACCTACCTGGCGCCGGTGCTGACCGAGGTGACCGGTTTCGGCGCCGGCTGGGTTCCGGCGATGCTCGCACTGTTCGGCCTCGGTTCGTTCGCCGGTGTCACCGCGGCCGGCCGGTACGCCGACCGCCGCGGCACCCGCCTAGTTCTTGTTGCCGGTGGCATCTTGTTGCTCGGCTGGTGCGCGTTCGCGCTGACCGCGGCCGTGCCCGCCGCGACCGTCGTACTGGTCTTCTGCCAAGGCCTGTTGTCGTTCGCGGTCGGCTCGACGCTGATCTCGTACGCGCTCTACGCCGGCTCGACCTCACCTGTACTCGCCGGCGGCCTCGCCACCGCGTCCCTCAACGTCGGCGCTGCCCTCGGGCCCGCCCTCGGCGGAGTCGCGATCACCGTGACCGGCTACCGCGCCCCATTGTGGGTCAGCGCCCTCTTGGTGGGTACGGCGTTCTGCCTGGCGTCAACCGCTCACCTCTGGGACCGGCGTGCGGATCGCCGGGACACGTAGAGCCGCATCTTCTCCGACGTACCGCAGTCCTCCATCGAGCACCAGCGCCGGCTGCCGTTCTTCGACTGATCGACGAACAACCACGGGCAGCCGGCGCACCGCTTGATCCGAAGCGCCCGCGGCCCGGTCAGCAAGTCGTACGCCGCGTGCGCCACCGGCCACAGCGGTGACTCCGGCTCGTCGAACCGCCACGACGGCCGGAGATCCACCAACTCCATCCGCTCGATCGCGGTGCGTACGAACGGCCGCAGGTCCGCCCACCCTTCGAGCGGCCCTGCGGGTCGCGGGGCGGTGGTGGGTGCGCGGCGCGTGCCGCCGGCTGCCGAGGCATCGACGACGCTGCCGGCGGCGCGGTTGATTGCCTCGCGCAACGAGTGCGCCCGGCTCACCACGGCGGCCGCGCGGCGACCCGGGGCGGCCTGGAGCAGGCGGTCGGCCTCGTGCTCGGCGAGGAGGGACATCCGGAGCGACCACCACAACAGTGCGTGATAGTCGGCGATGTGGTCGTGGCGCTCGGGGCCAAGGGGGTCGTCGACCGTGTTGGCGAAATCGAGCGCGAGGTCACCCGCGACGACCGGGAGCACCCGGATGCCGTCCGGTAACTGGACTGTTTCCATCAAAATGCATTTTACCAGTTTGCTCGCGGGCGCGCCGGGCACTGTTTCCGGCATGAGCGATTTGACTGGAAACACCCCGGCGCGGGCCGGCGGCTGGGCGATCGTCTGTGTCGCTCAGTTCGTGGTGGTGCTCGACGCCACGATCGTCACGATGGCGCTGCCCGCGATCGACGACGAACTCGGGTTCGGCCCGGTCGGCCTGCTGTGGGTCTTCACGGCGTACACGGTCGCCCTCGCCGGCCTGCTCGTCCTCGGCGGGCGGGCGGCCGACCTGGCCGGTCCGCGACTGATGTTCCGCGTCGGCCTCGTCGCGTTCACCGCCGCATCGCTGGCCTGCGCGGTGGCCTGGTCGCCGGCCACCCTGATCGGCTCACGCCTGGTGCAAGGCCTCGGCGCCGCTCTCCTCGCACCGGCCGCCCTGGCTGCGCTCTCCGACTCGCTGCCGCCTGACGCCGCCAAACGCGCACTCGGCTGGTGGACCGCCGCCGGAGCGGCCGGCGGCGCGAGCGGCTGGGTGGTGGGCGGCGTACTCACGCAACTCGGCGGCTGGCGCTGGGTCTTCGCGGTCAACGTGCCGATCGGACTGGTCGCACTGCTCTTCAGCCTGCGGGTCCTTCCCGGTCGCGGCCGCAGGACGCCTGTTCGCACCCTCGATCTGCCCGGCGCCTGCCTCGTCACCGCAGGCATCGCACTCACCGCCATCGGCCTGTCGGAGATCGCTCACGACCCGACCGGGCCGCGGGGCTGGGCGGCATTGGCCGGGGCGGCACCGCTGCTTGTCCTGTTCACACGTGTCGAGCGGCGGTCACCACAGCCGCTCGTCCCCGGCGCCTTCGCGCGCACCCCCGGCGTACTCGGTGGCAACCTCACCGCGGCCGCGGTGACGGCGTCCACCAGTCCACCCATGATCACCGCGGCCCTGTATGTCCAGGACCAACTGCCACCCGCACAGGCCGGCCTGATCTTCCCGGCGTTCAACCTCGCCGTCATCGGCGGCTCGCTGGCCGGTCCGCGCGCCGCCCTGCGCAACGGCACACGCCGGATGCTGATCATCGGCTTCACCGGCATCGCCGCCGGCGTCGCCCTCCTGCTGCTCCTCCCGGCGGACGGCGTACCGCTCGCGCTCCTGCTCACCGCCTTCACCGTGATGGGCCTCAGCCTGGGACTCGCCTCGGTCTCCTCGACCACGGCCGGTACGGCGGAAGTCGTCGAGGGCGAACGTGGCGTCGCCGCGGGCGTACTCACGTCGTCCGCCCAGCTCGGCGCCACGCTCGGCCTGGCTCTGTGCGCGCCTGTCACCGCGGCCGCGGACCGGATGACCGGCTACCGGCTCGGCTTCCTCATCGGCGTCGTCGTCGCGTTCCTCGGCGCCGCGGCGGCCCTCACGGTGCCCCGGGCGGTACGGCGTACCGCGGCCGATCTCGGTTAGGCTTTGTCACGTCGACGACCGCGGTCGTCAGGTCGTAGGTCAGTACCCGAGGGGTCCGGGTGAAGCGGGTCCCGTGGTCACAGGAGTTCCGATGGTGCGCGGCACCGTGAAGTGGTTCAACGCCGACAAGGGCTACGGTTTCCTCGCCGTCGAGGGCGAGGACGACGTGTTCGTCCACTGGAGCAAGATCGTCTCCGACGGCTACAAGACCCTGGAGGACGGCCAGCAGGTCGAGTTCGAGATCGTCGACGGCCCCAAGGGTCGCGAAGCCGACGCCGTCACCCCGCTCTGACCCGCGGCGCCCGGCCCGGGTCATCGGTTGCCCGAGGCGCGCGTCGTACCCGGGTTTCCGGACTGCACCGGGCGGCTGCGAACGGTAACCTGTCGTCTCACCGTGTGAGGGGTTGGGACGTGACAGAGCCGGTACCCGTGATCCGCAAGCTCGAGCAGGCGCTCGCCGACGACGACTTCAACTGGTCGCTGCTGCTCGTCGGCGAGGACCAGACCGACAAGCTCGCGACCCTCACCGGCGACCTGCGCGGCCCGTTCTCGAAGACCGGCGACGGCAAGCAGATCACCTCCGGTTTCTCCTACTGGGGCATCGGCCCGACGATCGCCTGGGCGAACGCGACCAACGACCCGTTCTACCTGGTGATGAAGGCCGGCGCGGAGTCGTTCCTGCGGCACTGGCGCAAGGTCCGCCCGCACGTCGACAAGGGCGGCTTCCACCTGGTCAGCCTCGGCGTCGGCACCGGCGTCAAGGATCGCACCATCCTCGGCGACATGCGCCGGCACAACCCGGACATGTACTACGTCCCGGTCGACATGAGCTCGGAGATGCTCCGGATGGGCACGCTGGAGCCGGTCCGGGGCGTCCGGTTCCCGATGTCGCAGGTGCTGCCGGTGCAACTCGACTTCTCCATCGCCGACAACATGGACGAGCTCGGCCAGATGCTGTCCCGGCTGATCGGTGACGAGCCGATCCTGTTCACACTGACCGGCAACACGCTGGCGAACTTCGACAGCGACGAGGAACTGCTCCGGATCATCACCCGCGTACTGCGGCCGCAGGACCGGCTGCTGCTCGAGGTGGCCAGCACCAGCAGCCTGGACGAGGAGGCGGCGAAGGCGGCCGCCGACGAGTACCACCAGACCCGGGCGTTCGCCGAGTTCGTCACCAGCGCGCTGCGGTACAACACCGACCTGAAGATCGACAACGACCGGATCGACTTCCGCGGCGAGGTGGAGAACGACGACGCCCTGCTGGTGAAGATCGTCTGGCAGAACAACACCGGCGAGCCGATCGTGATGGGTCTGCCGGACCACACCGAGGTGGTGCTCGAGCCGGAGGACACGATCCTGCTCTACACCACCCGCAAGTTCTCCACCGAGCGGCTGAAGAAGCTGACCGCGGCCTGTGACCTGACCGCGATCGAGCACGCCCACTCCGGTTTCCGGTACACCCGCAAGCCGAGCCCGTTCGGCCTGGACCTGCTCCTGCTGGCTCCTGGCAGCGCGGAGGACACCACCGCCCGCACCCTGGCTGACGACATCTGGTCCACATGACCTCAGCCGGTACGCCGACCGACCAGCCTGATCCCGGAGTACGGCGGGCCCGGCTGCGGGTGCTGGCGCGGTTGCGGCAACTGCGGCGGGTGCTGCCGCTGGTGGACAGTCGCTGGGCGGCGTACCGCCGTACGGTCGTCTCCGTCGTCAGCTACGGGTTGCTCGGGTTGGCGTTCGTGCTGGGCGTGATCTGGTTCCTGTGGCCCGAGAACTCGCGGTGGGAGCCGGCCGTCAACTCGCTGACGCTGGTCGCCGGGCTGACCGGCATCTTCGTCGAACGGCTCACCGCGGAGGCGGAGCGCCGTACGGAGGTACTGCGCGCTGTCGCCGACGAGCTCCGCGAGAACACCAGACTCCTGAACGACGAGCGCTTCTCCCCGAAGGCACCCACCACCCGGCAGGTGTACCCGCGGCTCGTCGTCTCCGCGGTCGACCTGGCGCTCGTCTCCGGCGCGCTCGGTCGGCACCGCGACGCGGAGCTCGTCGGGCTGCTGCACCGCTGGCGCGACACCGTGCACCTGTTCAACCGCCGCCTCGACCTGACGGAGATCAGCACGTTCTCCAACACCATCTCGCCGGCCGAGCTGGCCGCCTTCCACCGCGCCCTGCACCGCGAGAACAGCTACTTCGCGGCCACCCGTGACATGCTGGACAACCTGCTTGCCCGGCTGCCACCTGCGTAACGGCCGTGGCCGAAAGGCTGCCCCGCTGCCAGAAGCGGCAAAAACCGCCGAGTGGTTGACTTCACCACACCTCCAAGGCTTACTTTCGGACAGGACCGTAAATAGGTCGTCCACCGGAGGCTTCGCATGCGATCAGCCCGCTCGCTCATCGCGGTGGCACTCGCCGCCCTGCTCGTCACCACCCTGACCACTCCCGCCGACGCCGGAGAGCTCCCGATGGCCCAAGCCGGCCCCACGACGGCAACCCTCGTATCCCTCGGTACGCCGCTGTCCGACGTACTCCTGATCGGCGGCACCGTCGCGCCGGGCCCGAACGGCAAGACCGCGATCTGGAACGTCTCCACCGGCAAACCGGCGTACCTGAACGCGATCGACCCGGCGACCGGCGCCAGCCTGCTCTCCGCGCCGCTGCCCGGGGCCGACGGCAGCTATGCCGTGGCCGCGACATCCGACGGCACCATCTACGCCGGCACGTACAACAACGGCCACCTGTATCGCTGGAGGCCCGGATCGGGGAACACCGTCGAGGACCTCGGCCGCCCGATCGCGAGCGAGTCGTTCATCTGGCGGATCACCACCGACGAACAGGGCAATGTGTACGGCGGCACGTTCCCGAACGGCAAGGTGTTCCGCTACGACCACGCGACCGGCGCGGTCCGCGACTACGGCCAGGTCAAGGCCGGCCAGCCGTACGTCAAGAGCATCGACTACTGGAACGGCAAGGTCTACACCGGTTCATTGCCCGACGCGCACATCATGGAGCTCGACGTCGCATCCGGCGCGATCACCGAGCTGCCGTCGCCACCCGGACTCGGCGATCCCACCGACAAGGTCGTCTATGACCTGAACACGCGCGCCGGCCGGGTCTACGCCCGGATCAGCACCGCGTTCCCCGGCCCGATGTACGTCTGGGACATCGCGACGCGCACCTGGGTGGACGAGATCCCGAACGCGCACGGCCTGGACATCTCCCCGGTCGGCGACAACGGCGAGATCTACCTGATCCAGGCCAGTGAGCTGAAGAAGTACGACCCGGCCACGAAGACGCTGACCGGGACCGGTCTCACCTTCACCGGCCGGATCCAGAACACCCGCTCGATCGGCTGGGCCGAGCTCGGCCTGCCCGACTACCCGGGCATGAGCATTGTCGGCACGCTGTGGCGCGGCGAGGAGTTCCGGTACAACCCGCAGACCGGCAAGTCGGAGATCTTCCAGACCCAGGTACGGCGGGAGCCGATCGAGATCCTGTCCGTGGCCGGCGGCAAGGACAAGATCTACGCCGGCGGATTCCTGAACGGCGGGGTGTCGGTCGTCGACCCGGCCACCGGTGCCGCCACCTTCAACCGGTTCTCGCAGGTCGAGGCGCTGCTGGAGGGCAAGGACGGCAAGCTGTGGATCGGTGCCTACCCGGACGCGCGGCTGTACTCGTACGACCTGAGCCAGCCGTGGAGCAGCCCGGAGTACTCCCCCGGCCCACCCGGTACGCCGGACAACCCCAAGCAGGTGCTCAACCTCAAACCGGAGCTGTTCCAGACCCGTGCCCGGGCACTCGTGGAGGTGAACGGCAAGATCGCGGTCGGCACGGTCCCCGACGGCGACCGGCTCGGCGGTGCGCTCGTCATCTACGACCCGAAGACCGGTACAGCGCAGAAGTTCCGCAACGTCGTCCAGGACGAGAGCGTGTTCGGCCTGACCGCCCGCGACGGCACCGTGTACGGCGGTACGTCGATCGTCGGCGGCCTCGCCACCACGCCACCGACCCGGACCGAGGGCACCGTCTTCGCCTGGGACGTGAAGCGCTCCCGCAAGCTGTGGGAGACCGTGCCCGTGCCCGGCGCGATCACCGTGTCGTCGGTGACGTTCGGTCCGGACGGGCTGCTCTGGGGCGTGGCCGGCAAGACCGTCTTCGCGATGGATCCCCACCGCGGCACGGTGCTCAAGTCGTATGTACTCGGTACGACGTCGTCCAGCGGAGACATCGTCGCCACCGGTGAGGCGGTGTACGTGAGCATCGATCTGAACAAGATCTTCCGGATCGCACCGGGCAAGGCGCCGACGCTCCTGGTCGAGAAGGCGCACCGCCGGCTGGGCGTCCGGAACGACCGCCAGTTGCTGCTGACATACGGTGCCGAGCTGTTCCGAGTTGATCTCAGCCGTTGACACCGGAAATTCCACCCAGCTACTTTCGGTCCTGACCGTTATTCCGGACCCTGACTTCCGGACACCCAGGGGGTGCGATGAAATCCACCGTCCGCCGCATCGCGGCACCGATCACGGCGCTCGTGCTGGCCGCCGCGCTGAGTTCCTGCGGAGGCGACTCCGGCTCCGCACAGGAGGAGAAGAAGACAGTCACGCTCTGGATGTACCCGGTGATCGGCGACCAGGCGGCCAACGACGCGTACTGGCAGAAGGTCGAGAAGGACTTCGAGACCGCCAACTCCGACGTCGACCTCAAGATCGAGGCGCAGACGTGGGACAAGCGCGACGAGAAGCTCGCCGCCGCGTTCGCCGGCAAGAAGGGGCCGGACGTCGTCCTGCAGATCCCCGACCAACTGCCGCAGTACGTCAGGAACGGCTCGTTCGAGCCGGTCGACGACGTGGTCGAGCCGGAGAAGGACAAGTTCCTGCCGGCCGCGATCCCCGGCCTGACCGTCGACGGCAAGGTCTACGCCGCGCCGATCTACCACACCGTCACCACGGCGATGTACAACAAGACGATCCTCGACAAGGCAGGGATCACCAAGCCGCCGGAGACCTGGGCGGAGATCAAGGCGGCGGCGCCGAAGATCAAGGCGGCCGGCTTCTCGACGCTGGACTACTCCGCGTCGCCGGAGGCCTCGCTGAACCTCAACTTCTACCCGCTGCTGTGGCAGGCCGGCGGCAAGGTGTTCAACGACGACGGCAAGACCGTCGCGTTCAACCAGGGGCCCGGTCTCGAGGCGCTGACCTTCCTGAAGGAGCTGTACGACCAGGGCGCGATCCCGAAGAGTGCCCTGAGCAACGGCAACCTGGTCGCCGACCAGCCGTTCGGCAAGGGCCAGGTGGCGATGGCCTTCACGAGTACGCCGGCCTACGCCAAGACGGTGGCGGCGACCTGGGGGGCCGCCAACGTCATCATCGGCAAACCGCTGACCGGCCAGAAGCAGGTCGGTTTCGGCCTACCCGGCGGGCTGGCGGTCAACGCCGCCTCGGAGAACGTCGACGCGGCGAAGAAGTTCCTGTCGTTCATGATCCAGCCCGCGCAGGTGGAGGGGCTCAGCAAGGCGTCGGGCTTCTTCAGTCCCCGTACCGACGTGAAGGCGCCGGACACCGACCCGAACGCGCCGAAGTTCGCCGACGCCCTGCAGTACGCCGTACCGGGTGAGCCGAACGCCTCCGCCCGCCAGGTGATGTCGCTGCTGAGCGTTCAGATCCAGGCCGTGCTGACCGGTAAGAAGGCGCCGCAGCAGGCGCTCGACGACGCCGCGAAGCAGGCCGACGACCTCCTGTCGAGACAGCGTTGACCGAGGCCGGACAAGCGCCGGACACGGCCACGGGCCGGGCGGAACCCGTGGCCGGCGAGCCGGCGCCCACCACCTCCCGCTTCCGCCGCACCCCCCGCTCCACCCCCGGCTCCGGCTCGGGCTCGGGTTCCGGCTCGGGTTCCGGCTCGGGCTCGGGCTCGGGCACGGGTACCGGCTCAGGCTCGGGTACCGGCTCCGGCTCGGGAGCCGGGCGGGGTTCTGGGCAGGGGTTCAGGTCGCGGCTTCCGTTGCTGCGATCCGCGCCGCTCGCGGGGCGGCGCGGGTCGCTCCGGCGCCCGTGGGTCGGGCTGCTGTTCGTCGCCCCGATGCTCGCCCTGTTCCTGCTGTTCCGGTTCGTCCCGGTGGTGGGCGCCGTACTGCTCTCCCTCACCGACTACCGGCTCAGCGGACGCTGGTCCTTCGTTGCGCTCGACAACTACACGCGACTGCTCCAGGACAACCTGTTCCACCAGGCGCTGGTCGTCACCCTCACCTACACGGTGATCTTCGTCCCGATGACGGTGCTGCTGTCGCTCGGCACCGCCGTCCTGCTGCACCAGGTGGTCTGGCGGCGAGGCTTCTTCCGCGGCGTCTTCTTCCTGCCGTACGTGACCAGCATCGTGCTGGCCGCGGTGATCTGGAAGTGGATCTACGACGCCCAGGACGGCCTGATCAACTCCGTGCTCGGGCTGATCTCGATCGGGCCGATCGACTTCCTCGCCGAGTCCAACCTGGTGCTGCCGTCGATCGCGGTGACATCGGCCTGGAAGGGATTCGGCTACTCGATGCTGATCCTGCTCGCCGGGTTGCAGGCGGTGCCGCGTTCGTACCTGGAGGCCGCGATGATCGACGGCGCGTCCACCTGGCAGCGGTTCCGCCACATCACGTTGCCGCAGTTGCGCCCGGTGCTGTTCTTCGTGCTGGTGATCGAGACGATCGGGGCGTTCCAGGTCTTCGACGCGATGTACGTGATGACCGGCGGCGGCCCGGTGCGCTCCAGCTACTCGCTCGTCTACTTCCTGTACGACAGCGGTTTCAAGTACTTCGACTTCGGCTATGCCAGCGCGATCGGCCTGGTGCTGTTCGCGATCGTGCTGATCGTCTCGCTGGTGCAGCGACGGCTGGTCGGGAGGGACGACTGATGGTGAACCTGCTCGAACGACCGAGCCCGCAGGACACGGCACCGCCGCCGAAGACCGAGCAGCACCCGGTCGCACGGCTCACGCTGCCGACGCTGCTGACGCTGACCGCGATCGTCACCATCGTGCCGTTCGCGGCGATGGTGCTGGTCGCGTTCGCGCCGCCGAGCGGCCGGACGTTCCCGGACGCGCTCGACCCGACCCGGTTCACCCTCGACAACTTCACCCGGGTGCTGTCGAGTTCCGACATCCCGCGCTGGGCGGTCAACTCGCTGCTGTACTCGCTGATCTCGGTGGTCTTCGTCCTGCTGTTCGCGGCGATGGCCGGGTACGCGTTCGCGAAGAAGCGGTTCCCGGGCCGGGAGATCATGTTCTGGGCCTTCCTGGCCACCTTGATGGTGCCGTTCCAGGCGACGCTGATCCCGTCGTACATCCTGGTCTCGCGGCTCGACTGGGTGGACAGTTACTGGGGACTGATCGTGCCCACGCTGGCGAACTCGCAGGCGGTGTTCCTGCTCCGGCAGTTCATCAGCCAGTTGCCGGACGAGTTGTTCGAGGCGGCCGAGATCGACGGAGCGCCGGAGTGGCGGATCTTCACCCAGATCGTGCTCCCGCTGATCCGGCCGGCGCTGGCCACCCTCGGCATCTTCGTGTTCCTGTGGCACTGGAACGACTTCCTGTGGCCGCTGGTCATCGGTCAGTCGGCCGAGATGCAAACCCTCACCGTCGGCCTCGCCACCCTGCAGACCCAGGCCGTCCCCATCAACCAGGTCATGGCCGGCGCCACCATCACGGTAGTCCCCAGCCTCCTGGTCTTCGGCCTCCTCCAACGCTACCTGACCGACAGCATCGCCATGTCCGGCCTCAAGAGCTAGGAGTGAGGAAAGCCCGCGCGTGCTCCGCAGGCGTGGCGAGGAGCGGAGCGAGGGCGGAGCGGGTGCGTGGGACGCGTGGGGATTACAACAGTTCGCCGAAGGATTCGATGGAGTGGAGGGCTTGGGTTTGGGGCATGCCGGGGGGTTGGATGCGGAGAATGATGCCGTCGGCACCCATCTGCTCGTAGTGCGCCAGCCGCTCGGCGCACTCGGCCGGGGAGCCGATGACGCTGCGGGCGGCGATGTCGTCCCAGCCCTGGCTGTAGCGGCTTGCGTCCGTCGAGGTCCGCTTCCATCCGGTGTAGGCGTCGTACAGGTCGCGCAGCGGCTCCTCCAGCGCCTGCCGCGCGTCCTGCGACGTCGGGGCGCAGAAGCCTTCCCGGCACAGGATCACGTCGCGTCCCAACGTGCCCTCGCCACTCGGGTAGGAGCGGTACTCCGCGATCTTCGACGGCAGGTCGGAGTCGAGTTCGTTGAACGACGTCGTCCACCCGTCGCACATCCGCGCGGTCCGTTCCAGTACGGCGGAGACGCGGCCGCCGTTCCACAGCCGCGGCCGTGGTGTCTGCACCGGCCGCGGCGACAGGAACGCCTCGCGGATGCTGGTGAACTTCCCGTCGTACGTCACCTCGTCCTCGGTCCACAGCCGGGTCAGCACGGTCAGGCACTCCTCGAACCGCGCGACCCGCTCGGCCTGCGTCACGCCGTACAGCGCGAACTCCTCCGGCCGGTAACCGAGCACGAACCCGGCGGTCAACCGCCCACCCGACAGTACGTCGATGTGGGCCAGCGTCTCGGCCAGTACGACGGGGTCGTAGAGCGGAGCCACGATGCCCGAGGTGGCCAGGCCGATCCGGTCGGTCTTGGCGGCCAGGTAGGCCAGCGAGGTCAGGATCTCGTGGTATCCGGGCCGGTGCAGGTGCCGCTCGCCCAGCACGATCCAGTCGAACCCGGCCTGCTCGGCCAGCCGGGCCTGCTCGACGGCGTCCTCGAGCCGCGGCCGCTCGCCGGGGGTTCCGTAGAGGTTCAGATAGAGACCCAGCCGCATCGGGGGACCACCTTCCGTTGACAGAGAGCGCTCGCGGTATTTACGGTCTTGACCGTAAGTCCTTTCTCGCCAGATTGCGACCCTGAGGAGCCGGATTTGAGTGTCGTACCGCATCCGGTCGGGGTGCCGGCCGAGACCGGCGCGGGGCCGATCAGTGCGATCAAGACCCGCGTGGTCAGCGCGCCGTACCGGCGCCCGTTCCAGATCAGCAGCGGGATCAGCACCGAACTGGTCAGCCTGGTGGTGGAGGTGCACACCGCCGACGGCGCGATCGGCATCGGTGAGACCTCGCCGATGACGGCGTACACCGGGGAGACGCTGGCCGGCGTCACCGCGGCGATCGAGGAGCATCTCGCGCCGGCGCTGATCGGCCACGACCCGCTCGACCGGGCCGGAGCCCACCTGGTGATGGACTCCGTCCTCCGCGGGCAGCACGTGGCCAAGGCAGGCCTCGACATCGCCCTGTACGACCTGGCCGGCCGGCTGAGCGGCTGGCCTGTGCACTCGCTGCTCGGCGGGAGCATCAGGGACCGTGTGCAGACCACGTGGGTGGTCGGGCTCGGCACTCTCGACGAGATGGCGGCCGAGGCGGCCGAGTACGCCGACAAGGGCTTCCGGCATCTGAAGGTGAAGGGTGGCCACGAGCCGGCCAAGGACCTCGAGTTGGTCCGGGCGGTCCGTGCAGCCATCCCTGCCGACGCTGAGCTCTGTCTCGACGCCAACGAGGGGTACGACGCTGCCACGGCGCTCCCCTTCCTGGCCAAGATGGCTGGTGCCGGGCTGACCCTGCTGGAGCAGCCGCTGCCGCGATGGGACCTGGCCGGGTTGGTCCGGCTGCGTGAGCGGCTCGACGTACGCCTGATGGTCGACGAGAGCATGCACTCGCTGCAGGACGCTCTGGAGATCGCCCGGCGGGGTGCGGCCGACGTACTGAACATCAAGATCCTCAAGGTCGGTGGACTGCACAGAGCCCTGCAGATCGCCAACGTAGCCGAGGCCGCGGGCCTGGCGGTGAAGGTAGGCTCGATGCCAGAGCTGGGCGTGGCCACCCTGGCCGCGGTCCACCTGGCCGCCGCCGTACCCGGTGCGACCGTGGCAGCCGACCTGGTCGGGCCGCTGATGGTGCACGAGGACCCGCTGGCTCCGACCGTGTTCGCCGACTGCGACGGCTGGATCGACGTACCAACGAGCCCAGGCCTCGGCCACGACGTCTGAGAGGTTCCATGTCTGATTCCGGGCACCCACTCGTCGAGCAACTCCGCGGCACTCTGCTTCCCGCCGTCGTCACCCCGATGGCCACCGACGGTGTCGTCGCGTACGACGCTCTGACCGCATACGCCGGCCGGATCGCTACCGAGCCGATCGGTGGGGTGGCTGTGTGGGCTCACACCGGTCGTGGCCTCTACCTGTCGCCTGGAGATCGCTCCAAGGTGCTGGAGACGTGGCGGCAGGCTGTAGACGTCCCCATCGTCGCTGGGGTCGGCGTACCTCGCTCTGAGCCGGTACAGACCCTGCAAGAGGCTGCAGACGCGATTGTGGCGATGGCTCTGCAGGCCGCAGCGGGCGGAGCCGATGCCGTGATGGTCTACCCCTTGGCAGCGTTGCGCGACCTGCCGGACGGGCACGCGCAAGCCGTTGCGTTGCATGAACGTGTTGCGGCCGAGAGTGGGCTGCCTCTGGTCGGCTTCTACCTGCACGGTGAGGCAGGTGGGTACCCGTACCCGCCGGAGCTCATCCGCGACCTCCTGAGCCTGGACGCCATGCTCGGGGTCAAGACGGCCACCTTGGATCGGGCCATCGGCTGCCAGGACGCCATCTGGGCCGGGCGCGGTACGGGCAAGCTGCTCATCACCGGTGAGGACCGGATGTTCGGCCCCTCCTTCATGTGGGGCGCCGACACCGCACTGGTCGGCATCGCCGCGGCTCAGGTCGAGCTGTCAGCCGCCGTACTCCGAGCCTGGACGTCTGGCGACCACACCGGCTTCCTGACCGCATCAGACCGGCTGGACCGGTTCGCCGCGGCGACCTTCTACGCACCCATCGAGGGCTACGTGCAGCGGATGCTCTGGGCCGCGGTGTGGGAGGGCCTCGTCCCCGAGGACGCGGCCCACGACCCGTACGGCCCCGACCTGCCCGCGGCCGAGCGTGACGTCGTGATCCGCTGTCTCGAGGAACTCAGCCACTATCCTGCGAGTTGAGGGCCAGACCAGAAGGAGTGCCGTGCAGATCAACCCAGCGGTGGCCTGATGGCCCTCACGGTCGGTGTCATCGGCCCGGAGGACCTGGTCCAGCGCGTGATCGCGGTCGGTCCGCCGAGCGGCGCGACCCTGCTCCCGCTGCCCTACCGCCACGAGACCGAAGCGGTCGACGTGGTCGAGCAGTCGCACGAGAAGGTGGACGCGATCCTGTTCACCGGCGTCGTCCCGTACACGATCGCCACCGGGGCCGGCGTGATCGACCGCCCGGCGATGTACGTCTCGTACGACGGCGCCACCCTGCTGCGAGCCCTGGTCGAACTGCTCCGGCTCGGCCACAACGTCACCCAGTTCTCGATCGACACGCTGCGGCGCAGTGAGGTGCTGGAGACGCTGATCGAGGCCAAACTGCCGACCGACCAGATCCAGGTGCTGCCGTACCGGCCGGGCCTGACCTCGGACGACATCGTCGCGTTCCATCGCACCGCCCGCGAGAAGCACGACACCAAGGTCGCGATCAGCTGCCTCGGCTCCGCCTTCCACCTGCTCGAGAACGAGATGCCGTCGGTCCGTCTCGCGCCGTCGCGGTACTCGATCCGCTCCACGCTGCAGGCTTTGGTTCTGACGACGACCGGCCAGCACGTCGGCGACGCCCAGGTCGCCCTCGGCGTGATCGACCTGCCCGAGCCGGACGACGCCCTCGCCGCCGACCTCATCACCCTCGGCGCCAGCCTGGCCGCGCTCCCTGACGGTCGGCACCTGGTCGTCACCACCCGCGGTGTGCTGGAGCAGGCGACCGAACAGTTCACCCGGATGCCCCTGCTCGACCACCTCGCGTCCAGGCACAGTACGGCGTACATCGGCTTCGGCGTCGGACGTACGGCGGCCGAAGCCGAAGCGCTGGCCCGTCGCGCGGTGAGCCGGGCAGCGTCGATCGGTTCGGTCGCCGGTGTGGTGTCAATGTCCGACGACGTGGAGATCGTGATCGAGCCGACCGGCGACCAACCCACCACCGCCCGCAGCGCGGAAAGCCTGCCCCTGCTGGCCCGCCGGGTCGGCCTGAACACCCAGACCCTCGCCCGGATGCGCGAACTCGTCGCCACCCTCCCCGACGGCCTCACCACCCAGGACGTCGCCGACCACCTCGCCGTCCAACTCCGCACCGCCCGCCGAGTCCTCAAACGCCTCGAACGCGCCGGACTGGCCGACCCCATAGGCTCCCAACAACACGGCCGCACCGGCCGCCCCCCAACCGTCTATCTGATCCGCCTCTAAGAACCCTGGAGGGCGAGGTGCGGTACTACTACGCCGAGCATGAAGCGGCATATCGGCGGGTCGAGCAGGAGGGTATGACCCAGTGGAATGACCTCTTCGAGGAGGACCGGACCGAGGATTTCGGCGCGTTCCCGAACCGGGCGTTCCTCGAACACGCTCTGACTCGCCTCGACCTGCCCTCGTCGGCTGAGGTTGACGTTCTGGAGTACGGCTGCGGTACCGGACCGGCAGCGTGCTTCCTAGCGGCACGTGGCTTCCAGGTCGACGCGATCGACCTCATTCCCCAGGCGATCACACTCGCTCGTCGGTTTGCCCGGCAACGCGGCCTGGACGTCACCTTCGGCGTGCAGGACATGTGCGCCCTCGCAGACGAGCCGGTCAGCAAGCAGTACGACCTCATCGTCGACAGCTACTGCCTTCAATCGATCGTCACCGACGCCGACAGAGCCAGCGTCTTCGCCGCCGTGCGCGCCCGTCTGAAGGCCGGCGGCTGCTACCTCGTCTCCACAGCCATGTACGAGCCGGACCGCAGCTACGGAGCTGGTTTCCGCTACGACCCGACGACCGGCATCTGTTACCAGGAGGTGCCGTCCACCGGAGCGGGACACGATGCGGTCGAGATCGACGGCATTTGGTACCACCCTCACCGGCGCCACCTGACAGCCATGGCATTGCGAGATGAACTGGAGCGCGCCGGGCTTCGTGTCCTGTCACAGGACGGGCCCTACAAAGGCGATCTCATCTGCGTCAGGGCCTCGGCGCACCGGGCTGAGGCCAGGGGTTGATGACCGTGACGCCGGGTGGGGTGCCCTGGGTGAGGGCTGCCAGGGCGGTGGGGGTTTCGTCGAGGGTGATGGTGCGGGTGATCAGGGCGGCCGGGTTGAGGTTGCCGGAGGCAACTAGGTGGAGCATTTCCGGGTAGGCGTGGGCGGGCATGCCGTGGCTGCCGAGCCATTCGAGTTCCTGGCCGATCAGGCGGCCGACGTCCAGTTGGACTCCGGACGGGAGGAGGCCGACCTGGAGGTGGCGGCCGCGGGGCCGTAGGGCGAGCAGGGCCTGCTGGACGATGTCGTTGGAGCCGAGGGCGTCCATGGTGACGTGGGCGCCGCCGAGGGCGCGGATCTCGTCGACGATCTGCGGCGAGGCTTGCAGTACGACGGATGCGCCGTACGAGCGGGCGAGTTCCAGAGCGGCCGGGTTGGTGTCGGCCGCAACCACCCGCGCACCGAGGGCGGCCGCGATCATCACCGCGGACAGTCCGACGCCGCCGCAGCCGAAGACGACCACGGTCTCCCCCGCCGTGACCCGGCCGACCTGGCGGATGGCGCGGAACGACGTCGCGAACCGGCAGCCCAGTCCAGCCGCGGTGTCGAAGTCCAACGAGTCCGGGAGGCGCACCAGGTTCACCTCGGCGTACGGCACGGCGACGTACTCGGCGAAGGATCCCCAATAGTTGAACCCGGGCTGCACCTGGTTGGGGCAGACCTGCTGGTTCCCCGAGAGGCACTGCTCGCACGTGCCACAAGCACAGATGAACGGCGTGGTGACGCGGTCGCCGACCTGCCAGCCGGATACGCCGGTGCCGATGGCAGCGATGGTCCCGGCCAGTTCGTGCCCGGGGACGTGGGGCAGGACGATGTCCGGGTCGTGTCCCATCCAGCCGTGCCAGTCGCTGCGGCACAGCCCGGTGGCCTCGACCTTCAGGACGACACCACCGGGCTCCGGCTCAGGAGCTGCTACGTCGACAACCGTGGGCGGGACGCCGTACTGCTCGACCAGGACGGCGCGCATCAGCCGCCGGCGACCGCCGGGATGATGGAGACCTCTCCGCCGTCCTTGATCGAGGTCTGCAGGCCGTCGGCGAAGCGTACGTCGTCGTTGTCGACGTACACGTTGACGAACCGGCGCAGCTCGCCGGACTCGTCGAGCACGCGGCCCTTGATCCCGGGGTACGAGCTGTCCAGCGACTCGAGGACCTCGCTCAGCGTGGAACCCTCGGCGCTGACCGAGGAAGCACCCTGGGTGTAGGGCCGCAGGATGGTCGGCACCCGGACACTCACACTCACTGCAGACCTGCCTTCACGAAGGCGTCGTAGGACGCGGGGATGGTCACCTTCGGGCCGACCCGGTCGGCCACGGCGTCGAGCGTCTTCAGCCCGTCGCCGGAGTTGATGATCACGGTCTCGGCCTCGGGGTCGAGCTGACCGGTCTCGACCAGCTTCTTCAGCGTCGCGACCGTCACCCCGCCCGCGGTCTCGGTGAAGATGCCCTCGGTCCGGGCCAGCAACTGGATGCCCGCGACGACTTCTTCGTCGGTGACGTCCTCGATCGCTCCGCCGGTACGACGGGCGACGTCCAGGACGTACGGTCCGTCGGCCGGGTTGCCGATCGCCAGCGACTTCGCGATGGTGTCCGGCTTCACCGGCTTGACCACGTCGTACCCGTCCCGGAAGGCCTGGGCCACGGGCGAGCAGCCGGTGGCCTGGGCGCCGTACACCTTGTAGTCGGTGGCGTCCACCAGGCCGAGCTTGCCGAGCTCGGTGAAGCCCTTGTCGATCTTGGTCAGCTGCGAGCCGGAGGCGACCGGGATGACGATCTGCTGCGGCAGCCGCCAGCCGAGCTGCTCGGCGATCTCGAAGGCCAGCGTCTTGGAGCCCTCGGAGTAGTACGGGCGGACGTTGACGTTGACGAACGCCCAGCCCTCCTCCTCGCCGGCGATCTCGGAGGCCAGCTTGTTCACGTCGTCGTAGTTGCCCTCGACGGCGACCAGCGTGCCGCCGTACACGGCGGTGGTGATCACCTTCGGGCGCTCGAGGTCATGCGGGATGAACACGACCGAGCGGATGCCGGCCCGGGCGGCGGCAGCGGCGACGGCGTTGGCCAGGTTGCCGGTCGAGGGGCAGGCGAAGACCTTCATGCCGAGCTCGCGGGTGGCGCTCAGTGCGGAGGCGACCACGCGGTCCTTGAAGGAGTGGGTCGGGTTGCCGGAGTCGTCCTTCACCCAGAGTTTGCGAAGGCCCAGTTCGCGGGCCAGGTTCTGCGCGTCGATGAGCCGGGTGTAACCGGGCTCGGTGTTCGGGAAGCTTGCCACGTCGACGGGGACGGGCAGCAGCGGCTGGTAGCGCCAGATGTTCTTGGGGCCGGCCTCGATCTGCTCACGGGTGATGGTCGGGAAGTCGTACCCGACCTCGAGCGGACCGAAGCACTCGGTACAGGCGTAGAACGGACCGAGCGGCGACTTCGCCCCACACGCGCGACAGCTCAGGTGCGTACCGTTGCCGAAGGCACCTTCACGGATGGTGTGGGTGGCGGTCAGGCTCATGAGTGAGGTTCCCCTCTCATCTTCCCCGGACACCGGATCTCGGCGCGGGACGGATTTGGCACCGTTCCGCCGCGAGGGGCCCGGGACTGGGACCTCAACGGGGAGGGTTGCCGGGACTTCAACGGGCCGTTTCCCTCAGTCCCTCTGGATGAGCTCCCCCGAGGTTACCCAATCGGGTCCATATTGTGTCTTCGGTTCCCAGCATCCGAGACAGCCGATCTCAGCCCTGCCGGGCCCGGAAGGTCCGCCGGTACGCCGACGGCGAGGTGTGCAACTGCTTGGCGAAGTGGTGGCGGAGCGTGACCGGCGAGGCGAACCCGGCCGCCGCCGCGATCTCCTCGACCGGCGCGTCGCCGGTCTCCAGCATCGTCAGCGCCGCCTGCACCCGCTGGGCGATCAGCCACTTGCCCGGCGTCGTCCCGGTCGCCTTCACGAAGTGCCGCAGGTACGTCCGCGGCGACAACCCCGCCTGCCTGGCCAGATCGGGTACGCCGATGGGCTCGGCGAGATGTTCGAGCGCCCAGCCCAGGCTCCGGGCGACCGAGGCGTCGTCCGGATCGGGCGGCACCGGGGACTCGATGTACTGCGCCTGCCCGCCGGACCGGTACGGCTGGATCACGAGGCGCCGGGCGACCGCGTTCGCCACGGCCGCGCCGTGGTCCTTGCGGACCAGGTGCATGGCCAGGTCGAGGCCGGCCGCACAGCCCGCGCTGGTGAGTACGTCGCCCTCGTCGGTGTAGAGCGGCTCGGGATCGACGACGATCTCGGGGTAGCCCTCGCGGAGCAACTCGGCGTACCGCCAGTGGGTGGTGGCGCGGCGGCCGTCGAGCAGGCCGGCGGCCGCGAGGGCGAACGCACCTGAGCAGATCGACACGATCCGGGCGCCACGGCGATGCGCGACCTGCAGCGCGGCAATGAGCTCAGGCGAGGTCGTGCCGTGCGGGTCCGCGACGCTAGGGATGACGACAGTGTCCGCCGCGGCGAACTCCTCCAGGCCGTACGGGCTGCTCAGCGTGGCACCGCCCAGCACACGGATCGGGTCCGGCGTCTCCGTGCAGACCTTCAGGTCGTACCAGGGCTGGTCGATGTCCGGCCACACCAGCCCGAACACCTCGATCACGATCCCGGCTTCGAAGGCCGTCATCCCGTCGTACGCGAGGACCGACACGGTGCGCTGAGCCATGTGTCGAAATCTTAGCGATAGAGGTCGTTCACGCCACTTCTGCGCGCAGGCGGGGCCCCGGACGATGGAGGCATGTTCAAGGCACTGAAGGACTTCGCCGCCGGAATTCACGCCGCGGCCGCGATCCGGCACGGCGTCGAGCCGCCGGCCGCGGCGCTCAATTCCCGCGGCGCCGCTCGAGCATCCGCATCATCGGTGTCGCGGCCACCCCGTGCAGTACGACGCTCAGCACGACGGTGAACCCGACTGTCGCCCACAACCAGGCCAGGTCTCCGGCGAAGTGCGGACCGACGTACGCCAGGTAGAACACAGAACCGACCCCACGGACGCCGAACGCCGCAGTGACCCACCGCTCGGACCGGCGCATCTCGGTCCGTTGCAGAGCAAGCCACGCGGTCACCGGACGAATCACCAGCACGAGCAGCGCGCCGAGCACGGCACCGGACAGCGTCAGGGGTCGCAGCAGGCCTCCGGTCACCGCGATACCGAGCAGCAGCAAAATGCCCCAGGTGAGGATGTGCTCGAGCTGCTCCATGAAGTTGTGCAGCTCGACGTTGTACTCGTGTCCGCGCTCCGCGGCACGCAGCGCCAGGGCGGCCACGAACACCGCCAGGAAGCCGTAGCCGTGCAGCACCTCGGCCAGTCCGTACACACCGAGCGTCATGGCCAGCGCGAGGACCGGCTCCCGGGAGTCGGCGAGCCGGAAGCTGCGCAGCGGTGCGGAGAAGGCCATCCGGCCGAGCAGCCACCCTGACCCCGCGCCGATCGCCACGCCGATTACCGTCTTGCCGACCACGTCCCAGGCGAGCCACTCCAGCGCCCATCCGCCGACCGATTCCTTGGTCGCGACGAACACGGCCAGATACACCAGCGGGAACGCCATGCCGTCGTTCAGACCGGCCTCCGAGGTGAGTGCGAAGCGGACTTCGTCGTCCTCCTCCGGCTCGGCGTGCTCGCCGGTCTTCGGCCCTTGCACCTGTACGTCGGAGGCGAGGACCGGATCGGTCGGCGCGAGCACCGCACCGACCAGCAGCGCGACCGCCGGCGCCACGCCGAGCAACCAACCGGCGCCTGCCATCGCCGCCACGCAGGCCGGCATCGCGATGAACAGCAGCCGCCAGGTCACCGACCACCGCCGCAACCCGATCGGCCGGTCGATCGCGAGGCCGACGCCCATCAGTGCGATCAGGACGGTGAGCTCGGCCAGGTGTTCGGTGATGTCCGGCTCGGCCAGCGGACTGAGCCGCTCCCGGTCGACCACGAGTCCGAGCAGCATGCCCGCACCGAGAAAGGCGATCGGCGCCGAGACCGCGTACCGCCGCAGCAGCCGGGGCAGCACTGCCCCCAGCAGCAAGGCCAGCCCTGCGACCAGGTACAGGCCGTCCCCGTCGATTCGCATCGTGTGACTCCGGTGCCCAGTACCGATTACCTCAAGCGGTGGGTCGCTCCCGGAGTGTGCGTCGGGAGCGCCTTGCGCGGGCCGTATCGGGGGTGTCCGATCCCAGCCAGTTCGAGCAGGCGCTGGACGCGGAAACGGTGGCCTCGGTACGGCTCGATGAGTTCGGCACAGCCGTCGTCGTCGAGTTCCTCGCCGATCAGGGCGTACGAGACGTTCCGGGACACGTGGTAGTCCGCGAACGAGAAGGCGTCCGCGTCACCGTGGGCCCGCTGCCGCACCTCGGCGGCCGTCCACACGCCGACGCCGGGCAGCGACCGCAGCCGTCGCTCGATCTCGGCCGAGTCGGTCAGCTCCAGCGTCCGCTCCAACGCCTTGGCTCGCGTCGCGGCGGTGATCACGACCCTCGACCGACGGCTCTCCACGCCGGCCCGCAACCACTGCCAGGAGGGGATCAGCCGCCACTCCTCCGGCGAGGGCGGGACCATCATGATTCGGCCGTCCGGGGGCCGCGGCCCCGGCGCCGGTTCGCCGTACTCACGCAGGAGCAGCCGCCAGGCGCGGAACGCCTCCTTGCCGGTGACAACCTGCTCGATCCCCGCGGCCGCCATCGCCTCGAAGACGGCCCGCGTCCGCGGCACCCGGACATGCGGGAACCGTCGCGCCGCGTCCACCAGCGCCGTGTGCTCCGGCAGCGGCTCGAACCCGTCCCAGCTGTCCGCATCCCCCAGCAACTCCGGCACCCCGTCCAGCGCCCACTCGGCGCCCGGCCCCCACGCCTCGGCCTCCACCTCCCCGATCGCGGCGTACGGCGTCAGTCGCAAGAGCACCGGTCCTTCGGGGGTCCGCGTGGCCCGCCACACGGCCCGCCGTACCGGGTCGAACACGTACGCCGGGTCGCCCGGCCCCTTCCGCAAGCCGCTGATCACCGTGTGCGGATCGACCGCTCGCCCTGGACGCCAGACCCGCACCACCGAACTCACGCGCCAAGTCTTACTCATGCCACGGACAGAACCGCATACTGAGGCATGACCGGGTGGCAGTGGGTGAAGGCGGTGGGGAACGTCCTGAACCTGTCGACGGTCGTGGGCCTGCTGGTCGGGGTGATCGGACGGGCCCGGTTCAGCCGGGGGCCTCGGGGACTGTTGTTCGCGAACGGGTACAAGGTGAAGTTCCCGGTGGCCGGGGCGTTCACGATCGGGAACGTGGTACTCAGCAAGCACGAGCGCCCGTATTTCGACGACGAGGCGCTGGTCCGGCACGAGGAGCGGCACTCGTGGCAGTACTTCTGCCTGATCGGCTTGCCGTTGTGGCCGCTGTACGTCGTCGGTGTCGTCATCTCGTGGGTGCTCACCGGCGACCCGGCGTCGCGGAACCCGTTCGAGCGGCTGGCCAACCTCCACGACGGCGGGTACGCCGAGCGGCCGGTCCAGTCGTTCGGCCGGACCCTCGCGCAGACGTTCAGCGTGCTGCGATCGCGTCCGAAAGCGCCGTGAGGACAGTCACCACACCGGTCGGGTCGTCCACCACGATGTCGGCCGCCTCGATCAGCTCGGCAGCGTCCGACGACCGGGTGGCGAGCAGTACGGCGCGCAGACCGGCCTTGCGCTGCTCCTCGATCGCCCGGTACGCCGCCAGGTCGCCGAGGTCGTCACCGGCGTACAGGATCGACCGGGCACCGGTGGACTCGAGCAGGCGGCGCAGTGCGACACCCTTGTCGATACCCGGCGGCCGCAGCTCCAGCACCAGGTTGCCCGGCTCCAGCCGCAGCTCGGTCGACTTGGCCAGCTCGGTCAGCGGCGTACGCAGTCTTTCGAGTGCACCGGCCGGATCGGACATGCGGCGGGTGTGAACCGCCAGCGAGCTCTCCTTGTCCTCCACGAAGGCATCGGACAGGTCCAGCTCCCGCAGCAGCTCGGGCAACCGGCTGCGCGCTGCGGCGACACCAGGAGGCACCGGGTCGCTCGTCACCCGGCCGGTCGACGCCTCCCACCGCTCCAGCCCGTAGTGCCCCAGTACGACGAGACGCCCGAGGCCGGGGTGGCCGGTCACACCGGTGAGCTCGGTGGCGACGAGGGCGGGGCGGCCGGTGACGATCGCCACCTGCTGCACCGAGCGGGCCAATCGGGCCAGCGCGTCCAGAGCGCCCTCCACCGGACGGGCCCGGGCCGGGTCCTCGACCAGCGGCGACAGGACGCCGTCGAAGTCCGACGAGATCACCGCGGTGGCCGGATCGGCGACGATCGCCTCCCAGCCCTCGCGACCGGCCTCGGTCTGGATCGTCGGCGTACTCATCCGGTGTAGTCCGTGGTGAGAATCACGGTGAGCCGGTCCTTCTTCATGTTGTCGAGCGCGCCCTTGGTCCGGCCGATGCCGAGGTCGCGGGCGAGCTGGTTGGCGGCGTCGAGCATGCCCGGCGGGTAGTACACGGTGCTGGCGGCGACCTTGCCGCGCCAGTTGTCGGCGCCGGCCACGGTCCAGCCCGCCTGCCGCGCCCGGCCGGCGACCGAGTCGGCCAGGCCCTTGCGCTGGGTGTTGTTGTAGATCTCGACCGCCGGGCGCTGGGCCGGCGGGATGGTGGTGGGCTGCGTCGCCGGCGGCTGGGTGGCGGGCGGCGGCGCCGTCGACGGCTCGCTGCTGGGCTCGGTCGACGGTTCCCTGCTGGGCTCGACGGCCGGATCGCTCGTCGGCGGGGACGTCGGTCCCGCGGTGGGGGTCGGCGTCGTGCCTTGAGCGGTCGGCCCGGGCACACTCGCACCGACGGTCGACGGCCCGCCCGTCGGCTTCGGTGTCGGGGTGTCGGCGGCGGACGGCTCGTTCGCGGTGCTGTCGTTGCCGCGGGTGCCGAACAGCACCAGCAGGCCGGCGACGATCGCCACGACGGCGAGCACGGCAACGAGGGACGAGAGGACCTGGCCTCTGTCGTCCTTCGGGCGGGTCACGGTCAGACCTCGATGCCCAAACGGCGCGCCGAACGGGCTCGCTGCCGGGCGGCGCGCAACCGGCGCAGCCGCTTGACCAGCAGCGGGTCGTGAGCGAGGGCCTCGGGCCGGTCGATCAGCGCGTTCAGCACCTGGTAGTACCGGGTCGCGGACATCTGGAACTGGTCCCGGATCGCCTGCTCCTTGGCCCCGGCGTACTTCCACCAGTGGCGCTCGAAGGCGAGGATCGCGCCGTCACGCTCGGAGAGCCCGGCCGTGCCCGACTCCCCCGCCGCACCACCCCGGTCGGCAGTCGGCGGCGCAGCTTCGGCGGGACCCGGGGAGCTGGCGTTGGCGCTGTCCATCTGCTGGTGACTCCTGTGCGGTCGGTGATCGTCCGTCCGCGCTCCACTGTACGTGCTGAACAACAGCGATGTCATTCACCGCTCCGGCGACACGGACCGTGTCGCTGACGCGGCAGCCGGACGCCCTCAACTCTGGCAGGATCGTTCAAGTGACCTCAACTCTCTCCGACCGGGGTGGTGGGGTGGGGAAGGAATTCCACGCAGTGGCGCTGGTGGAAGAGCTGCAGGCCAGGGCCCGTGAGGTGGACCCGCTGGTCAAATCAGTCTGCACACCCGATCCCGCCGCCCTCACCCATGCCGCACGCCTCGACACCGAGCGTGCCGAAGGGCGGGTCCGTGGCCCGCTGCACGGCGTACCGGTACTGGTCAAGGACAACATCGACACCGCCGACCTGCCGACCACGGCCGGCTCGCTGGCACTGGCCGAGCAGCCGCCGCCACTCCAGGACGCTCCCCTGGTACGGCGGCTGCGTGAGGCCGGCTGTGTCGTCCTGGGCAAGACCAACCTGAGCGAGTGGGCCAACTTCCGCGGCACGTCGTCCTCGTCCGGCTGGAGCGCGTACGGCGGCCTCACCCGCAACCCGTATGCCCTCAACCGCTCCGCCGGCGGCTCCTCGAGCGGATCGGGCGCGGCCGTCGCGGCCGGACTGGCCGATTACGCCATCGGCACCGAGACCAACGGATCGATCGTCTGCCCGGCCGCACTGAACGGCATCGTGGGCTTGAAGCCAACAGTCGGGCTGGTCCCGCAGCAGGGCATCGTGCCGATCTCCCACTCGCAGGACACCGCCGGGCCGATGACCAGGACGGTTTCCCAGGCTGCAGCCCTGCTGACCGTGCTGACCGGTGGCGGCACCGACTACACCGAGCACTGCCGTGGCACCGACCTCAGCGACATGCGTATCGGCGTACCGCGAGGCCCTTTGTGGGGTTACTCCGCCGGGCTCGACCAGGTCAGCGAGAAGGCTCTGGAAATTCTCAGCCGGTGTGGAGCCACGCTCGTCGACCACCTGTCGCTTCCGACGCCCGGTGGCGAGGAGGACCAGTTGCAGGTGCTCGCGCACGAGTTGAAGGTCGACATGGCGGCGTACCTGGCCACTCGTGCTCCTGGCGGTCCGCGCACGCTGGACGACCTGATCGCGTTCAACAAGGAGCACGCGGACGTCGAGTTGCGCTGGTTCGGTCAGGAGCTGTTCGAGCGGGCTGCCGCCACCGAAGGCCTGAACTCCCCGATCTACGTGGCTGCGCGGCTGACAGCCCTGCGGGCGGGCCGGGACGGCATCGACAACCTGCTCCGCGAGAACCAGCTCGACGCTCTGGTCACCCCGTCGTACTCCCCGGCCTGGACCATCGACCTGGTCAACGGCGACCACGTACTGGGCAGCTCCTCCTCACATGCCGCGCTGGCGGGCTATCCGCTGATCTCGGTGCCGTCCGGACTGGTCGCCGGACTGCCGGTCGGAATCACGTTCAGTGGCACCGGACGGAGTGACGCCACGCTCATTCGCTTGGCTCACGCGTTCGAAACCGCGAGAATCGCAGCAGACGGACCGTTCCCGACCCCGGAGTTCACACAGTGGGTGTAGATCGCGTCAGGTGGGGCATCGTTGCTACTGGCAACATCTCCACGTCGTTCACGCGGGATCTGAAGCTGCTCCCCGACGACGCCGTGGTGACCGCTGTCGCGTCCCGGTCGCAGGGCACGGCCGATCGGTTCGCCGCCGAGTTCGGCATCGAGCACGCGTACGACGACTACCGGCGGCTGATCGGCTCCGGCACGGTCGACGTCATCTACATCGGCACACCGCACCCGCAGCACTACGCGGTCGCCCGGGCCGCGCTGCAGGCCCGGATCGCCGTCCTCTGCGAGAAGCCGGTCACGCTGACCGCCAAGCAGGCGCGTGACCTCGTCTCGGTCGCGACCGAGCACCACACGCTGTTCGCCGAGGCCATGTGGATGCGGACCAACCCGGTGATCCAGGCCCTCTTCGCCGATCTGGACAGCGGCGTGATCGGCGAGCCGCAGCAGGTCGTCGCGGACTTCGCCTTTCACAAGCCGTCGCTGCCGGCCCGCCTGCTCGATCCGGCGCTGGGTGGCGGTTCGCTGATGGACGGCGGCATCTACCCGATGACCTTCACCTACATGGCGCTGGGCCGTCCGGCCGAACTCAAGGCGGTCGGCTCGCTGAACGAGGACGGCGTCGACCTCAACGTCGCGATGGCGTGGCGGTACGACTCCGGCGCGGTCGCGGCACTGACCTGCGGCCTGCGCTCGCAGAACCCGTGGACCGCCTCGGTCAGCGGACCGGACGGCAGTCTGTTGCTTCCCCACCGCTTCCACCACCCCGAGTACTACGTGCGCAGTACGGCGGCCGGCCAGGAGCGGATCGACGTACCGACGCATGGGCTTGGGTACCACTATGAGGCGGCCGAAGTGATGCGGGCGCTGCGCAACGGACTCGTCGAGGTGCCGTCCCTGCCGCATGCCGCGACGATCGAGATCCTCGAGCTGCTCGACGAGACCCGTAGACAGATCGGGGTCAGGTACCCCGGTGACAACGAAGACCTGGGTGGATAACAGCAGATGCCGAACGGACGTAGTTCCTTCGTAGTGGTGGCCAATCGCCTTCCCGTCGACCGGATCGAGATGCCCGACGGCAGTACTGCGTGGCGGCGGAGCCCAGGCGGGCTGGTGACCGCGCTGGCCCCGGTGATGCAGCGTCACCACGGGGCCTGGATCGGCTGGACCGGCAGCGCCGACGAGAAGGTCGATCCCTTTGACAACGACGGCATGCACCTGGTCCCGGTGATGCTGTCCACCGAGGACGTGCGGCTGTACTACGAGGGTTTCTCGAACGCGACGCTCTGGCCGCTGTACCACGACGTGATCGTGGCGCCGGAGTTCCACCGGGAGTGGTGGGAGTCCTACGTCGCGGTGAACCGGCGGTTCGCCGAGGCCGCCGCGGACGCCGCCGACGACAACGCCGACGTGTGGGTGCACGACTACCAGTTGCAGCTGGTCCCGGCGATGCTGCGCCGGCTGCGCCCCGACGTACGGATCGGGTTCTTCCTGCACATCCCGTTCCCGCCGACCGAGCTGTTCGCGCAGATGCCGTGGCGGCGGCAGATCCTGGACGGGCTGATGGGTGCGGACCTGGTCGGTTTCCAGCGGCCCGGCGCCGCCTCGAACTTCGCCCGGCTGGCCCGCAACCGGATGGGCCTGCGCACCCGCGGCGACCGGATCCACCTGCCCGACGACCGGATCGTCCGCGCGAAGGCGTTCCCGATCTCCATCGACGTCGGCGAACTGGAGGACCTCGCCCGCAAGCAGGAGACCGAGACCCGCGCGCGGGAGATCCGCGAGGAGGTCGGCAACCCCGCGCACGTCCTGCTCGGCGTGGACCGGCTGGACTACACCAAGGGCATCCGGCAGCGGCTGCGCGCGTTCGGCGAATTGCTGGACGAGAAGCGCATCTCGGTCGACGACGCGGTCTTCGTCCAGGTGGCGACGCCGTCGCGTGAACGGGTCGAGCAGTACCGGGTGCTGCGGGACGAGATCGAACTGCTGGTCGGCCGGATCAACGGTGAGCACGGCCGGATCGGTACGCCGGCCATCAACTACCTGCACACGTCGTACTCGCGGACCGAGATGGCCGCCCTGTTCCGGGCCGCCGACGTGGCCGTGGTGACCCCGCTGCGCGACGGCATGAACCTGGTCGCCAAGGAGTACGTCGCGTGCCGGTACGACGACACCGGCGCGCTGGTGCTGAGCGAGTTCGCCGGTGCCGCCGACGAGTTCCGGCAGGCGTTCCTGGTGAATCCCCACGACATCAACGGGATGAAGGACACCGTCGTCGACGCGATGAACACCGACGACCGTCAGCTCGGCCGCCGGATGAAGGCGATGCGCAAGCACCTCGCGCAGCACGACGTGAACGTGTGGGCCGCGGCCTTCCTGAAGGCGCTGCATGACGAGGATTGACGGCCGCAGCGGCCGCCTGCTGGCGCTCGACCTCGGCACGTCGTCCGCCCGGGCGCTGGTCCTGTCCGCGGAGGACGCCGCCCCGGTCCCCGGTGCGCTGGCGCGCTACAAGATCTCGCCGACCTACGCGACCGGCGGCTCGGCCACGCTGGACCTGCACGAGTACGTCGAAGGCCTGCTCGGCTGCCTCGACGAGCTGCAGCAGAACGGTCACCTGGACGGCATCGGCGCGATCGTGCTGTCCTCGCAGTGGCACTCGATCGTTGCCCTCGACAACAAGGGGGCGGCGCTCACCCCGGTGGTCACCTGGGCCGACACGCGATCGGTGGAACTCGACCTCGGGCCGTCGTTCGACGAACACGCGTTCCACGCCCGCACGGGTTCGTGGCTGCACCGGCTGTACTGGACGCGCCGGATTCCCTGGCTGCTGTCCGAAGCTTCACCGGCCGGATTCGCCGGCCTGCCGGACCTGGTCCTGGAACGGCTCACCGGCGAGCGGGTCACGTCCGTGTCGATCGCCTCCGGCACCGGCACCGTCGACCTCGCACGCGGTGTGTACGACGAGGAGGCCTTGGAGATCGCCGGCGCCAAGGCCGACCAGCTGCCGCCCATCGTCCCGTCCACCTGGACCGGGTCGTTGTCCGCGAAGTACTCACGCCGCTGGCCGGGGCTGGTCGGCGTACCGGTGCATCCGCCGACGGGTGACGGGGCCGCGTCGAACGTCGGGACCGGCGGGTACGACGAGACGACCGCGGCGGTGACCGTGGGGACGTCGGCCGCCGTACGGGTGGTGCATCCGATCGCGGACGCACCCGAGCTGCCGTGGGAGTTGTGGCGCTACCGGGTGGACGACGAGCGTGCCGTGACCGGTATGGCGTTCTCGGCGGCGGGCAACCTGCACGCGTGGCTGACCGGCGTACTGCAACTGGCCGAGGGGGAGCCGACGGGCGTCGAGATCGGCTCGTCCCGGGTGATCGCGATCCCGTTCCAGGCCGGGACCAGGCCGCCGGCGACGGTCCCGAGCGGTTCCGGCGTGTTCTTCGGTCTCTCCTTCGACGACACCGCCGCAGATCTCCTCGCCGCCTCGCTGCAAGGTGCGTCGTTGGAGATCGACCGCGGCCTGCGGATGCTGGACTCGCTGTTCGGCCGTGAGCTCTCGGTGGTCCTGGGCGGCGGTGGGATCGACGCGTCGGCGTGGTGGCGGCGATGCCTCACCGCGACGTTCGCCCGGCCGACGACGGTGTGCGCCGAAGCCGAGGTCGGAGCGCGCGGTGCGGCCGCGGTCGCGCTCGGGTTGTCGCCCGAGCCCGGTGGCGAGCACCTGACCCCGCTCCCCGACGAGATCGCCCGTGTCGCCGACCTGCGACCGCGCTACGCAGCCCTGCGCGAATTGGCCGTGCGGGCCTCCGTCCTCTGAGCCGTACCGCGTTCGCGGTACGTCGCTGATACGGCCGAAGGACGACGCGGTCCCTGGGACGGCCACGTAGTGTGAGCGCATGGGCGCGCTCATGCGGTTCTGCCGCGACCTCCAGCGGCACCCGTTGACGCTGGACCTTGCCCTGGCGCTGTTCCTCCTGGCGATCAATCTGCTGGTGCCCGGCGGCCGGCACGTCGGTGAGCGGATCGAACTGACGCCGACGGTCGTGGTGCTGTCGGTCGTGGCGGCGGTCGCGCTCGCTCTGCGCCGGCACGCGCCGCTGGTGGTGCTCGGCGTGACCACCCTGGTCGCGATCCTGTACTCGATCGTCGAGCAGGGAAAGAGCCCGATCGTCCTGTTCATGGCGTGCGCGGTCTTCACGGTCGTGCTGGAGAAGGACCGGCGGACCCGTACGACGGCGGTGCTCGCGGTGGCGGGCACGACCCTGGTCGCCGACTCCTTGTTCATCGGCGGAACCCTTCTCGACAACCTCGGGATGACGTTTCTGGTGCTGTTCTCGGGTGCGGTCGGCGAAGCGGCGCGGTACCGGCGTGCCCTCCAGCGGGAGCTGGAGGAGCGAGCCCTGCGCGCCGAGCAGTCCCGCGAGGAGGAGGCGGAGCGGCGGGTGATCGAGGAGCGGCTGCGGATCGCCCATGAGCTGCACGACGTGATCGCGCACCACATCGCGCTGATGAACGTGCAGTCCGGCGTCGCCGCGCACGTACTGCGCACGCAGCCCGAGGAGGCCGAGCGTGCGCTCTTCCTGGTCCGAGAAGGCGGCCGGACGGTCCTGCAGGAGCTCACCGTCCTGCTCGGCGTACTGCGTCGTTCCGGTACGTCGTTGCCGACCGCCCCGGCACCGTCGTTGCACGAACTCGGCGCCCTGGTGGACTCGTTCACCGCGGCCGGGGTCAAGGTCGACTGGCACCTGCCGGACTCGGTCGGCCCACTCCCCGACGTGATCGAACTGACGGCGTACCGAATCGTCCAGGAGTCGCTCACCAACGTCCTCAAACACGCCCCGGGCTCCACCGCCCGCGTCCGCCTCACCCGCCGGCCGGCCGCCCTGGCCGTCGACGTCACCAACACCGCCCCGGAGCCGGGCGGTCCCGGCGACCAGGTTGCGCTCACCCCGGCCGCGGCGCCAGTCAGGCCGGTCGGTGCCGGGCACGGTTTGGTCGGTATGCGGGAACGGGTCGCCGCAGTGGGTGGTGAACTGCGCACCGGCCCCGAGCCGGGTGGCGGGTTCGGGGTGCATGCTGTTCTTCCTCTCGAGACGGGAGTCGCAGGTGACGATTCGGGTGCTGCTGGCCGACGACCAGACGCTGATCCGCAGCGGGTTCCGGGTGCTGGTGAACTCGGCACCCGACCTGGAGGTCGTTGCTGAGGCGTCGAACGGCCGGGAGGCGGTCGAGCGGGCCCGGGCCGAGCGAGCCGACGTGATCTTGATGGACATCCGGATGCCGGAGGTCGACGGACTCGCCGCGACCCGGCTGATCACCGCGGACGACGCCCTGGCCGGGGTCAAGGTGCTGATCCTGACCACGTTCGAGGTGGACGAGTACGTCTTCGAGGCGATCCGGGCCGGGGCCAGCGGCTTCCTCGGCAAGTCGGTCGAGCCGGCCGAACTGATCGACGCGATCCGGGTGGTCGCCCGCGGCGACGCTCTGCTCTCGCCGAAGGCGGTCCGCGGACTGATGAACCGCTTCCTGGCCGAGCCGCGGATCGGCCAGGACGTCGGCCCGTCGGTGCTCGACGTCCTCACCGACCGGGAGCGCGAGATCGTCGGCCTGGTCGCCCTTGGGCTGACCAACGACGAGATCGCCGAACGCCTGGTGCTCTCCCCTCGACCGCCAAGACGCACGTCAACCGCGCGATGGTGAAACTCGACTGCCGCGACCGCGCCCAACTGGTCGTGGTCGCCTACCAGACCGGCCTGGTCCGTCCCGGTACGACGTGGCCGGCCGACGTACCGCAGACGCGGTAGCTGGTACGGCGTCCGCAGTACCTCGGAAAGCCCCCGGCCGACCGACGCGGGCTACGCCGGGCGACCGGAACGATCGGCCGCATGGCTACCTTCCTCTACCGGCTCGGCCGGTTCGCTTTCCGCCGGCGTCGGCTGGTCGTGCTGGTATGGCTCGGACTACTGGCCACAGGCATCGCCGGCGCGGCCACGCTCTCCGGCCCGACATCGGACGCGTTCTCGATCCCGGGGACCGAGTCGCAGCGCGCGGCCGACCTGCTCGGGCAGCGGTTCCCGCAGGCCGGCGCGGACTCGGGGACGGCCCGAATCGTCTTCCAGGCCCCGGAAGGCCAGAAGCTCACCGATACGGCCAGCGCCGCGCAGGTCCGCCAGACCCTGGACCGGATCACCGACGCGCCGCAGGTGGCCAGAGTCCTGGATCCCTTCACCGCCAGGGCGATCTCGGCCGACGGCCGCACCGGCTACGCCCAGGTGACGTACGACGTCCGCGCCCAGGAAGTCACACCCGAGGCGCAGGAGGCGGTGGCCGCGGCGGTCGAACCGGCGCGAGCGGCCGGCCTCACGGTCGAGTACGGCGGCGACGCGATGCAGGCGCAGGACGAACAGAGCCTGACCGAGGTGATCGGTCTCGGCGTGGCCGCGGTCGTCCTGCTGATCACGTTCGGCTCGCTGATCGCCGCCGGCCTGCCGTTGCTGTCGGCAATCATCGGGATCGGGATCGGGGTCACCGCGATCACCGCCGCGACCGGGTTCATCGACATCGGGTCCGGGACGCCGATTCTGGCCCTGATGATCGGGCTCGCGGTGTCGATCGACTATGCGCTGTTCATCATGTCGCGTTACCGGCACGAGCTGAGTACCGGCCTGGAACCGCAGGAGGCGGTCGGGCGCGCGGTCGGCACCGCCGGGTCAGCGGTGGTGTTCGCAGGACTGACCGTGGTGATCGCGCTGGCCGGGTTGTTCGTCGTCGACATCCCGTTCCTCACCCAGATGGGGCTCGCGGCCGCGTTCACCGTCGTACTGGCCGTCGCGATCGCCCTCACGCTGCTGCCCGCGCTGCTGGGTTTCGCCGGGCGGCGGGTTCTCGGCGGGCGGGTCCCGGGGCTGCGGGCCGGTGACCCCGAGGCGGCCGGGCGGATGTCGGCCGGGCGGCGGTGGGGGCGGTTCGTCACCCGCCGGCCGGTGGCGGTGCTGCTGGTGACGGTGATCGGCCTCGGTGCGCTGGCGATTCCGGCGACGGACCTCGAACTCGGGCTGCCCGACGACAGCACCGCGGCTCCGGACTCCACGCAGCGCAAGGCGTACGACCTGCTGTCCGAGGGTTTCGGACCCGGGTTCAACGGTCCGCTGATCGTCGTCGTCGACGCCGCTGGATCAGCCGATCCGCAGACGGCGGCCGCCGCCACGGCCACCGCCGTACGCGCGCTGCCTGACGTGACGATGGTGACCCCGCCGACGTTCAACCCAGCCGGGGATACGGCAATGCTGACGGTCATCCCTGCGAGCGGGCCTGGTACGACGCAGACGCGCGACCTGGTCCACGCGATCCGCGCGTTGCCCGGGAACGACAGCGCCGAGGTGGCTGTCACGGGCGCCACCGCGATCGGCATCGACGTGTCCGACAAGCTCAGCGACGCACTGGTGCCGTACCTGTCGCTGGTGGTCGGACTTGCGTTCCTGCTGCTGATGCTGGTGTTCCGGTCGCTGCTGGTGCCACTGAAGGCGACCCTCGGTTTCCTGCTCACCGTCGCGGCGACGTTCGGTGCGGTGGTCGCGGTGTTCCAGTGGGGCTGGCTGGCCGGGCTGTTCGGTATCGAGGGCCAGACCGGGCCGGTGATCAGCATGCTGCCGATCTTCCTGGTCGGCGTCGTCTTCGGCCTTGCGATGGACTACCAGATCTTCCTGGTCACCCGGATGCGGGAGGAACATGTCCACGGCGCCGAACCCCGCACGGCGGTCGTCGACGGCTTCGCCCACGGCGCCCGCGTCGTCACCGCGGCCGCGGTCATCATGACGGCGGTCTTCGCCGGCTTCATCCTGTCCAGCGAGACCCTGATCCGGGAGATGGGTTTCGGCCTCGCTCTCGCGGTCGCCATCGACGCGTTCGTCGTCCGCATGACGATCGTCCCGGCGGTCATGGCGCTCCTCGGCCGCACCGCCTGGTACCTCCCGGGGTGGCTCAACCGCCTGCTTCCGAACGTGGACGTCGAAGGTGAATCCCTGCGCCGCGACGTCCCGCCCGCACCCGACCGCGAGCTCGAGTCGGCCGGCACCGGCCAACGCTAGCGGGTTGCGAGGCGCCGGAGGGCGGTGGCGTAACGGCGGGCGGCCTGGTACTGCGCTTTGCGCGTGACCGGGCCGCCCAGGCGGGTGTACCAGGTGGCGGCGCGGCTGTAGGCGCGGATGGTGAAGTAAATGCCGTCCGGTTCGCGGGTGACGACGAAGGACTCCTCGCCGGACGCGGGGTGGCCTTGGAGGGTTCCGTACGCGAAGCCGATGCGGTCCGGTTCGTCGACCGTCCAGACGACGCGACACGGGACCGGCAGGCCGAGCATGCCCACTGGGCTGACGGTGCGGAGGCGGCCGACCAGCATGCCGGCGCCGAGGCGACCGAGGCTGTTCGTGCCGATGGTCGCCGGGCTGTCGGTCGCGGTCGTCGGCAGGCCGGCGGTGCGGTGCATGCGCCAGTGGAGCAGCGCCTCGCCGGCCCGCCGGAACACCTCGTCGCCCTCGCCGATCCGGGTCTTGTACTCCATCCGGTGATAGCCCGGCGGCGTCTCGTCGTACCGGGTGGAACCGACCGCGTCGTACGTGAACCGCAGGCCCGCCAGGTCCTCGAGCTTCATCCGGATCCTTCCGCCGTACCGAGTCGTCGCCAGGCCAGCAACCCGCACAACGCGAAGCCGACCGCGTTCGCCAGCCCATGGGTGGCGACCATCCACTCCAACGGTAGATAGGGCGTCGCCACCACGTGCCCCAAGGCCCAGCTCAACGCCAGGAGCATGGTCACGACGAGGACCCCTGCGGAGACGGTGAGCAGTACCGCGGTCGCGCGGTCGGCGTGCCGTGATCGGCGCCAGAGGTTCCATCCGACCAGCCACATCCCGGCGGTCAGTACGGCGGCACCGGCGAGCTCGACCGGGTCGCCGAGGAAGAAGCCGAGCAGGACGATTCCGGTGCCGAGCGGGACACTGATCGCCGCGGCATCACCGGCGACCGTCCGCGGCCCGGCGACCAGGAAGGCGATCAGCGCGGCCGCGAAGCCGGCGAAGTGGAAGTGCGCGACGGTGAGCGAGAGAACGGTCAGGCTGAAACCGAACAGTTCGTACGACGATCGTTCGGCGACCAACGCCAGTCCGGCGATCGACGGGGTCGCGAGCGCGGTGTAGAGCGCGATCTCCGGCGGGCGCAATCGCTGGTGGCGGAGGAAATCTCGCGCCGCCAACCCGACCAGAACGACCGTCCCGGCCAGGTAGACCGAGGCCAGAACGATCGATACCGGTCCGCGGGGAAGCCAGAGCGAGACCGCACCGGGCACGGCGAAGATGAACCACCACCGGACGTCCCCGAACCGCAGCAGGGTGAGCCCGAGCGGCACGACAACCAGCATGCCCAGGCTCACCACCGCATGGACGAGAGCGATCAACTGCTCTTCAGACTGCTCGTGTTGTCTTCCTTGAGGGCCTTGAACAGCGCCAGGGCCTTCGTGCGGTCCCAGCGGACGCCGACGCCGTCTTGCGCCGTCCGGTAGCTCTCGTCACCGATCGGGACGGTCAGGGTGACGCCCCCACTGCCCGAGATCGCCCGCATCCCGAGCACGAACTTGCCGAAGTCGAACAGCCCCATGTCCCTGTCCACGGTCAGTGCGTCGACCCCCTTGGTGGAGAGGTTGTAGTAGCGCACCGGGTTGAGGAACGTGGACGGGGAGGCTGCCTTCTTCGCCACCGCGCCGACCATCTCGCGCTGCCGCTGGACCCGGCCGAAGTCGTTCTGGCCGTCCGCCTTCCGCGACCGGACGTAGCCGAGCGCGTTGACACCGTCGAGTTCCTGGCAGCCGGCCGGCAGGTCGATGTGCGCGTCGTCGTCCTTCATTGCCTTCGGCAAACACATGTCGATACCGCCGACGCTGTCGATGATCGAGGCGAAGCCGCCGAAGCCGACCTCGACGTAATGGTCGATCCGCAGCCCGGTCGCACCCTCGATGGTCTGGATCAGCAGCGCCGGGTTGCCCTTGCCGATCGCGAACGCCGCGTTGATCTTCCGCTTGTTCCCCTGACCCGGGACGTCGACCACGCTGTCGCGCGGGATGCTCAGCAGGACCGTCGGCCCGGACTCCGGGACGTGCATCAGCATGATCGAGTCGGTCCGGGCGCCGGCCTCGCCGCCGGTGTGCAACCTGGCCCGCTCGGTCCGGCTGAGGTCGTCCCGGCTGTCCGAGCCGACCATCAGGTACGTCGTACCCGGCGTTTCAGCCGGCCGGTCGCCGGTCGGCATCGCGTCGATCTTGTCGATCCGGCTCCAGGCGTACAGCGGAACCGCGACCAGCATGAGGACGAACAGCAGGACGATCAGTCCGACCGTGCGGAGGAACCAGTGCCGCCTCTTCCTCGGCGGGGCCGGCGGCCGGTTCACGAAGCGCTGGTCGATGGGCTGCGGTTGACTCATACCCACGACCGTATCGGGGTCCGCCGCTCGCGACGTCACCCCACTGAACGGTCCTACCGGTCGGAAAGTCGCCCCCGCATCCTCCAGAAGGAGGAAATCCACCCCAAAACCGAACCAGACCGCCGAAACCCGCGCCGATCAGCCTCGGAGTGACCGGAATGCGGTTGCTTCTCGCTAACGACAATCATTTCGGTTAAGGTGCTGACGATCGACCGGACGGCGGCTGAGGTGCCGCCCGGCGGGACGAAAGCTGAGGAGAGCCGTGAATCGCAACGAGCTGATCGCCGGCGTGGCGCAGAAGGCGGGCATTCCGCGGAACCAGGCCGAAAAGGTCCTCGACGCGCTGGGCGACGTCGTCACCGAGGCCGTGCACAAGGGCGACAAGGTCTCGCTGACCGGTCTGCTGAGCATCGAGCGGGTGATGCGCGCGCCGCGCACCGGCCGCAACCCGCAGACCGGTGAGCCGCTCACGATCCCGGCCGGTTACTCCGTCCGCCTGTCCTGCGGCAGCCGCCTGAAGGCTGCCGCTCGCGGAGACCTCCGCACGATCTCCTGATCACCGCCGTACTGCTGTCACCCAGTACGGCGTGGTGGGTGTCGGTGTGGTCGAGAACCGGGCATTCGGCAGGTAGAGCCGCTTGCCGAAGGCTGCAACGGTCGTCGGTACGTCGAAGTCCGGGCTGGTGATCTCACGGACCAGTGAGCCTCTCGTGCCGGCGCGGTCGAGCTTCACCACTGCCACCTTGTTCAGCTGGTTCTGGACGACGTACAGCGTCCGGCCGATCGTCAGCAGGCCGTCGCCGTTCGTCATCGGCGCAGCGAGGTCGACCTGCCTCGTGACGCCGGTCCGCGGGTTCACCCGGAACAGCAGCCCGGTCGACGACTGCACGATGATCAGCGCCCGGCGATCCGGCGTCAGTGTGATGCCGTTGGCGTTGAACCCGGCCTGGTGCTCGTAATGCCCGGTCAACGGGATCGTGCGTACGGCGGACTGGCCGAGCAGCTTGCCGTGGCGGCCGAACGGCACCTTGTAGATGACTGGCCGCTGCGAGTCGGTGAACCAGGCCGCCCTCCTGGACAGGACCACGTCGTTGACGAACGTCGGCTGCCCCGCAGGAGCCAGTTGGTACGTCGCCAGGATCTTGCCGGTCCGGGTGTCGACCACACGGGCGTTCCCGGCGGGTCCGCCCGCGACGAACAGCCGGCCGCGGCGATCCACTTTCAACCCGACCGACGGCGTATTGGGCCCCTGGCTGATCACCTTGCCCTTGCCGGTGCGCAGGCTGGCGGCGTAGATGTCGCCGTCCGCGAGCGAGCCGAAGTACGCCGTACCTCCCCTGATGGCGATGCCCTCGGGCCGGAACCCGTTCGGCAGTTCGATCCGGGTCGGGAAGGCCCGTTTCGTGCCGGTGTCCGATGTGGTTGCGGCCGAAGCCGGCGTACTGACCAGTCCCAGGATCAGGGCGGACAGGCCGAGTGTGACCCCCAGTCGGCGTACGAGACGTGACATGAGCAGGTTCCTCCCCGGTGTGCGCCGTGGAGTCGGCTCTGTGTGCCCCCGAACGGCCGACGTACGGCTCGTTGTGCCTTCACCGTAGGACAACGAGCCGCGCGCCGGAACGGTTCAGCGTGGGACGGCGGTGACCCAGTACGGCGTGTCCGGAGTGGGTGGGGTGGTGAAGCGGGCGTTCGGCAGGTAGAGGCGGGACCCGAAGGCAGCCGCGGTGGTCGGTACGTCGAAGTCCGGGCTGGTGATCTCGCGGACCAGGTGGCCTTCGGTGCCGGACGGGTCGAGTTCGAGTACGGCGACCTTGTTCAGGCGGTTCTGGACGACGTACAGCGTGGTTCCGATGACCAGCAGGCCGTCGCCGTTCGTCATCACGAGGTCGCCGATGTCGATCCGCCGCGTCACGCCGGTGTCCGGGTCGACCCGGAACAGGAAGCCGGTCGACGACTGGACGATGATCAGGGCCTTGCCGTCCGGGGTGAGTGCGATGCCGTTGGCGTTGTTGACGTCCGGGACGTGCCGGTAGTCGCCGCTGTACGGGATGATCTGGACCGCGGACTGCGGCGGCAGGTCGCCGTGGGGGCCGAGCGGCACCTTGTAGAAGACCGGCTTGCGCGAGTCGGTGAACCAGGCCGCGTCCTTGCTCACGATCACGTCGTTCACGAACGTCGGGGCGGTGGCGAAGGTGTAACTGGCCAGCAGCTCGTGCGTCCGGGTGTCGATCACCCGCGCGTCGCCACCGGCCGCACCGGCGACGAACAGGCGGCCGAACCGGTCCACCTTCATACCGAGCGAACCGGTCCCCGGTCCCCTGACGATCCGCTCGCCGGCCCCGGTCTTCAGGTCGGCGGCGTAGATGTCGCCGTTCAGCCGGGAACCGAAGTACGCCGTACCGCGGTAGATCGCGATCCCTTCGGGCTGGAAGCCGTTCGGCAGCTCGATCCGGGTGCGGAAACTCGTGGTCTGTGCGGAGGCCGAAGTGCTGACGAGGCCGAGCATCAGCGCGGGAACGCTGAGTACGGCGGTGAGCCGTCGGACGAGGCGTGGCATGGGCGGGGTCCCTCCTGATCCGGTGTTTTTACCCGGATCAACGGCACGGGCCTGTGGATGGTTCACCGCGGCCGTCGGGCGTACCGGGTACTGTCGCTGACAGCAACATCACGCGCTGAAGAAAGCCGTCAGGAAGCAAGGGGCAGGGATGACAGCAGGGATCGACATTTCGGGTCTGTCCGACACCGTGCGGCCGCAGGACGACCTGTACCGACACGCGAACGGGCCGTGGCTGGAACAGCACGAGATCCCGGCGGACAAGGCCATCTACGGCGCGTTCCACGCGCTGTCGGACACGGCCGAGCAGGACGTCCGCGCCATCGTCGAGAAGACCGTCGCCGCCGGTCATCCGGAGGGCAGCGAGGCGCGCAAGGTCGCCGATCTGTACAGCAGCTTCATGGACGAGGAGACGATCGAGCGACGGGGCGCCGAGCCGATCGCCGACCAGCTCGCCCTGGTCCGCGGCATCGCCGACACCGGCGACCTGGTCGCCGCCCTCGGCACGCTCGAGCTGCAGGGCGTCTCCGGTGTCTTCCACACCTGGATCGACGCCGACGCGAAGAAGTCCGACGAATACATCGTGTACTTCATGCAGGGCGGGATCAGCCTGCCCGACGAGTCCTACTACCGCGAGGACTCCTTCGCCGCGATCCGTACGGCGTTCGTCGGCCACGTCGGCCGGATGCTGGAGCTGGCCGGCCTGCCCGATCCGGCCGGGGCCGCCGAACGGATCATGGAGCTGGAGACCCGGATCGCGGCCGGCCACTGGGACCGGGTCAAGGACCGCGACGTCACGCTGACCTACAACAAGCTGGACCGGGCCGGGCTCGACGAGCTGACGCCGGGCTTCGACTGGTCACGCTGGCTGGAGGGCGCCGGCGTACCGGCGTCGGCGATCGAGCAGGTCGTCGTCCGCGAGCCCGACTTCTTCACCGCGGCCGCCGGGGCACTGCGCGACGTCGAGCTCGACCGGTGGAAGGAGTGGCTGAGCTGGCGGATCGTGCACGACGCGGCGCCGCTGCTGAGCAAGGCCTTCGTGGACGAGAACTTCGCCTTCTACGGCAAGACGCTGACCGGTGCGCCCGAGCTGCGCGAGCGCTGGAAGCGCGGTGTCGGCGTGGTCGAGTCGGCGCTGGGTGAGGCGCTCGGCAAGCTGTACGTGGCCGAGCACTTCCCGCCGGCCGCGAAGGCCCGGATGGTCGAGCTGGTCGCGAACCTGGTCGAGGCGTACCGGCAGCGGATCGAGAAGCTCGACTGGATGGGACCCGAGACCCGGCAGCGCGCCCTGGACAAGCTCGGCACCTTCCTGCCGAAGATCGGGTACCCGGACAAGTGGAAGGACTACAGCGCGCTCGAGATCGACCCGTCCGACCTGGTCGGCAACGTGCGCCGGTCGGTCGCGGTGGAGACCGCCCGCGAGCTGGCGAAGCTCGGGAAGCCGGTGGACCGGACCGAGTGGAAGATGACACCGCAGACGGTCAACGCGTACTACAACCCGCGGATGAACGAGATCGTCTTCCCGGCCGGCATCCTGCAGCCGCCGTTCTTCGACCTGGACGCCGACGACGCGGTCAACTACGGCGCGATCGGTGCGGTGATCGGGCACGAGATCGGCCACGGGTTCGACGACCAGGGCTCCCGGTACGACGGCGACGGCAACATCAACGACTGGTGGACCGACGAGGACCGGGCCGCCTTCGAGGAGCGCACCGCCAAGCTGGTCGCGCAGTACGAGGTGCTGGAGCCGGCCGAGACACCAGGGCAGCATGTGAACGGCAAGCTCACCCTGGGCGAGAACATCGGCGACCTGGGCGGGCTGTCGATCGCGTACGTCGCCTACCAGCTGTCACTGAACGGCGCCGAGCCGCCGGTGATCGACGGACTGACCGGCAGCCAGCGCTTCTTCCTCTCGTGGGCCAACGCCTGGTCCACCAAGACCCGCCCCGAGGAGGCAGCCCGCCGCCTGGCGATCGACCCGCACTCGCCACCGGAGTTCCGCTGCAACGCAGTCGTCAAGAACATCGACGCATTCCACGAAACCTTCGGAATCACCGAATCCGACGGCATGTGGCTGGCGCCGGAAGACCGCGTCCGCATCTGGTGAACATGACAGCGGGGGCGCACGATCTGTGCGCCCCCGCTGCCTTCTGAGTGTTTACGAAGCCATCCAGTTCTGGAGGGCTTCTACGTCGCGGGGCATGGCGGCGGAGAGGTTTTCGGCGCCGTTCTCGGTGATGAGGATGTCGTCCTCGATCCGGATGCCGATTCCGCGCAGGTCCTCCGGCACGGTCAGGTCGTCGGCCTGGAAGTACAGCCCCGGCTCGACCGTCAGCACGTAACCGGTCTGCAGGTCACCCTTGCGGTACTTCTCCTCACGGGCGGCCGAACAGTCGTGTACGTCGAGGCCCAGCATGTGGCTGACACCGTGCAGGGTGTAGCGCTGGTAGAGCATGCTCTCCGGGTCGAGCGCCTCCTCGGCCGACACCGGCAGCAGCTCCATCGCGTCGAGCCCCCGCACGATGACCTCCATCGCCGCCTCGTGCGCGGTCCGGAAGGTGACACCCGGCCGGAGCGCATCGATCCCGGCGTTCTGCGCGTCGAGGACCAGCTGGTACAGGTCGCGCTGGCGCGGGGTGAACTCGCCGTTGACCGGCAGCGTGCGAGTGATGTCCGCGGTGTAGAGGTGGCGGTTCTCCACCCCCATGTCCAGCAGCATCAGCGTGCCGTCGACGACCGGCCCGTCGTTCTCGATCCAGTGCAGCGTGGTCGCGTGCGGTCCGGCCGCGGCGATCGAGGTGTACCCGACGTCGTTCCCCTCGGCCCGGGCCCGGCGCCAGAAGGTGCCCTCGATCCAGCGTTCGCCGTACTCGCGGACCTTGTCCATCTCGGCGAGGACGTCGGAGAACCCGCGGTGGGTGATCGCGACCGCGTTGCGCAACTGCTCGATCTCGAACGGGTCCTTGACCAGCCGGAGCTCGGACAGCGTCGCGGCCAGCTCCCGGTCCCGGTCGGTGTCCGTCTTCGCGCCGCTCAGCAGGGTCGCGATCGGCGTGTGCTCACCCCGCCGTACCCGGGTCGGCACGTCGCCCTTGAGCGCGTCGGCGAGCCGCTCGACGTGCCGGGTCTCGATGCCGAACTCCTTCGCGGTCTCGGTCAGCGACGGACGACGGCCGGCCCAGAGCTCGCCGTACATCCGGTCGCGCCAGAACTCCTCGCCCTCGCTGCGGTCTGCGCGCGGGCGGAAGTACAGGACCGAGTCGTGGCCGCTGGTGCCGTTCGGCTCCAGCACCAGGACCGCGTCGGAGGTCTGGTTGCCGGTCAGCCAGACGTAGTCGGTGTGCGGGCGGAAGACGTAGTCGGTGTCGTTCGACCGGACCTTGTACGTACCGGCCGGGATGACGAGGCGCTCGCCGGGGAACGCCTGCGACAGCGCGTCCCGCCGCTTGGCCGCCCACACCCCGACGTCGCTGAGCCTCACGTCCTGCCGCTCGGAGTCGGCCCAGCCGGAGTTCATGAACGCCCGCAGCTTCGGGTTCGGCTCGTTGTCGTGCGAGGCGGTCTTCGGCGCGGCCGCGGTCTCGCCGGCCGACGCCGTGGTCTCGCCGGCCGACGCCGTGGTCTCGCCGGCCGACGCCGTGGTCTCGCCGGCCGACGCCGTCTGGCCGGCCGCTGAGCCGGTGGCAGGTTCGTTCGCCGCGGTGGCGGTCTCCGGGGCGGTCTTCTCGGCTGCGGTGGTCTCGGTCGTGTCGGTCATCGTCGACCAGTCCTCATCTCGGCGCGGGGTCAGCGTGTACTTCGTCGCCGCGGAGCGTGCCGCTGTCGGGCAGCGCCTCGGCGGGGTCGGAGCCGATGCGGGTGATCGCATTGTGCTCGTCCACGAAGACTACGCTCGGCTCGAACACCTTCGCCTCCGCGGTGTCGAACATCCCGTAGGCGATCAGGATGACCAGATCGCCCGGGTGGATCAGGTGTGCCGCCGCCCCGTTGATCCCGACCACCCCGGACCCGCGCGGCCCTTCGATCAGGTACGTCGACAGCCGGTTGCCGTTGGTGATGTCGACGATGTCCACCTTCTCGCCGGGCAGCAGATCGGCCGCCTCCATCAGCTCGGCGTCCAGCGTGCAGGACCCGACATAGTCCAGATCCGCCTGCGTCACCGTCGCCCGGTGCACCTTCGACTTCATCATCTCGCGCCACATGCGCGCCATGATCCAGCCCATCCCCACCCCTGTCAGTAACCACCATCACCCAACCGGTTCAGCCCCTGACCAGACCACGCAAAGGCCCCGCAAGCTCATACCTTGCGGGGCCGGGACCTTCCTACCAGGAGGAGCAACCCCGGCAAGTGACCAACACGCCAACAAAACAAGACCATCCGCCGGCCCACGCTCGGTGTGTCACAGATCACCGACCACCTCACGGTTGCAGTTGTGGAGCAACGCACGGAGCTGCCGATGAGCGGAGAGCTGAAGTAGTTGGCCGGCCCCGACGTCATGCGGCTCGTTCGAACCAGTCGAGCGAGAGGTCGGCGACAGCGGCGGGGGCGTCGTCGGTGATGAAATGTGCTGCGTCGTCGACGTAGGCGAACTCGACGCGATCGGCGTACCGCTCCGGATTGCGGCAGATGCGTTGGATGATCTCCTCGTTCCAGTAGCGGTCGAGGCGCCCGAAGACGAAGAGAGTGGGCACCGAGAGCCGGCAGCGGCGGTAAACGCCGCGGACCATGCGCATGCCCTCGGGCACAGCGATGCCGCGGGTGAGAGTGCGAACCGCCGCGTCGATCTCGGGTTGGCGCATCGGTGCGAGATGGGCCTCGATCGTTGTCGCTGCCATCGGGCGGGCGACGTACCTGTCGGAGAAGACGCCATGCATTGAGGCGCCCGGGCGGTGCCAGATGAACGAGGGAAGGTGCCGGAAGCCCGGCATGACCCTCGGACTCAACGTCATGAAGCCCGGCGGCACGGAGAGTTGCACTGCCGTTCGAACCCGCTCGGGGTGGTCGTAGGTCAACTGCATCGCGGTGATGGCGCCCAAGTCGTGGGAGAAGAGGTGGGCGCGCTCGATGTGGAGTACGTCGAAGAGCGCGAGCAGGTCGCGGAGCCGGGTCTCGCGTTCGACGCGCGGATCGTCGGCCACGGTCCAGCCGGCCCCGCGCAGGTCGGGGCAGATGGCGCGGTATCCGGCTGCGGCGATGACCGGAGCTACGGCGCGCCACTGCCACCAGTGCTGGGGAAATCCGTGCAACAACACGACCGGTTCGCCCTCGCCGATCGTGGCGAGGTGAGTGCGAAGGCCGGGCGTCTCGACGACTAGATGCTGGAAGCCGGAGGCCTCCGGCAGCGGGGGCGACCAGGCCGAGGGGTCGACGGAACGGGTGCTGCGGGGCTCGGGCGCGGGCATGGCGACCCCCTCCGTGCGATGAACTACTATTTTCATAGTAGACCTCTGGGAAGGGGGCGTCCATGCCGGCGGCCACCCGGGAGCGCGCACTCGAGGCGGCCGTGGAACTGCTCGGCGCGGAGGGCGTGCGCGCGCTGAGCCATGCGCGGGTCGATGAACGAGCAGGCCTCCCGCCCGGGTCGACCTCGAACTGGTTCCGCACCCGCCGGGCGCTGCTCGCCGGTGTGGTGGACTGGATCGCCGAGCGCGAGCGCGCAGATTTCGACCCGGCCGCGATGCCTACGATCACGGGACTCGACGGGCTGATCGAGGGCTTGTGCGCCATGGCCGAACTGCAGACGGGGCCGTTCGCCACGCGCACCCGCGCACGCTACGCCCTCTTCCTCGAACTCGCCGCCGACCCCGAGCTTGGCGAGCCGCTGCGGCGGCAGCGCCGCGAGTTCGAGCGGTGGACTGAGCGGATCGTGACCGCCGTCGGTATCGCCGACCCCGTGCCGGCGACCCGGGCCGTTATGGCGCTCGCCGACGGATTGCTCCTGCACCGGCTCACCGTCGACCCCGCCCTTGACCTGCGCCCCGCCATCGAACGCGCAGTGCGCGCCCTCGCAGAGTCTTGACCTCTGTGGCGGAAGCGTTGAGCGACACGCGAACGGCAGGTGACACCCGGGATGCGGTGACACCGTGGGTGCTGCGAAACTGTGGCGGGTGAGTCCCAAGACGTTGACGGATCTGGTGGCGCCGGACTGGGCCGAGGCGCTGGCGCCGGTCGAGGACACGGTCGCCAAGATGGGCGAGTTCCTGCGCGGGGAGATCGCGGCCGGGCGGGGGTATCTCCCGGCGGGTGAGAACGTACTGCGCGCTTTCCACCGGCCGCTGCAGCAGGTGAAGGTGCTGATCGTCGGCCAGGACCCGTACCCGACGCCGGGCCACCCGGTCGGCCTGAGCTTCTCGGTCGCGCCGGACGTCCGGCCGATCCCGCGCAGCCTGGCCAACATCTACCGCGAGTTGATGGCGGACGTCGGCGTACCGGCTCCGTCGAACGGCGACCTGACCCCGTGGGCGGACCAGGGCGTGCTGATGCTCAACAGGGTGCTCACAGTGCAGCCAGGCAAGTCGGGTGCGCACCGCGGCAAGGGCTGGGAAACCGTCACCGAGCAGGCGATCCACGCGCTGGTGAAGCGCGGCGGCCCGCTGGTCGCGATCCTGTGGGGCCGGGACGCCCAGACGCTCAAGCCGATGCTTGGCAGCACGCCGTACGTCGAGAGCGCACACCCGAGCCCGATGTCGGCCGACCGTGGTTTCTTCGGCTCCCGCCCGTTCAGTCGCGTCAACGCGCTGCTGGTCGAGCAGGGCGCCACCCCCGTCGACTGGCGCCTGCCGTAGTCGTCATGCTGCGGGTATGGCCCGCTATGTGATCGACGCACCGACCCTGCTCCATCTTGTGGACCGCGGTTTGCCGCTCGATCCCAGCCATCAGCTGGTCGCGCCGAACTCGATCCGCTCGGAAGCGCTCCAGCTGCTTCTGCGTGAGGTCCGCGCCGGCGCGCGCACCGAGAAGGAAGCCCTGAGCCGGCACGACCGCATGACCGCGGTGAAGATCCGCGCGCTCGGCGACCGCGTCTCGCGCCGCGTGTCCTGGCAGTTGGCGCGTGAGCATGACTGGGACACCCTGCGCGACGCCGAATACCTGGCCGTCACCAAGCTCCAGGCCGACGCTCTGGTCACCGTCGACCCCCGCCTGGGCGCCTTGGCCGCCGGCCTCGTCCCGGTGGCTCCGCTCAGAGACCTCCTCAAGCACTGAATCTGCACGCAGCGAGAGCGCCGCACGATTGCCCCTGAGCCGGCCGGACCGATTGACACCGTCGGGCGGTCCGCCGTACGGTCTTGCATCAATAGGAAACTTTCCTAACAGTTGACGCGCTACCGCGCGGCGACGCCACGGATGCTTCGGAGGGAGGCAGGGTTGTCCCATGGCCAAAACATCTGGGACCCCCGGAACACCCCGCCTGCTCCGCGCGATGAACGACCGCGCCGCCCTGGACCTGCTGCTCGCCCAGGGCCCGCTGTCCCGCACCACCCTCGGCAACCTCACCGGCCTGTCCAAACCGACCGCGTCGCAACTGCTCGCGCGGCTGGAGGCGGCGGGCCTGGTCCGGGCCAGCGGCACCACCGCCGGCCGGCCCGGCCCGAACGCCCAGCTGTACGAGATCAACGGCGGCATCGCGTACGTCGCCGGCCTCGACGTCACCCCGACGCGGATCCGCTCGGCCGTCGCGGACCTGACCGGCAAGGTCGTCGGCCGCTACGAGCTGCCCACGCCGGGCCGCAGCGCCAAGGGCACGGTCGAGCGGGTGATCAAGGCGATCGACGGCGCCGCCGGCGAGGCCGGGCTGACCCGCGGCCGGCTGCACCGTGTCTCGATCGGAACGCCGGGTGGTTTCGACCCGACCACCGGCCGGCTGCGGTACGCCACCCACCTGCCGGGCTGGCACTCCCCCCATCTGCTCGACGAACTGGCCGCGGCGATCGCGGTACCGCTCGAGGTCGAGAACGACGTCAACCTCGCGGCCATCGCCGAGCAGCGGCTCGGCCACGCCAAAGAGACCGAAAATTTCGTGCTGCTGTGGGGCGAGGAAGGTATCGGAGCGGCGGTCGTCATCAACGGTCAACTGCACCGCGGAGCCACCGGCGGCGCCGGCGAGGTCGCGTTCCTGCCACTTCCCGGTACGCCGCTCGTCCGCAACGTCAGCCGTAACAACGCCGGCGGCTTCCAGGAGCTGGCCGGTGCCGAGCCGGTCCTCCGCCTGGCCCGCGAGCACGGCCTCAAGGCCCGTACGGCGGAAGCCGCCGTCGCGGCCGCGTTGCACACCGAGGGGGCCGGCGACGCCGTACTGAACGAGTTCGCCCACCGGCTCGCCGTCGGCCTGGCCGCGATCGTCGCGGTCGTCGACCCCGAGCTGATCGTGCTCGCGGGCGGCGTCATCACCGCCGGAGGCGAGCGGTTGCGCGGCCTCGTCCAGGAGGAGCTGGCCGAGCTCGCCGTACCGCGGCCGCGGCTGCTGATGACCGCCATCCACGAGGACCCGGTTCTCGCCGGCGCGCTGCAGTCCGCCCTGACCACCACCCGAGACGAAGTCTTCGACACCGCAGGTCCACCTCTTCCCTAGGAGTCCGGATGCAACGCTTCCACCGCGCCGTACTGGTCACCGCGGCCGTCGCACTGCTCGCGACCGCCTGCACCGGTACGTCGACCGCACCGCAGGCGAGCGACGACGTCACCGAGGACGTCACCATCACCTTCTGGCACGGCTGGAGCGCGCCCGGCGAGGTGGCCGCGATCAACGCCAACGTCACGGCGTTCGAGGCGAAGCATCCGAACATCCACGTGAAGGCAGTCGGCAACATCAACGACGACAAGATCAAGCAGGCGCTGCGGGCCGGCGGGCCGAGCGCGCCGGACGTGGTGTCGTCGTTCACCACCGACAACGTCGGCACGTTCTGCGCGTCGAACGTGTTCGTGGACCTCGAGCCGTTCCTGGACAAGTCCGGAATCGACCTGGACAAGACGTTCCCGAAGGCGCTGCAGGACTACACCCAGTTCGAGGGTAAGCGGTGCACGCTGCCGCTGCTGAACGACGCGTACGGCCTGTACTACAACAAGGACGCGTTCAAGACCGCCGGGATCACCGCGCCGCCGAGGACGCTGTCCGAGTTCGACGCGGTCGCGAAGAAGCTGACCAGGCCGAAGGGCGACACCTATTCCCAGCTCGGCTTCATGCCGAACTTCCACGGCTACGAGTCGACCACCACGCACTTCGCCGCGCAGTGGAATCCGACGTACTTCACCCCGGACGGCAAGTCGAACCTGGCCGCGGACCCGGCGTTCGCGAGCATGCTGAAGTGGCAGAAGAACCTGGTCGACTCGCTCGGCGGCTACGCCAAGCTGGAGAAGTACCGGGCCACCTTCGGCGACGAGTGGGGCGCGAAGAATCCGTTCCACACCGGCCAGGTCGCGATGGCGATCGACGGTGAGTGGCGGCTGGGGATGGCACGTGAGGCCGGCGTGAAGTTCGACATCGGGGTCGCGCCGTTCCCGGTGCCCGACGACCAGGCCGACACCTACGGCAAGGGCTACCTGTCCGGCACCATCATCGGCATCGCGAGCACCAGCCAGAAGCAGAACGCCGCCTGGGAGCTGGTCGAGTACATGACCACCGACACCGATGCCGTGGTCAACTTCGCCAACGCGATCCACAACGTGCCGTCCACCCTGGAGGCGCTGAAGTCGCCCAAGCTGGACGCCGACCCGGCCTTCCGCACCTTCCTCGACATCGCCCGGCACCCGAAGAGCAACACACCGCCGGCCAGTCCGAACGGCGGTGCCTACCAACTGAGCCTGCAGGACCTCGGCTACGCCTACGAGTCCGGCAAGATCACAGACCTGGCCGCCGGGCTGGCCAAGACCGATCAGCAGATCGACAAGGACCTGGCCCAGGTCCGATGAGCTCACCCGGACTGCGACAGGTTCGCCGCAGGGAAGCGGTCCGCAACGTCGCCTTCCTGTCCCCCTGGCTGATCGGCGTCAGCGTTTTCTTCCTCTACCCGCTGATCTCCACCGTCTACTTCAGCTTCATGCGGTACGACGGTTTCACGCCGCCCACCTGGACCGGTCTGAGGAACGGGCAGTACGTCTTCACCGACTACCCGTTCTTCTGGCCGGCCCTGCGGAACACGCTCTGGCTGGTCGTCGTCATGGTCACCCTGAGGGTGATCTTCGGGCTCGGCATCGGTCTGCTGATCACCAAGGTCAAGACCGGCGCCGGGTTCTTCCGGACCGCCTTCTACCTGCCCTACCTGGCGCCGCCGGTGGCCGCGACGATGGCGTTCGCGTTCCTGCTCAACCCGGGCACCGGGCCGGTGAACAGCATCCTCGGCGGCATCGGGCTGCCGCAGCCCGGCTGGTTCAACGACCCGGCCTGGTCCAAACCGGCGCTGACGATGCTCGCACTGTGGGGTATCGGCGACCTGATGGTGATCTTCATGGCGTCGCTGCTCGACGTACCGCAGGAGCAGTACGAGGCAGCGTCGCTGGACGGAGCGGGCCCCTGGCAACGGTTCCGGTACGTGACGCTGCCGAACATCTCGCCGATCGTGCTGTTCGCGGTCGTCACCGGCGTGATCCAGACGATGCAGTACTACACCCAGCCGCTCGTCGCCGGGAAGGTGGCGAGCGGGGTGATCGGTGGCTCCGGGCAACAGTTCGAGCCGGGCTACCCGGACAAGTCGACGCTGACGCTGCCGCAACTCGTGTACCACCTGGGCTTCCAGCGGTTCGACACCGGTGGAGCGGCGGTGATCGCGCTGGTGCTGTTCGCGCTGGCGATGGTGTTCACCGCGCTGCTCATGCGCCGCGGCAGCGGCTTCCTGGCGACCAACGACTGAGGGGCCGGTTATGACTCTGACGATCACGGCGGCCCCGGTCCGGCTCACCGCGGCCGGCCGGGCAGCACGCCGTACCAAGGTCCTGGAATGGATCGCGGTGCACTCATTGGCGATCGCGGCAGCGTTGTTCTTCGTCCTGCCGTTCGTGTTCGTCTTCCTGACCGCGGTGATGAGCGACCAGCAAGCACTCACCCGCGACCTGTGGCCCGACAACTGGCACTGGGAGAACCTGCGGACGGTGTGGCAGACACCGGGCTTCCTGACCTGGTGGAAGAACACCCTGATGTACGCCGGTCTCGGTACGGCGCTGACGCTGTTGTCGAGCATCCCGGTCGCCTACGCGCTGGCCCGGTTCACGTTCCGCGGCCGGAACCTCGTGCTGATGCTGGTGATCGCCACGATGATGCTTCCGCCGCAGGTGGTGATCGTGCCGATGTACCTGTTCTGGGCGAAGGAGTTGCACCTGTCCGGGACGCTGTGGCCGCTGATCATCCCGATGGCGTTCACCGACGCGTTCTCGGTCTTCCTGCTGCGGCAGTTCCTGCTCACCATCCCGAAGGACTACGTGGACGCGGCGAAGGTGGACGGCTGCGGAGACTTCACCGCACTGATCCGGATCATCCTGCCGATGGCCAAACCGGCGATCGCCGCGGTCGCGCTGTTCCAGTTCTTCTACTGCTGGAACGACTACTTCGGCCCGCAGATCTACGCCAGCGAGAACCCGGCCGCCTGGACGCTCAGCTACGGCCTGGAATCGTTCAAGGGCGCGCATCACACCAACTGGAACCTCACCATGGCCGCGACCCTGCTGGTGCTGGCACCGGTGATCATCCTCTTCTTCTTCGCTCAGAAAGCCTTCATCGAAGGCGTCACACTCACAGGGGTCAAAGGTTGAAACTCACAGTCGTAGGCGGCGGATCCACCTACACTCCCGAACTCGTCGACGGTTTCGCCCGACTGCGCGACACCCTGCCGGTGACCGAACTGGTCCTGGTCGACCCGGCTCCCAACCGGCTCGAACTGGTCGGCGGCCTGGCCCGCCGGATCTTCGCCCGGCAGGGGCATCCCGGCCGGGTGGTCACCACCTCCGACGTCGACGCGGGCATCGACGGCGCGGACGCCGTACTGCTGCAACTCCGAGTCGGTGGCCAGGCGGCCCGCAACGAGGACGAGACCTGGCCGCTGGAGTGCGGTTGCGTCGGCCAGGAGACGACCGGGGCCGGTGGACTGGCGAAGGCGTTGCGGACTGTTCCGGTCGTACTGGACATTGCCGAGCGGGTACGGCGTACGAACCCGGACGCGTGGATCATCGACTTCACCAACCCGGTCGGGATCGTCACCCGCGCGTTGTTGTCCCAGGGGCACAAGGCGGTCGGGCTGTGCAACGTGGCGATCGGCTTCCAGCGGCGGTTCGCGCGGTTGCTCGGGGTTTCGCCGGAGCAGGTCTCGCTGGACCACGTCGGACTCAACCACCTGACGTGGGAGCGCGCCGTACGCGTTGACGGCGAGGACGTGCTGCCGAAGCTGCTCGCTGACCATGCGGCTGCGCTGGCGGAGGACTTGAAGCTGCCGGCCGAGTTGTTACTGCAACTGGGCGTCGTGCCGTCGTACTACCTGCGCTACTTCTACGCACACGACGAGGTGGTGCAGGAGTTGCTGTCCAAGCCGTCGCGCGCGGCTGAGGTGGCTGCGCTGGAAAGGCAGTTGCTGGACCTGTACGCGGACCCGTTGCTGGACGAGAAGCCCGCCCTGCTCGAGCAGCGCGGTGGGGCGTACTACTCCGAGGCCGCGGTCGCGCTGGCGTCGTCGCTGCTGAACGACACCGGCGACGTGCAGGTGGTGAACACGCTGAACAACGGGACGCTGCCGTTCCTGCCGGACGACGCGGTGATCGAGGTTCCCGCTGTTGTCGGCGCTCACGGCGCACGACCCGTCTCGGTGAGCCCGGTCGAGCCTTTGTACGGCGGTCTGATCAGCCATGTGACGGCGTACGAAGAGCTGGCTCTGGACGCGGCTTTGCACGGTGGCGTCGAGCGGGTGTTCAACGCGTTGCTCGCGCATCCGCTGGTCGGGCAGCTGTCGCGGGCTCGTGCGCTGACGGACAAGTTGCTGGCTCACAATGCGGCGTACCTGCCGTGGATGCAGTGATGATTCCGGGCGGCGTGCTCGCCTTCGACGCCGGCAACAGCAAGACGGACGTCGCCCTGGTCGCCGCCGACGGTTCAGTCCTCGGTACGGCGAGGGGCGGCGGATTCGAGCCGCAGAACATCGGGGCCGCCGCGGCCGTGGCCGGGCTGGAGCCGCTGGTGATCGCGGCTGCCGCCTCGGCCGGGCTCGACGTGGGCGACGTACCGCTGGTGCAGCAGGTGTCCGCATGCCTGGCGAATGCGGATCTGCCGGTGGAAGAGGAGTGGCTGACGGCTGCCTTCGAGTCCTACGGCTGGGGGCAGTCGGTGTACGTCACCAACGACACGTTCGCGCTGCTTCGCGCGGGCGTCGACGAGCCGCGCGGTGTCGCGGTGGTGTGCGGGGCCGGCATCAACTGCGCCGGGCTGCTGCCCGATGGCCGGACGGCCCGGTTCCCGGCGCTCGGGAAACTGTCCGGGGACTGGGGCGGTGGGCAACATCTCGCCGAGGAGGCGATCTGGGCGGCCGCACGCGCCGACGACGGTCGCGGACCGGCGACCGCGTTGGTCACCGCGCTGACGTCGCACTACGGCGTTGCGTCGCTGACGACGCTGTTCGAAGGGTTCCATCTCGGCGACCTTCCCGCGGTGCGGAAGCTCGAGGCGACACCGGTGCTGTTCCAGGTCGCGGCCGCGGGTGACGCGGTGGCCAGTGCGATCGTGCGCCACCAGGCCGAGGAGATCGTGGCGATGGCGACCGTCGCGCTGCGACGACTCGACCTCCTCGACGAGCCGGTGCCGGTCGTCCTCGGCGGTGGGGTGCTGACGGCCGGACACCCGTTGCTGGTGGAGACCGTCGTACGCCTGCTGTCCGGGGCCGCTCCGAAGGCGGTCCCGCGCGTGATCGACGTACCGCCCGTCGTCGGCGCCGCCCTGCTCGGTCTGGACCGAACAGCCGCCGCCCCGGCCGCTCAGGCGGCACTCCGAGCCGCCTTCTCCGCACCCCACGCGGCCTGAGCTCGCCGGCAACTTTGTGCAGGGTTCCGCCATTTTCCGGCGGCTCAGGTGGAAACCTCGTGCACAAAGGCAGTCTGTGTAATCATGATTACATGAGTACACAGCATGAGAGTGAGCGGGTGCGCGGCTGGTTGACCGGGCGGCTGCCGAGCGGGTGGTTCGAGGGGGAGCCGGAACTGACCATCGACCGGGACGAGATCCTGATCGTCGGCCGGATCGCGGCGCCGGAGCAGAAGGGCGACGTGAGCGCCGCCGAACGGTCCGCGGCCGAGGAGGGCCGGATCAAGCAGTTCCGCGAGGACACCCGGGAGCGCCGGATCGAGATCGCCCGCGAACTCGAGCACGCCACCCGCCGCAAGGTCGCCTGGGGCGTCCAGTGCGGCGACACCCGGACGATCTTCACCTCGCTGTCGGCCCCGGTGATGACGCGCCTGCGCCAGCCCGAACGCCAGGTCCTCGACACCCTCGTCGACGCCGGCGTCGCCCGCTCCCGCAGCGACGCCCTCAGCTGGTGCGTCAAACTTGTCGCCCAGCACAGCGAGTCCTGGCTCGCCGACCTCCGCGAGGCCATGACCAAGGTGGAAGACGTCCGCCGAGCCGGCCCGGACGCCACCAACTGAACCGATCCGGGTGCCGCAACGCCCGTCACGCCCCGGCTCGCCCCGGAAGTACAACTGAGATCTTGATCACGCATGGTCACGGCCGTCGCACCCTTTGGGAGCGGCGGCCGTAGTCATTGCTTCGGAAAACTTCTACGGTGTAGCAGTCTCGACATCTTGCCTACTTCGTGGGTCTATGTTCACATTGTGGGTGCCCAAGCTCGAGACCCTGCCCCCAGCTGCCCGTTCGAAGGACTTCCGCTCATGACTTCAGACGTCGGAGTACTGATCAACACCGCGGTGGCGATCCTCGCGATCGTGGTGCTCATCGTCCGGTTCCGGGTGAACCCGGTGATCTCACTCGTGGTCGGCTCTCTGTACCTCGGCCTGGTCAGCAAGCTCGGCCTGGACAAGACGGTCGAGACCATCACCACGGGCTTCGGCGACATCATGGCCGAGGTCGGCCTGCTGATCGCCTTCGGTGTGCTGATGGGCTCGATCCTGCAGGAGCTCGGCGCGATCGAGCGCCTGGTCCGGCACCTGCTCGAGCTGTTCGGCCCGAAACGGCTGCCGTACTCGATGGCGCTGACCATCGCCACGCTGCTGCAGTCGATCTACCTCGACGTCCTGCTGGTGATCTCGGCCCCGCTCGCCCGTTCGGCGGCGCGGCGGATCGGCCCGCTCGGCAACGCCCGGATGGCGACCGCGCTGGCGATCGGCCTGGAGTGCGGCATCGTCTTGATGGTCCCCGGTGTCGGCGCGCTGGCCTTGTCCGCGTTGCTACACGTCCCGCTCGGCAAAATGCTGATCTGGGGTCTGGTGCTGATCATCCCGACCGTCGTGATCGCGATCGCGATCATGACCTTCCTGTTCCGCCGCGGCTTCTGGAAGCCCGACGTCGACGAGCAGGTCCTGACCGGCGAGCCGGTCGCGGACGAGCAGGACGAGAAGCAAGCGGTCACGGTCGGCGGGTCCGGCGCGAGCACCGGTCGGACTGACGCGGGCGCAGAGGCATCCCGGCGTACCGCGGGCGCCGGATCGGCCGACGGCGCTGGTGACGCCGCCGACGCGGACCGGAGCGAGACCGGGCAGCCGCCGTTGCTCGTGCTGTTCGTCCCGCTGCTCGCGGCGTTGCTGCTGATCGGATTCGGTGCGATCGCCGAGGCCGCCGACTGGGAGAACAAGGTCGTCTCGCTGATCTCCGACCCGGTGGTCGCGCTGCTGGTCGGTCTGGTCGGCACCTGCCTGATCGGCCGGTCCGTGATGGGTCAGCCGCGAGTGGAGAAGGCGATCGCCCGCGGGTTCAAGGAGAGTGGCCAGATTCTCATCCTCACCGCGGTCGGCGGCTCGCTCGCCGCCGTGGTCGCGGCCGGCGGACTCGGCGACATCCTGCGCGGGTACTTCAGCGCCAACACGGTCGCCCCGCTGCTGCTGGTCTGGGCGATGGCCGCCGCCCTGCACGTCGCGGTCGGCTCGGTCACCATCTCCGCGATCACCGCCGCCGGAATCCTGGCGCCGATCGCCCCGGCACTCGGGCTCGACCCGGTCCTGATCGCGTTGGCGGCGGGCTCCGGCTCGCTGTTCGCGGTGCACGTCACCAGCAACACCTTCTGGCTGCTGCAGGCACTGATGGGCCAGACCACCCGCGGGACGCTGAAGAGCTGCACGGTGGGCGTCTCGGTCGCCTCGGTGGTCGCGATCGTCCTGCTGATGCCGCTCAGCCTGCTGTTCTGAAACCGCCAACCCTCTGGAGTGCACTGCTATGACCACGAGTGAGCCGCCGGCGCCACTGGCCGGTGTCCGGGTCCTCGAACTGGGCAACTACATCGCCGCGCCGACCGCGGGCCGCCTGCTGGCGGACTTCGGCGCGGAGGTGATCAAGGTGGAACGGCCCGGCACCGGCGACGAACTGCGCAACTGGCGGTTGTACGCCGGGACCACCTCGCTGCTGTTCCGGACGATCAACCGGAACAAGCTGTCGATCGAGCTGGACCTGCGCAGCGAGTTCGGCCGCCGTACGGTGATCGACCTGGTCCGGCAGTGCGACGTCGTACTGGAGAACTTCCGGCCCGGCACGCTCGAGGCCTGGGGTATCGGCCCCGAGGTGCTGAGCGAGGCGAACCCGGAGGTGGTGCTGACCCGGATCTCCGCGTTCGGGCAGACCGGCCCGATGTCAGACCGGCCGGGCTTCGCCGCGGTCGCCGAGGCGCACGGCGGCTTCCGCGAACTGGTCGGTCATCCGGACCGTCCGCCGGCCCGGGTCGGCATCTCGATCGGTGACTCGATCGCCGGCCTGTACGCGGGTTTCGGCTCGGTGATGGCGTTGTACCGGCGCGACGTACGCCGTACTGCGGGAATGCCGCCGGCACCATTGTCCGAGCGGGTGATCGACGTGGCGCTGAACGAGTCGATGCTGTCGATGATGGAGTCGCTGATCCCGGACTACGAGGCGTACGACGTCCTGCGTGAGCGGATCGGCGGGCGGATGGAGGGCATCGCCCCGTCGAACGCGTACCTGTGCCAGGACGGCGACAGCATCATCGTGGCCGGCAACGGCGACCGGATCTTCCAGCGGCTGATGACGCTGATCGGCCGGGCGGATCTCGCGGACGACCCCGAACTGCGCTCGAACGCCGGCCGGTGGGCGCGACGCGACGAACTGGACGAGGCGATCGGCGCCTGGACCGCCGGCCGCACCGCCGCCGCGGCGATCGAGGAACTGGAGAGAGCCGGAGTCCCGTGCGGACCGATCTACACCGCGCGGGAGATCAGCCGGGACGAGCAGTACGCCGCCCGCGCGATGATCCAGCGCTTCGACGTCTCCAACGGCATCGAGGTGCTGGAGAACGTCGGCTTTCCCGGCGTCGTACCGGTGATCGGTGGGCAGTCGCTGCCGATCCGGAGCCTCGGGCCGGAACTGGGCGAACACACCCAGCAGGTGCTCGGCAGGCTGCTCGGGTTGAGCGCGGCCGAGATCCGGCGCGGGACGCACGATCTGGAGGAGGCGTCATGACGGTCACCCTGCGCGACGTCACCCTGCGGGACGGACTTCAGCTCACCGGGAAACCGTTGCCTACGGCCCGTAAAGTAGAGCTGATCCGATCCCTGCTGGCGCTGGGCGTTCCGGCGCTCGAGATCGGGTCGATGGCGCGGCCGGATCTCGTCCCCGCCGTCGCGGACACTCTCGACGTGATCCGTGCGTTGACGCCCGCGGAGCTGGAGAGGTGCTGGATCTGGGTCGCGACGCCGCGGCATGTCGCGCGGGCCGCGGAGGCCGGTGCGCGCAACTTCCAGTACTGCCTGTCGGCGTCGGACAAGCACAACCAGGCAAACCTCGGCCGGTCCACAGCGGACAGTCTTGCCGCCTTGCCTGCCGCGGTGGAGGCCGCAGCGGACGTTTCGGGCGAGGTCCAGCTGTGCATCGCCACCGCCTTCACCTGCCCGTTCGAGGGTGAGGTGCCGGTGGAACGGGTGCTGGATATCGTTCTCGATCCGCGAACCGACGGGACCAGTGACGTCGTACTGTGCGACACACTGGGACAGGCGATTCCGCAGCAGGTCCACGACCTCGTCAGCCGTACGGCGCAGATCGACGACCGACCGGTCGTGTACCACGGCCACGACACCTGGGGCCTCGGGGTCGCGAACAGCCTCGCCGCCATCAACGCCGGCGCGACGACGGTCGACGGCTCGCTCGGCGGGTTGGGCGGTTGCCCGTTCGCGCCGGGCGCGGCCGGCAACACCTCCACCGAGGACCTCGTCTTCGCGCTCCGCCCGGACTGGCTGACACCGGTCAGATTCGGCGAACTCGTCCGGATCGGGTCGGGGCTGCTCGACGACCTCGGCGAACCCAACCGCTCTCGATCCGCTCGAGGCGCCCGAGCGAGCACGACACGCTTCCCCTGGGCCTCATGATCTCCTTCCGTCTCCGTCCCCCGGCCCGGCCTCCTCTCCCGGGCCGGGGGACCCCGTCCGGCCATCGGAGGTGAATGATGATCCGCGCCGACTCCAGGCGGCAGGTCGCATACGCTGAACCCATGGCAGCAGCGGACGCGGCGGGTGGTAGCGGTCAGCCCCTCCTGGTGCTGGGCAAGATCGGTGAGATCCTCGACGCGTTCTCGCTCGAGCGGCCGTCGCTGACGCTGGGTGAGATCCGCGACGCCACCGGGTTCCCGACCTCCACGGTCCAGCGGCTCGTCACGAACATGGTCGCGCTCGGGTTCCTCGACCGGCAGGGCGACCAGTTCCGGATCGGCGTCAAGATGGCGTACTGGGCCGCGCCGGCCGTCAAGGGCGTCGACGTACTCGACCTGATCCTGCCGCTGCTCAGGCAACTGCGCGACGCCACCGGCGAGACCGCCGCGTTCTTCCGGGCCGAGCAGGGTCACCGGGTCTGTGTCGCGCTCGCGGAAACCCACCACGCGCTCCGCCGGGAGATGCACGTCGGCAAGATCATGCCGCTGCACGCCGGTTCGGCCGGTCGAGTGCTGCTGGCCTGGGACGACTCGCTGGCGCAATCGGTCCTGTCGCAACCGCTCGGACCGATCACGGACAGCACGATCACCAGCGCCGACGAACTGGCTGCCGTGATCAAGCAGACCCGCGCCGACGGCTACGCGATCACCATCGGTGAACGCGAACAGGGCGCCTCGGGCCTGTCCGCCCCGGTCTTCAAGGCCAACGGCGAACTCGCCGGCTGTGTGACGATCAGCGGCCCGACCATCCGGATGCCGCTCGACCGCTGCCTCGAATGGCTCGACCTCCTGGTCGAAGCCGCCGAACACGCCACGCGTCTCCTCGGCGGTCGGTTCCCTACCACGCTCTGATGTCAGCCGGTACGACGTAGGCCGCAAGAACAGGGCGGGCACGGTCTTCTTGGACCGCGCCCGCCCGTTCCAGAGCTTCAGGTGTCAATGGTGCCTATCGCTGGCCGCCTTGCCAGTTGCCGTCGGCGGTGGTGCCGTTGGACCAGCCGCCGGACTGCTGGGCGCCGTGGGTCGCCGGGTGCTGCTCCTGCGACGGGTAGCTGCCCTGCTGGTATCCGCTGCCTTGGCCGGAGCCGGACTGCTGGTAGCTGCCCCGGTCGTAGGTGCCGTTCGACGGCGTGGTGCCGTCGGACTGCGCCGTGGTGTTGTTCTGCATCGTGCTGCGGTCGAACAGGTTGCTGAGCGCCCGGGCCGCCATCTCACGACCACCGAGGCCGAAGGCGAGACCCATCGCCAGCGCCGCGCCGGCGAGCACGATCAGCAGGGTGTTGCCGGTCAGCTGGACCGCGATACCGAGCTGGGTCAGCGCGGCGAAGGCGGCGTACACCAGGATCGCGTACTTGCCCACCTTGGCCAGCGTCTCGTTGCCGGTGGCGCCGCGGATGATCGCCGACAGGAAGTTCGCGAACAGCGCGGCCAGGCAGACGATCACGATCGCCGCGAAGATCCGCGGGATGTAGCCGAGCATGTCGCTCATGAACGCCGAGATCTCCGGTACGCCGAGTGCGGAGGCGAACATCGTGAAGCTGATCAGGAACACGAACCAGAACACGACCTTGCCGAGCATCGCCGAAGCGGTCAGCCCCGTGCCGGACCGCTGCAGCACCCCGGACACGCCGGCTCGCTCCATCCATTGGTCGAACCCGACCCTGCCGAGCAGTTTGCCGACGAGTTTCCCGAGCACCTTGGCGACGATGTACCCGACCACCAGGATGACGAGGCCGCCGAGCAGGTTCGGGACGAACCCGAGAAGTTTGCCGAAGGCATCTTCGAAGGGCTGGGTGAAGTCGATCGCCAGTACCCGACCGGGGTGGCCGGATGGGGGCAGCATGTGCACCGTCATCGAAACTTCCTTCCGGACTGGCCCGCATCCGCTGCCGCGCACGACCGCACACGACCCCGGCACGGGCGGATGCAGTGTGTCTGGTATCACCGTGCCCCGACGCGTACAGCGCAAACGGTTGTCTCAGGCATGTAAACGACGATGGCAAGGAAAAGTGTTTGCATAAGGCAATGACCGTCGACCGCCTTGACTCGTTACCCCCGATGGGTGAACCGGTCAAGTTGGTTGAGATGCTGTGGACATGAGCGAGGAAACCTCAACCGCAGTCATCCGCCGGGCCGCCGCCGGCGACGTCGCCGGGATCGTCGCGATGATCGCCGACGACCAACTCGGCGCAACCCGCGAGTCGGCCGACGACCTGACGCCGTACCTGAAGGCCTTCGAAGCCATCGACGCCGACCCGAACCAGGTCCTTGTGGTTGCCGAACGCAACGGTGAGCTGATCGGCACGCTGCAGCTCACGATCATCCCCGGCCTGTCCCGCCGCGGCTCGTCCCGCGGCCTGGTCGAGGCCGTCCGGGTCGCCGCCTCGGCGCGCGGTGAAGGTCTCGGTACGACGTTGATGGAGTGGGCCGTCCAGGAGTCGCGGGCCCGCGGTTGCACCCTGGTCCAGCTCACCTCGGACAAGACCCGCACCGACGCCCACCGCTTCTACGAGCGCCTCGGCTTCACCAACTCCCACGAAGGCTTCAAACTCCAGCTCAACTGACCCTCATGGCCGGCGCCGCGAAGGTGTTGCAGGAGGCGGGGTTCATGGACGTGAAGGCGCGGAGGCTCCAGTAGCCGTGGTTCTTGCGGGAGCCGTGGTCGCGGATCTTCTCCGGGTTGTACTCGTCGCCGGTGTGCTTGACCATGTCCTGCCAGACGTCCAGGCGTCGGCCGGTCAGCCGGAGCGACCGTTTGTGCGCGCCGAGGAACGCTGCACCGAGACAACTCGCCTGCAGTTCCAGGCGACGCTCACCTTCCAGTTGCGCCGCCTCGGAGCCGCCGGGATGGCGGAACACGTACGTCCGCAGGATGTCGACCGTCTCCTGCAGATGGTGCCCGTACTCGTGCGCGAGCATCTCCTGGAAATCGATGTGGTTCCAGACCTTGTCGTCGTCCGGGTCGGCGAACTCCCGCCACTCGAAGCAGATGACGTGGCCCATGCTGCGATAGAACGCGTCGGTGTGCCGGGGCGGATTGCCGCACAACTGCGTGCCCGACGACTTGCCCTCGACGTACGCGTCGATCCGCGGAGCCGGCAGGTACCGACCCGCCCGCAGCACCAGCGGCGACCACGCTCTCTGCATGCACTCGACCATCACCCGCGCGTAGGCGAGCAGCCCGGCCCGCGTCCGCGCCAGTTCGCTGGGCACCTTGCAGCTCACCGTCGGCACCCGGCCGGCCGTGTACAGCCCGTTCTTGACCGGGACGAGAGTCGGGTCCATCGAAACCGCTGGCGCCCGCTTGGGCGTGGCGGACGGTGACGGCGTCGGATTGGGCACGACCACCGCCTCCGCGACCGCCGGCACCTCCGGTTGCGTGGCGGCCCCAGCAGCAACAGCAGTCAGTACGGCGACAAGCACAAACGCAGCGCCCTTCGCCGCACCTCCCATCAGCTCACCTTGCTCGCTGGAGCGGCGAAGGTGTTGCAGGAAGCAGGGCTGGCGGACTTGAAGGCGGGCCCGGCCCACAGCCACTGGCTCTTGCGTGAGCCGTGGTCGCGAACCTTCTTCGGGTTGTACTCGTCACCGCTGTGCTGAACCTGCCATTCCCACAGGTCGAGCTTCGCGCCGCTGAGACCCAGCGACTTCTGGTTCGCGCCGAGGAAGACCGCGGCCAGGCAGGACGCCTGCAACTCCCGGCGGCGGGCCCATTCCAGCTTCTCCGCCTTGGTCTTCGCCCACCCCTGGCGGGAGAACGACGCGGTGATGATCTCCGTCATCTCCTGCACGTGGTGGCCGTACTCGTGCGCCAGGGTGTCCATCATCCACAACCGGGCTGCGAGCTTGTCCTCCTTGTAGCCGGCGAGATCGTTCTTCCAGTTGATGTTGATGCTTTCGTCGGCGCTGCAGTAGTACGCGGTCTCGGCCTCACCTGAGCAGGTCGAGGCCGGTGCCTGGTTGCTCTGCAACACGACCTTCGGCGGCCGGAAGTCGTAGCCCGCCTTCCTGATCACCGGCTCCCAGGCCTTGTTCAGGCAGGGCAGCATCGCGTTGTAGTACCTCAGGATCGCCGACTGGGAGTTCGGCTTGATGGCCGGTTCCTTGCAGTTCACCGCGGGAACCTTCCCGACGGTGTACAGCTCGTTCTTCCGGAGGCGGACCAGGTCCGGGACCGGCTGGACGGTGACGGTGACGGTGGGGTCGGCGGGGACGGGGAGGGGCGCCTCGGACTTCTTGACCGAGGGGCGGGCCATCGGGCTGTCGACGGTGTCGTAGGAGTTGACGAGTTTGAACCCGCCGACGGTGCCGCCGGTGACGAGGACCAGGGCGAGCACGGACAGTCCGGCGATCACGGCCTTCGAGTACTGCCGAGGTGGCGTGATCGGCGGCGGTTCGGCCGAGAACTGGGCTCCGTTCCGCGATGACGGTTCGTGCCAGCCCACCGGACGAGCGCGGCCGGTACGGCGGGTGCCGACCAGCGGCGTGACCGGGGCGCCCAACGGGGTGGGCGGCGGTGCGCCGAAACTGGTCTCGGTTCCGGGGGCGGGCGGGAGTGGCCGAGCTGTCTTCCGCAGGGACGGGTCGAGGGGTCCGAGGGCGCGGGCCTTGCCGAGGCCGAGCGACTGCCGGCGCTGAGCGGCTCGGACCCGGTCGCCCTCGGTCAGAATGTCGCCGGCACCGCCCGGCAGAAAGTGCCCTGGCTTGGGCAGGCCGCCCCCGCTCCGCGCCGTACCCGATCCGGGCGCCGCGAGGCCGGGAGCCGGACCTCCGTCAGGTGCGCCACCGGCCGGCATGCCTGGGTCGGCCGGCGTCGATGCGCCGGCCGTGGACGATGGATCTGTGTCCGGGTGCTCCTCAGGCATCGCTCGTCCCCATCGTTCGTTCCGTTCCGTCAGCCGACCTTGGCGGATGATGCCACGAAAGTGTTGCAGGTGCCGGGATCGGTACTGGCAAAGCCCTGGTTCATCCACAACGCGAGACTCCTGGCCGACCCGTGGTCGCTCACCTTGTCCCCGGAGTTCTCGTCGCCGCCGTGCTTGATCAGCCAGGTCCACTGGCTCAGCAGTACGCCGCGCAGCGGGAAGCTCGCCTTGGCCGCGCCGAAGAACACCGCCGACAGGCAGTTCGCCTGCAGCGCCTGGCGGCGGTCCAGCTCCAGCCGCGCCGCCTCGGTCGGCTGGGTGTCACGCAGATTGCTGGTCGCGTCGAAGATCCCGGTCAGGTTCTGCAGATGGGCGCCGTACACGAAACCGAGTGACTGGGCCATCTCGACGCGGACGTTGGCCCGGTTCTTCGGGTACTCCTCGGTGAGCTTCTGCCACGGCATCGTGACACTGCCGCCCTGCTCGTCGGCGCAGTACGACGCCACGTCCTTCTGGATGCCGCAGGCCGTCTCCTGGCCGTCGTCGAACACGATCAGCCGCGGCGACCGGAACTCGAACCCGGCCCGGGTGACGAGCGGCGTCCAGGCGCGGTCCATGCAGGCGATCAGGGCCTGGTAGTACGAGTGGACGTTCTCCTTGGAGGTCGGCCGGTACGCCGGTTCCTGGCACTTGACCGTCGGCAGCGGGCCGGTCGCGTAGAAGGGGTTCTCCTTCTGTACGACGGCGTCCGGGGTCGGCTCCGCGGCCGGCGTGGGGATGCCGGACGGATGGTAGGACGGCGTGGCGAGGGGTTTGGCGATGTACTCGTCGTACGACAGCAATGCTTTCGCCGCGAGCGCGACTCCTCCGCCGACGACCAGGAGCGCGGCGACGACGACGGCGGCGATCAGTACCTTCGACCGCTCCTTGGGGACGAACGGGATCGGCTCGGGCGCGAAGACGGCCCGGTAAGCCGCGGCCGCCGGATCATCAGGCGGCGGCGGCCCGAACCGGGTCCCGGAAAGCTGAACCGACCGCCCCGACTCCACCGATCCGGAAGGCGGTCCCGACCGGCCCGAGCCCAGGCGCGGTGTCGGCGCGGCCAGAGGAGCGGCTCCGGACCTCGATGCGTCGTCTGCCGAGTCACCCGCGCCCGCGCCGCCAGGCAGGAAATGGCCAGGCTTCGGCGCCGGCTTGTCCGCCATGAATCCCCGCTCTCCCCAGTACCGGCCGCCGCCGGTCCACCCACACGTCGATCGCGGCCGGCCCCTCCTGCACCGCCGCAAGATGCTAAGCCCTGCACCCCACCGGTGCATACCGGATTCCCCTTTTCGACACCGTTTCGCGACCGGCCGACCCACCTGCCTGACCTTCGCGATGCCGGCGGCTCGCAAACCGGCGACCTGACTGTTGCCGGTGCCGCCCGGTAGGACATGCTGGGGGCATGAGCTGGGCTGTGTACGCGATGCGAGGACCGGGAGGCGTACGCCGCCTCGACGACATTCCGGACGGATACGAACCGCCTTCGGTCGGTACGGCGGAAGACGTGGTGGCGAAGGTCCGTGAGGTCGTCCCGGACGTGGACGCCAGCAAGCCGTCCTGGCTGACGTTGCGCAGCGACGACTTCGACGTCGAGATGACGATCGGCAAGGGCGTCGAGGTCCGCGACATCACCTTCTACCTGAACGACGGACCGCGCTCGATCCCGATCGTGATGGAGATCAGCCGCCGCCTCGGCGTCACGCCGTACGACACCGAGTCCGGCAACTTCCTCACCGAGGAGTCCCGTCCGCCGGTCCCGCCGCCGCTGACCGAGGACGAGATCAAGGCCAACAAGCCCAAGTGGTGGAAGTTCGGCCGCAAGTAACCCCTTCAGGCGACTTCCAGCCGGGTCAGGCGGGGCGGCGGGAGACGAGGACGCCGATCTTGTTGATGCGGTGCTCGGGGTTGCCCAATTCGTCGGCCCAGTAGTTGCCGGCGGCGTGGTCCTCGGGCGTGGCGCAGGTCGAGAGGGTGATCATCGCCTGGGTGGGGGTGACACCCGGGCGGCCCGGGACGGCGGCGTTCTGCTGGGCGATCTCGGCCGGTTTGCGGAACGAGATCGTCATCGTCCGGTTGACGACGTAGTCGTAGACGAACCCGTTCGCGGTGACGAGGACGTGGTCGCCGTTGTTCAGCTCCGGGACGCGGCCGAACGGGCGCCCGTGCGTGGTCCGGTGCGCGGTGATGATGTAGTTGCCGATCTCGCCCGGTCCCACCCCACCGGCCCTACCGCGCGGGCTGGCGGCGACCCCGCGGTCCTGGATCACGGTGCCGGGCCGGTCGTCGGCGGTCCCGGTGTACGGCACCACGCGCAACCGCCGTACGCCGATCGCCGGGATCGACATGCTGGCCACGGTCGTGTTCGAGCGCTCGGTGGTCGGACTGGGACTCCGCGGCACAGACGGTGTGCTCGTCGGCGTCGGCGTCGGCGCGGCGGGCGTGGGCGCGGCGGTCGGCGTACTCGTCCGTGCCGACGGGCTGCTCGGCGCGGCCGGCGTACTGGGCGTCACTCGACTGGACGACTCGCCCACCGGGCCCGCCACATCGGCACACCCGACCAGCCCAGCCGCCACCACAACCGCACCAACCATCCAACGCCCCACACCCCGACGGTAGCCCGCCCCACCGAAAACCGCCCGAAAACCCAGGCCGTCAGGTAGCCGAGTCCAGCAGCACAAGGCTGGCGGGGCCGACGGCGAGGGTTCCCGAGGTGAGCGGGGTGGTGCGGATGCCGGCGTGGCCACGGAGGTTTTTGAAGGCGCCGGGAGCCAGCACGGTGTCCATCCAGGCGCACGGGTTGGCCGGGCGGTTGGCCTGGAACTCGACGGGACCGGCCCCGGAGTCGAGGGTGAAGCGACGGCCGGAGATGCGGGTGCCGTCGGCGGTACGGCGGGCCGCGAGGGCGCCGACGGGAAACCCGCGCAGGATGATGTTGCGGCGGAGGAGCAGCGGGTCCGGGGCAGCGGAAAGTCGCAGGCTCTGAGCGAGCTCGTCCACCGCGGCCGCGTCGAGGAACGTGACGGCCGCGTTGCGATGGATCGTCTGCCCGTAGTACCGATCCCCGACGATTCCGAGGCCGGCGCGGACCTCGACCTCCGGCCGGCCGACCGGCGACGGGTCGGGACGCGCACCATCCTGCGGTCGCCCATCGAAGGCGTGGATGGGTGAGACCATCAGCGCGACGATCTCCACCGGGATGCTCACCTGTCTCACAGTACGAGCCTTAACCCCAGGTCAGCGGGTCGAGGAGGCGGTAGAACTCCAGACGGCGCTGATCAGGTTCCGGTACGCCGTACGCGGTCAGGAACGGGCCGGCATCGGCCGACCACTCGTCGTGCAGCTGGATCGTCGTCAGGGCCAGATCGGAGTAGCGGTCGGCGATGCCGAGACGGCCGAGGTCGATCAGCCCGGTGACCTCCAGCGTCAGCGGATCGAAGAAGAAGTTCGGCAGACACGCGTCACCGTGACAGACCGCGAGCTCCATATCGGCCTCGATGGAGGGACGTTCTGCGACCACCCGGCGCAGCAGCTCGGCCGGCTCGAGCCGCCGCCACTCGTCGGTCAGGAACGCCGGATTCACGGCACCGCGTCCCACGACATCTTCAGCGGCGGCGATCACGGACTCCAGAGGCCTCTCGAACGGACAGTCCGGCAACTCGTGGAGCTCACGCAGCACGACGCCGAGGTTCTGCATCGCCTTGAGCTGGGCGGATTCGGGCAGGTCCGTCGCGGCCACCCCCGGCACGGCCGTCGTCACCAGACAACCACCCTCAGCGGACTCCAGCCAGTCCACGACTGTTGCCCCCGGCAACCCGGTCCCGGCCAACCACTCCACCCGATCGCGCTCATCCCGCAGTTCCGCGAGACCCTCCACGGCGCAGCACTTCGCGAAAACCTCACCCCGCCGGAACACCGATGTCGCGGACTCGCCGATCGTCACCGGCTCCCAGCCGTCACCCTTCGGCTGGAACACGCGACGAATCCCGGACGATCAGTTGCCAGGGGAAGTCGAAGACCTCACCGTCCGCGCCCTCCCGATCGGTCAGCCGGGAGACGATGATCCGCGCCAGCGCCTCGTTGAACCCGACCGGCCCGACCGTCGACAGCGACGGGTCGAGATGCTCCCCCTCGGGGATGTTCCCGACGCCGACCACCGCCAGGTCCCGGGGTACGTCGATCCGCAGCCGATGGGCCGCCCGGACGGCCGCGATCGCCGCGAAGTCCGTCGTACAGTAGATCGCCGTCGGCCGGTCCGGCTTGGTCAGCAGCGCCATCGCAGCCCGGTAGGCGCCTTCCGGATGACGTTCGAAGACCTCGATGTCGTCGTCGCGGATGGGCCGCCCGGCCTTCCGCATCGTGTTCAGGTACGCGTCGAAGCGGGCAAATCCCGACGTCCGCGAGGTGAGCGCGCCGACCCGCGAGTGGTTCTCGAGCAAGTGCTCCACGGCCAGGTGACAGCGCGGCTCGGCGCCCGACCGGATCACGTCGAAGCCACGCGGCTCCAGGGTCTCGCTGAAGGCCACGATCTGCACGCCCTGCGCGGCGAAAGTCTCCAGTTCGGCGATCTGCGACGGGTCCGAACTGACGCTGTCGATGAAGATCACGTCCGGTGTCCGGTTCGACAGCACCGTCCGCCAGTCACCGTCCGCGACGATCAGCGCGGTCTTCCCGAGCGGGCTGACAGCCGCGCTGACCGTGGCCGCGACCGCCTGCGACCACGGGTCGGCGAGCACGCTGAGGGACAGCAGCACCAGGTCGGACTTGCCGGTGCGGATCGCGCGAGCCGCGTCGTTGCGCCGGTAGCCGAGTCTGGTGGCCGCCTCGCGGACCCGGTCGGCGGTCGAGTCCTTGATGGTGTGGCTGCGATGCCGGCCGGACAGCACGTACGACACGGTCGCGAGCGACACCCCGGCCTCGGCCGCGACCATCCGCAGCGTCGGCCGGTCGGCGGCCGCGGGTCGTTGCCCCATCGACATGTGATCGATTCTTGCAGAATGCACCTGGTCCTCGACGGCTCCGGTCTTACGCCCTGGGCACGAAAAGCGGCCGGCGACCGCGGGGTACGACTCCCGCGGCCGCCGGCCGGACACCAGGTCCTTCGACCTGGTCAGCGTGGATCAGTCGATCAGCACCTGACGATCAGGCTGGTGAGTGCGCTACAGGTGCGGCTCGCCTGGTCGTTCGCCGCGTTCGGGTCGGCCGGGCTGCTCTCGGTGCGCTCCGCCGTCGCGACCAGCGACCCGAGCGTGAGCAGGCCGGCGTCGGCCGCGAATGTCCGAGTCGTGCTGGCACCACTCGCCAGGGCCGGAATGTCGCAGGTGACCGTCCTGGTCCCGGCAACCCGGGTGCAACCGGTCGAACCGGCGTACACCAGACCGGCCGGGTAGGTGCCGGTCACCCGGACACCGGTGGCGTCAGCCGGCCCGTCGTTCTTCACGGTGATCGTGTAGGTGACCCGCGAGACCAGCAGGCCCCGCGCCACCGCGTTCAGCGCCACCGCGACGTCGGCCTCGGCCGGCGCGGGCGGCAGGATCGTGAGGACCGGACCGTCCAGGATCTCGAACGCGTAGTTCTCACCGATGAACTGGTGCTGCAGGGTGACCTGCCCGGCCGGAGCCATGTCCTTGACCCGGAGGGTGAACACCACCGTCCTGGTCTCACCGCTGGCCATGTCGCCGAAGCCGCCGCGGATGCTGCTGCCCAGCACATCACAGGCGAACGCGCCCGGACACGACACCAGGTCGACCAGTCCGGGGAGCGACGACTCCTTGCCGTACAGACCGGCCTTCGCGCCGGTGATCGTGAACGCCCGGTCGTTGTGCAGCGTCTGGGTGACCGTGAAGGTCTCCCCTGGACGCACCGACGTCGGACTGACCTCGATCGCACTCGACGGCGGCGCCGCCGTCGCCACCTGCGGAACCGCCACCAGGCCGGCTCCGGCCACCGCCGTCACCAGCGCAGCACGCAGCAATCTCAAGGCACGCATAGTAAAGCCCCCACCCCAGGTCGAACTTTCCCCCACACCCGCTGAACGCGGTGACAAGAGTATGGACCGCCCGGCCATCGGGTACAACACTCAGCCCACAAGGAGTTTGCGAACGGCAACGACCCCCCGAGGACTGGAGTCGCCCGGTACTGTCGTTGACGCGTGGTTGCCGCAAACAACCGGAGGAAAGGTGCTCGAGATCAGTGGCCTGATCTGGGCCGTCACCATCGGCCTGATCGTCGTACTGCTGGCTGTGGACCTGGTGCTCGCGGCGGTGCGGCCGCATCGGGTCGGGTTCCGGGAGGCGGCCGGATGGTCGATCTTCTACGTCCTGGTGGCGATCGCCTTCGGCGTGTGGTTCATGTCGGCGTACGGCGGTGACTTCGGGGCGGAGTACTTCGCCGGCTATATCGTCGAGAAGAGCCTGTCGGTCGACAACTTGTTCGTGTTCGTCATCATCATGACCACGTTCGCCGTACCCGAGAAGCACCAGCAGAAGGTGCTGACGTTCGGCATCGTGCTGGCGCTGGTGATGCGGGCGATCTTCATCGCGCTCGGGGCGACGCTGCTGTCGCTGTTCTCGTTCATGTTCCTGCTGTTCGGCCTGCTGTTGCTGTACACCGCGGTGCAACTGTTCCGGCATCGTGACGAGGACCCCGACGTCGAGAACAACGTGATCGTGAGGACCGCCCGGCGGGTGCTGCCGGTCAGCGACGACTACGTCGACGGCAAACTCGTCGCCCGGATCGACGGTCGCAGGGTCGTCACGCCGCTGTTCGTCGTACTGGTCGCGATCGGCGGTGTCGACCTGCTGTTCGCCCTCGACTCCATCCCGGCGGTGTTCGGCGTCACCGAGGAGGCGTACATCGTGTTCACCGCCAACGCCTTCGCGCTGCTCGGCCTGCGCGCCTTGTTCTTCCTGGTCAAGGGTCTGCTGGACCGGCTCGTCTACCTGTCCGCGGGCCTGGCCGTCATCCTCGCCTTCATCGGCGTGAAACTGATCCTGCACTGGGGCCACGTCGACATCGACGACCGCATCCCCGAGGTCCCCACCCCCCTCAGCCTCGGCGTCATCATCGCCATCCTGACCGTCGTCGTCATCGCCAGCCTGATCAAGACCCGCCACGACCCCACCGCCAAAGCCCACGCCGGCTCCCTCCACGGCCACCGCGAGGATCGAGACACGGCCTGACCTGGAGGGATGGAAAGGGCGCCCCCGGCTTCGGTCCGGGGGCGCTCTCTCGGCATCAGCTGACTGTCACGACGCGGTACGGCGAGACCGCCTGCGCGTGGTCCGCGTCGCCCGGGAACCAGGCCCGGTAGGCGTAGCTGCCCTTGGCCGCCGGCCTGATGCCGAAGGCATACTTCCCGGAGCTGCTGAGCTTGACCGAGGCGATCGACTTCCATGCCCTGTTCGAGTACAGCTGTAGGTACACCAACTTCCCGTAGTGCGCGGGCGCGACGTACCCGGACAGCGCGGTCGTACCGCCCAGCCGGATCGCGGTCGGCGACAGCGCCGAGGAGACCGTCGGCGCGACGTTCACTGTGATGTCCGCAGTCCGCGTCCCCATCAGGTCGGCGTTGCCGGGGAACGTCAGCATGTACACCGACGACACCGCCGGCTTGTGCACAACCGACACCGTCCCCGTCGAAGATGTCTTCAACGCCGCCAACAGCTTGAAGGTGGACACATTCTTCGGCCGCACATAGACGTTGACGGGCAGCCCGGCGTACGCCTTGTTGTCGATCCGCAACGTGCTCCCCTTGATCGTGACCGACCCGCCGTAGTTGACCAACGTCGAGGTCGTCGCAATCCCGGACTTCATCCCCAGCAACTGCTTGACGGCTGCGGGGCCGTACTTCCCGCCGCGGTCCTTCACCCAGGCGGCGTAGGTGTAGGTCGTGCCCTGCGCGAGGCCCGTATTCTTCACGGCCGTCCCGGTGCCGGCGTACACGAGCGTGCCCGTCGTCGGCGTCGGCGCCGTGCTGCCGACGTTGCGCCGCACGATCACCTGATCGAGATCCGGGGTCGACGGAATCGTCCACGCCAAGTTGGCGGCCAGGTACGCCCCACTGCCCGTGAACGTCGTCAGCTTCTGCGGCGCGAGATCGGCCGTGCTGAAGACAGTCCGGACAAAGGGCGCGCTGGTGCCGTCCGCATACTCCAGAGCCTCCGCGATGATCTTGTACGGCGAGTTGTCGAGCAGCGGCGCGTTCGGGGTGATGACCGCCGTCCGAGCCGATGCGTCGTACGTGACGCCGGACGGGACCCAGGCGCCGGTCTTGCCGTGCACCAGCTTGATCCAGCCCGGACCGATCTTGCTCGGGTTCATGTCCCGGGCGAAGGTCAGCGTCGGCGTCGCCGTCACGGCCGCGGTGGTTGACAGGTCAGCCGGCCACACGTCGCGGATCACGTAGCCCCAACCGGTGTCGTCGGGTACGCCGGTGCCGCCCTCACTGACGGTCAGGGTGTAGGGCCGAGTGTCGCGAGAACCGTTCGTGTTGCGCACCGCGATGTACGACGTGCCGGCCTCTGCGCTGACGTCGGTGTCCGCCGTCAGCTTCTGCCACTTCGGGCCTCCGGTGCCCGGGTCGAGCTCGTTCGGGAACGGGTTGGCCGCCAGCGCCGCCGACTTCAGGTCCGGGCCGTACACCTGGACCTCCGGGCCGATGTTGGCCGGGAACTGGTCCTCGTCGAAGAGTGCGCCGGTCAACGAGACCCTGAGGTTGCGAGCCGCGGCCGAGTCGACGGCGTACCAGTCGACCTCACCTTCGACGCTGATCGGCGCCGAGACGGTGGCCGGCGTCGATGCGGTCACGGTCAGCTTGGTCGCCCGGGCGGGCTGGTCGTTGCCGTCGGCCGGGTTGACCGGGAAGTCCGTGGCCCACTTGCCGCCGAGGGTGGCGTACGCGTCCAGAATGCCGGCCCCGTAGTACGGGTCGGTCCCGCGCGGACCGGCGTCCCGGGCGAGTACCTTCAGCCGGGTCGCGATCTCCGTATTGCTGAACGTCGGCCACTTGTTCTTCACCAGTGCGGCCACGCCGGCCACGATCGGGGCCGAGCACGAGGTGCCGGTGCAGTACCAGTAGGGCAGATAGCCGGACGGTGTCATCGACCGGGGACCGGGGCTGAGGATGTCCCAGCCCGGAGCTGCGATGTCGACCCACTCGCCGTAGGAGCTGAAGCTGGTCAGTGCGCCACCGGCGTTCGTCGCCCCGACCGCGATGACGTGGGGGTACGCAGCCGGGAAGTGGGGCACGTTGCTGCCGTCGTTGCCTGCGGCCGCGATCAGGGTCACGTTGCTGTTCACGGCGTTCTGGATGGATGCGCGCAGGACCTCGTTGTCGCCCGGGCCGCCGAGGGACATGTTGATCACCTTGGCACCGTGGGCGACCGCCCAGTCGATGCCTTCGGCAATATCGGCGTCGTACCCCGTGCCGTCGGAGGCCAGGACCTTGACCGGCATCGCCTTGGCGGACCAGCCGACGCCGGCGACGCCGATGCCGTTGTTCGCCGCCGCGGCGATGATGCCGAGCGTCATCGTGCCGTGGCCGTTGTCGTCGACCGGGTTCGGCCGGGTACTGGACACCGCGTTGTAACCGGGCACCAGGCGCCCGACCAGGTCCGGGTGACCGGCGTCGACACCGGTGTCCAGCACGGCGACGATCTGGTTGCCGGTCGACTTGGACACGTCCCACGCCTGCGGCACCCGGACGGTGTTCAGGTACGACGCCTGATCCGGGCCGTACCACTCGTCGTTCGGTACGGCGGAGATCCGGCGCTTGTAGTTGAGCGAGGCCAACTCGACCGTCGGGTCGGCCTTGACCTTCTTCAGCAGCTCAGGCGCCGACAGCTTGCCGGTGAGCCGGACGACGCTCGAGGTGACCGACTGCTCGGCAGTGGCGCCGACCTTGGACACCGCCGCCTTGCGGGCCGAGATGGTGGCCTTCTTCTTGAACTTGACCATCACCGCGTTCGGCTCGAACTCGGCCTTCGCCGTGTTGTGATGCGCGGTGAACGGCGGGCGGTAAGGACGGGGCTCGGCGGCGGAACCGGACGAACCGGTCACGGCGACCAAGCCACCTGCGACCAGCGCCGCGGGCACGGCGAGACGCAGCAGACGAGCAGGGCGGGACAACAAGGGGACCCCCAGAGGAATGGGCGGAGAACCGGGCCACAGACGGCGGCCCGACCCTAAATCGTTCGATTCACCCTTTGCGTTACAGATCAGCCGAGTTCGCGGAGGATCATCTGGACGAGGGCGTCGACGTCGGTGTCGACCATGGGTTCGCCGGTCATGCCCATGCGGTGCAGGAGCGTGCCGATCACGACGTCGATGAAGAAGAGGACGCGGTGTTCCGGCTCGTTCAGGACTTCCTGGAGCAGGAGCCGGTAGGGGTCCTGCAGCTGGGTGGACAGGATCTGGCGCAGGTCGGGATCGCTGATGGCGTCGGTGAACACGCCGGCGAAGGCCGCGGCGACGCCGGGTTCGCCGATCTTCGCGGCGCCGTACCGGATCGCCGCCTCCATCAGCTCCTTCCGGCTCCCGCCGTCCTGCACCGGTAGTGGGCCGAACGTGTCCAGCAGGCAGGCCGTGATCAGCGCGCCCTTCGTCGGCCAGCGGCGGTAGATCGTCGTCTTCGCGACACCGGCCGCGGCGGCGATGCGGTCGACGGTGGCACGCGTGTAGCCGAGTTCGTGCACCGTGCTCAGCGTTGCCGCGAAGACCTCGTCGTCGATACCGGAGCGGGGCCGGCCGGGCGGTCTGCTCGGGGTGGTTGCTCGGGCCATGGTCCCACCTTAGCGAGTTATGCTACTTTCGGTATCGATACCTTTGGTAGCGAAATCCCTCGAGGAGCATGGCATGAGCTTTGCAACCGCCGTACAGCAGCCGCCGCTGGGCATCCGGCTGCTGCACGTGCTGAGGAAGGAGCCGAACGTCTCGTCGATGTCGGACGAGGCCCTGGTCGCGTTCCGGGACGCCCAGAACCGCAAGGCGGCGTCGCCTCTGGTCCGGCCGCTCACCGGCTTTCCGCACCGCGGCGCGACGATCGGCTGGCAGCAGATGGAACTGCCCGATCGCGTCCTCCCCGTCCGCGTGTACCGGCCGCGCGGCACGAAGACCACTCTGCCGCTCGTCGTCCACGTGCACGGCGGCGGATTCGTCGGTACGGCGGTGCAGTGCGACTGGATCAACAGTCACGTGGCCGCGACGCTGCCGGCTGTGGTCGTGTCCGTCGAGCACCGCCTGATCGATCGGCAGACCCCGCTGTCGGCCGCGGCCGATGACGGCTGGGATGTGCTCCGCCACCTGATCGAGAACGCCGCGCAGTGGGGAATCAACCCGGCGTGGGTCGCCGTCGCCGGAGAGAGCGCGGGCGGGGCAATCGCCGCTCTGGCTGCGATCCGGGCCAGGGACGCCGGTCTGCGGCTGCGCGCACAGGTGCTGGTCAATCCCTGTGTCGACCTGACTTCGACGGCGTTGGACTACCCCTCGATGACCCGGTACGCCGACAGCCCGACGCTCACCAGGACGCGGATCGACCTGTTCCGCCGGCTGGCCGTTCCGGAGGGAGCGGATCCGCGGGCGGTGTCGCCGCTGTACGCCGACGACCTGCGTGGGCTGGCCCCGGCGCTGATAGTGGTTCCGACCCTCGATCCGGTCGCCGACCACGGACGCGCGTACGCCGAGAAGCTCTGGGCGGCCGGAACGCCCGCGCGACTGGAAGAGCACCCCGGGGCGGGACACGCGTTTCTGAGCATGCCCGGCCTGGTGCCGCAGGCGAAGGCCGCGCGTGCGCAGATCATCAAACTCCTTCGCGATCGTCTGACGGCATGACGAGCCTGGTACGCCCCTATCTCGGGACCTTCGCCGCCGTCGTGGTCCTGCAGGTGGTCGGCGCCGTCGCGGGTCTGGCGCCGTTGCTGGCGGTCGTGGAACTCGGCCGCATCCTGCTCTCGCCCGGCCCGATCGATCACGATCAGGCCTGGACCGTCGTCGTCCTGGGCGCGGCCGGTCTGCTGGTGCGGCTGCTGTTCACGGCGGCTTCAGCGGGGATCGGTCATGTTCTGGACGACGAAGTGCAGTTGTCGTTCCGCCGGCAGCTGGCGGCTCGACTGGGGCGTGTCCCGATCGGCCGGTTCTCCCAGCGCCGTACCGGAGAACTCGCCAAGGTGGTCGGCGACGACGTGAGCGCCGTACACCCTTTCATCGCCCACACGCCGGGCGAGCTCACGGCCGCGTTCGTGGTGCCGTTGGTGTCGCTGATCTATCTGTTCACGATCGACTGGCGGCTCACCCTGATCACGCTGCTCCCGGTCGTGCTGGCGATCGGGCTGGTCCCGCTGATGATGACGCCGGCGCGGCAGAACGAGCAGCAGGAGTTCGACGCGGCGATGGGACGGATCGCGAACTCGGTCGTCGAGTTCGTCGAGGGGATCGCCGTGGTGAAGGCGTTCGGGGGCACCGGGCGGGCGCATCACCGGTTCCTCGAGGCCGCGGACGATTTCGTCCGCATCTTCTACCGGTGGGTGCGCGGGGTGTCGGTGATCGCCGCCGGAATGCAGTTGGCACTGGCTCCGCCGTTCGTGCTGCTCGTCGTCCTGATCGGAGGTACGACGCTGATCACGAGCGACGGCATGCCGCCGGCCGACCTGCTGCCGTTCGTGCTCCTCGGGCTGGGCCTGACCGCGCCGGTGGCGGCGCTCGGCCACGGCTTCGACGAGCTGCAGGCGGCCCGGCGCGCGCTCGGCCGGATCCGCGAGGTGCTGGACGTGCAGCCGCTCCCCGAACCCGTCCACCCGGTTCCGCCACAGGGCCACCGCGTGGAGTTGCGTGATGTGCGGTTCGGGTACGACGACGATCGCGAAGTACTGCGTGGGATCGACCTGGTGCTCGAGCCGGGCACCGTCACGGCGATCGTCGGACCGTCGGGCAGCGGAAAGTCGACGCTGGTCCGGCTGCTGCCGCGGTTCTTCGACCCGACTCACGGCTCGGTGTCGCTGGGTGGCGTCGACCTTCGTGAGCTGAGCAGCCGAGACCTCTACCGGATGGTCTCGTTCGTGTTCCAGGACGTTCGTCTGCTGCGGGCGTCGGTCGCAGACAACATCGCCCTCGCCGTACCGCAGGCAAACCTCGACGACGTGGTGCGTGCCGCCCGGCTGGCGAACATCCACGACCGGATCCTCGAATTTCCGCGCGGCTACGAGTCGGTGATCGGAGAGGATGCCGGCCTGTCGGGTGGGGAGGCCCAACGGATCGCGATCGCTCGTGCGTTGCTCGCCGACGCGCCGGTCCTGGTGCTCGACGAGGCGACCGCGTTCGCGGACCCGCAGACCGACCACGCCGTACGTCAGGCCCTGGGGACGCTTGACCGGACCATCCTGGTGATCGCCCACCGACTGGAGACGGTCGCCGACGCGGACACCGTCGTACTGCTGGAGAACGGGTCGATCGCCGAACGCGGCCGGCCCGCCGACCTGCTGGCTCAGAACGGCAAGTTCGCCGCCTTCTGGCAATCCCACTCCCTCGAAGGACAGGCCCGATGATCCGACTACTGCTCCGCGTCCTCGGGCACGAGTACGCCCGGCCGGTACGGCGCACGGTGGCCCTGATGACGGTCACCGCGATCGCCGAGGGCCTGTCGTACGCACTGCTGGTTCCCGTCCTGCGGGCGTTGTTCGGAAGCGAGCCTGGCGGCGCCTGGCCTTGGCTGATCGCCTTCGGTACGGCGGTCGCGCTCTACGCCGTACTGCGTTACGTCAGCGACCTGTCCGGGTTCCGCGCCGGGACCACGCTGTTGCGGGGCATGTATCACCGGATCGGCGATCACCTGGCTCGGTTGCCGCTCGGCTGGTACACGTCCGGCCGGGTCGGGAAAGTCTCCGTGCTGGCCAGCAGCGGTGTCCTCGAGGCGATGGGTGTGATCGCACATCTGCTGTCGCCGTTCATCTCGGCCTCGGTGACGCCGTTGACGATCGTGGTCGTGATGCTTGCCTTCCAGTGGCAACTCGGGCTGGCCGCGTTGGTCGCCGTACCGCTGGTGGCGGCGATTCAGGCCTGGACGGGTCGCGCGACGGCCGTTCACGATGCTCAGCGGGCCGAGCGCGACCAGGACTCGGCCGGGCGCGTCATCGAGTACCTCCAAGCCCAGCCGGTACTGCGGGCCGGCGGACGGACCGTGGAGCGGTTCGAATTGCTCGACGACTCGTTGCAGGCGGTCAAGCGGGCGTCCCGCCGTACGACGTTGTCGGCCTTGCCCGGTGTGGTCGGTCTGGCCTTTGTGGTGCAGGCGGTCTTCACGATGCTGCTCGTGCTGGGGACCTATCTGGCGCTCGGCGGCGACATCGAGGCAGCTGAGCTGTTGACGATCTTGGTACTGGCCGCCCGGTGTGCGGATCCGCTGCTGTCGTTGACCGATATCGCCGGGAAGCTCCGCGGCGCACGTGCCGAGTTGGCCAGGCTCGACGAGTTGTTGCGCACCGAGCCGCTGCCGGAGCCGCGCTCCGCTCAGCGTCCGGTCCGGCACGACTTGTCCTTCGAGTCCGTGACGTTCCGGCACGGCGACCGGACGGTGATCGACAACCTTTCGTTGTCCTTGGCAACCGGTCGGCGACTCGCGATCGTCGGGCCGTCAGGAGCGGGGAAGAGCACCGTGTTGCAGTTGCTCGCGCGGTTCTACGACGTGGAGGCCGGCGCGGTGCGGATCGGCGGCGTGGACGTGCGCTCGATCAGCACCGACGTACTGATGGAACAGCTCGCGATCGTCTTCCAGAACGTGTACCTCTTCGACGGAACGATCGAGGAGAACGTGCGCCTGGGCCGCCCGGACGCCAGCGACGCCGAAGTACGGGCGGCAGCGACCGCGGCGCGGCTGGACGAGGTGATCGAGCGGCTGCCCGGCGGCTGGACGACGAATGTCGGCGAGGGAGGCGCGCACCTGTCAGGCGGCGAGCGCCAGCGCGTGTCGATCGCGCGCGCCCTGCTGAAGGACGCGCCGATCGTCCTGCTGGACGAAGTGACGTCCGCCTTGGATCCACGGAACGAAGCGGCTGTCCACGAGGCTCTCGACCGCCTGATGGCCGGGCGGACCGTCGTGATGGTGGCGCACCGGCTTCGCACGATCCAGCACGCCGACCACGTCATCTTCCTGGACGGCGGCCGGATCGTGGAGCAGGGCACCCACGACGAACTCCTCCACCTGGGCGGCCGCTACGCCGCCTTCTGGTCCCTGTCGGTCAGCGCAGGGTCCTGAAAGCGCTACCTGGAGCGGTTGGTGACTTCGAAGGCGACGACGGCGGCGGCGGTGGCGACGTTGAGGGACTCGACGCCGCCGTGGAGGGGGATCTGGAGGTCGGAGTCGGTGGCGACGGTGAGGCCGTGGGTCTCGCCGCCGAGGACGTACACGGCGCGCGGGGCCAGGTCGGCCTTGAACAGGGACTCGTGGGAGCGGGCCGAGAGGCCGTAGACGTGGTAGCCGGCGGTGCGGAGGAGGTCGACCGCGGCCTTCGCGGTGGACGTGTTGACGATCGGAGCCTGGAAGGCAACACCCGCGGAGGCCTTGATCACGAGCGGCCCGACGTGCGGCGTACCGGCCCGAGGCAGGATCACGCCGTCGAACCCGGCGCCGGTCGCGGTGCGCAGGATCATGCCGACGTTACCCGGGTTCGTCACGCCGTCGAGCAGGAACACGTTCGTCGGCCGCTTCCCGCGGGCCCGGACGAACTCCTCCAGCGGCGTCATCCGCGGCGCGTCGACGTCCGCGACCACGCCCTGGTCGTGCTTCCCGTTGCCCGCCAGCCACTTCACCCGGCTGGCGGTGGCCCGCTCGACCGGTACGTCGTACTTCGACGCCGCCCGGAGAATCTCGTGCAGCGACTCCCCGGTCGCGTTGTCGGCCACCACCACCTTCGCCACCGACAGCTTCGGGTCGTGCAGCGCCTCGAGTACAGGCTTGCGCCCGTAGATGGTGATCCACTTGTCCCGCGGCGACCTCTTCGATTCCACCCGCCTACGGTACGACGGACAACTTCACACACGTGCAACAGCCGGGCAACGTGGATGGGTCACGCTCGGGAGCATGGAACCCTTGCGTACGGCACTCGTCGGCGGGACCGCCTGTGACGTGTGCGGGCGTCTCCCGCATCCCCGGCGGCTGCGGTTGACGGTGGCCAAGCTCCTGGCGATCTTCCCGGTCGAGTTCGCCCTGCACGCCCTCGTGCTGGCCGCACACCCGCCGTACCTGGTGACGGTCTCGGTCCTGGTGATCGCCACGACCGCGCTGGTGATCTGGGTGGTCGAGCCGTCGACGATGCGGCTGCTGCGGTCGTGGCTGCATGCGCCGCGGATCCGGCCCACGTCCGGCATCGACGCGCTGTGGCGGATCCGCGTCACCCTCGCGGACCGGACCGGCGCGTTGGAGCGGCTGACCCACCGGCTGGCCGAGTTGGACGCGAACATCCTCGGTCTCCACGTGCACCCGGTCCACGACGGCGTACGCGACGAACTGGTCGTCTCCACCCCGGACGCGACCGGCCCGCATTCGTTGCTGGAGGCAATCGAAGCGGCTGGCGGCCGGGACGTTCACGTCTGGCCGACGACCACGCTCGCACTGGTCGACGGGCAGACGAAGGCGCTGACGCTGTCCGCGCGGGTGGTGAGCGACCCGAGTGAACTCCCGCACGCGGTCGCCGAGCTCCTCGGCGCCCAGCTCGTCACCGATCGCGTCGCGCTGGCCGGTCCGCTGCCCGCCGACGGTTCCGTGCTCAAGATCCCGTCACCGTGGACCGGCCTGTTCGCGTTCACCCGGCCCGGCGAGCCGTTCACACCCGCCGAGTCCGCCCGAGCCCACCGCCTCGCCCGACTGGCCGAGCTGACCCTGCTCATCCGGCAGGGTTAGTCGCCTTGCCGTCGAGCCAGAGCACGTTCGACGGGTCGCTGTGGCTGCCCTTGCTGCCGACGTGCTTGTCGCTGATGACCGGACCGTTCTTGATCACGTGCACCAGCGCCATCGCGTGACCGCGGCCCAGGTCGTAGTCGGCCTTCAGCCAGTCGCAGATCACGCCGGCCTTCACGTCCGGAGCGTCGTACCCGCGCTCCTTCGCCTGCTCGACCAGCGCCCGCGGGGTCAGGCCGGTCTTCTCCTCGATCTTGTCCAAGTACGCCTGGAACGACATCGGGTGCCTCCTCGGGAAGTGTCTTCACCACCGCGTCGATCGGCCGGCGCCGGAATCGACACCCCTCAGAGATCGGTTTGCAGACCGTACTTGTGCAGGGCGTCGGAAAGGCGGCCCTGGTTCTGGGCCTCCACGAGATCGCCGGACACGTCCCGGAGCTTGACGTTGCTGTCCTGGGAGGCTCGCTTGAGTACGTCGAAGGCGACACTGGACGTGATTCCGTAGCGGTGCATCAGCACCCCCTGCGCCTGGCCGATCACGGTCCGCGTGCTGAGCGCCGTACGCAATTGCTCGACCAGACTCCGGCTGTCGTTGAACACCTGCATGTTGTCGAACGTGACCCCGGCGTGCAGGGCGAAGAGCAGGACGACGTCGTACGACGTAGTGCCGAAGGCGTTGGCCTTGGCGGAGAACAGGCTGAACGCGGCTGCGGAGTCGGTGACCGCCGGCAGCGGGAGCAGCAGGCAGCTCCGGTAGCCGGCGTTGATCGCCGCTGCGGCGAACTCGGGCCAGCGGTGGTCCGCGGCGAGGTCGCTGACGCGGTGCGGTTCGCCGTACTTGAGCGTGTCGTAGAGCGGGCCGTCGATCTCGATCATCTGCTGGGCCAGCGTGGCCCGGGCCGGCTCCAGGAGGGCGTCGGCGGTCTTGTGGTACCGCGCGACGATCTCGGCGCGGCCGTCGTCGAGCACGGTGATCGAGGCCTCCTCGCACTCGGGCACCGTCTTGACCACCCGGCCGACGAACCGCCCCAGCGTGCTGGCGACGTCGTCGTCCTCGACCAGCCGACTGATCTCGGCCAACTCCTGCGCCAGCTCCAGAATCCCCTCACCCATGGCATCCATGATGCGGCATCACGCACGGTAGCGGCGCCGCGACGAGCTAGCCCAGGCGCTCGGCCACCGCTAGTACGGCGGCCGCCGAGCGGTCGACGTCCTGCTCGTCCGTCGTCCAGTTGCTGACCGAGATCCGCATCGCCGCCTTGCCCTGCCAGGTCGTGCCGGACATCCAGCACGTGCCCTCCTCCTGCACCCCGCGCACCACGGCCCGAGTCAGCTCGTCGTCGTCTCCGAACCTGACGAGGACCTGGTTGAGTACGACGTCGTTCAGTACGGCGACCCCGTGCGCGGCCAGCCGGTCGGCGAACCGCCGCGCCATCGCGTGACACCGCTCCACGATCTCGGCGATCCCGTCCCGGCCGAGCGCCCGGATCGCGGCGTACACGGCGAATCCCCGCGCCCGGCGGGAGAACTCCGGGTTGAACTCGAGCGGGTCGCGTTCGCCGTGCTCATCGTGGATCAGGTACGACGCCCGCACCGACATCGCGGCGCGGTGAGCCTCGGGATGGGCGCAGAGGACGAGGCCGGAGTCGTACGGGACGTTCAGCCACTTGTGCGCGTCGGTCGCCCACGAGTCGGCCTGGTCGATGCCTTTCAGCAGCGGCTTCAACTGGGGGCTCACGGCCGCCCACAGCCCGAAAGCGGCGTCGACGTGCACCCAGGCGCCGGCCGCGTGGGCTCGATCGCAGATCTCTTCGATCGGGTCGATGGCGCCGGTGTTCACATTGCCGACCTGGGCACACACGATCGTCGGCGTGCCTTCGTCGTTTAGTGCATCTTTGAGGGCGTCTGCTTGCATCCGCCCTTGGTCGTCCACGGGGATCGGCACGACGCAGCTGGTGCCCAGGCCGAGGAACCGCAGCGCCCGGTCGACCGTGTCATGGCGCTCGGCACCGGCCAGCACACGAACCGCCGGCGCACCGATCAGACCGTCCCGCTCCACGTCCCACCCGGCTTTCCGCAGTACGGCGTGCCTCGCCGCCGCGAGCCCGGTGAAGTTGGCCATCTGCGCCCCGGTCACAAAGCCCACCGACGTACCACTCGGCAGCCCGAACAGCTCGACCAGCCAACTAGCCGCAATCTCCTCGACCACCGCCGCCGCGGGCGAGGCGGCGTACAGGCCCGCATTCTGATCCCAAGTGGTGGTCAGCCAGTCCGCCGCAAGCGCCGCAGGCGTCGCCCCACCGAACACAAACCCGAAAAACCGCCCACTCCCACTCGGCAGAAGCCCCTCTTCAACCCCCTTCGCGAGATCCGCAATCACCTCCCGCGCATCCGCCGGGTGCTGCGGCAAACCCCCTCCAAGCGCCTCCCGAAGCTCCCCCGCCGTCCCCCGAGGCCCAACCACGCGCTCCGGCAACCCCTCGAGATACGCCACCGCCCGCCCATACGCCTCCCCCAGCGGCCCCTCCCAATCCGTCATACCCCCTTTGTACGCCCCCCACGTGTGACCAACCGTGTGAGCCCACCCCACCCCGCATCCCCTAAGATGTCCCCCGAAGCACCCAGCCGGTGTGGCGCAACTGGCAGCGCACCGCTCTTGTAAAGCGGTGGTTAGGGGTTCGAGTCCCCTCACCGGCTCCGAACCTGTTCCGTGGACAGCGCGGACTGATCGACCCCACGCGTGCTACGCGGGGCTCCTTCGTCGCACCCGCTACGCCCGCTCCCGCCCACCCGACGTCCGCTGCGGGCTTATCGCCCTCAATGGGCGCTGCCGCGCGATCGACACCCGGGGGCCCGCCCGTACACCCGCGGCTGTTGTCGGAAAGACGTGTGCCGTAGCCGCCGTATTGAGTCCTCGTCACGTCGTCATCCGCCGGCCGAGTTCGCCACAATCTGAGCCCGCGTGACCAGCTCGCCGCCGATTCGCCCGATTTGTGCCACCGCACCCAACCCCGGTTTGGTGCTAACGAACGCCGGGATGCACGGTGGGTAGTGTCGTGGCGTGACGGCTGACGGTGGTACTGAGTCCACGTTATGGAAGATCCACGGTGAGCGGCTGATTGATGACACCCGCCGGCTGCGGTTGAGCATCGCGTCGGTGGAGTTGCCCGATGGTGTGCAGTTCGAGCAGTACGTCCTGCGCATGCCAAAGGCCGCCATGATGGTTGTGCTCGATGACAAGCAAGAGAATGTCTTGATGATGTGGCGGCACCGCTTCATCATCGACCGCTGGGTCTGGGAACTACCTGGCGGCTATGTCGACCCCGACGAAGATCCAGCCGTGACTGCGGCGAGGGAAGTCGAGGAGGAGACCGGCTGGCGCCCAAGGAATGTCAAACCGTTGGTTTCCTTGCAACCTTCGGTGGGTACGACGGACGCCGAGAATCGACTGTTCGTCTCGTACGGTGCCGACTACATCGGAGAGCCGGAAGACATCAACGAAGCAGAACGCATCGAGTGGCTTCGACTCGACTCGATCCGCGAACGCATCGACGCCGGCCAGATCATCGGCGCGGCCTCTCTCGTCGGCCTCCTCCACGTTCTCGCGTTCCATACCCGCTGACTTGGTCGGTGAGGTCCTACCTTCGACATCGCCACCAAAACGGACGTGTCGCGATCGTGGACGGGGGTCGCATGCTGAACATACTTCCCACGTAGTCCGCGAGCGTACGATCGTGGGATGGGCTTCTGGGATCGAGTGACTCGTTCCGATGTCATTCGCGCTATGGAGGAGTACGACCGTCTCGGCCAAGAGCGCTTCCTCTCGGAGCACGGATTCGGCCCCGCCCGTGCGTACATCCTCTTGCACGACGGGAAGAGCTACGACTCGAAGGCGATTCTCGGAGTCGCGTACAAGTTCGCGACAGGCCGGCCGATCGGTTCAAGCGACTTCAGTGGCGGGCTGCATGGTGCGGCTGCTGTGCTTCGCGGCCTCGGCTTCGAGGTGCGCAACACTCGGGATGCTCGCGACGACTGACCCAGGAATCGCACGCCCTCTGGGCGACGCTGCGCAGGTACCGGCCAATGCTCAGAAGGCACAGCGGACAGGTGGCGACGACGACTCATGCACGCGGTGCGTTTGAGTGCCGGTGAGGCGTCAGTGCCTCGTTAGCCTTGGGCGCGTGTGGGATGAAACGCGTCGATCGCGGAGGGCTGATGGCTGGGCGGATTGATTTTTACGACGATCCGGATGGGCCGGTGGCCAACAGTCTGGTGCCTTCGGTCAATGTTGTTATTGAGAATGGCGCGGGGGAGATTCTCATGATCGAGCGGGCTGATAATGGGAATTGGGCGGTGCCTGGCGGTGCGATCGATCTTGGGGAGTCGATGTCGGAGGCCGCGGTACGGGAGACCAAAGAGGAGACCGGGATCGAGTGCGAGATCCTTGGTGTCGTCGGCATTTACAGCGATCCCAAACACATCATCTTCTATGCCGGCAACGGTGAAGCTCGGCAGGAGTTTTCGATCCTCCTCCATGGTCGAGCTACCGGGGGGCGACCCACCACGAGCAGCGAGAGCACCAAGGTCCATTGGGTGCCTCGAATCGAGATCAACAAACTCCCGATGGATCGGTCGATGCGGCGGCGGATTGGCCACTACCTGGAGGGGCGGGCGGTGCCGTATTTCGACTAGCGCGTTACGTGGCGCCGGGGGCCGCCGGGGAGTTGGCTCCCCGGCGGGGGGTCAGGTGGTGGGCTTACCCGTGCCGATTTCGATTCGGCGGTGGTGGGCTGTGGTGGATTTGGGGGGTCGGATGGTTAGGACGCCGTTGTTGAGGGTGGCCTCGATGTGGGCGCCGTTACTTCGCCTGGGAGGGTGATGGTGTGGTGGAACTCGCCGACTCGGCGGGTTTGTTGGTGGAGGAAGCCTTTGCGTTCTCGTTCCTTGACTTCGCCGTGGACGGTGAGGTCGCGGTCGTTCCACTCCAAGGTGATGTCGTCGCGGGCGACGCCGGGGAGGTCGATCTCGACGACGTACGCGTCGTCGGTCTCCTCGATGTCGACCGGGAACGACCAGCGCGGGCGGTCGAAGGTCGTACCGAAGGACCTCATCAGCTGGTCCATCCGGCGGTAGATGTCGTCGAAACTGGCGAGCGGGTCAGTGGGCAGCCAGCGCACGGTCTGGTCGTTGGCGTGGCTGACCTGGTTGCCGCTGGTGCGGCGGCGGACTGGAAGTGCCATCATGCTCACGTCTGGACATCGGTCCTCTGCACATCGATCCTCTGCACATCGATCCCGTGCACATCGATCCCGTGCACATCGATCCTCTGCACGTCGATCCTCTGCACGGTCGATCTCCGGGCGTCCGGCGCACCGGACGCCCTACAGCTGTCGAAGGGCCGCCGTACGGCGTAGGCCCGCACAGGCGATGCGCCGTACGGCGGGGTCTGTCAGGCGTTGATCTCGCGGCGGCCGCCGGTGATCTCGATCTTGCGGGGCTTGGCCTGCTCCGCGACCGGGATCCTCAGCGTCAGCACGCCGGCGTCGTAGCCGGCCTGGATGCGGTCGGTGTCCAGGCTGTCACCGAGGAACAGCTGCCGGGTGAAGACACCCTGCGGGCGCTCGGAGACCTGCAGCTGGACGTCGTCACCGAGGCCGGCCGGCTTCCGCTCGGCCTTCACCGTCAGGACGTTCCGCTCGACGCTGACGTCGATGGAGCCCGGGTCGACGCCGGGCAGGTCGAAGGCGACCACGAACTCGTCGCCAGAGCGGTACGCGTCCATCGGCACCCACGGCCTCGACCACGTCCCCGAGCCGGTGAGCTGCCGGGCCAGCTGGTCGAACACCTGGAACGGATCGGTACGAATCAGCATTGTCACCTCCACGTCAGGATCGGAGCTTCTACCCATTAGAACGGTCGTCGATCCGTTGACATTCCCGAAGTCAGCGATCCGTTGACAAATTTCCCGAAATTCCGCCCTCTGGAAGGTTCATTGTCAGCGGCCGGAGGCCCGTCTATGGTGGCTGCGGGTTGGGAGAACAGCCTGCGGCCAACGCCGTTGCCGAATGTGAGCGACTCCCAGCCGATCCCTCCGGGTGCCTCGGCGGAGTCGCCGTACGGCGGAAACGGCCGCAGACAGCAGCACCACAGCATGTGGACGAGGGAGCGGCCATGACGCCGCCTAACAGGATCACCTACGTCGACCGGCAGGGTCATCCGATCAACCGCACCACCTGGCTCGCGTTGTCGGCACGGCCCGAGTACGTCGTGGTCGCACGAGACGCCGTCATGGTCGGCAGACGACAGGTACAGGTCATGACGATCTGGCTGGGACTGAACCTGCCGACCAGCCGGCCACCGATCTTCGAGACCTTGCTGCACTCGGTCGGCTCCGCCCGGCCGCGGCGGTGGAGCTGGCCGAGCCTGGCCCAGGCCCGGGCGGGCCATCGCCATGTCGTCAGCGAACTCGGTGCCGGAGACGCGAGGGGAGCAACGAACAGCAGCCACTAACCGGGCAGGGGCGAACCATCCGACGCTGCGGCGTGTGCGGCCGGAACCGCGGGCTGGGTCACGTCGGGGCGAACTCTTCCTCTGCATGCGGTACACCAGACGCCAGGACGTGTGCGGCCGGAACCATGGGCCGGGTCACGTCCTGGCGTCGCCGCCGCTCAGCGAGTCCTCCGAATCGGACTCGAACACGCGGCTGTCGACCGGTGGCTGTCCGGTGAGCCTGGTGATGAGGTCCGCGGCGACGCGACGTAGCTTGCGGTTGTTGTGCTGAGAATGGCGGCGCAACAGGTCGAACGCGGTCTTCGCGTCGCATCGTTGCTGGCCCATCAGCACTCCGAGCGCCTGGTCGATCACCGATCGGGACGCCAGCGCCCGCTCCAGCTGCTCACTCAGCTCGGACTGTCGCACTGCCCCGGCCGCGAACGCCAAGGTGGTTGCCGCCTGTTCGGCGTAGGCGGCCGCCCGCTCCCTGTCCGCGTCGGTGAAGGTGTTCGGCCGGTCGTACGCGTAGAGGTTCAGCGCACCGATCGGCCGGCCGTCGACGATCAGCGGGAAGGCGAGCGACGCCTTCACTCCCAGTTCACGCGCCGCGTCGCCGTACCGTCCCCATCGCCGGTCCCGGGCCTGGTCGACGACCTCGACGACGACTCCCTTCTGCAGCGCTTCCAGACAAGGCCCTTCGCCCAGGCTGTACTGCTGCTCGTCGATCAGCGCCGCCCGCGAGTCACTCGTCACCAGCGTCCGCGGCTGCCCGTCGTACCGCGTCGTGATCCCGCACGAGGCGGGCGGTTCGACGACTTTCGCGGCGACCTCGGCCAGCTTCGCCAGCAGGTCCTCGAGTCCGGGACAGCTCAACAGCAGGGAATGCAGTGAGCTCAGTACGTCGACCAGCGGGGTGCCCTCGTCCTCGACCATCACGCCACCTCGATCCCGGCGCCGCCGAGGCGGACGCCAGTCACCGTCCGAGCCGTGGCGGCGGCAGGACACCCGACCGAATCCACGCTACGCCTCCCCGCGGCGATGGGCACCCCTCCCGGACCCCAGGGCCGGCGACGGCAAAATCCCGTTGCCTACAGCGCGCTCCACGACGAGACCCGAACGGCGCCGGGCCGGGCAGAGCACAGAGAATCAGCCAGTGATCTGCCGGGCGAGGTTCTCGGCGTCGTCCTTGCTGTAGTTGCCGCTGATCTGGACCTTGCCGCCGGGGATCGGTGACATGACGGCCGGGGCGGCGGCCACCCGGCCGCGGACCACGATCGCGATCTGGTTCAGCGGGGACTGCCTGGCGGCGAGATCGGTGGTGAGCCGGCCGAACCGCGTCGTACCTTCCGCGTCCAGGCTCAGATCGATGTGCCAGCCGTTGTTGTCGGGCGACTGGGCCGCCTTCACCTCGGACACGTGACTGCCGTCGAGCTCGACCTCGCCGAGGACGTAGTTGTAGCCGTCCAAACCGCAGAAGCTCGGAGCGGCCGGCGTTGGCGACGTGCTCGCGCATCCCCCCGGCGCGGCCTTCAGAACCCGCCGGAATTCCACCGCCCGCGGATCGGACGGCTGCGTGGCTGTCGCAGTCGGCTCGGAATCGCTGAGACGCCGTACCACCACGACCGTGCCGACAACCAGCACCGCAACCAACACCAGCACCAGTACGCCGACAACCACCAACGGCCCCCGCCCCCGCTTCACCGGCCCGTACTGCGAGCGCCCGTACGGTGGAGGTGGAGTCGCCGGCGCCATACCCAGATGCTATGCGCCCACCAAGTCACCGAGCCGGCGCCGACCGCGGTCTCATTGCTTCCGTCTTTCGAAGAGGTAGACGGTGACTCCCAGCGCGAGTCCCAGTAGAACGCCCGGCGACGCGAGGTCCGTGAGCGGATGGTCCGTGGTGAGGATCCCGACGAGAAGGAGCACCGGGACGAGCGCGACCCACGGCAACGGGGTCATCAGCCAGTACTTCGCCTGGTGGCGCCAGGTCACCGCGGTCCGCGGGATCTCGTCCGGCTCGCGGGCCGGCAGCGGCACCCGCAGGTCCGGCGAGATCGACGCGTCGACCGCCGCCACAGCCTCCTGGCCGCGGTTCCACAGCGTGGGCTCGATCGGCAGCTGGTACCCGTCCCGCCGGATCAACACGCGCCCGCCGTCGGGATAGGAGAGGACTGCCGCGAGGTCGTCGTACGACGCGGACGTCTCGCCGGCGTCGGTCTCGACGTGGGCCGCACTGCGCCCGACGACCAACGCACCCTTCGCCACCGGACTCCCGACAGGCTTGAACCGCTGACCCGTGGGCACGGAGCGGGCCGGCGGCGGGCCGGTGTGCCAGCTCAGCTGGGGATCGCCGCTGGCCGCGGGTTCGACCGACAACAGCATGCTGTTCCACATGGTCCGAGCGGCCTGCCGGACGTCGGCCACCGTCACGCCGTCGACCTCGGCGGCCAGCCGGTCGCGATCCGTCGGCGGACGTCCGTACAGCACGTCACGCGCCGCCATGAACGGCAACCAGTTCTCCGCCGGCTCCGTCTTGATCCGGCGCAGTTCGTACTCCAGGTCGTCGCGTAGCTCCACCGGATCGATGCCTCGGTCCCGGAGGCGCCTGAGCACCGCCGTGGTCTCGGGAACGGCGCGATGCAGCGCCTCGGGCAGGATGTCCATACCGGCCGTCAGCATCGCGTGCTCGGCATCCACCAGTTCGTACGACGACCAGCCGCTGTAGCCGACCCCGGCGCCGTGCCGGAACCCACCTTCCAGACCGCGCTGCAGCGCTCGCAGCAACGCGGCCGCAGCGGTCGATCGAGGCAGCACGCCCGACACCGCGACCGAACCGGAAGGTCCCGCGAAACCGCCGGGCAGCGGCTGTTCGCACGGTACGGCGGGATGAATGGGCCACCGCGGTCCCTCGTTGAGCGGCAGTCGCAGACCCGCAGGCGGCGGACCGGTCAGGGCGAGTACGGCGTTGCCGCGGGTGAAGGCCTGCTGAGCCAGGCGCCGCAACCGATCCTCGCCGGCGGTGTACAACCCGACCTCGTCGTACCCGGCCAGGCCCGGACCGTGCGCCCCGTAGCGCCAGATGAGATGCGACGCCACCGCGCCGGTACCCCGGGCGGCACCTTCGGCACGCAGTACGCGTCGTTCGTGCTCCAGGTCGGCGAAGTCCGGGGCTGACAACCACCGGCACACCTGCTGCAGGAAGTCCGCGACGTCCTCCGGCTCGCCCTCCACGTCGAAGCTGGTGTGCAGCATGCTGACGTACCCGTTGACCGGTACCCGGATCGAGCCGCGGTCGTGCAACGCGAGGTGCTCCAGCAGGTGCAACCAGCCGTGCGTCGGCAGCGACTCGTCGGCCAACCCGGTCCGGAACCACAGGCCGGCGCGCAATCTGTTCTGACCAGGCACCCAGTAGACGGGTACTCCGTCCACCTCGGTGGTGCGCAACTCTCCGGTCATCTCCCCCACTCCCCAGCCCTGAACGAATGCCGGAACATCTTGCCCGAAACTCTCGCCTCCCGGCTGCACCATTTGCGGCAATTGCCACTGTTGGCATTCGCCGCGAGGTCGGCTAGGCGCGGAGCAGGTGGGCGGCGAGGGTGGCGTTGCGGTGGGCGAAGGGGTGGTAGAGGGCTGGGGTGGCGGCGACGCGGGGGCGGGCGGCGGCTTCGGAGGTGGGGCGTTGGGTCCAGGTGCACATGCGGCCGGCGCGGATCTGGAAGTGCACGAGGACGCCGTCCGCCCAGCCGTAGACGTCGGTGTCGTGGGGGTCGAGCCAGGAGACCTTCTGTTCCGCGACGACCCAGTCGAACGCGGCGATCTCGTCCTGCAGTTTGGCCGCGAACTCGAAGCGCAGTTCGGCGGCCGCGCGGTCGCGGCGGCGCTCCAGTTCGGCGCGGAGCGCGCCGACCGCGGCCGGATCGCGTTCCAGTACGGCGATCGCCGTACGGGCGAGGGTTTCACGGTCGGCCGGGCCGATCCCGAACAGTTCGGCGAACTCGCGCGCCGAGCCGTTCGCCGTACCCGCGTAGGTCAGCGGGAGAACGCGGTGCAGGGCGGAGATCGCCTGCCGGATGCGGAGGCCGCCGAGGTACGGACCGAAGTGCTGCCCGGTCCCGGTCGCCAGGTGGGCGAACCGCAACCCGGGTCGCCGCGGCTCGTCGTCGTACCGGATGTACCCGACGGCTTCCTGACCGCCTTCGGTGCGGTTCCAGCGCGGCTTGGAGTGCTCGAGCAGATTGCGTTCCAGCCAGGCCGCCTCGTGCTCGGAGTCGCACCACACGGCTTCGACCCGGTCGATGCGGTCCACCATCCGGCGCAACCGCGGCCGGTCGCCGAGATGCGTCCAGTACGACTGCACCCGGCGCCGCAGATTCACCGCCCGCCCGACGTACAACACCTTCCCGCCCACATCCCGGAACCGGTAAACCCCCGGCCCCACCGGGAGCCCCCGAGCCACCTCCCGCGCCGCCGTCACCCACCCATTCTCACCTTTAGCGGGACGACGGTGTGGTTGACGGTCCCCTCGAAGATTCCTCCTGGAGGACGAGCGTGGTGCTGCCGCGCGTAATGGTGAGGGTGTCGGCCTCGGCGGTCCAGGTGGGGCGCGAGGTGAGGAGCTCTCCGACCCACTCGTCCTGGGCTTGTCGGGCGGGTTCGCACGCCATTTCGGTGCCGCCGTAGGTGTCCATCACGACCGTGTCGCCGTCCAGCGACACCAGACCGCTCAACTGGTTGCAGCCGGTGTGGAAAGCCAGAACGCCGTCCTCCCGGAAGTCCAGGCGGATGCGGGTGTTCGGCGCGAGCCTCCTGGCCTTGCCGTCCTCGGTCACGCTCACCGACAAGTACGACTTCCCCACCGGCGAGCCGCCACCGGCCTGCACCTCGCTGCCGCAGGCGGTCAAGGTGAGGCCCAACACCAGCAGGCCCAGCAGTTGCGTCCTCATACTTCAAGGATGCGATCCGGCCCCTTGTCGTTGCATGACCCCTCGGTGTGGTGGGATATGTGGCTGGGTTCCCCGGGTCGTCGGGTTACCGTCCAGGCGCAGTCGCCCGCTCGGGGAGCGTCCCGGGGAACCCACCAGCCACCTAGTTCCTGGCGACCATCAGCCAGCTGACCTGGATGTCGGGTGAGCGGGTCGGCCTGATCGTGACAGTCAGCGTGCCGTCCGGACCCACAGTGACGTTGCCGTATTCGGCCGCCGTCGGGGTGGCGGTGAAGAGGCGCTGGGCGTCGACGACGGAGCCGTTGATCGAGACCTCCGCGGCGCGGTTGGCCCACGGCCACGGGTCGTAGTAGCCGGCGTGGACCGTGTACGTCCCCGGCTCCAAACCGCCGAAGGTGTAGACGAGCGGCTCGTGGTTCTTGGCGTACCGCAGCGTCGTGTACAGGTCACCCGTGCCCGCAGGCGCACTGGATCCGGTGTACCCCCACGTCGTACCGGTGACCGGGTCGGTCCCCAGCGGTTGCTCGGGAGCGGAGTTCAACAGCGGTCCGGCGACCTGGGTCAAGCGCGACCAGTCCGGTGTCGCGGTGCCTCCCGCGTTGACGGCGTACCGCAGACCATGCGGTACGACGATCACCGAGCGAGTGAAGGTCCGCCCGTCGGACAGCGTTCCCTTCAGCTGCGCGGGTCCCGGGCGTGCGATGCTCGCCGCGTCCCAACTGACCGCCACCTGCTCGGATCCGCGCGCCGTATTGACGGTGACCTGGGCCGGCAACGTGCTGGTGTCGTTGAGCCAGACGTGGTCCGGCACGGCCGACGTGACGGTCCAGCGGGTGTACGGCTTCAAGTCCTCCAGCGTCCACTCCCGGTCCGGCCCGATCACCAGCGACCCGCCCTCGCCGAAGCTCATCGGCATCCAGACGTACGGCGAGTTCGCCAGATCACTCGGCGTCCACCGGTCCCCCATGAAGATGAACTTGTTGTTCTCACGGTCGACCGGGATCACGTTGGTGCTCTGGGACCGGTACGTGTTCGCGGCACCGGTGCCGGGCACCGGGTTCCCGCGGTCGGTGAACTGGCCGAGGATGTTCTGCGAGGTCGCGTACCGCGCCGGGTTCGGGTCCCAGCCCGTCGCCCCCGACGTCACCAGGTAGTACGAGCCCTCGGACTTGAACATCGCCGGCGCCTCACGCTGGTTGCACGCCAGCGTCCGGACGAAGTCCCTGCCCTGGACGGCGTTCTGCGGCGACGCGGACAGATACGTGTACGACGGGTTCAGCTTGGAGATGTACATCGTCCGGTTCTCCTCGGACGAATAGATGATGTACGCCGTACCGTCGTCGTCCACGAAGAGATTCATGTCGCGCGCCATCCCGCCGGCTGGGTCGAACGCGGACGACGTGCCGCACCACGGCACCGAGTCGCTCGGCACCCGGTTCAGCCGGTACGAGTCGATCCACCGGAACGGGCCCTTCGGCGAGTTCGCGATCGCCACACCGGCCTCGGCCCGGGCGTACGTCGACGTGCTCGTCGGCGACGACGGTCCGTCGGAGTGCACCCACATGACCCACTTCCCGGTGGCCTTGTTGTAGATGACCTTCGGCCGTTCCAGGATCGACGGCCGCGCCCAGCCGTCGGTGCGGACGCTGTTGGTCGACAGGTCGCGCCAGACGATCTCCTTCTGCGCGGCCGTGTAGCCGTCGTAGAGCTTGACGAAGTACTTGTCGTTCTCGAACTGGTCGAACGAGTTCATCGCGCGCAAGGCGAGACCTTCGTCCTTCCAGTTGTACAAGTCGTACGACGAGTACACGTGCACCCCGGGACTGTCGAAGTACCCGTTGCTGCGGTCCTCGCCGTACCAGTAGTAGATCCGCCGGCCGTCGTCGTCGGTCGCCGGCACCACCTGACCGCCGTGGGCCTGGATCACCTGACCGTTGGTGTCCAGCCAGGGCGCACCGGGCCGGAACGAGTCGTATTTCTCGGCCGCCGCGGCAGGCACGACTCCGGCGACCGAAGCCGCCAGAGCCGCCAGAGCCGCAACGGCTGTCCGGAAGGTCCGACGAGTCATCGTGACTGTCTCCTCACGCAGGCGAAAACGTGCGCCTCAGCGTGCTGCGCGGGCCATTCGTGTTCAACGGTCCGTACACGATCGAACACAGTCGATCCAGCTCAGAACCCTTTGACAGTGACCGTTTCCGCCGGGCTCTTGCGCGGCGGCCGATCGTCCCGCATGCTGTCGGGCACCTTGAGCGCTCGCCGGGGGGACGGTGGGGCCGGGCTGTGGGGCTGGGTTTGCCTGGGGGGACTTCATGATGCATTCCGTCAAAAGGATGCTGGCAGCGCTGTGCGTGGCGCTGCTGGCGCCGTTGACCGTGACCGCGCCGGCACGCGCCGCAGTCGTGCCGACCGGTTTCAGTGAGCAGGTCGTGTTCAGCGGGCTGACGGATCCGACCAACGTCGCGTTCGCGGCCGACGGCCGGGTGTTCGTCGCCGAGAAGAGCGGTCTGATCAAGGTCTTCGACTCCCTCGACGATACGACAGCGGCCGTGTTCGCGGATCTGCGCACGAAGGTCCACAACTACTGGGATCGCGGCCTGCTCGGCCTCGCCCTGCATCCCGGCTTCCCCACCGATCCGCGCGTCTACGTCCTCTACACGCACGACGCTCTGATCGGCGGAACGGCACCGAAATGGGGAACCGTCGGCACCGCCAACGACCCGTGCCCGTCGCCACCCGGTCCGACCAGCGACGGCTGCCAGGTCAGCGCGCGGCTGTCGGTCCTCACCCCGAGCGGGTCGGCGGTGGCGGAACAGGTCTTGGTCGAGGACTGGTGCCAGGTGTTCCCCAGCCACTCGATCGGGTCGATCGAGTTCGGCCCGGACGGCATGCTGTACGCGGGTGGCGGGGACGGCGCCAGCTTCAACTACGCCGACTACGGACAAGACAGCTTCCCGTCCTCGGACGTCACACCGGACAACCCCTGCGGTGATCCGCCGGCCCCGACCGGCACCGCACTCGCGCCGCCGACCGCCGAGGGCGGCGCACTGCGATCGCAGGATCTCCGGACCAGCGGCGACCCGACGACCCTCGACGGCTCGATCATCCGGATCAACCCGGACAGCGGACTGGCCGCGCCGGGCAACCCGCTGCTGAGCAGCCCGGACCTCAACGCCCGCCGCATCGTCGCGCACGGCCTGCGCAACCCGATGCGCTTCGACTTCCGCCCTGGCACCAGCGAACTCTGGGTCGGTGACGTCGGCTGGAGCACCTGGGAGGAGATCAACCGCATCGTCAGCCCGACCGGGGGCGTGACCAACTTCGGCTGGCCCTGCTACGAGGGCGCCGCCAAGCAGAACGGGTACGACGGAAACGACCTGAGCATCTGCGAGAACCTGTACGCCGCCGGTCCGGCCGCGGTCGCATCGCCGTACTACGCCTACAAGCGCACCGAGCAGGTGGTTGCGGGCGAGAGTTGCGGAACGGGCAGCTCGTCGATCACCGGAATGTCCTTCTACGAGGAGGGCAACTATCCGCCGGAGTACGACGGCGCCCTGTTCTTCGCCGACTACAGCCGCAAGTGCGTCTGGGCGATGCTTCCCGGTGCCAACGGACTGCCCGACCCCGCCGAGCTCGTCACGTTCGCCTCGGGCTACGGATCGACCCGGCTGCAGACCGGACCGGGTGGCGACATCTTCGCGGTCGACTACGACAACGGCCGGATCATCCGCTACGTCTACAACGGCACCAACAACCCGCCGACGGCAATCATCGACGCCGACCCGACCACCGGCCCGAGCCCGCTCACGGTCACGTTCGACGGGACCGCTTCGAACGACGCCGACGGCGACACGCTGACCTACGCCTGGGACCTGGACGGCGACGGCCAGTACGACGACTCGACCGCGGCCACCGTCCAGCACACGTACTCCGGCAGCGGTCTCGTCACCGCCAGGCTCCGGGTGAGTGACGGCCGAGGCGGGACCGGCACCGCGTCGGTCCAGATCGACGTGGCCAACGGGCCACCCACCGCGACGATCACCGCGCCCGGCCCGTCGACGAAGTGGAAGGTCGGCGACACCATCAGCTTCTCCGGTACGGCGACCGACCCGGAGCAGGGCACGTTACCCGCCTCGGCGTTGAGCTGGACACTGATCATGCATCACTGCCCGAGCGACTGCCACGCGCATCAGATCACCACGGTGACCGGAACGAGCGGCACGTTCACCGCGCCGGATCACGAATACCCGTCGTACCTGGAGCTCAGGCTGACCGCTCGCGACTCGGCAGGGCTGACGGACGTCAAGAGCGTGCGGCTCGATCCGCAGACGGTCGGTCTCACGTTCGCGACGCAGCCGACGGGGTTGAAGGTCACCCACTTCTCGAAGACGGTGACCGCTCCTGCGACGAGTACGGCGATCGTCGGGTCGAACGGATCGCTGTCCGCCGACCTGCTGCAGCAGACCGCGAACAGGTTCTACCGGTTCGCGTCCTGGTCCGACGGCGGCGCGCGCAACCACAACTTCACCGCGCCGGCCGCGCCGACGACGTACACGGCGACGTACATCCCGAAGCGGAACCTGGCGCTGAACCGCCCGGTGGCTGTCTCCAGCGTCTACGCCGCGGGCCGCGAGGGACCGAAAGCGGTGGACGGTTCGATGTCGACAGCCTGGTCGAGCGCGCGCAGCGATCCACAGTGGCTGCGGGTCGACCTCGGCTCGGTCCAACTGGTGAACCGGGTACTGCTCAACTGGCTGGGATCGGCGTACGGCAAGGCGTACCAGATCCAGGTGTCGGGCAGTGGACGGACGTGGAAGACCGTGTACTCAACAACGGTCGGAGACGGCGGCACCGACAGCCTCCAGTTCAGCCCGAACTACGCCCGGTACGTGCGCATCGACGCGACGGCCCGGGGTGTCGCGGGCAGTTACTACTCGCTGTGGGAGTTCGGGGTCTTCCAGGACACCGGTCAGATCACCGGGATCGCCGGAAAGTGCATCGACATCTACCAGGCCAGTTCGGCCGACGGTACGCCGACGACGCTCTACACCTGCCACAGCAACGCCAACCAGCAGTGGACCCAGTTCGAGGACGGAACCCTGCGATCGCTGGGCAAGTGTCTCGACGCCCGCGGTACGGCGCTCCGCACGCCGGCTGTGCTGTGGACGTGTGACGGCAGCGAGGGGCAGAAGTGGCTACCCCGCCCCGACGGAACGCTCCTCAACGTCCGCTCCGCCCAATGCCTCGACGCCACCGGCGGTTCCAGTGCCAACGGGACGAGACTGATCCTCTACACCTGCCACACGGCAATCAACCAGAAGTGGACGCTGCCCTGAACCAGTCGCGACTGCTGGTGCGTCGGATCACCGGACTCCGGTGCCGAAGATGCGCTGGTAGATGTCTTCGCCATGGCTCGACACCCGCGGTTCACCCGGGGTGAGCCTGAACGTGCGGCGGCCGTCGGTCAGTCGCTCCGCGCGGAGGAACAGAGTCGTCGGCGCGGACTCCTCGTACAGGGCACGAGCGAGGTGGAACAGGTGTGTCACGAAGACGACCCGGACACCACTCTCCGTCAAGGCGCGCAGCACGTCACCGGCGAGCTCGGAACCCTCCCGCTCGTTGGTCGACGCGAAGGACTCGTTGCACAGCAGCAGGTACGACGGCCGGATCCGGTCGACGATGGCGCTCATCCGGGCAAGCTCCTCGTCGAGCTTGCCGCTCGTCATCGTCGCGTCCTCTTCGCGCTGGAAGTGCGTGACGACACCGCCGCACACGCCGGCGCGCAGCGAGTCCGCCGGCGCGAACATCCCCGCCTGCAGCATCAACTGGGCGACCCCGACAGCCCGGAGGAACGTCGACTTACCACCCTGATTGGCCCCGGTGACGACGATGAGCGACGTACCGTCGGCGTCCAGATCGTTGCCTGTGGCCCGTTGCTCCAGTCGAAGGCTGAGACACGGGTCGTACAGCCCCCGGGCCGTCAGCGTGCGTCGGTCCCCGGCCGGGTCGGGTATGCACAAGGGCTCCCCCTTGGCGGACAAGCGTTCGTGCAGGTTCAGGCATCCCACGTAGAACGCGAGTTCGGCCCGGAGCATCCGGAAGAAGTCGAGAATGTGATCGGCGGACTGGGCGATCGCGTTGGCGACCAGGTTGAGCCCGCGTTCCCGCAGTTCCGACAGAGCCTGTACTCCGCTGTCGTCGCGCTCGGGGATCTCCAAGGTGTACGACGTCGGCTCTGAGCGGTCGAGCAACCGGCGCAGGCCCTTTCTGGTTTCGGGCGGCCGCCGCAAGACGTAGTCGGTGCCGACGTTGCCGACGCCGAGCCGGCCGCTGATCAGCACGCCCTGGCGGAACTTCAGCCGCTTCAGATGGTCGTCGACCGTGCGGAGGTACTCGTCGTCCAGATTCGTGACGATCATCCGGAAGAACGTGGTGAAACCCTCGGACCGGAAACCGCCGGCTGCCTGGTCGGCGATCGCACGCAGCCTGGCCAGGTAGGTCATGAACAGCGCGAGTGCCTCACCGGAGCTGTGCAGGATCCCGTCCGGGCTGCGGAAGTAGCGATAGACCTTCCGCTCCCGCTCGATCGCCTCCACGACGACGCCGTACAACTCCCTGACCACCTGTGGTTGCCTGAGGCAATCACGGAGAACGTCCTGGCGGTAGCGGATGTCGTCGGCGTTCTGCAGGCTCGACAGGATCGCCTGGCCCGCGATCTCCCGCAGGAACGGATCATCGGCGGCCATCGCGTCGAACAGCGTGGCGAGCTCGAGGTCCCGGACCAGGTCTCCTGCGCCTGGTGGCGGTTCCTGGTCGGGGTCGAAGTCGCGGTCCGGGTACATCAGCCGTGCCTTCATCGACCCAACCGGCCCTTCAGCTGCGCGTAGGTCAGTCCGTACTTGGCCGCGATCGCGGCCGCGTGGGCGAGCCCGTTCGCCGGCTGCCGGACCACCCGGTACGTCCGGGTCGTGGGATCCGCGGGATCCACGGTGCTGACGAGGCTCACCACCGTCTCGTCCTCGGTGGCGAGCTCGTCGAGGAACGTGACGAAGACGCAGAGCAGGTCCCGGTCCACGATGTCGGTCAGCACCCGGCGACCGAGCACCACCGCATCCCGCAGTGTCGTCGAGTTGAAGATCTCGTTCATGATGACGATGCTGTCGCCGGTCGCCGCGGCCAGGATGTCGCGGATCCGGACCAGGTCGTCCTGGAGTTTGCCCCGCAGGTCGGCCAGATACTCCTCCCGGCCGAAGTGGGTGAACAGGCGGTCGAAGAGGAACAGTCGGGCGTCGTCACCCGGCACCGGCAGCCCGAGCGCCGCCAAGTGGTGCAGCTGCCCGAAGGTACGCGCGAAGGTCGTCTTGCCGCCCTGATTGGGACCGGTGACGACCAGGACCCGTTCGCTTCCGGTCAGGTGGAAGTCGTTGCGGACCACCGCCGTACCGTCGGCCACCAGGGCCGCCGCCAGGGCGAGATCGAAGGTGGCCGTGGCATGGATCGACTTGGCCTTGCCGACGACCGGGTAGCAGAAACCGAGACCAGCGGCCTTGAGTGGCTCTAGGTACTCGAGGTATGCGAGGTAGAACTGCACCTCCCGGTCGAACCTGGCAATGGTGGGGTCGACGAAGTCCTGGTAGCGCCCGCGGAACCGCTGCAGCTCGGTGAAGACCTCCGGGTGGAGCTTTGCGACCCGCTCCAGGATTCCGGCCTCGACGTGGTTCAGCTCGGGCGGCGACTCGAAGACGATCCGGTAGTCCTTCACCGCGTCCTGCTGGAACCTGGCGAAGGTCTGCTCGATCTCCTCGCTGTAGTCGGCCTCACCGTCGTACCGGCTCACGTTGACCGTGTTGCCTTTGATGTGCAGGCGGTAGTGCACGCCTGCAAGGCGGGCGGTGATGTCGGTCGTTTCGGCAACCAAGTCCTGGAACATCGCGGTGCCGGCGTAGGCCGTCACATAGTCAAGCAGCGCCCGCAGACCCCGCGACCGGGGCTGCGCTGTCGCCAGAGCCGCGACCAGGCCGGTCACCGCCGCGCAGTAGTTCTCCGCCGCACTCAGAAACCAGCGTTCCTGCTGAAGGACGTGATGCAGCTTGCCGGCCTGCGCGAGGTGGGTCCGGACGCTGACCATCCGGCGGGCGAACAAGCGCACGCCGTCCGCCACGGCCTTGCCTTCCAGATCCCGCGCGATCTCGTGCCGGTAGGCGATCGTCTCTACCGATCGCGCTGGCGCCGCGAACAACGGAGCCAGATCGTAGTCGTCCCTGCCCGCTGTCACGGCCGCGACGAGCTGATCCAGATTCAGATCCTTGAACGCCGCCGCGCCGACCGCCTCACCCGCCCCCTCCCCGGCCCGCTCGAACAGAACACTCCCGAACCCCTCCGCCGTCACCCCCGAAGCATAGGCAGAGCCGCCGCATCACCCCCGCAGGCACCGTCAAGCTCCGGCCCCGGCAGAACCCAGGACTTGCTCACCATCCAAGCCGAGCGGAGAACCGCCACCGGTGACTTGGCGGGACAAGGCGTCAAGCCCTGGCTCGGGGGAGCCAGGGCTTGCGGGGGCTTGGGGGTCAGGTGTTGCGGCGGTTGTCGGCGCAGATGGTTGCGATCCAGGTCCAGCCGAGGATCACCGCGACGCCGAAGGCGATGATGGTGGGGCGGGAGCCGGCGCCGGCGCTGAGGCCGGCGAAAGCACCGAAGAACAGGATGCCGGTGGCGGCCGAGTAGCGGCTGAACGCCGTCCGGCCGATGCTGCGGTAGTGCGCGGCGACCACCAGGCAGGCGGCGATCAGTCCGGTGAATCCGATGCTGCCGGCAACGAAGTGGCCGACTCCGCGGGCACTGATCTCGGCGTAGTCGGCCGGCGTACCGGCCGGGAAGCCCGCCGCCGGGTCGGCCGGGAAGATCGCGGCGAGCAGCAGGCCGACGCCGTACGCGCCGACCAACCGCGGTGCCCACGTGCTCCCTCGCCCGGTCAGGGTACGGCGGAGTCCGATCGCGGCGCCGATCGACAGCAGGCCGCTGATCACGAAGTTGGCGGTCTGGATCCAGCCCGGTCCGCCGTTGGCGAGCAGGCTGGCCGGGTGGCGGGTCAGGTCGAACCCTTCACGGGTGAAGGCCTGGCCCAGCCAGACCGCGACGTACAGCGGGCCGGCCACGACGCCGCCGGTCAGCAGGGCGCGGGCGGAGACACGAGTGGTGGCCGGGATCGTCAGGTCGTTGGTGGTCATCGCCGGGGTCCTTCCAGGTGGTCTGAGGTCGTCCTTCACCCCTGCGTCGACCAGTCCGGCCCGAAATCGACACCCGCCCCGAGAGAAGTTCGGCATCCTGGACGGATGACAGACGAGGACGAGATCCGGGCCGTCGCGGCGGCCTTCGACGAGGCGCTGGTCGGCAACGACGCGGATTTGGTCGGGAGCTTCATGACCGACGACTGGGTGTACGTCGGTCCCGACGGCATGGTCGCCAAGTCCGACCTGGTCGGCTGGATCGCATCCGGCCGGCTGGCGCACCACACGATGACGGTGGTCGGCGCCGAGCGCCTCGCCCGCGTGGGCGACACCTTCGTCCTGACCGCCCGCAAGGCGAGTTCAGGCACCTGGGACGGTACGACGTACACGACGGAGGAATGGATCAGCGACATCTACGTCCGCGACAACGGCCGGTGGCGCTGCGCCTTCAGCCAGAAGACCCAGTAACCGAGCCACTCAATTGCCTGTATTCAGAAGTCGAAGAAAGCCCTTGCCGGTTCCAGTGGTCGGCGAGGGCGCCTGGTTCACCGGCTGATGCTCGGGGTGTAGAAGTCCCACACAGATGTCGATGCCGGGACGTACAGGCGGTACCGGCGTGTGCGGCCGGGATAGTAGGTATAGCTGGCCTGCCCACTGGCGTTGGTGGTGAGGTAGGCGAGGCCCTTCCACGTCGAAGTGCCGATCTCCTGGTACTGCAGAAGGACCCTCCGTCCGCCCCAGCGAACGAAGGTGTTGGTCGTCGGGCTGAACCACCAAACGGTTGTGATGAAGGCCGTCCGGGTGCCTTTTCGCCCTGCATTCACACTTGCCGACGACGCGAACCTCACCGCGGAATAGGCCTGGATGAGCGTGGCGACCCTGGCACCGCTGGCATCGGTGGCACCGTACGGGTCAGGTTCGAACGTCACCTGCTGAGCGGGGGTTGTGCGCGTACTCAGCGACAGGCGGCACGGTTCGCCGTCCCAGCAGTCCAGGTCTTGCTGAATCCCGTTCGACCAGTTGATGTACCAGCGGGCGTGCTGCACGGTGGACGGACAGTCGCTGCCCAGCGGAATGCTGACGAGGGTCTGCGCTGCGGCCAGGGAGATCCTCGCCGGCGGCTTCATCGAGCAGGTCGCCGCTGTCCCATCCGCGCCCGCCGGTGCTGCGTGGGCGACCGAACCGGTCGGCCCGAGTACCGATGCAACCAGGACGGATGCCACCGCAAGCGTGGTGAATCGCATGATTTCTCCCCAGGTCAGCCGCGAGCCTGCGCGGGAACCTCATCAGGTCCGGCCGCAGCGTATCGCGCTGCTGGGGCTCCTGCAGCGCGATACGGTGCCGAGCACCGTGCAGCAGCGCGGTCCGTTGCTCCGGGCCTCAATCCGTGAGGAGTTTCTCGTAGACCTCCGGGGACCAGCTGGCCACTGTCTTGGTGCGGAGGTTCGCGCCGAGGCGGTCGTAGAAGCGGTAGCCGCCCTCGTTCTCCAGGCGCAGGCCCCAACTGATGGTCAGCCGGTCGGGGAGGGCGTGCCGGGCCAGCTCCAGCATCAGCATGCGGCCGACACCGGCGGAGCGGAACTTCTCCCGCACGTACAGGTCGTCCAGGGCGAGCTGGTCGCCGCCGACCCACAGGTACGGGCGGCGCAGCGACGACACGTACCCGGCCGCCGTCCGGTCGATCTCGGCGATCAGCACGATGACGTCGTCCCGGCCGAGGAAACCCCGCCAGTCCTCGACGGTCGCGGTGACGTACTTCCCCTGGTCCTGGTAGTCGGCCAGCTCGACCAGCATCGACCGGACGGTCTCGGCGTCTGCGGGGACAGCACGGCGGATGTCAGTGCGCATGGGCTGCTCCTGTCGAAGGCTTGGCGGCCGGTACGACGACCAGCGCGAGGACGGCGGCGACGGCCGCGGTGATGGCGGCGAAGGTGAACCCGCGGCTGAACCCCGTGGTTACCGTTCCGGCCAGGCTGGCAGCCGCGAGACTGGACACGATCGCCACACCGAGGGCAGCACCGAACTCGTGGAAGGTGCTCAGGATCCCGGACGCCAGCCCGGCCTCGGTGTAGTGGATCTGGGCGAACGTGGTGGTCGAGGCCGCGACGAAGGCAGCGCCGATCCCACCGGCGCCGAAGCTCGTCCCGATCACGACCATGGCAGCACCCTCCCAGATCGCGGGGACAGCGATGCCCAGCGCCGCGATGACCAGCCCGATCATCGCGACCGGACGAGCCCCGACCTTGCCGATGATCTGGCCGGACACCTGCGCCCCGATGATGGTCAGTACGGCGATCGGCAGGAACAGCAGTCCGGTGCGCAGTGCGCCGTACCCCTGGTAGTGCTGCAGGTAGAACGATCCGAGGAAGAAGACCGCGATCATCAGCGCGGTCGCGACCAGGATCAGGAACGTACCGGCGGCGACCGGGCGGCGGGCCAGGATCCGCAGATCCATCAGCGGCGAGCGGACAACGGTCTGCAGCCAGGCGAACCCGGCGTACAGGACGACCGCGCCGGCCAGCGTGCCGAGCGTCGCGGCCGACAGCCAGCCGCGGTCACCGGCGTTGATCAGCGCGTAGATCGCCGTACCGGTGCCGGCCGTGACCAGGATCGCGCCCGGTACGTCGAGCCGTCCCTGGTTCTCCGACGGACGGTCGGCGGGCAGCAGTTTCAGCAGGAGCGCGAACACGATCACGCCGATCGGCACGTTCACGTAGAACACCCACTGCCAGCCCGGGCCCGCGGTCAGCACGCCACCGAGCAGTACGCCGATCGCGGAGCCGCCGCCGCCGATCGCGGACCAGATGCCGAGCGCCTTGTTCCGCTCGTCACCGTCGAACGTCTTGGTCACCGTCGAGAGCGCGGCCGGTGACAGCATCGCGGCACCGATGCCCTGCGCGATCCGGCCGCCGATCAGCAGTTCGGCGCCGTTCGCCAGGCCGGTCGCCAGCGAGGCCGCGGTGAACACCAGCAGACCGGCCAGCACCACCTTGCGGGAGCCGAGCAGGTCCGCCGCCCGTCCGCCGAGCAGCATGAGGCCGCCGAACATCAGCGTGTAGGCACTGACCACCCAGGTCAGCGTGTCCCGCTCCAGGCCCAGGTCGGTGCCGATGTGCGGCAGCGCGATCGCGACCACGGTCACGTCCAGGATCAGCATGAACTGCGCCACGGCGAGCAGTCCCAGCATCCGCCACCGCCGCGGGTCGGCCGCGGTGACCTCGGGTTGTTCCATCGATGCGGACATCTCCGTCCCCTCCTCCTCGACTATCTCGAACACAGTTGTTCAAGTTATGTGCGCTACAGTAACTCGAACAGGGGTGTTCGACAAGAGGAGATGCGATGCCGGCGAAGCAGGCGGGTACGACGGCCAAGCGGGCCGACGCACAGCGGAACATCGCGGCGATCGTCGACGCGGCGACCGAATGTCTCAGCCGCGATCCGGCCGCCAGTACGAGCGAGATCGCGAAAGCGGCCGGCGTCGGACGGGTCACGCTCTACGGCCACTTCCCGTCCCGGACCGACCTGGTCGACGCCGTCTTCGTGCGCGCGATCGAGGGCGGCGAGGCCGCGCTCAGCCGGGTCGACCTGACCGGCGATCCGCGGGAGGCACTGGCCCGGCTGATCGAATCCAGCTGGCATCTCGTCGACCGGTTCCGCTCACTCCTCATCGCCGCCCAGGACGCTCTGCCGCCGGGCCGGGTCCGCGAGTTGCATGCCGATCCGATGGTGCGGGTGGAGCGGCTGATCGAGCGCGGTCAGAAGGAGGGGGTCTTCCGGACCGACCTGCCGACGTCCTGGCTGGTCGGTGTCATGCACAGCGTGATGCACGGCGCGGCCGACGAGATCAACGCCGGCCGCGTCACCCCGGACAAGGCCGCCGCCTACATCACCGCAACACTCCTGGCCGCCTTCACCCCGCCGGGCGAACGCGTCCCGGCCTGACCACCTGGGTACCGCGATGACCATGCTGAACGTTGCGGAGTTGCCCGAACTGCAGAAGCGACGCAGCGAGAAGTGGTCCGGCCACGCGCCGGGCGTGATTGCGTCGACGGTCGCGGAGATGGACTTCGACCTCGCCGGACCCATCGCCCGGGTGTTGCACGACGCGATCGATCGCAGCGATCTCGGGTACGCGTTCGAGGTGCCGCGGCCGTTGCAGGAGGCGTTCACGGGGTTCGCCGAGCGGCGGCTCGGCTGGACCGTCGATCCCGCGCGGATCACGGTGGTGCCGGACGTGATGGCCGGGCTGATCGAGCTCTCCCGGGTACTGGCACCCGGTGGTTCGGTCGGCTTCGCGACGGCGGCGTACCCGCCGTTTCTTCGCCAGATCCCGCAGGCCGGGCTGCGCACAGTGCTGATGCCGCTGCGGCCGGACGGCTGGTTCGACCTCGACCGGCTCGGTGACGCGCTGCGCGACGGCCTCGATGTCCTCGTCCTCGCCAATCCGCACAACCCCACCGGCCGGGTGCTGCCGCGAGAGGAGCTGGAACAGATCGCGGAGCTCTGCGCATCGTACGGCGCCTGGGTCCTGGCGGACGAGATCCACGCGCCACTGGTCCTGCCTGGAGCGACGCATGTTCCGTGGCTTGAGGTGTCGGACGCTGCGCGCGAGTGTGGAATCGTCCTCACGTCGGCCTCGAAGGCGTTCAACCTGGCGGGGCTGAAGACCGCACTGGTCGTGACCGCAGCCGATCGGACGCAGAGCGTCGTACGGCGGCTGCCGTACACCGCCGAGCAGGCCGGGTTGCTCGGCGTCCTGGCGACCGAGGTCGCGTTCTCCCAGTGCGACGACTGGCTGGATGCCGTACTGCGCCAACTCGACGAGAACCGCGCCTATTTGGACGCCAACCTGCCCGACAGGATCGTGTGGACTCCCCCGGAAGCCACTTATCTGGCTTGGCTCGACTGCCGCGGCCTCGGCCTGAACGCGGAGCCCAGCACCTACTTCCTGGAGCACGCAAAGGTCGCGCTGGCCCGCGGCACCGACTACGACCCGGCCGCCAACGGCTTCGTCCGCCTCAACTTCGGCACCGGCCCGAAGCTGCTCGAGGAGCTCGTCTCGCGCCTCCGATCAGTCCTCGACTGACGGGAGGTGCGTTGCGCCTACTCCAGCCAGGTGGTTTCGAAGGTGGGGTTGGCATGGATGTGGACGGCTTCGTAGCCACCAGGACCGGTGGCGAACTTGTGCGGGGTCTCTGCCGGTACGACGAGGATCTGGCCGGCCCGGCCGACGACCTGCTCGGTGCCGACGGTGAACGTGGCCGAACCACGCCGGATGATGAACGTCTCGGCGTACGGGTGCTTGTGCAGCCGCGGGCCGACGCCCTCCTTGGTGGTCGACTCGAGGATCAGCGAGACCCCGGCCCCACCCGGGAGCTGCTCGTAGTTCTCGGTCCACTCCTCGCCGTCGTCCCGCCCGTCGGCGCGGTTGATCACCGCCGCGCCGGTGTTCGCGATCTCGGTCATGACACGTCTCCCCTCGGGTTTCCGCCCACCGTAGACCGCGACGGGTTCGGTCGCGACCGCATTGATCAGGCCCGAAATGTCACGGCGTCGGCTGCTGCTGACTCCGCCGAGCGGCGACCGGGCCGAGCGCCGCGACGACCAGCGCGAGTACGGCGACACCGCCCAACGCGACCGGCAACGACCAGGCCGACGAGGCGGCTCCGACCGCGGCCGGGCCGAGCAGGAAGCCCAGGTACGCGAGCGTGGTCACGGTCGAGATCGCGCCGGCCCGTCGTTCGGGACCGGCCCAGGCGCCCGCCATACCGATGATGGTCGGCGCGCAGACCGACGTACCCAGGCCGGCGACGCCGATCCCGAGCAGGGCCAGCCAGGCGGAGCCGGCGCCGGCGGCTGTGATCGACCCGGCTGCTGCGATGATGCCGCCGGCGACCAGGAGCTGCACCGGACGCAGTCGCCGGAGCATCGCGTTGCCCGCGATCCGCCCGGTCGCCGCGGCCGCCGCGAACACCGCGGGCGCACTCGATGCCAACCCCGGCGCGGCGTTCAGAGAGCTGTCGAGATGCACGGCGCTCCAGCTCTGCCAGGCGTTCTCCACGACGTACGCCAGCGCGCAGAGCACCCCGAAGACGAGCAGAACCGGCTCGAGCCTGCGTTGCGGTTTCGGCTCGTCGGAGGTGTGCAGGTTGTCCTTGGAGCCTGGCCCGAGTACGGCGACGCCGAGAAGGGTGACGATCACGCCGACACCGCCCAGCACCGGCAACGCGTCCGCGCCGGCGGTGCGCAGTCCCGCCGTACCAAGGCTGGCGACGACGACAGCGATCGAGAAGATTCCGTGGGCAAGGTTCATCAGCGGTCGGGCGGTGACTGCCTCCGCGTGGGAACCGGTCGCGTTGATGGCGACATCTGTCGCACCCGACGTCGCGCCGAGCAGGAAGAGCGCCGCGCCGAGTGTCACGACCGAGTCGGCGAACGCCGGCAGTACGCCGCACGCGCCGAACAACACGACCACGATCGGCAGCACCACACCGCCGTACCGGTCGATCAGATACCCGGTGAACCGCATCGACAGCAGGGCGCCGAGCCCCACCATGAGCAGCGCGATCCCGAGCTCGCCGTCACCGACGCCGGACTCCTCCCGCACCGCGGGCAGGATCGCGCCCCACGCACCCCAAAACAGCCCGAACGCACCGAACCCCACGAGTGTCCTGAGCACCCGCTCAACCCTAGCCGCCCATCCGGTTCGCGGCTCAGCGGTCGATTCGCGGCGCATGGGGTTCCTGGTACGACGAGCTGGCCTCTCCACCGCCCACGCGGAGGCCAGCCTTCTTGCAATGATTGCAAGATCGGTTTGTCACGCTGACGGTGCTGTGGTGCGGCCGACAGGAATCGGGTGTGGCTGCGTGGGTACCGGGGGTTTGTCGGGTTGAGCAGCCAGCCCGCACCAGCGGAAACCCCGTGGTGGGGTCCGACGATCTCCACCACGGGGGACCCGCCTGGTTCAGCGATCTGTTCGACTGTTCGTCACGCGGTGTCAGCCGACCTGTTCGACTGACGCCGCGTGGCGGCGAGCCAGCTCGTGGTAGACCGCGGCGTTGTGGTCGACGAACAGCTTCGCCGTCCCCTCGAGCGGGACGATCTTCTTCGCCGGGCTGCCCATCGCCACCGACTCCGGTGGGATCACCGCGCCCGGCGTCACCGTCGAGCCGGCCGCAACCAGACTGCGTTCGCCGACGACCGCGCCGTCGAGGACGATCGCGCCGTTCCCGACCAGCGCCTGCTCGCCGATCCGGCAGTCGTGCACCAGGCACTGATGCCCGACCGTCGCGTTCGGGCCGATCTCACACCCGTTGCTGCCGACGTGGATCACCGTGTTGTCCTGGATGTTCGCCCCCGCCCGGATGGTGATCCGGCCCAGATCCGCGCGGATCACCGCGCCGTACCAGATCGACACCCCTTCCTCGACCACCACGTCGCCCACCAGCGTCGCGGTCGGCGCCACCCACGCGTCGGGGTGCACGGACGGACTCTTACCCTCGAACGAGAACAACGGCATAGCGCACCTTAACCACTCCTCCGCCACGGCCCGTCGCGCTGTCCGAACGGCGCCGGGTTGCCGGTGTTGAGCTTCAGGATCCGGTGCCGGCCGCTTCCAGCCTGCTATGCCTCCTCCAGCACCGGTCCGCACCCAGTCGCGCCCTCGGGGGCGCAGAAATTCGTGGCGCCGACTGTGTCAAATCTCGCCCGGTGCGTCCGACGTACTGGTGAGAGCTGACCGGATCACGACCTTGGAGTCACCATGAGTGAGCAGAACAGCACCTTCAAGCGGTTGCTGGTGAACACCCTCGTCGCCAACGTCACGACCACCTTCCTGTCGTTCGCGCTGGCGTTCTGGGTTTACCTGGTGACCGGGTCGGTGCTGGTCGCCTCCATCGTCTCCGGCAGCTCGATGCTGGCCGGCGCACTCTGCGGAGCCGTCTTCGGCGCGATCGTCGACGCGAACCGCAAGAAGACCGCGATGGTGATCTCGAGTTCCGTCACCGGCGCCGCGTTCGTCGCCGCCGGCCTGGTGTACCTGGCCGTGCCGGTGACCGACTGGAACCGGCCGTGGTTCTGGGTGTTCGCGGCGCTCGTCCTGGTCGGAAGCCTGGCGGGCGGACTGCGGAGCATCGCGCTCTCCACGACGGTCACGCTGCTGATCCCCGAGGACCGGCGCGACAAGGCGAACGGCATGGTGGGTACGGTCAACGGCCTGGCTCACCTGGTGACCAGTGTCCTGAGCGGACTGTCGGTCGGCTTCCTCGGCATGGGCGGTACGGTCGCCATCGCCGTCGGACTGACCGTGGTCGTCCTCGGGCACCTGCTGCTCGCGATCCGGATCGACGAAGCCCGGCCGCACCGGACCGGCCGGCAGCACCACCTCGACCTTCGCGGCTCGTGGCGGACCATGCGCGCCGTTCCGGGTCTCGTGCCGCTCGTCCTGTTCAGCACCTTCAACAACCTGATCATGGGTGTGTTCATGACGCTGATGGACCCGTACGGGCTGGAACTGTTCTCGGTCGAGGCGTGGGGGATCGTCCTCGGCGTCACCAGCGTCGGCTTCATCGCCGGCGGTGCGGCCGTCGCCCGCTTCGGTCTGGGCCGCTCACCGCTGCGGATCCTGCTGCTCGCGAACGTCGCGATCGCGGTCGTCGGCCTGTCCACCGCCATCCGCGAATGGCAGTCGCTGCTGGTGCTCGGCATGTTCGGCTTCATGCTGGTCATCCCGATCGCCGAGGCGGCCGAGCAGACCATCCTGCAGCGCGTCGTCCCGTTCGAGACCCAGGGCCGCGTCTTCGGCCTCGCCCACAGCATCGAGTCCGCCTCGACCCCGGTCGCCGCCTTCGTCATCGGTCCGGTCGCCCAGTTCCTGGTCGTCCCCTACATGAACTCCACCGCCGGCCACACCACGTTCGGCTGGCTCCTCGGCGGCGGTCACACCCGGGGCCTGGCCCTCACCTTCGTCATCGCCAGCACGATCATGCTGATCGTCGTCCTCCTCGCCTTCCTCACCACCACCTACCGCAGCCTCACCCGCGAATACACCGCCATCACCACCACCCCCGAACCAGCACTCGTCCCAGCCTGACCACACCGAACGGTCGGAACGACTAGGCGACTGTGCGGATTTGGCGGACCAGGAGGCCGGCCAGGAGGGTGATGGTGGCGGCGAGGAGGTAGAGGGTGGGGTAGCCGCCGAGGTGTTTGACGATGGGGGCGGCTATCGCGGGGGCGAAGACCTGGGGCAGGGAGTTGGCGACGTTGATGACGCCGAGGTCCTTGGCGCGGTCGCGGGCGTTCGGGAGGATCTGGGTGAGCAGGGCGAAGTCGACGGAGAGGTAGACGCCGAACCCGGCGCCGAGGACGATCGCGCCGAGGACGGCGCCCGGCCAGGTGGGCCAGACGGCCAGTACGACGCCGGCGACCGCCATCACCACGCCGGACAGGGTGACGAACACCTTGCGGCGGGCGATCCGGTCGGACCACGTGCCGAAAACCACCGACGTGACGAGGACGCACACGCTGTAGATCGCGGTCAGGATCAGTACGGCGGTGTCGGGCTCGTCGACGCGGACCTCGTCCTGCAGGTAGAAGAAGAGGTACAGCGTGCCGAGTGCGTTGCCGACGTTGAAGAGAAACCGCGTCAGCCAGCCCCAGCCGAAATCCGGGTACCGGCGCGGGCTGATCCAGAAACCGCGGATGAAGTCGCGCGGGACCAGCGGCGGCCGCGAGACGAGCCGCTCGTCGCCGCTGAGCCGTAGATACGGCAGCGCCGACAACACCAGGAAGACCGCACAGGCGACGTACCCGGCGCCGATACCACCAACCACCGTGGCAAGCCCAGTTCCGACCAGGGCACCAAGGACCTGCGACAACGCCACCCATCCACCGACAGCACCGCGCTGGTGCGTCGGCACCCGGTCCGGGACGGCTGCGGTGATTGCCGCCAGCAACGCGTTCCCGAACAACTGCACCAGGCACCACCCGACCAGCATCCACACCACGGACGCCACGCCGGCGAGCACCAGCAACCCGACCGCCCCGCCCACGGCCCCGGCGAGCACCCAAGGGACCCGCCGCCCGAAGCGCGACGTCGTACGGTCGGACAGCGCACCGGCCACCGGGTTCGCCACCACCGACACGGCCGCGCCGATGCCCGTCACCAGCCCGAAGACGAACTCCTTGTTGCCTGGAGCAACCACTTCGGACTGCTTCGCCAACAGCACCTGGATCGGACCCAGCCAGGCCGCGAACACCCCGACGTTCGCCAGCACGACGGCCGCCGTCCACCGCGACCGGACCCGGACCACCGGCTCCGCGAAAGCCGTCGGCACCACGCCGGGTTCGGGAATCATCCCCGGCTCTGCGCGATCACGTCACGGAACCAGTGGTACGACGCTTTCGGCGTCCGCACCTGGGTCTCGAAGTCGACGTGCACCAGCCCGAACCGCTGGGAGTACCCGGCCGCCCACTCGAAGTTGTCCAGCAACGACCACTGGAAGTACCCGCGGACGTCGACCCCGTCGTCCATCGCCTGCCGCAGCGACCGCAGATAGCCGTCGAGATAGTCGATGCGCCGCTGATCCGCGACCACCCCGCCGACCGGCTCGTCGTCGAACGAGCACCCGTTCTCGGTGATGTAGATCGGTGGCAGCCGGTCGCCGTACCGGTCCTTGAAGCTGCGCAGGATCTCGCCGAACGCCGACGGCACGATCGGCCACCCGAAGCCGGTCCGCGGGTAGCCTTCCAGCGTCCGCGGCTCGAACGGCAACCCCGGCGGCAGCGGGATCCCATCGGTCGCGGCCGTGTCGGCCTGACCCGTCGCGGCCCCCACCGACGCCGGCGCGTAGTGATTGATCCCGAAGAAGTCCAACGGCTCACTGATGACAGCCAGGTCGTCCGCAACCGGCCCGGGCATCGCCTCCCCGAAGCCGGACGGATAGCTGCCGAGCAACACCGGATCGGCGAACAGCCAGTTGATCAGGTTGTCGTAGAGACCGGCCGCTTCCTTGTCCTCGACGCTGTCGCTGGCCGGCCAGGTCGGCGCGTGATTGCCGGCGATCCCGATGTTCGACGCACCGGCGGCGCGCAATGCCTGCACCGCGCGCCCGTGTGCCAGCAACTGGTGATGGGCGACCGGGAGCGCGTCGAACATGAGCTCCCGACCGGGTGCGTGCGCGCCGAGCGCATAGCCCATCAGAGTGAGCACCATCGGCTCGTTGATGGTGATCCACATCGGCACCCGGTCGGCGAACCGCGCGGCCAGGATGCTCGCATAGTCGGCGAAGCGGTCGGTGATCGAGCGGTCCAGCCACCCGCCCGCGTCCTCCAGCGGCTGCGGTGTGTCCCAGTGGTACAGCGTCGGCGCCGGCTGGATGCCGGCGCCCAGCAGCGTGTCGATCAGCCGGTCGTAGAAGTCCAGCCCGGCCGCGTTCCCCGGGCCGGTGCCGGACGGCTGGATCCGGGGCCACGCGAACGAGAACCGGTAGGTGTCGACCCCGAGGTCCCGCATCAGCGCGACGTCCTCGGCGTACCGGTGGTAGTGGTCGCAGGCCACCGCGCCGGTGTCGCCGTTCAGGATCCGGCCCGGCTCGGCGCAGAATGTGTCCCAGGTCGACCGGCCGCGGCCGCCCTCGGCAACGGCACCTTCGATCTGGTACGCCGACGTCGACACCCCCCACCGGAAACCGGGGCCGAACACCAGGTCAGCCGTCATGCGCATCATCCTCGCCGGGAACGGGCTTCGGCTCGTTCTTGCGGACGATGACCGCCGTCCCGTACGCGGCCACCTCGCTCATCGTGTTGGCGATCTCGTTGCAGTCGAACCGCATCGCGAGGATCGCGTTCGCGCCCATCTGCTGCGCCATCTGGCACATCCGCATCACCGCGACGTGCCGCGACTCGGCCAGCATCTGGGTGTACTCCGGCACCTCGCCGCCGGCCAGCGACCGGAACCCGGCGGTGAAGTTCGACCCGAAGTCGCGGCTGCGCACGGTCAGCCCGAAGACCTCGCCGAACACCTTCTCCGCGGTGTACCCGGGAAGGTCGTTCATGGTCGAGACCAGCACCGGGTACGGCGAACCCTGCGGAGCGACATGTGGTGCGCTCTGTTGTGCCGGCTGGTAGTTCCCCGGAGCCTGGCCGTACCCGGGCTGCCCGTACCCCTGCGGCGGAGGACCCTGCTGGTACCCTGGCTGCGGCGGCGCGTAACCGGGCGGCGGTCCCTGCTGGTAACCCTGCTGCGGCGGGTACGGCTGGTTCGGGTTCGGAGGGAAAGTCTGGTTCATGCCCTCATCCTGACAGGCCGCTGTCACCCAGCTTGCTCACGTCGTCACCGCCGGGCCGGAAACTCGATGACCTGTTGGTAGGTCGGTCGGTTGACCCAGGCGATCCGATTCTGCGTGATCCCGCCCATCGGGTTGTGCACGATCTGGTCCGCGCAGTACTGGTCGCCGGCAGCGCAGCCTCCACCGGCCGGGTACGTCGTCGTCGCCGGAATCTTATTTGCCGCGAGCAACGAGTTGGTGAGGACCGCACGGCACGCCGCAAGCGAACCGCTGCCGCAGAACGTGACCGGCTGCGCTGCCCGGACCGGATCGCCGAGCACCTTGCGCAGGTCGCGCTGGACGAAACCCCACCATCCGCTCTGGAACGCCGAACCCTGCGGACCCGGTCGCTCGTCGATCTTCAGGTTCGCGACCAGGGCGCCGTACAGGCCGGGGCCGAGGTCCTTGAACTGTGCCGGGACGAGCAGCGGCCACCAGGCGTCCAGGATCCGGATCGCCTCGCTGTGGTCGTACGCTCTCGACGACGCGTTCGGTGTCTTCCGGTGGCTGCCCGCGGCCTGCCACGCCGTCAGCTTGGCGACCGCGTCGGCGACGGCCGGATCGGTGATCGGCGCCGACTTCAGCACCCGAAGTAGGTAAGGCAGCACCTGGTCACCGCGGAGATCGACCGTGGCGGCGTCCTCCATCACCTCGACCAACTTGCCCCGGGTGAACCTCTGCCCGCTGCCGATGACGGCCTTGATCCGGTCGTCGAGCGGTTGACTGCGGTAGACGGCGTTGTAGCCGAACTGGCCGTCGGACGCGGAGAACCCGGGCGCCTGCTTGTTGTTCCAGCTGGTCAGGTAGTCCTGGTCGATCACCTGCGGATGCTGCGCGGCCGGGGTGTACGTCGCGCGGTTGGTGTCGGGGTTCCAGCCCTGCCACTCGTACGAACTCCAGGTCGGCAGGTTCGGGTCGCCGCCGGCGGCGCGGACCGGGTTGTCACCGGAGTTGAAGTACGCGATCGACGTGTTGTCCGTGTAGAACCAGTTGAACGTGTAGCCGATGTTGTGCGCCGCCCGCTGGAAGTCGGCGGCCGAGCGGATCTTGTCCGGGTCGTTGAACTGCATGAAGCCGAGAGCCGAACCGGCCTCGTTGCCATAGGTCGAGCGGTTCCTGGTGAACAGCACCGGCCGCCCGCCGACCGTGCCGCGATGCGTGACGATGCCGTATTTGGTGCGCAGGGCAACCAATGTGTACGACCCGGCCGGCTCGGACGAGCCGAGGCTGGCGTACCACTCGTTGTGCCGCTCGAGCCGCTCGATCGGCACGCACTGGCCGCGGAACTCGTAGTACTGCGAGTTCTTCGTCGGCGTCGCGCCGCCGGGCTCGCACAGCGGTACGGCGAAGGTGTCGGTGATGTCCTGCCCGGCCGACGTCGCGCTCCAGGAGTAGTCGGGACCGCGGCCGATGAGGGTGTAGAAGTTCAACCCGGCGAAGGCGACACCGCGGGTGCTGACGCCCGGACCTTGGAGCTCCTGCCGGAGGAGAAGCTGCGGCGCGAAATAGCCGGTCTGCGGACCGTAGACGGCGATCGGGTTGCCGCTCACGGTGTGCTGACCGGAAACGAGCAGCGCGTTCGACATGCCCTTCTCGCCGAAGCCCTCGGGGAAGACGCCGTTGTCGAAGACGCCGCGCAGCGCCTCCGCATGTTTGGGCGCCGGCTTGCTCGCGGCGCTCCTGACGGTCTGGTTGATCACCTGCGGCTCCGGAGTGACAGAGCCGCGGTCCGGCAGGGCGCGGCCGGCCGGGTTCGGACCGGTCACGCCGTACGGGAAGGTCGCGCCGTTGTGGACGGTGGTGTTCGCCTCCGGATCGTTCTGCGACCGGAACGACTCCCACACCTTGGTGCCCTGGGCAACGCCGTACTTCGCCTGCGCCTCGAGCAACGCCAGGGCCGAGGTGACCTCGTGTCCGCCGCCGGTGCCGAAGATGCCCGCGACCACGGCCGCGGTGGCGACCACGTCTGTGACCTTCCACTGCGGCGTCGGCCAGTCCAGGCCGAGTGCGACGTACTCACCGGGATACGCGAGGCCGACCGTGTTGATGTAGTGGTTGACCCCGTCGACCCAGGCCCGGATGTCCTGCTGCATCTTCACGCCGTCGGCGCCGTACCGCTCGTCGGCGTCGTCGAACTGCTGCTGCAGGTCGGCTTCCGTGTACGGCGCGGTGCGCCAGAACTCCTGCTCGAACGCCCGGTTCGCCGGCGCGCCACCCGCGAACGGGGTCAACTGGCCGCGGCCGAGGTGCCGGAACACGTCCATCACGAACAGCCGGTCCTGTGCCCCGGCGTACCCGGCGCCGAACATCACGCCCTGCCGTGTGGTGCCGGTGATGTGCGGGATGCCGCGCGACTTGTCCCGCACGATGGTGACGTCCGCGCGGGGCTTGACCGTGCTCCCGACGTCACCGGCCTTCACTCCGAACGACGCGTCGTCGAAGTAGGCGCCGAGTCGGTCGTCGGTGATGCCTCGGGAGTTCCAGACCAGGTTCTCGTACGGTTTCAGCGTGTCGCTGAAATGGGCCGGCCGGGTCCCCAAAGCCTTGAAAAGAAGGAGATCGGTGAAGGTCGCGTTCCCGTTCTGACCAGGCGGCAAAATGTCGTCACATTGCCCGAGGCAATAGTCCGCCGGTGCCGGCGCCGCCGTCTCGGGCTTCGCCTGGGTCGGTGCCGGCACAGCGGCGAGGACGGCGGTGACGGTAGCCGTGGCGATGGCCGCCGCGATCGTCGTACGGATGGTTCGGTGAGCGGGGCGGAGCTGCACGGATCCTCCTCGAGACGCGACCAGGACGGCAGGGGAGTACTGAAAACTGAGAATGACTCACCAGTAGGTTGGGGTCAAGATCTGGCCGATTCAGGACCCGACGGAGTCTCGCCAACCACTGTCCGTGACCATTACTGTGAGCACCACCATGAGCATCCACGATCGGTACCGATTGAGTGTGGTGATCAATGCCAAGGGGACGTACACCCCGCTCGGGGTGTCCAGGAGTTCCCACGGGGTGGCGGAGGCCGTCGCCCAGGCGTTGCCCGAGTTCTTCGTCATGGACGAGCTGGGCGACCGGGCGAGCGAGGCGATCGCCCACGTCACCGGCGCCCAGGCCGGGGCCGTCGTCCACTGCACCGCCGCCGGCATCACACTCTCGGTCGCGGCCACCATGACCGGCGGCGATCCGCGCCGGATCGCGGCCCTGCCGGACACCACGGACATGCACAACCGGGTCGTGCTGCCGGCCAACCACGTCGTCGACTACGGCCACACCAACCTGCAGGGCATCCGGCTGGCGGGCGCCCATGTCGACCTGGCGGGTGACGAAAACCGTTGTGGCATTGACGATCTGGAGCAGGAGCTGGACGGACCGGACATCGCCTGCCTGTTTCTCGTCTCGTCCCGGCTGACCCGGGGCGAGCCGATCGACCTGGTCGCGGCCGTGCGGGCCGCCCATCGCCGGGGCGTGCCGGCGATCATCGACGGCGCCGCCCAGTTCCCGCGGATCGCGGACCTGCTGGCCACCGGCGCGGACCTCGTCCTGGTCAGCGGGCAGAAGTACCTCGGCTCCCCCACCGCCGGCCTGGTCGCGGGCAGCTGGCCGCTGGTGCAGTCCGTCCGGGCGCAGGAGAAGGGCATCGGCCGGGTGATGAAGCCGACCAAAGAGGCCGTGATCGGCGTCCTGGCGGCGCTCGAGCAGTGGCAGGCCTTCGATCGGGTCAAGTGGGAGGCGGACGAACTGGCGAAGGTCGTCGCGTTCGCCGAGGCCGCGGGCAAGATTCCCGGAGTCTCGGCGCAGGTCGAGCCAGACCCCACCGGGCTGCAGGTGTCGCGCGCCGTACTGACGGTGCCGGACGCCAAGCGCCTCGCCACCGAACTGGAGGCCGGCTCACCCTCGATCTATGTGATGACGGACCGCGTCGACGACAACGAACTGGTCTTCGAGCTCATCCCGCTGAGCAGCGCGGAGATCTCCGCCGTACTCGCCCGGCTCTGGGCGATCCTGACATGACAAAGGCCCTGGTTCTCCTTGTGGTACAGGAGAACCAGGGCCTCTGATCGCTCAGTGCTGGTACGACTTGCTGTCGGTACGGCGAGGGCCGTTGCCCCGGCGCGGACCGCTGCCGCCGCGGGCGTCGTACCCACGCCCCGGACGGCTGCTGCCGAACCGCTTGCCGCCGCCCTTGCCGAACCGCGGCGACTTCGGCGCCGGCAGCTTCACCGGGTACCCGGACGGCGTGTTGCCACCGGTCAGCTCGGTCACCAGCTCGTCACCCGGACGGACCCGCACCGGCGAGGCGTTGACACCCGCGGACTCGGCCAGCCGGATCATCCCGCGCCGCTGGTGCGGCAGCACGAGGGTGACGACCGCGCCCTTGCCACCGGCCCGGGCCGTACGACCGGCCCGGTGCAGGTAGTCCTTGTGGTCGGCCGCCGGGTCGGCCTGGACCACCAGACCGACATCGTCGACGTGGATCCCGCGCGCTGCGACATCCGTTGCCACCAGCACCGGAACCGAACCGTCCTTGAACTGGTCCAGCGTCCGGTTCCGCGCGCCCTGGGTCAGGCCGCCGTGCAGTGCCGCGGCCATCACACCGCGATCCCGCAGCTGGGTGGCGACCCGGTCGGCGCCGAGCTTGGTGCGGACGAACACGATCGTCCGGCCGTCGCGGCTGGCCAGCTCGGCCGTCAGCGACTGCTTGTGCGCCGGCTCGATCACCAGCAGATGATGCTCCATCGTGCTGACCGAGGCCTGGCCGGACTCGGTCGAGTGCTGGACCGGGTCCTTCAGGTACGTCTTCACGATCTTGTCGACGTCGTTGTCCAGCGTCGCCGAGAACAGCAGCCGCTGTCCCTCGGCCGGGGTCATGTCGAGCAGCGTGGTGACCGCCGGCATGAAGCCCATGTCGCACATGTGGTCGGCCTCGTCGAGGACGGTGATCTCCACCGCGCCGAGGTCGGCCGCGCCCTGCTCACACAGGTCGATCAGGCGGCCGGGCGTGGCGATCAGGAGGTCGACGCCACGACGGAGCGCGTCGATCTGCTTCGGGTACGGCAGGCCGCCGGCGATCAGCTTCAGCGACACGTTCATCACGTGCGCGAGCGGCTCGAGCGCGTCGTGCACCTGCATGGCCAGCTCACGCGTCGGGACCAGGACCACGCCGCGCGGACGGCGCGACTCGGTCCGGCCGCCGGCCAGCCGGGTCAGCGTCGGCAGGCCGAAACCGAGCGTCTTGCCCGAACCGGTCTGGCCGCGGCCGAGCACGTCCTTGCCGGCCAGCGCGTCCGGGATGGTCGCGGTCTGGATCGGGAACGGCGTGGTGATCCCGTCCCGGGCCAGCCGCTGCACCAGCCGAGGCGCCAGACCGAGCGCGGCGAACTGGTTGTCCGGGGCAACGGTGCCGAGGTCCACCGGCTCCTCCGGCCGCTTCTGCTGGAACGGCGTCCGCTCGTCCCGGCGCTCGAACCGCGGCTTGTCCTGGTACGCCGGGCGCTCGTCGCGCCGGTTGTTCGCCGGCCGGTCGTCCCGGCCGCGGTCGAACGCGGGCCGCTCGTCCCGGCGCTGGTACGCCGGCCGGTCGTCCCGGCGCTGGTACGACGAACGCTCGTCCCGGCGCTCGAACGACGGCCGTTCCTCACGACGCTCGAACGACGAACGCTCGGGCCGCGACCGGTCGCCGTACGACGAACGCTCGGTCCGGAACCGCGGCTTGTCGTCCCGGCCGCCGCCGTCGAAGCGCGGCCGCTCGTCGCGGGCACGGTCCTCGAACCGGGGCCGGTCGTCGCGGCCACGGTCGAACGCGGGCCGGTCGTCGCGGCGATAGCTCGCGCGGTCGTCGGACGGCCGGCGCGGCTGGGTGGCGCGGTCGGCGCGGTAGCCCTTCACCGGGCGGTTGTCGTCGCGACGGTCGTCACGAGCACCGTCGTAGCGCGGACGCTCGTCCCGGGTGCGGTCGTCGTCGCGCGCCGACGATGCCATCCGCTCGCCGTACGACTGGTTCTGGAACTTCTTGTGCCGTGGCTTCTTCATCCGGCTGTCGGCCTGGTTGCCGTCGGCAGGGTGATTGTTCTCCGGGTGTTGCTGGGTCACGCAAAAACTCTCTCTCAACGTCACGGACGACTGACCGGATCGCAACCGCACGGAAATGCCGGCCACGGACGTGACCGGACAGGACGTGCTGAGCAGGAGACGGGCATCGACCTGCGGGTGCTATCGCGTTGCACCCATGTCGCCGGGGACCTTCAGCCGGATGCTGAAACCGACGGGTCGGAGCGCCTGGGAAAATCTCTGGTGACGCGACGCGCGCACCGACACCGAAAAAGTATACCCGACCGCGACCGCTGTCCCGACCACTCCGGACCCGACCAGACCACCTGGCGCAGTGGCATGCATCTCAGTAGTTCAAGTGAGGTTGAGTTCTTGGCCGACCGGCCTAGGGTTGGCGGTATGGCGGAGGAGAACGTCCCGAGCAAGGAGCACTGGCTGTCCATCGGGGAGATCGCCCATCGGTCCGGAGTCGCCGCGTCGGCGCTGCGTTTCTACGAGGACCAGGGCCTGATCCGGTCGCGGCGGACAGCCGGGAACCAGCGGCAGTACCAGCGGAGCACGTTGCGGCGGATCGCGTTCATCCAGGCGGCCCAGCGGGTCGGGCTGGCGCTGGCCGAGATCAGGAGCGCGCTGGACTCCCTGCCCGACGACCGCACGCCGACCCGCGCCGACTGGAGCCGGTTATCGAAGTCGTGGCGCAGCCGGCTCGACGAGCGGATCGCCGAGCTCGAGCGGCTGCGCGACGACCTCGACGGCTGCATCGGCTGCGGCTGTCTGAGCCTGCAGCGCTGCAACCTCTACAACAAGAACGACCGGTTGGCCGAACGCGGCCCCGGCGCCCGCATCCTCAACGTCGGCATCCCCGGCGACTGACCTCCGCCCGCCATAGGCGGCGGGTTATGAGCGGCATAGAACGGCGGCCGCGGAACGCGGGATAACCCCCGAGTTTCGGCCGATCCGGTGCGGAACCTCCGGACTGTTGGCAGCATCCGGCGGGTAGCGAACAGTGATCCGCTGGTCGCTTTCCGCCACCGATCCGGAGTGAGGCTCTCCCATGTCGCATCGCCGTATCCTGCCGTCGCTCGTAGGGCTCGCCGCCGCCGCACTGGCCGTCCCCAGCTTCGCCGCCGCGTCCCCCGCGCCCGCGCCGGCAGCCCCGTCCGCGTCCACCTCCGCGACCCGCGCCGCGTACACAGGTTCGCCGCAGGACCAGGCCGCCACCAAGGCGTTCTACGAGGCCGTGATGAAGTCAGCGCGCGCCAAGCAGGCCCAGCAGGCCAAGGCCGGCAAGAACGCTGCCGCCGTCACCGTCACGTACGCCGTCGACGCGCCGTCGTTCCGCTCCCAGATCAACTCGAGTACTTCGATCTGGAACTCCTCGGTCGGCAACGTCCGCCTGGTCGAGGGCAGCAGCTACGACTTCTACTACACCGAGGGCAACGACCCGCGCGGTTCGTACGCGTCGACCGACGGTCATGGCCGCGGCTACATCTTCCTGGACTACGCCCAGTCGCGGCAGTACGACCCGACCCGGATCACCGCCCACGAGACCGGTCACGTCCTCGGCCTGCCGGATCACTACTCCGGCCCCTGCTCCGAACTGATGTCGGGCGGCGGCCCCGGCCCGTCCTGCACCAACGCCTACCCGGACGCCAAGGAACGCGCCCGCGTCGACCAACTGTGGGCCAACGGCATCGCCTCGGCCGCGAAGGCCGCTTTCAGCAACAAGTAGCAATCCCCCAGGGCCCTCCGGCCCGGAACCGCCCGGCAGGGGACGGTCCCGGGCCGGAGCTTTTCCACACTCAGACATAGGACGTACTACGACTCGCCGGGAAAGCCCGCGTGGGGCGGGTGACACGGCGAGACTGGAAGCGTGAGGCTTCTACGGATAGTGGTCGCAGTATTGCTTCTGGTTACGGCCTGCCTGACGTCGACGGCGTACGCGGCAGGTCTGGAGGGGAAGGCGATCCTCGCGCCCGGGACGAACGGGTACACCTGCTTCCGGATTCCGGCCCTGGTGACCGCGCCGGACGGGTCGTTGGTGCTGTTCGCGGAGGGACGCAAGCCGACCTGCGGCGACACCGGCACCCACGACGTGGTGATGGTCCGCTCGACGGATCGCGGAGCCACCTGGAGTACGCCGACCGTCGTGCACGCGGGTGTGGATGCGACGGCGCACAACCCGGCTCCGGTCGTCGACGCGCGGACCGGGCGGATCGTGCTGCTGACGACCCGGCAGTACAACACCGTGTGGGCGCAGCACAGCGACGACAACGGGCAGAACTGGAGCGCACCCCGGGAAATCACCAGCAGCGTGAAGCTGCCAGGCTGGAGGGGATACGCCACCGGGCCGACGCACGGCATCCAGTTGTTGCGCGGCGCGCACGCCGGCCGCCTCCTGGTCGGGACGCATTACACGACCACCGACGGAGACCTGAAAGGCGGCGCCCTGGTCCACAGCGACGACGGCGGCCAGACCTGGGCCCTCGGTGCGTACGACCACTCGGCCGACCCCGAGCTGCGAGTGCAGGAGTTGTCCGTCGTCGAACGGCCGGACGGATCGCTGTTCGCCTTCGCCCGGGACGAGAACGGCACCAGTACGTCGACCGTCGCGTCGGCGATGTCGTTCGACGCCGGCCAGAGCTTCTCCACCGGATTCCAGGCCGGAGCCGCGGAGAAGAGTCTCGCGGTGCCGACAGTTCAGGCGTCGACGCTGGCCCTGCGAGCCACCGACCAGGGTGACCGCTACAACCGCATCCTGCTCGCCGCGCCGACCCGGCAAGGCACCACCCGGGAGAACCTCACCATCCGGTCGACGTACAAGGGCGGCACGGAGTGGGTCGATCCTCAAGGCGGCACGGTGATTTACGGCGGCATGGCGGCATACACGGACATGACGTTGCTCGACCGCAATATCGTCGCCCTTGCGTATGAACGCGCGGTCAACTGGTCGCACGGCTACATCTGGTTCACGACGTTCACCGAGGCTGATCTGGGGTTACCGGACGGCAACACGAGCGGCGTACCGACCACACCGGATACCTCAGGCAACCAACTGCACGGGTATCTACGGGGTGGACCTGCGTCGGTAGCAGGAAGGTTTGGTCAGGCGGTGTCGTTGGACGGCGTGGACGACTACGTGCAACTGCCGTTCGCCGAGAAGCTGGCCGTCAGCAGCGGGGACTTCACCTGGACGGGATGGTTCAGGTACGGCGACAGCACCGCGGACCAACCGTTGCTGTGGGCATACAACCAGGGCGATGTCTATTCCCAGCTGTGGTTGCGCGCCGAGCCGGCCGCCAACCGGATCCGCGCACTCGCCCAGAGCGGCGAGACCGCGGTCACCGTCGCCACCACCAGGGCCTACAACGACCGGGCCTGGCATCACTTCGCGCTGCGCCGGCAGGGCTCGACCTTCACCATCTACATCGACGGGGCCGCGGCCGCCTCCGCGGTCGGCACGATCGGATCGGTCAGCCCCAAACGTCCCTTCCAGATCCACCTCGGCCAACGCCTCGACGGCAGACAACACCTGCGCGGCTCGCTCGACGACGTCCGCCTCTACAACCGGGCCCTGACCCCCACCGAGATCTCCACCATCCACGCCACGAACACCACCACTCCGGCCGGTCTGCAACTCAGATATCCGTTCTAGCCGGACGCCGCGCCGAGACCGGTCCGGTAGCAGCCGCTACTGGCGGGCCGGGCCGGTCGAGCCGCGGACCACCAGTTCGGGGCGGAAGAGGAACTCGGTGTGGGGTGTGGTGTGGCCGCGGACCTCCTCGAGGAGGGACTGGACTGCGGCGAGCCCCATCGGCTGGACGGGTTGGCGGATCGTGGTGAGCGGCGGGTCGGTGAACTCCATCATCGGGGCGTCGTCGTACCCGACCACCGAGATGTCACCGGGGACGGACAGGCCGCGCTGCCGGGCGGCGCGGATGACGCCGAGGGCCATCATGTCCGAGCCGCAGATGACCGCGCTGACGCCGGCGTCGAGCAACTGCTGAGCGGCGGCGGCCCCGCCCTCGACGCCGAACATGCTCAAGGCAACCAACGGGTCGAGCTCCTCGTCGGACAGGCCGAGCTGCGCCTTCATCGAGGTGCGGTAACCGGCCAGTTTCCGCTGGACGACGATGAAGCGTTCGGGCCCGGAGGCGAAGCCGATCCGCCGGTGGCCGAGCGCAACCAGGTGCGCCACGGCCAGCTCCATCGCGGCGTACTCGTCCGACGACACGAACGGCGCCTCGATCCCGGGCAGCCAGCCGTTCACGAACACCACCGGTAGCCGCCGGTCCACCAGCGACTGGTAGCGGGCGTGGTCGGCGCCGGTGTCGGCGTGCAGGCCGGAGACGAAGATGATCCCGGAGACGCCGCGCTCCAGCAGCATCTCGACGTACTCGTCCTCGGTCGCGCCGGACGGGGACTGCGTGCACAGCACCGGGGTGAACCCGCGCTGCGACAACGCCGACTCGATCACCTGGGCGAACGCCGGGAAGATCGGGTTGATCAACTCCGGCATCACCAGGCCGATCAGCCCGGCCGACCGGCGGCGCAACCGCGTCGGCCGCTCGAACCCCAGAACGTCGAGCGCGGTGAGGACCGACTGTTTGGTCTCCTCGGCCACCCCCGGCTTGCCGTTCAGCACCCGCGAGACCGTCGCCTCGCTCACCCCCGCCTTGGCCGCGATGTCCGCCAGCCGTGCTCTGCTGCTCACGCGGGGCACTGTACCCAGCCACCCGTTGACGTTGCAGCAAGATCCTGCAAGAACTTGCAGGCGGACGGTTTTCTGCGCGGATCTGTCCAGAACGTGAACAGTATGGGCACGTCACACGCCGTACACCTTGTCAGGACGAGCGGCGCGGGTGAGGATAAGCGCACCCCCGCCTGGGGCCTTTACTCGGATCGTCCGGCACGTTCCTGCCGGTGAAGGGATGTAATCGTCATGGCCACTGTGTCGTTCAAGTCGGCAACCCGGATCTATCCCGGTGGTGACACCCCCGCCGTCGACAAGCTCAACCTCGAGATCGAGGACGGCGAGTTCATGGTTCTCGTCGGCCCGTCGGGTTGCGGCAAGTCCACCTCGCTCCGGATGCTCGCCGGCCTCGAAGAGGTCAACGAGGGCTCCATCTACATCGGCGACCGCGACGTCACGCACCGTCCGCCGAAGGAGCGGGACATCGCGATGGTGTTCCAGAACTACGCGCTCTACCCGCACATGTCCGTCGCCGACAACATGGGCTTCGCGCTGAAGATGCAGGGTGTCTCCAAGGAGGACCGGGCCAAGCGCGTCGGCGAGGCCGCCAAGCTCCTGGGTCTCGAGGAGTACCTGGACCGCAAGCCGAAGGCGCTGTCCGGTGGTCAGCGTCAGCGCGTCGCGATGGGCCGCGCGATCGTCCGTAACCCGCAGGTCTTCCTGATGGACGAGCCGCTGTCGAACCTCGACGCCAAGCTGCGCGTCCAGACCCGGACCCAGATCGCCGAGCTGCAGCAGCGTCTCGGTGTCACGACCGTCTACGTCACCCACGACCAGGTCGAGGCCATGACGATGGGCGACCGGGTCGCCGTACTGAAGGACGGCCTGCTGCAGCAGGTCGACACCCCGCTGAACCTGTACGACCACCCGAAGAACAAGTTCGTCGCGGGCTTCATCGGCTCTCCGGCGATGAACCTGCTGACCGCGGACATCACCGAGGGCGGCGCGAAGCTGGGCGACTACGTCGTCCCGCTCGAGCGCAGCCTGCTGGCCAAGGCCGGCAACGACAAGACGCTGACCCTGGGCGTCCGGCCGGAGGCCTTCAAGGTCGCCGACCACGGCCTGCCGGTCCACGTCGCCGTGGTCGAGGAGCTCGGCGCCGACGCGTACCTGTACGGCACCGCCGAGCACAACAACGAGCACCAGCAGATCGTCGCCCGGATCGACGCCCGGATGCCGGTCGAGAAGGGTTCGACCATCCACCTGGCGGCGCTGCCCGACAAGCTGCACCTCTTCTCCACCTCCACCGAGGAGCGGCTGACCGCCTGATCAGCGGTACGACGTTCAGGCTGCGGCCCCGGGTGGTTCGTCCACCCGGGGCCGCAGTGCGTTCCAGGACCCGTACTACGTGACCCGGCGGCTGCGGCGGTCCCGGGCGGACGGGTTGTCGGCCGGGCTCATGTTGGTCTGCTTGAGCAGGTAGTGCGGCCGGTGCTTGGTCTCGTAGTAGACCCGGCCGATGTACTCGCCGATGACCCCGAGCATCACCATCTGCAGGCCGCCGAGCCCGGTGATCGCCGCGATCAGCGTGACGTATCCGGGCATCTCCACGCCGCGCAGGAGCGCGACCGCGATCACCCAGACGGCGTACCCGGCGGCGACCGCGGTGAGCAGCAGGCCGACGTAGATCGCCAGCCGCAGCGGCCGGTTGTTGAACGACAGCAGCCCGTCCAGCCCGTACTCGAGCAGCCGCCGGAACGTCCACCGGCTCTTGCGCGCCGGCTGTTTCACGTTGTCGTACTCGAACAGGATCGACTCGAACCCGATCCAGGCGAACAACCCCTTGGAGAACCGGTTGTACTCCCCCAGCTCGAGCAGCCCGTCCACGGCCCGGCGCGACAGCAGCCGGAAGTCGCCCACCCCGTCCATCAGCTCGACGTCGGCCCACTTGTTGATCAGCCAGTAGTACGCCCGGGCGAACAGGGTCCGGGTGGCCGGGTCGCCGACCCGGTTCCGCCGGGCGATCACCTGGTCGAAGCCGCGCTCGTACAGCTCCAGCATCCGGCCGATCAGCTCCGGCGGGTGCTGCAGGTCGGCGTCCATGATCACCACCGCGTCGCCGGAGGCGTACCGCAGCCCGGCCAGCATCGCGGACTCCTTGCCGAAGTTCCGGCTGAACGACAGGTAGCGGACCGCCGGATCGTCGTCCGCGAGCCGCACCAGCGCGTCGAGCGTCCCGTCGGCGCTGCCGTCGTCGACGTACACGATCTCGTACGGCGAGCCGACCTCGGACAGCTCCCGGCTGACGGCTTCATGGAACCGGTCGATCACCTCGACCTCGTTGAAACACGGCACCACAAGACTCAAACGCATCTTTCGTCCCCCCTGTGCAATTCAGGCCGATTCTTGTCCAGACCGGAACTACACGCTACGTTGGCGCTCGATCGAGCGCGCGGACCTGGGGACAGAGCAGAGGGGCGGGGAGTGGCGGACGACGGAGCGGTACACGACCCGCCCGCGCCGAGTGCTGCCCAGGCGCCGGTGACCGCCGAGCCGGACGCAGGGCGGCCGGCGGCGAGCCGATCGACCCCACAACGCTCGGCGCTGCCGCCCGCGCTCGTCGCCGCTGTGCTGGTGGCGGCGGTGTTCGCCGCCTCCGGAATCATCCGCGGTACCTTTCCTTTCGGTTCACTGTCCCGCAGTACCAACGATCTCGGTACCCAGTACATCCCTTTCTTCGCCCACCTGTGGGACATCCTGCACGGCCGCGCCCAAGGTGACCTGTTCTTCAACTGGCAGAGCGCCTTCGGCGTCGGGTTCCTGGCCGACTACGGCGTGGACCTCGGCAGCCCGTTGTCCCTCCTGGTGGGCCTGTTCCCTCGTGACCAGATCGACCTGGCCGTGTACGTCATCACCGTCCTCAAGCTGAGCCTGGCGGCCGCCGCGATGGCGGCCCTACTACTCAAGATGTCGCCAGGGCCCCGTTGGGTTGCAGCGATTCTCGGAGCGTCGTACGGCGTCTGCGGCTGGGCCGTCGACGACGGAGCCTACGTGCCGATGTGGCTGGACGGCCTGATCGCCCTGCCGATGTTCTTCCTGGTGGCCGAATGGTCACTGCGCCGCACCAACCGCCTGCTCAGCGTGATCGTCGTCGCGGTCTTCTGGGTCTCGAACTTCTACACCGCCTATATGGCAACGATCGCAGCCGGCCTGTTCCTGATCGCGCGGGTGCTGACCAGCGACCTCCGCTGGTCGCTGCGGCTGCGCGGCGTCCTGCGCACCGGCATCTCGTTCGCGCTCGGGCTGGCGCTGGCCGCGCCGGTTCTGCTGCCGATCTTCGCCGCCAACGACATCGCGACCCCGTCACCGTCGGGCGTCTTCTCGCCGTCCCCGGTCGACATCTTCCTGTCCCGTCTGCTCCCGCTGTCCGAGGGCGTCGGCCGGACCGCGAGCCTGTACGTCGGCACGGTCGCGCTGCTGCTCGCGCTCACCCTGCCGTTCCACCGGACCGTGGCGATCCGGACGAAGGTGGTCTGGATCGTGACGACCGCCGCGATCGTCCTGTCCTTCCGGTGGGCGCCGACACAGGAGATGTGGCACGGCTTCGACACCCCGAACGGCAGCCAGTACCGGCAGGCCTTCGTCCTGTGCGGCGTGATCGTCGTCCTGGCGTGGTTGTCGGTCGCGCACCGCCTGCCCGGTCCGATCGCGTTGCTGGGTGGCGGCGTCCTGCTGGCGGTGATCGCAGCGCTGTCGGACGGCAGCCCGTTGCTGACGAAGTACGCGATGACCGTACTGATTGCCTCCGCAGCGGTGACTTTGGTTGCGTTCGGCACCATTTGGGCGGTCCGCCGCTCCGCGTTGCGACGGACCAGGTGGCCGGTCGCCGTCGCGTTCGCCTTGGTGATGGCCGTCGTGGCCGTGGAAACCACCTGGACCGCGGTGGTGACCGACGAGCAGCGGTCGAAGATCCTCAGTTCCTCCGTCCCACCGTGGAACCAGCAGCAGACCGAGCGGGCGGACGCGGTCGCGGGAGCCGGCGACTGGCCGAAGTACCGGACCGACCCGGGGACCTCGGTGACGCCCAACGACCCGATCCTGCTGGGCGGTCAGGGCGCCGGTATGTACAGCAGCCTGCTGCCGCACTCGCTGAACCAGACACTGACCGGCCTCGGCTTCGGCTGGTCCGGATACGGCCGCGCCAACCACACCCTTGACAACCCCGTCACCGACGCCATCTTCTCGATCGGCGCCCGGCTGCACCTGCAGGACGGGGATGAGGTGATCACCCGATCCACGGTTCCACCACTGGTGACGGTCCGGCGCCGGATCGGCATGACGACCGCGTCCAACGCGTTCGTCGCGCAGGAGCGACTGCTCGGGACCCAGGTGTACGAGGTTCCGGAGTATCGCGGCAGCAAGTCGGACACCGGTGGCGACGTGAAGCTGCTCGGGCGGTGCTCGCCGGGGACGACGGCGTACCTGCATCTGCCGCGGGTCTCCGGTGAAGCCCGGTTGACCGACGGCGGCCAGTGGCGTGCGTTGACCGCGAGCCGCCGGCCGGGGATCAACACCAACAGCGCGATGGTCCGCCTGGGCACCGTCCCCGCCTCCGGGGTGGTGTCGGCCGAGATCCGGTTCACCGACGCTCCGCGCGGAATCACCCCCACGGGAGCGATCGGCTGCCTGAACGAGCAGCGCCTGGCCAGGGCGGTGCAGAACCTGCGGCTGAGTGGAGCAACGGACGTCGAGGTCGGCGGCCATTCGATTAGCGCGATGCTGCCTCCGGGGAGCAAGGGGTACGCCGTGGTCGCCGTACCGAAGGTCCCGGGCTGGACCTGCTCGGCCGGCGACGGGGAGGCCCGGACGCCACGCGACTACGGCGGCCTGATCGCCGTACAACTGACCGGCAACGCCGACCGGATCGACTGCAGTTACACGCCACCTGGCCTCCGGCGCGGTCTCGCACTGGCTGCCGTCGCCGCCCTCGTCACACTCGGTCTCGTGCTGTTCGGACGCTTCCGCCGGGCTAGGAGTTGACGTCCCGGCGGTAGAAGACGGCTCCGCCGGCCATGATCAGTACGGCGGCCAGGATGCCGAGATACCAGGCGCCATGCTCGAACGACAGCGTCTTTTCGATGCTGTTGCACAGGTACATCCCGTCGGAGCCGGTCGAGCACTGGTTGACGTAGTACGTCGTGTCGTGGCGGACGAAGGCGTCGAAGTTCAGCTTCACCAGCCACGGCTGGGCCTGGTTCAGAAACCCGGCGAAGACGCCCTCGATCAGGACCAGGTAGCCCATCGCCACCCCGAGCGCGGCCGCGGTGTGCCGCAGCAGCAGCCCGACCACCCCGCCGAGTGAGGCGCCCAGCGCGATCAGCAGGACCGCACGACCGCCCATCCCGGTGAGATCGGCCCAGACCTTCCCCGTCGTACCGGACGTGTCGCCCAGTTGGGCGACGATCAGATAGGTGCCGAGCAGGACGATGGCCAGGACGACGGCGGCCACCGGAGCGAGGCCGATCGCGGCGGCCAGCACCTTGCTGCCGTAGACCCGCAACCGCCGCGGCTCGAACGTCAGCCAGTTGCCGATGGCACCGGTACTGAACTCGGCGCCGACGAAGCTCGCCCCGATCAGGAACGCGGCGAAGACCAGCAGGTACGACGAGCCGAGCAGCAGCTCCGGTGTCGCCTCGGCGAAGACCAGCCGCGGCTTGCCGAAGTCCTCGAGCTTCGGCTCCGGAAAGCTGCACATCTCGGCCCTCGTCGGCTTCGGGTCCGGCTGCTTCTCCCACTCCGCCTCACACCTCTGGCGGTCCTCCTCCGCGTGCTCGACCCAGTTCTGATGTGCGGTCTCGAACTGCGTCTGGGCGGCTCGTTGCTCTTCGGCCGACAGCGGCCGCGCCTCGCGCCAGGTGACGAACAACAGCAGGGCGGTGATCGCCAGCACCCCGAGGACGCCGATGACGGTCAGGCGGCGCGCGGTCAGCCGGCGGAGCTCTACTCCGGTGAGGCGCAGCATCACAACCCCTCCCCCGCGGTCAGCTCGAGGAAGACCGACTCGAGGTCCGCGCGGACCGGCACCAGCTCGGACACGTACAGCTCCTGCTGCGCGAGCCGGCGGGTCACGTCGGCCGGGTGCTCGGCGCCGTCGACGAGCAGGTGGTTGCCGTCGGAGCGCACCGTCATCCCGGCCGCGGTCAGGATCCGGGTCGCGGCCTCGTGGTCCGCGGCCTGGCGTTCCAGCGCGATCCTGACGGTGACCGCGGCACCGCCGCCGATCACCTCGGCGACCGAACCGGAGGCGAGCAGCCGGCCGTGGCCGATGATCGAGACGGTGTCGGCGACCTGCTCGACCTCGGCCAGGATGTGGGAGCTGACCAGGACGGTCCGGCCCTGCTCGCCGAGGCCGCGCATGGTCTCGCGGATCTCCCGGATCCCGGCCGGGTCGAGGCCGTTGGTCGGCTCGTCGAAGATCAGCAGGTCGGGTTCCTTGAGCAGCGTCGCGGCGATCGCCAGCCGCTGCTTCATCCCGAGTGAGTACGCCTTGAACCTGTCCTTGCCGCGCTCGCCGAGCGAGGTCTGCTCGAGCACCTCGCCGACCCGCTGCCGGGGTGCGCCGATCGCCTCGGCGAGCAGTTCCAGGTTCTTCCGGCCGCTGAACGCGGGGAAGAACTTCGGCGACTCGACGATCGCACCGACCCGGCCGACCACCTCCGGCAACCGGTCCGGCACCGGCCGGCCGAACATCGTCATCGTCCCGGCGTCGGCCCGGATCAGCCCGAGCAGCATCCGGATCGACGTGGTCTTCCCGGACCCGTTCGGCCCGAGGAAGCCGTGCACACCCCCGACCGGCACGTCCAGGTCGAGCCCCTGGACCGCCACCACCTTCCGGCCCCGCCGGGTCCGGTACGTCTTGCGCAGACCGCGCGTACTGATCGCCAGCTCCGGCATGTGACCCCCTTGTCGAGCCAGTAGACGGACAGCTTGGCAGGTTTGCGGGCCGCCCGCTGCGAAACATACCCCCCGCCGGTATGCCGCCAGGACTTGCATTCGATACCCCGAGGGGGTAACTTAAGGCCTGTCGACATACCCCCGAGGGGTAGCCGCGGAACACCGAAGGAGCCTGAGATGACCACCGACACCGTCCACGGGTACACCGCCGAGAAGAGCAGCCACCTGAAGCGGCTGCGCCGGATCGAGGGCCAGATCCGCGGTCTGCAGCGGATGGTGGAGGAGGACAAGTACTGCATCGACGTCCTCACCCAGGTGTCCGCGGCGACGAAGGCCCTGCAGTCGTTCTCGCTGGAACTGCTGGACGAGCACCTGGCGCACTGTGTGGTCGAGGCCGCGCAGCGCGGCGGTCCGGAGGCCGAGGAGAAGGTCCGCGAAGCCTCCGACGCGATCGCCCGCCTGGTCCGCAGCTGATCACCCACCGAAACAACCGAGTACGAGGAGAACCGCTATGACCACCACGTCCTACTCCGTCACCGGCATGACCTGCGGCCACTGCACCGCCGCGGTCACCGAGGAGATCAGCAAGCTCCCCGGTGTCCAGCAGGTCACTGTCGACCTCGTCGCGGGCGGCACCTCCGCGGTGCACGTGACGAGTGAGTCCGACCTCGACGAGGCCGCCGTCCGTGAGGCCGTCGACGAGGCCGGTTACGAACTGGCGGCGTCATGAGCCGGGCCGTCGCGCTCCGGCTCGGCGCGTTCGCCGGTGCGCTCGCGCTCGCCTTCGGGGCGGCGTTCGCGATCGGCACCGCGGTCGACCCGATCGCGGCGGCCGACACCGCTGCCGCCCCGGCACACGAAGAGGAGATGGGCGGTATGGAGGAATCAGCGCCGGCACACGGGGCGGGACACAGCGAGTCCGGCGGGCAACTGCCCGGGCTCGCGGTCTCCGAAGCCGGCTACACCCTCAGTCCCAGTACGACGTTCTACCAGGCCGGCGCCAAGACCGACCTGCGCTTCACCATCCAGGGTCCGGACGGCAAGCCGGTCACGAAGTTCACCGAGACGCACGAGAAGGAACTGCACCTGATCGTCGTCCGGCGTGACCTGTCCGGTTTCCACCACGTGCACCCGACCCGGGACGCGAGTGGCACCTGGAGCATTCCGTTCACGTTCACCGCCGGTGGCACCTGGCGGCTGTTCGCCGACTTCCAGCCGGCCGGTCTCGACCGGACGCTGACCCTCGGCACCGACGTCAACGTCTCCGGCCTGTACATCCCGGTCCCGCTGAGCGAGCCGGCGAGCAGCTACAGCTTCCACGGGTACGACGTGACACTGGCGGGCAACCCGGTCGCGGGCAAGGAGTCCGAGCTGACCTTCACGATCAGCCGGGGCGGCAAGCCCGTCACCGACCTGCAGCCGTACCTGGGCGCCTTCGGGCACCTGGTGTCACTGCGCAGCGGAGACCTCGCCTACCTGCACAACCACCCCGCACAGCACGCGGATCCGGGGACGAAGGGCGGACCGCACATCACGTTCGCCACCACCTTCCCGACCGCGGGGACGTACAGCCTGTTCCTGGACTTCCAGCACGCGGGTGCGGTCCACACCGCCGAGTTCACCGTCAAGGTGGGCACCGACGGGAAGACCGTGATCGTCCCGCCGAAGCAGCCCCCGGCGACCCAGGCTCCGGCGACTCCGGGCAACGAGACCACGCCGCACGGCCACTGAGAGGAGGCACACAACAATGACCACCGCAGAATCCGGTCAGTCCGTCGAACTCGTCATCGGTGGCATGACGTGCGCCTCGTGCGCCGCCCGGGTGGAGAAGAAGCTGAACCGGATGGAGGGTGTCACCGCGACCGTCAACTACGCCACCGAGAAGGCGAAGGTGACGTTCGCGGACGGCATCACCACCGACGACCTGGTCGCCACCGTCGAGAAGACCGGCTACACCGCCTCGCTGCCGGCGGCCGTCGACTCACCGGACGACGAGGAGCCCGACGAGCTGAAGCCGCTGCGGCACCGGCTGTTCGCCAGCATCGCGCTGGCGGTGCCGGTGATCGCGTTCGGGATGATCCCGGCGCTGCAGTTCGACTTCTGGCAGTGGGCCTCGCTGACGCTGGCCTTCCCGGTCGTGACCTGGGCGGCCTGGCCGTTCCACAAGGCGGCCTGGACGAATCTGCGGCACGGCGCGGCGACGATGGACACGCTGATCTCGCTGGGCGTGGTGAGCGCGTTCCTGTGGTCGCTGTACGCACTGTTCATCGGCGGTGCGGGCGAGCCGGGGATGAAGATGCCGTTCACGCTGATCCCGTCCCGGGGCGGCGGGACCGAGGAGATCTACCTCGAGGTCGCCGCCGGCGTCACCACGTTCATCCTGGCCGGCCGGTACTTCGAGGCCCGCGCCAAGCGCCGCTCCGGTGCGGCCCTGCGGGCCCTGCTCGAACTGGGCGCGAAGGACGTCGCCGTCCTGCGGAACGGTGCCGAGGTGCGGATCCCGGCCGACCAGCTGGCCGTCGGCGACGAGTTCGTCGTCCGGCCGGGTGAGAAGGTCGCGACCGACGGCGTCATCATCGCCGGCAGCAGCGCGGTCGACGCCTCGATGCTCACCGGCGAGTCGGTGCCCGTCGAGGTCGGCGAGGGCGACTCGGTCGTCGGGGCGACCGTGAACGCCGGCGGCCGGCTCGTGGTCCGGGCGACCCGGGTCGGGTCCGACACCCAGCTGGCCCAGATGGCCCGGCTGGTCGAGGACGCCCAGAACGGGAAGGCCGCGGTCCAGCGGCTGGCCGACAGGGTGTCCGCGATCTTCGTGCCGATCGTGATCGGGCTGGCGCTGGCGACCCTCGGGTTCTGGCTCGGCAACGGTTCGCCGCTGGAGATCGCGTTCACCGCGGCCGTCGCCGTACTGATCATCGCCTGCCCCTGCGCCCTCGGGCTGGCGACGCCGACCGCGCTGATGGTCGGCACCGGCCGGGGTGCGCAGCTGGGCATCCTGATCAAGGGCCCGGAGGTGCTCGAGTCCACCCGGCGGATCGACACCGTCGTCCTGGACAAGACCGGCACCGTCACGACCGGCCGGATGGAGTTGGTCGACGTCCTGCTGGCGCCGTCGGAGGACCGGTCCGAAGTACTGCGTCTGGCCGGCGCACTGGAGCACTCCAGTGAGCACCCGATCGCCCAGGCCATCGCCCGCGGTGCGGCGGCCGAGGTCGGCAAGCTGCCCGAGGTCGAGGACTTCGGCAACGTCGAGGGCCTCGGTGTCCAGGGCATCGTCGACGGGCACGCCGTACTGGTCGGACGGACCCGGCTGCTGGAGGAGTGGAGCCAGTACCTGCCGGACGACCTGGCGCAGGCGAAGGAGCGCGCCGAGTCCGAAGGCAGTACGGCGGTCGCCGTCGGCTGGGACGGGAAGGCCCGGGCCGTGCTGGTCGTCGCGGACACGGTGAAGCCCACGTCCGCCGAGGCGATCCGTCAGCTGAAGGGGCTGGGGTTGCGGCCGGTGCTGCTGACGGGTGACAACGAGGCGGTGGCGTCGAAGGTGGCGGCCGAGGTCGGCATCGCCGAGGTGATCGCCGAGGTGCTGCCGGCCGACAAGGTCGACGCGGTGAAGAAGCTTCAAGGCGAGGGCCGCGTGGTCGCGATGGTCGGCGACGGCGTCAACGACGCGGCCGCCCTGGCCCAGGCCGACCTCGGCCTGAGCATGGGCACCGGCACCGACGTGGCGATCGAGGCGAGCGACCTGACCCTGGTGCGCGGAGACCTGCGGGCGGCGGCGGACGCCATCCGTCTCTCCCGCAGCACACTGCGCACCATCAAGGGCAACCTGTTCTGGGCCTTCGCCTACAACGTGGCCGCCCTCCCGCTCGCCGCGGCCGGTCTGCTCAACCCGATGCTGGCCGGCGCCGCGATGGCCTTCAGTTCGGTCTTCGTGGTCTCGAACAGCCTGCGGTTGCGGCGATTCCGTCCACTCACCTGATCCACGCCGTACTGTCACTGGCCAGCAGCCCGTCCTCCAACGGGCTGCTGGCCAGCAGCATTTCGCCGTGCGGCGGGAGTTCGATCGGCTCCGGGGTCAGGTTCGTGACACAGCTCAGGCTCTCGCGGCTGAACGCGAGGACCCCCGGCGGGGTGTCGAGCCAGGTCAGGGTGCCGTCGCCCAGGTGGGTGCGGCGGATCCGGAGACCGTTGCGGTAGAGCGTCAGCATCGAGTTCTGGTCGTTCTGCTGGGACTCGACGGTCAGGTTCTTCCAGTCGACCGGCTGCGGCAGCCACGGCGTACCGGTGCCGAAGCCGAACGGCGGCTCCTTGCCGGACCACGGAAGGGGCACCCGGCAACCGTCGCGGCCGCGGTCGGCGCCCTGGGAGCGGAGGAAGATCGGGTCCCGCAGCAGGTGATCGGGCAGGTCCTCGACCTCCGGCAGGCCGAGCTCTTCGCCCTGGTAGACGTACAGTCCGCCCGGCAGCGCCATCGCGAGCAGGGCGGCCGCGCGGGCCCGGCGTTCGCCGAGGGCGAGGTCGGTCGGCATGCCGTGCTTGCGGTCCTGGTGCGAGAACGACGTGTCCGAGCGCCCGTACTTCGTGACCGGCCGGGTGACGTCGTGGTTGGACAGCACCCAGGTCGGCGGTGCCCCGATCGGGACGTGGGTGGTCAGGGTCAGGTCGATCGAGGCGCGCAGTTCGTCGGCGTCCCACGGGCGCGACAGGAAGTCGAAGTTGAACGCGGTCTGCAGCTCGTCCGGGCGCAGGTACAGCGCGAACCGCTCCTGGTCCGGCATCCACATCTCCCCGACCAGGAAGCGGCCGTCGTACTCGTCGGTGATCCGGCGCCAGCCGCGGTAGATCTCGTGCACCTCGTCGTGGTCGGTGTACGACTCCGCCACGCTGTCCAGGTCCTTGAACAGAACGGCGGCACTGTCGACCCGGATCCCGTCGACGCCCCGGTCCAGCCAGAACCGGAGGATGGCGTGGAACTCCTCGACCACCTCGGGATTGCGCCAGTTGAAGTCCGGCTGCTCGGGGGCGAACAGGTGCAGGTACCACTCGCCGTCCTCGACCTGGGTCCAGGCCGGGCCGTTGAAGATGGACTGCCAGTCGTTCGGCGGCCGGTCGCCGCGGCCTTTGCGGAAGATGAACCGGTCGCGCTCGCGTGACCCCGGACCCGCCTGCACGGCCTGGACGAACCAGTCGTGCTGGTCGGAGCCGTGGTTCGGGACGATGTCGATGATGGTGCGGATGTTCAGCGCGTGCGCCTCGGCGATGTAGGTCTCCGCCTCCTCCAGGGTGCCGAACACCGGGTCGATGGCGCGGTAGTCGGCGACGTCGTACCCGCCGTCGGCCATCGGCGACGGGTACCACGGGTTCAGCCAGATCGCGTCGACACCCAACTCGGCCAGATACGGCAGCCTCTGCCGCAACCCAGCCAGATCCCCAACGCCGTCCCCGTCCCCGTCGGCAAAACTCCGCAAATACACCTGATAAACAGCCGCCCCACGCCACCACTCGCCCGCCATCAATCCTCCTCTCGAACCCGCTCCACCCGGAGCCTGACCACACCCCACCCCACCGCGGAGCGGGATACCCCACCGCGGAGCGGCATCCTGCTTTCCCATCTACCGCGAAGCGGCACTACTCCCGCGGGACCGGACCACCCCGCGGTCGGCACCACCCCGCGGTCGGCACCACCCCCGCGGAGCCAGACCACCCCCGCGGTGCGGGACCACCCCGGCGGGGCGGGCCCCCGCGGAGCGGGGCTTTTCTTCCCCGCCCCGAGCGGAGCGAGGGGTGGGTTGTCTTATCCCTTGAGGCTGCCGGCTGTGAGACCTGCCATGATGCTGCGTTGGAAGACGAAGAAGACCAGGATCGTCGGCAGGCTGGCGATCACCAGCGACGCGATCAGCACGTTCTGCGGCATCTGCGCCGACAGCGACGCGATGCCAACACTGATCGACATCTTGTCCGTCTCCGGCAGCACCAGCAGCGGCCAGACGAAGTCCTTCCACACCGTCACCACGGACAGGATCGACACCACCCCGAGGATCGGCCGCGACACCGGCAGCACGATCGACCACAGGATCCTGCCCTGCGACGCTCCATCGATTTCGGCAGCCTCCAGCAGCTCGCTCGGGATCGAGTCGAAGAACCGCTTCAGCAGGAACACGAAGAACCCGTTCGCTGCCGCCGGCAACCAGATCGCCCACGGCGTGTTCAGCAGGTCGAGATGCAGGATCGGCAGATCCTTGACGGTCAGGTACGTCGGCAGCAGCAGGACCATCGCCGGGATCATCAGCGTCGCCAGCATCGCGCCGAGGACGACCTTGCCGAACATCGGCCGCAGCTTCGACAACGCGTACGCCGCGGTGACGTCGACGGCAAGCGTGAACAGCCACGCGCCACCGGCATACAGGGCGGTGTTCTTCAGGAAGACCCCGAGTTGCAACTGTTCCCACGCGTCGGCGTAGACCCCGAGGTCGAAGCGCGTCGGGAAGAAGCTCGGCGGGATCTGCGCCAGTTCCTCGGGTGATTTCAGCGCACCGGTCACCATCCAGTACAGCGGGAACACGAAGGCGCCGGTGAATCCGACCACGGTCAGGATGAGCGTTGCCCAGTAGATCAACCGGCCGCGCGGGGTCCGCAGTGCCAGTGGTGAGACGAGCGTCCTCATCGTTCCGCCTCCCGGGAGACGCGCAGGTAGATCGCGGAGAACACCATCAGCACGACCATCAGCATCAGGCCGAGGGCGCTGCCACCACCGAAGTCGCCGAAGTTGAAGGCGTACTGGTACATCAGATAGGCGACCGTGACGGTCGCGTTCTCCGGTCCGCCGCCGGTCAGCAGGTACGGCTCGATGAACACCTGCATGGTCGCGACGATCTGCAGCAGCAGCATCACCAGCAGGATCAGCTTGGTCTGCGGGATCGTCACGTGCCAGACCCGTCTCAGCAGACCCGCGCCGTCGAGTTCGGCCGATTCGTAGAGGTCGCCCGGGATGCTCTGCAGAGCGGCCAGGTAGATGAGCGTGCCGGTGCCGAGATTCATCCAGGTCGACACGAGCACCAGGCTGACGAGCGCCGTACTGGTCGAGTCGAGCCAGCTCAGCGGCGGGAGGTCAAACACGTCCAGCACCTGGTTGAACAGGCCCGCGCCGGGGTCGTAGAACCACTTGAACAGCAGGACCGCAACCGCCGGCGGGAGCATCACCGGGAGGTAGACGACGAACCGCAGATAGGCCTTCGCGTGCCTCAGTTCGTTGAGTACGACGGCCAGCACGAACGGGACGGCGTACCCGATCACCAGCGCGAGCCCGCTGAATGCGGCGGTGTTGATCCACGCCGACCGGAACGCCGGATCCTCGATCACGCTCCGGAAGTTGCCGAACCCCACCCAGCGCGGCGGATCGACGAAGTTGTTCTCCTGAAAGCTGAGGATCACCTCCCGCACCATCGGATACCACGAGAACAACGCGAAACAGATCAGCGCGCCACACAAGAACCCGTACGCCGTCAGGTTCCGCCCCACCGCCCGACGCCGCGCCCCGGCCAGATCCGCCGCCCCGTCCGGCCGATGCGCAGGAGTCCGCCGCGGCCCTGTCCCGCGGGCAATCTCCGGCCGGCGCCGGTGCGTCACCCCCACCTCGCGGGGGCGGCGCACCGGCTCGTTCGTGACGGCCATTACGTGTTCTTCGCGAGGATCTTGTTGGCCTTGCTCTCGGCGTCGGAGAGCAGCTTGTCGATGTCGGCGTCCTGGCGGGTGAGGACGGCGGACATCGCCACATCGAGGACGGCGTACAGCTCCTGCGCCTTCGGCGGCTCCAGCTTGTTGGTGATCTTCGACTGCGCGGCGACGTACGGCGCGAAGTGCTCGACCGGGACCGTCGCGTACTGCTTGCGGAGGGCAACGATTTCCTTGCCTCGCGCGGAATCGCCGTACAGATCCGGGATCGGCAAGCCGACCGGACGGCCCTGCTCCTTGGCCCGGGCGTAGTTGAACTGGCCCTTCCCCGGCGTGAGCTCGTGGAACTCCAGCCACAGCAGACCGGCCTTGATCTTCTCCGGCGTCGCCTTCGGGTTGAACATGTAGCCGTCACCACCGCTCAGCGACGACTTCCCCTCGGACTCCGGTACGGCGGCGACGCCGTAGTCCTCGAACTTGCCCTGGAAGTCGTTGTTCACCGACTGCACCACGTCCGGCGCGCCGATCATCATGCCGAGCTTCCCGGAACCCATCATCCGCATCAGGTCCTCCCACTGGAGGAGCTGCTTGCTGCCCATCGAGTTGTCGACCCAGCGCATCTGCTTCAGGTTCTCCAGCACCGCCTTGCCCTCGGGGCTGTTGAACGCGGCGCTCTTGCCGTCGTCGCTGACCATCGAACCGCCGCGGGCGTACAGGCTCGCGGCGAAGTGCCAGCCGCCGGTGTTGCCGGCGGAGTACTCACCGAAGCCGACGTACCCGGGACCGAGCGCGGCGATCTTCTTAGCCGCCGCGTGTACTTCGGCCCACGTCGTCGGCGGGGCGTCCGGATCGAGACCGGCCTGGGTGAACAGCTTGCGGTTGTAGACCAGGCCCATGTTGTAGTTGTTGCGCGGCAGGCCGTACGTCTTGTCGCCGTCCTTGAACACGCTCATCACGTCGTCGCGCAGGTCGTCGACGGCCTTCACGCTGCCGACGTACTGACTGATGTCGGCGGCTTGCCTGGCTTTGATGATCTTCTGCACGTCCGTGTAGTAGACGTAGAAGACGTCCTCCTGCGTGCCGCCGGCCAGCTTCGCCTGGAACGTGTCCGGGTTGATGCAGGGGAACGCGTCCTTGCTCTCGATCGTGATGTTCGGGTGCAGCTTCTGGAACTCGGCCACATCGGCGTCCCAGGCCGCACGTTCCTTCGGATTGCTCTTCGGCGGCTGGCAGCCGACCGTGATCGTCACCGGCCCGTCGGCACCCGCCGACCCCTGGGCGTCCGGCTTCTCCTCCCCCGACCCACAGGACGCGGCCACCAGCCCGAGTCCCACCACCAACACCAGCCCCAGCCCACGGCGCGCTGTCCTCATCTCCACCCTCTCCCTAGGCCACCTGCCGCACACCGTAGGCACCCGAACCGATCCGCGCAATAGTTCGATGGAAGATTGCAAGAAGTCGACGACGACCAGCGAGACGTTGATCGCTGAGCAAGGGGGCCCGGTGGTCGGCACAGAGCCGGCGGGGCCCTCCTCTGCCAGTCAGTCGGGCGTGGATCCGATTCGGCGGGAAGCCGGCTCCGCGACCCGTGAGCCGTGGGGTTGACCGCTGAGGGGCAGGTTGGCGTCTGCGCCTACCGCTGGGCAGTTGGCGGGGACGAGTTCGTGCTGACGGTTCAGGTTTTGGCGCGGGTGGTGGAGGCTCGGACGACGAGTTCGGGTTCGAAGAGGAGTTCGTCGGCGGGGACGGTGGCGCGTTCGATCAGGGCGACGAGCATGTCGACGGCGGCTCGGCCCATGGCGTCGATGGGCTGGCGGACGGTGGTCAGGGGCGGGTCGGTGCAGTTCATCATCGCGGAGTCGTCGTACCCGATCACCGAGACATCCCCCGGGACGGTGAGGCCGGCCCGCCGGACCGCGCGGATCACCCCGAGAGCGAGGATGTCGCTGGCGCAGACGATGCCGGTGACGCCCTTCTTGACCAGCCGGGTCGCGGCCGCGTGCCCGCCCTCGAGCGAGAACATCGTGTGCTCCACTAACTCGGGATCGGCCTCGTCGGAGGCGAGGAACGCGTCCAGCTTCCGCCGCGACGGGATGTGGTCGCGCGGGCCGAGGACCATCCCGATCCGCCGGTGACCGAGCGCGCGCAGATGACCGATCGCCATCTCCGCGGCGACGTGGTCGTCCGACGAGACCTGCGGGAACCCGAGGTGATCGACCGCCGCGTTGACCAGCACGGTCGGGAGTTTCCGCTCCTGGATCAGCTGGTAGTGCTGGTGCGGCGCGTCGGCCTGCGCGTAGAACCCACCGGCGAACACCACCCCCGACACCTGCTGCTGCAGAAGCAGGTCGACGTAGTCCGCCTCGGACACGCCGCCGACCGTCCGGGTGCACAGCAAGGACGTGAAACCTTGCTGCGCGAGCGCACCACCGACGACCTCGGCGAACGCCGGGAAGATCGGGTTCTGCAACTCCGGCAACACGAGTCCGACCAGCCGGGCCCGGTCGCCGCGCAACTGGGTCGGGCGCTCGTACCCGAGCACGTCCAGCGCGGTGAGGACCGCTTCCCGGGTCGCCTCGGAGACACCCGGCTTCCCGTTCAGCACCCGGCTCACGGTGGCTTCACTGACCCCGACCTTCTTGGCCACCTCTGCAAGTCGACGTGTCATGACGCAAACTGTACGCCGGACCGCGCAAGTTCTTGCAACCGCTTGCGTACATCGTGGACACGCAATCGTCGATCGCCGTACCGACCGGGCCGGCCCACAGATGTACCAGGTGGTGGCTGAAGGGTCAGGATCCGGGCGGTTTCCTGACAGACTGGGAGTCGTGCCTCGATTTGTCGCTACCCGCCCCGACACCGGTCTGCTGTCGCTCCCCTGGGACGTCCCGCTGGAGGACTGGCCCGAGGATCAGCTGGTCGCGCTGCCGCGTGGTATCTCGCGGCACGTGGTCCGGTTCGTCCGGGTCAACGGCAGCGTGTACGCGATCAAGGAGGTGCTCGAGCATCTCGCTCTGCACGAGTACCGGCTGCTGCGCGACCTGGAACGGCTGGAGGCGCCCTCGGTCGAGCCCGTCGGCGTGATCACCGACCGGATCGACCGCAACGGCGAGCCGATCGACTCGATCCTGATCACCCGCCATCTGCAGTTCTCACTTCCCTATCGCGCGCTGTTCTCCAGCACGCTCCGGCCGGACACCGTGAACCGGCTGATCGACGCGCTGGTCGCGTTGATCGTCCGGCTGCACCTGCTCGGCTTCTTCTGGGGCGACTGCTCGCTGTCCAACACGTTGTTCCGGCGTGACGCCGGCGCGTTCGCGGCGTACCTCGTGGACGCCGAGACCGGCGAACTGCACCAGGACATCTCCGACGGGCAACGGGCGCACGACCTGTACACCGCGGAGATCAACCTGTTCGGCGAACTGCTCGACCTGCAGGAGGGCGGCCTGCTCGACCCGGACATCGACCCGCAGGAGACCGTGGAGTCGATCCAGAAACGGTACGAGGCGCTGTGGGCCGAGCTGACCGCGCCGGAGGAGTTCGCCACCGACGAGATGCACCGGCTGGACTCGCGGATCCGGCGACTGAACGAACTCGGCTTCGACGTCGCCGAGATCGACATCATCACCGACTGGGACGGCAGCCAAGTCCGGATCCAGCCGAAGGTCGTGGACGCCGGGCACCACTCGCGCCGGCTGCTCCGGCTGACCGGCCTGGACGTCGAGGAGAACCAGGCCCGCCGGCTGCTGAACGACCTCGACTCGTTCGCCGCCGCCACCGACCAGCAGAACGAGGACGAGGAGATCGTCGCGCACCAGTGGCTGACCGAGGTGTTCGAGCCGGTCGTCCGCTCGGTCCCCCGGGACCTCAACCGCAAGCTGGAGCCCGCCGAGATCTTCCACGAGGTGCTCGAGCACCGCTGGTTCCTGTCCGAACAGGCCGGCCACGAGGTCGACACGATGGAAGCCGCCCGCTCGTACGTGGACGACGTACTCCGCGCCAAACCCGACGAGAAGCTGGCCCTTCCCACCCCCGCCACCCCCGAAGCCGAGTGACGCCCTCGCCGACCGGTTGACGTCGGCCCGTGACTGGGCCCGCCCGACCCGGCCGCTCGATCAGAGGCGCCAGACCTGCAACGTTCTGCGGTCTGGTGGCGTGGTTAGGGGTGGGAGGTGGGGATGGAGCGGCCGGAGTTCGATGTGTGGGTCGGGCAGCGCGGGGCGGCGTTGTTGCGGTTCGCGTACCTGATCACGCGGGATCACAGTCGCGCCGAGGAGGCCGTGCAGGACGCGTTGGTCGCGGCGTACTCGCGATGGGCGCGGATCTGCCGGGACGGAGATCCGGAGTCCTACGTACGGCGGTCGATCGTCAACGCCGACATCTCCCGCTGGCGGCGGTTCTTCCGTCGGGAGAGCCCGACCGCGGATCCGTTCGTGAGCTCGCCGAGTCCGGACCATGCGGTCGCTCAAGCCGAGCAGGACGCGGTCTGGGCGTTGTGCGCGACGTTGCCGGCCAAGCAGCGGGCGGCCGTCGTACTGCGGTACTACGAAGACCTGCCCGATGCCGAGATCGCGGAGATCCTCGAATGCAGCCCGGCGACCGTCCGGTCGCAGATCCACCGTGCGTTGGCGAGCCTGCGCACCACTCTCACCACAGTCGAGGAGGTCAACCGCTGATGGACGCCCATGAGAAGCTGATAGCGACGAGCCTGTCGAGGCACGCGACGGAGGCACCGTCGGACGAGGACCTGCTCGTCGCGGTCCACCACCGTCTACAGCGTCGCCGGACAGGACGCGTGATCGGTGCCGCCGTACTGGCGTGTGCCGCGGTCGCGACCGCCATCACCGCGGCGCACTCGCTCTCCAGCGATCTGCGCACTGACCCCGAGGTCGCTCGTCCAGCCGCGCCGGACGCCGGTTGGCGGTGGGAGTCGTACAAGACCGTGCAGGTCCAGGTGCCGGCCGACTGGACGCAGTACGTCTCCGGCCCGGCGCCGTGTACTGCGATCGGGGGCTCGCGCTCGGACTCGGTCGTCGGCCGGTTCAACGGCTGGCTCGGTCCCTCGAGCTACGTCTGCGAGGACGCCGTACTCCCGCTGGAGCGGCGGTCGCAGTACCTGTGGTTCGACGACGTACAGGCACCGGGTGTCAAGCGGTACGACGCCGGCTGGAGCGAGGAGACGCGGCTCGTGGCCGGCGTGAAGATCAGCGTGCTGACCCAGGACGACGCACTCCGCCGTCGCATCCTGGACTCGGCCCGCCCGATCACCGGCACCGACTACTACGGCTGCGCACCCACGGACTCCGCCCCACGCGGCACCGGCCTGGACCCAGACGACCGCATCACCTCGGCAAGCATCTGCGAGTACTGGCAGAACACCCTGGTCGCTGGATCGATGCTCAACGGCGCCCGCGCCACCAAGCTCGCTCAACGCCTCGCCGCCTCACCGGCCGGCCCGCCGCCGGGCGGGTGGGCCAAGGGTTGCGACGACCCCGACCAGCGCACGTTCGTCGTCACCCTGAACAGCAGCACCAAGACCTACCCGGTCAGGGTGAGTTATGCGTTGTGCTACATCGATCACAAGGGTCGGACGTGGACCTCGAGGGCTGCCTTGTGGTTCCCCACCGACGACGGCGTCACCGAGCGCCACACCGACTCGGTCACCTTGGACCTGATCCGTCAAGGCGCCCACCGCCAACACCAACCCAGCGACCTCTTCGACCCGGCAGGCCCGCTGACCCCCTCACCCCGCTGAATCGTTGCCCCCAGCAAGAAAACTCGGCAGGCTCGGTGGATACGCATATCGCCTCGGTATGAGCCGAGAGGCAGTGGTCGGACTAGAGGCTTGGGGTCAGGTGATGCCGGGGCTGGCGATGGGGAGGCCGAGGGAGTTGGCGGTGGCGAGTAGGCGGCGGTCGTAGGTGACGAAGGCGGTGAGGTCGTCGCCGAGGATGGCGTCGGCGGTGGCGAGGTGGATCGCGTCGAGAGAACGGATGCCCGGGTCCTGGTAGGCGGCTGCGGTCGTCCGCACTGTCTCGTCCACGTCGTAGACCGAGATCTGCGCCAGGACCGACGGTACGGCAGTGAGTAATGCCGGCTCACATCGTCGGAGGGCGCGGGGCAACTCAACCTCCACCAGCGCGGACGAAACGAAGATCCGGTCGACCTGCTCGTTGAGCCAGTCGACGAGCTCGTCCGACGCGAGCTCTCGCCGGACGAGCTTCACCAGCGCGGCTGTGTCGAGGTAGATCATCAGTACCGCTCCTCGTCCCGCATCTGCTCCAGCACCGCACCCGCCTCGTGTTCGGTCCGCACCTCCCCCTTCGGGCGCGAGAAGGGCCTCGTCAGCCGGGCCGGGCGAAAGCTGCCGGTTGCGAGCAGGCGCGCATTCGGCGACGGCTGAGCCGGGACCAGGCGGGCGACGACCACGCCGCGTTCGGTGATCTCGATCTCCTCGCCTTGCTTGACCCGAGCCAGCACTCGGGCTGTTTCCTGGTTCAGCATCCGGATGGGGACTTCAGCCATGACCGCATCATAGTACATTTTTGTCTGACACCTGTCCTCTCCGTTCTCGGTCGCCAGAGAAGATATTGGTGTTTCGGCCCGCGGTCAGGGGTTGTCCACAGGGTTATTTCAGGCGGTACGCGCGGATGTAGTCGACGTCGAAGGAGTTGGGGAAGGGGGTGGTGGTGTCGGGTGGGCCTCCTCGGTGGGGGTTGGCCCAGGTGCCGCTGTTGAGGACGATGTACATGGGCTTGCTGGGGACCTGGGCGCCGGTGACGGTGTAGGTGGGGCCGCCGTCGGTGTAGAAGGTGATACGGCCGGGTGACCAGAGGACGCCGTACTTGTGCCAGCCCGTGGTCGGGGCAGGGCCGTAGGACCAGTTGCTGTCCCAGCGCACGGCCGGCCAGTTGCCGGACGCGAGACCGCTGTGCATGCCCTCGATACTGCCGAACCACTCGGCGACGTCGATCTCCGGCGGCCAGCTGCGGTCCTGCGGGATCAGCCAGAACGCGGGCCACAATCCCTTGCCCGCCGGGAACTTCGCGCAGATCTCCCAGTACCCGTAGGCCTGGAAGAACTTGTCGTGCGAGGAGATGAAGCCCTCGGTGTACTGGTACGTCCCCACCGGGTCCGTGCCGACGACAGGCTTGTTGTCGGTGACGAGCCGAAGACGGCCGTTCGACAGTACGACGTTCTCGTCGACGGCGTAACTCCCGTACGACGTGTTGTGGTAGTGACCTCCTGCCCGACCGGGGAAGTCCATCACCGTGCTCCAGCGGTTCGGATCGAGCGACGGGCCACTGAACTCGTCATGCCACGCGAGCGGCAACCCACGAGCGGGCGGCGAGGCCGGTCCCGTGCAGGTCCGACCGGTTGCCGCTGGCAACTGGTCGGCATCGGCAGACGGCTCCGCCCCGGCAGCGGCGGTGGTGCTGAGGCACGCGGCCGCGAGCATCACGCCCGCAACCCCGATGGACCAACGGCGTAGTCCTGTCGTCATCTGTGTTCTCCCTCGGGCGGATGGGCGGGAATCATCATTTGATCCCCGAGGTGGAGAAGCCGCTGACGAAGCGGCGTTGCATGAACATGAACAGCACGAGCACCGGCAGTACGTACATCACGGCTCCGGCCGCGACCAGGTTGTTCAGCGGCAGTCCCTTGTCGTTGACGTAGCCGGTCGCCATCGCGACGGCCAGCGTGGTGCTGTCCTGGCTGAGGAACATGGCCGGTCCGACGAAGTCGCCCCAGGCGCCGGTGAAGGAGAGGATGACGCTGGCCGCGATCACCGGCCAGGACTGTGGCAGGAAGATCCGCCAGAAGATCCCGACGTACCCGCAGCCGTCGATGATGGCGGCCTCCTCCATCTCCTTCGGGATCCCGGCGAAGAACTGCCGGAACAGGAAGATCAGGAACGCGCTGCCGCCGAGCCCCCAGGCCACCCACGGCCAGTAGGTGTTGACCATGTGGAGCTTGGCGAAGATCAGGTACGTCGGCACCAGTGTGACGATGCCGGGCAGCATCATCGTGGAGAGCAGGACGACGAACAACTGCTTCTTCCCCGGCGCGGTCAGCCGGGCGAACCCGAACCCGACCCAGGCCGAACTGAGCGTGGTGAGCGTGGTGGTGATGAACGCGATGGTGAGCGAGTTCTGCAGGGCGCCGACGAAGTTGACGCTGGTGATCGCCTCGGAGTAGTTCCCCAACCGCGGTGCGGACGGCCACCAGGTGGGTGGGAACGACGCCATCTCGGCCGGCGACTTCAGCGAGGTCTGCACCAGCCAGTAGATCGGGCTGAGCATCATCAGTACGACCGCCAGCAGCACGATGTACAGCGCGTAGCGGTAGGACCGGGTCATCGCTTGCCCTCCGGCTCGACGGTGTAGAAGACGGTCCGGGCACTCACCTTGATGATCAGCAGCGTGACGAGCAGGATGACCGCGAACAGCATCCACAGCATCGCCGAGGCGTAGCCGAAGCGGGACGCGGAGAAGTACTGCGCGAACACGTGGATCATGTACATGTAGTTGCCCTGCGGCACGGTCCCGGCCCCGCTGAGCGTGCCCGACGACAGCAGCAGCGGCGCGAACGACTGCAGCGAGCCGATCACCCCGGTGATCACCTGGAAGAGGATCACCGGCGACAGCAGCGGGATGGTGATCCTGGTGAACGACTGCCAGTACGACGCTCCGTCCACCTGAGCCGCCTCCTGCAACTCACGCGGGATGTCCTGCAACCCGGCCAGCGAGATGATCATCGACCCGCCACAACCCCACATCACCAGGCCGTACAGGACGTAGCGGGCGTTCGGGTCGACCAGCCAGGTGATCGGGTCGGCGCCGAAGCTGCTCAGGATGCCGTTCGCCGCACCGGCGTCGCGGTCGAAGATCAGCCGGAACGTCAGCGCCGCACCCACCGGCGGAACCACCGCCGGCAGGTAGATCAGCGCCCGGAACAGCCCACGCGCGCGGATCCGCTGGTTCACCATCACCGCGAGCAGCAAGCCGGCCAGGATCGACAGCGGCACTGTGACCACCGCGAACACACCGGTCTTCGCCAGCGAGCTCAGCGTGAGCGGATCCTGGAAGATCTCCACGTAGTTCGCGAAGCCGACGAAGTGGGTGCGCGGGGAGAGGCCGTCGGAGTCGGTCAGGCTGAGCCAGAACGCATAGCCCAGCGGGAACACGGTCAGCGTGACGAACCCGATGATCCACGGTGCGACGAACAGGTAGAAGGTGCGGGCTTTGCGCAGGCTCGGCGGCTTCTTCCGCCGGTCCGGCCGCGCAGGAGCGGCCGGCGCGGCGGGACGTCGTACGTCGGTCAGCGCGGAGCTCACCGCAACCGCTTCTTTCCGTCCGCCAGCTGAGCGTTGATCTGCGCGTTCAGCGTGTCGCCCAGCTGACCGGCCGACACCGATCCCTTGATTGCCTTGGGCAACTCGCGGCCGATGACGGTGTTGATCGCGTCCAGCCGCACGTACGGGGTGAAGGACATCACCGAGAAGTGCTCCTGCTCGGCCATCTGCACCTCGTAAGCCTGCTTCTGGTACGGCAGCTTCTGCGGCATGAGCTTCTGCAGCGACTTGAGCGGCGGGATACCCCAGCCGCCGGCCGCCCGCGCCTTGGCGGGTTCGCCGGCCACGAACCACTCCAGCACCTGCCACGCGGCGTCCTTGTTCTTGCTCGCCTTGGGAATCCACAGCCCGGTCGCGCCGAAGCACGGGCTGACCCGCCGGCCGGTGTCGAACTGCGGGGCCGGTGCGAAGCCCGCGACCTTGGCGGACTTGGCGTCACCGGAGAACAAGCCGCCGAGCCAGTAACCGCTGAGCGTCGCCGCCATCCGGCCGGCCTGGAACGTCGGTCCGTCCCAGCCGTTCGGGTCGGGGTTGAGAACGGTCGGGCCGATCCCGGCCTTGGCGTACTCCAGGTACCAGCTCAGGGCCCGCTGAGCCTCGGGGCTGCTGAAGTCGACCGAGGCCAGGTCGTCGGCGGTCAGCTTCCCGCCGGCCAGGTCGGTCAGCCAGGTCAGCTGGGTGAACAGGCCCAGCCCGTTCGGGTTGAGGCCGTAGACACTGACCTTCGCCCCCTGGCGCTTCGTCAGCCGCTTGCCCTCTTCGAGCAACTCGTCCAGCAGCAGCGGCGTGGTGGCCGACGGCCGGGCCACCTTCGCCGCGTCGAACAGCCCGCCGTTGTACCAGAGCGTGCAGTCCTGCGAGTAGTCCTTCGCGAACCCGTACCGCGGCCCGCTGCCCTGCTTCTCACCGTCGTACCGCCAGACGTCGTTGACCGGGTCGATGTCGTCGGCCTTGATCAGCGTGCTCTTCTCGAAGTACGGGTCGAGGTTCTCGGCCACCTGCCGGGCCACCAGGTACGGCGTCTCGGTCGCACCCATCCCGCGGACCACGTCGGGTGGGTTGCCGCTGGCAAGCATCGCGGTCAGCTTGGTCAGGTCGTACTCGACCGTCTTCACCGTGATGCCGAGCGCCTGCGAGGCCGCCTTGGCCTCCTTCGGGCCGAACTCACCCGACTGGGACATGACGGTCACGGTCCCTTTGGCGATCGAACCCGTGCCACTGGCGGCCGGGGCGTTGGTCGAGGACGCGGGCGAGCAGCCGACCGCGAGGGCGCTGCCGACGGCGGTGCCCGACAGAGCGAGGAACCGGCGGCGGGAGAGCCCTGGGTTCGTGGTGGTCATGTCAAACCTCTCATTCCGAAAGCTGTGAGTCGTCGAAGAGCCGGCAGACCGGACCGGAGGAGGGGCCGGTCCGGTCGGCCAGCGGCTCGCTGTCGTCCTCGGGCCGGTAGCCCAGCTCGTGCCGCGCCGAGGTGATGTCCCAGTGGTTGCGAGTGTTGGCGGAGACCCCGAAGTGCACGCCGTAGTGCTCCCGGGAGTTCAGCGCGGCGAGCACCAGCCGGCCGGCGTCGCCGTCGGACAGCCACTGGCCCAGATAGCGCCGCTCGGTCAGCGGCCAGCCGGTCAGGCCGAGCCGCAGACATGTGACCGAGGCACCGGTCCGGGCCGCATGCATCCGGCCGAGTGTCTCGAGCACCACCTTGCCGAGGCCGTACGAACAGCACGGCCGCGGATCGAGTCGTGGATCGACCGGCCGGTACTGCGGCCGGTTGTACTCGCCCACCGCGTGCAGCGAACTGGCCAGCACGATCTTCGGTACGGCGTGTGCCGCGGCCGCCTCGAGCACAGTGTGGGTCGGCCGCACGTTGGCGGCGTACACGCTGTCCCAGCTCTGCCACGGGCTGCTGTTCGCGGCCAGGTGCAGGATCGCGTCGGCACCCTCGAAGGCCCGGTACGCCGCATCGGGATCGCCGATGTCGGCCTGTACCACCTCGTCGCCGGACGCGGCCGGAGTGGACCGGTCGACGAGCCGGAGCCGGTAGTGCTTCCGCAGCTGGGGCAGCACCACTCCGGCCACCCGGCCCTGTCCGCCGGTGATCACCACCAGCGGTTCACAGTCGTTCCGTACAGCGCTCATGTCGTGCCATCCATGTCGCCCGGCCGGGATCGTCACCCGAACTGTGACCGGAATTGTTCGAGCAGTTCCGGGTTTGTGTCAAGAGCGTGAACACACTATGTCAGTTTTGTTGACGTCGTCGCCTTCGGACGCCGATACTCGACGTCGTGGCTGCCAAGGACACCGGATCACTGCGAGCGCTGCGGCGTACCAACTCCGAACGGATGCTGTCCGCCCTGATGGAACACGGGGCTCTGCACCGGGCGGAGCTGGCCCGTATCTGCGGCCTGTCGCGGACGACCGTGTCGACGATCGCGGCGGACCTGATCACCGGCGGCGTCGTGATCGAGGCGATCGGCGACCAGGTCGCCCAAGCCGGGATCGACGCCTCGGAGGTGGACGGACGGGCCCGCGGCTTCCTGCAGGCGAACCCGTCGGCCGGGGCGGCCGCAGGTCTGGATTTCACCCTGGAACGCGTCTGGGGCCACGTCACCGACCTCTCCGGGAGGACACTCGCCAGCGCCGGAGTCACCATGCCCCGGGACACCCCGTGGCAGGAGCGGCTCACCGCCGGCATCGGCCTGCTCGACGACCTGCTCGTGCAGGCCGGGACCGACCGCGACGCGCTGGTCGGTGTCGCCATCGGCGTACCTGGGCCGATCGACCTGCAAACCGGCGTGGTCGGTCCGTCCCTGCCCGGGCAGGCGTGGGCCGGTGTCAACGTGTCGGCCGAGTTCGGGCGGCATCTCGCCGTACCGCTGCTGGTGGAGAACAACACCCGGCTCGAGGCGGTCGCCGAGTTCACCTGGGGAGCGGGCCGGGGCGCCCGGGACGTCCTGTTCCTCGGGCTGTCCACCGGCATCGGTTCCGGATTGCTTGTCGACGGCAACCTTCATCACGGCGGCGCGCGCGGTGGCGGCGGCGAGGCCGGGCACATCTCGGCGGACCCGGCCGGTGCCCAGTGCCCGTGCGGGAACCGCGGCTGCCTGGTGCAGTACGCGTCGCTGAACGCCGTACTGCAGGCCTTGCGGCTCGACAGCATCGACCAGCTCCTCGCGTCGGCGACCGCCGGCGACCCGGACACGGTGCGCGTACTGCGTGAAGCGGGTGAGGTGACCGGCCGGGTGCTGGCGAACATCTGCAACCTGCTCAACCCGGGCCTGATCATCATCGGCGGCGAGCTCGCCCGGACCGGCGACCTCATCCTGGAGCCGATCCGGGCGACCTTGCGCCGGTCCGCGATGGCGCTCACCCGCGACGCCGAAGTCGTCGCCGCGGAACTCGACCTCGGCGTCCGCGCCGGCGCTTCCGGCGCCGCGGCGCTGGTGCTCCGGCAAACCGACCAACTCGTCGCCGCGCTGCTGACCGGCGCAGAACCCCGAACAAGTGAGGCCGTGTGAAGATCGTCGGGTACGAGACGTTCCTGGTGGCGCCGCGATGGCAGTTCCTGCGGATCGACACCGACGAGGGCATCAGCGGCTGGGGTGAGCCGATCGTCGAAGGGCGGGCCGAGGCCGTTCAGGGCGCGATCACGGCGCTGATGGAGTACCTCGTGGGCAACGACCCGCTGCGGATCGAGGACCACTGGCAGACGCTGGCCAAAGGCGGCTTCTATCGCGGTGGTCCGGTGCTCTCGAGTGCGCTGGCCGGCATCGACCAGGCGCTGTGGGACATCAAGGGCCGGTACCACGGGACACCAGTGCACGAACTGCTCGGCGGTCCGGTCCGCGACCGGGTCCGCATCTACACCTGGGTGCACGGCAAGGACAACGCACAGCTCGTCGACGAGGCACAAGCCAAGGTGGCCAAGGGATTCACGGCCCTGAAGCTCAATCTGGCCGAGGCGCTGCCGCCGATTCCGTCCGCCGCGCAGCTGAACGCGATGGTGGGCCGGGTCGCCGCGTTGCGTGACGCGCTGGGTGACGGGATCGACATCGCACTCGATTTCCACGGCCGGTTCAGTACGGCGGCCACCCGGCAACTGCTGCCGTTGCTCGAGCCGCTGCTGCCGATGTTCGTCGAGGAGCCGGTGCTGCCCGAGTTCACCCGCGATCTGCGCCGGGTCACCGAGTCGACCAGCATCCCGATCGCGACCGGTGAACGCCTCTACTCCCGCTGGGACTTCCGCGACGTGCTGCCGACCGGCATCGCGGTGGCCCAGCCGGACATCTCGCACGCGGGCGGCATCTCCGAGGTACGGCGGATCGCCGCGATGGCCGAGGCGTACGACGTTGCGGTCGCGCCGCACTGCCCGTTGGGCCCGATCACGCTGGCGGCGAGCCTGCAGCTGGACCTGGCCACGCCGAACTTCCTGATCCAGGAGCAGAGCCTCGGTATCGAGTACGGCGGCGGCAGCGCGCTGCTCGACTACCTGGTCGATCCGAAGGTGTTCAGCTTCGTCGACGGCCACATCGAGCGGCCGACCGGTCCCGGCCTCGGCATCGAGGTCGACGAGGACGCCGTCCGCGCGGCCGCCTCCGAAGGTCACAGCTGGAGATCACCGGTGCTGCGGCACCCCGACGGTTCGTTCGCCGAATGGTGACCCGCGCGCAGACCCCGCCGATGGGGTGGAACAGCTGGGACTGTTTCGGTACGACGGTCACCGAGGACGAGGTGCTCGCGAACGCCCGGGTGATGCACGACAAGCTGCTGGCCTTCGGCTGGGACACGATCGTCGTCGACATCGCGTGGTACGACCCGACCGCCCGGTCGCACGGCTACAACGCCGACGCGCCGATCGTCCTCGACGACCACGGCCGCCAGATGCCGGCGCCCAACCGCTTCCCCTCGGCGGCCGACGGGGCCGGGTTCGGTCCGCTCGCGGCGGCCGTGCACGACCTCGGACTGAAGTTCGGCCTGCACATCATGCGCGGCATCCCGCGTCGCGCGGTCGAGCTCGACCTGCCGGTGTTCGGCACCGAGTGGACCGCGCGGGAGATCGCCGATGCGGACAACGTCTGCGCCTGGAATCCGGACAACTTCGGCCTCGACCACGACCACCCGGGCGCCCAGGCGTACTACGACGCCCAGCTCACGCAGTTCGCCGAATGGGGTGTCGACTTCGTCAAGGCCGACGACATGCTCGCGCCGTACCACGACCGTGAGATCGCCGCGTACGCGCGAGCCATCGAGCGCAGCGGCCGTGACATCGTGCTCTCGCTGTCACCGGGCACCCACCTGTCGACCCACCACCTCGAGCATCTGCGGGCCAACGCACAGATGTGGCGGATCTCCGACGACCTGTGGGACCGCTGGGAGGACGTGCACGCGCAGTTCGCCCGGCTGGCCCGATGGGCGCCGTTCCAGCAGGCCGGCGGATGGGCGGACGCCGACATGCTGCCGCTCGGCCACATCGGGATCCGGGCCGAGCGCGGCGAGGATCGGGCCGGCCGTCTCACCCGGGACGAGCAGAAGACGCTGCTGACGTTGTGGGCGATGGCGCGGTCGCCGCTGATGATGGGTGGCGACCTGCCGACCACGGACGACGAAACGCTCGCCCTGCTGGCCAATCCCGCGCTGTCCGAGCTGCTGCGGACGTCGTCCGACGGCCGCGAGGTGATCCGCGAGCCGATGGACGACGGCGAGCTGATCGTGTGGACAGCCCGATCGCCGGGGGCCGGCTACGTGGCGATCTTCTGGACCGGGCCGACGCCGCGGAAGGTGTCGGTGCCGCTGAGATCCCTGGCAGCGGAAGGCCCGGCGCACGACCTGTGGGACGGCACGACGCAGGATGCGGGTGACCAGCTCGAGTACGACGTACCGGCGCACGGCGTCCGCTGGCTGAAGCTCAGCGCGGTGGCATCCTGAGAGCACCGTCGAGGCGGATGACCTCGCCGTTCAGCAACTGGTTGTCGATGATGTGACCGACCAGGGCCGCGTACTCGGACGGCTTGCCGAGTCGTGACGGGTGCGGGACCTGCTGCTCGAGGACCGTCCGGGTCTCCTCCGGGAGGCCCGCCAGCATCGGCGTCTCCATCGTGCCCGGCGCGATCGTGACCACCCGGATACCGGAGTCCGCAAGGTCGCGCGCCGCGGTCAGGGTCAGGCCGACGATGCCGCCCTTGCTGGCCGCGTACGCCGCCTGGCCGATCTGGCCGTCGTACGCCGCGATCGACGCGGTCATCACCACGACGCCGCGGTCGCCGTCGGCGCCGGCCGGCTGCGCGATCATCCGCTCGGCGGCCAGCCGGAGCACGTTGAAGGTGCCGACCAGGTTCACCTCGACCACCTGCCGGAAGGTTGCCAGCGGCAACGGACCCTTCCGGCCGACGACCCGGCCCGGGGTGGCGATCCCGGCGCAGGTGACGACCACGCGCAGCGTGCCGAGGGCGGCGGCCGCGTCCAGGGCCGCGGTCACGGCCGCCTCGTCGGTGACGTCGGCCGGGGCGAAGACGACCCGGTCGCCCAGCTCGTCCGCGATCGCCTTGCCCGCGGACGACGGCAGGTCGACGATCACGACCGCCAGTCCGCCGGCCGCGAGCCGTCGTACCGTCGCCTCTCCGAGCCCCGAACCACCACCGGTGACCAGTGCGACGTCGGACGGGCCAAGCTTCATGAAGCACTCCTGAGTAGGTCACGGCTGATGACGATCCGCTGGATCTGGTTGGTTCCCTCGAAGATCTGCGTCACCTTGGCCTCACGCATGTACCGCTCGGCCGGGAACTCGCGGGTGTAACCGTACCCACCGAGCACCTGGACGGCGTCCGTGGTCACCTTCATCGCGGCGTCGGTGCAGACCAGCTTGGCGATCGCGGCCTGCTGGGTGAACGGCCGGCCCAGGTCGCGGCGGCGCGCGGCCTGCAGGTACGTCGAGCGCGCGGACTCGACCGCGGCCGCCATGTCGGCGAGCATGAACTGCACACCCTGGAACTCCGCGATCGGCTGGCCGAACTGCTGCCGTTCCAGCGCGTACCTCGCCGCCACGTCGAGGGCGGCCTGGCCCAGTCCGGTCGCGCAGGCGGCGATACCGAGGCGGCCGGAGTCCAGCGCGGACAAGGCGATCCGCATGCCGTCGCCCTCGTCGCCGATGCGGTTGGACAGCGGGACCCGGACCTGGTCGTAGTTGACCAGCGTCGTCGCCGACCCGGTCATCCCCATCTTGCGCTCGGGCGCGCCGAAGCTGAGGCCGGTGGCCGAGGCCGGCACGTGGAAGGCGGAGATGCCGCGCTTCGGGTCGTCCGACGTCCGGGCGAAGGTGGTGTAGAAGTCCGCGTGCCCGCCGTGGCTGATCCACGCCTTGGTCCCGGTCAGGACGTACTCGGCGCCGTCGCGGACCGCCTTCGTGGTCATCGAGCTGATGTCGGAGCCGGCCTGCGGCTCGGACAGCGCGTAGGCGCCGAGTTGCTCTCCACCGACCATGTCGGGCAGCAGCCGGGCGCGCTGCTCCTCGGTGCCGAAGGTGGCGACGGCGTAGCTGGTCATGGTGTGCACGGACACCCCGACACCGACCGACATCCAGGCGGCGGCGACCTCCTCCAGCATCTGCAGGTACACCTCGTACGGCTGCTCGGCCCCGCCGTACTGCTCCGGGTAGGGCAGGCCGAGCAGGCCCGCCTTGCCGAGCGTGCGGAACGCGTCCCGCGGGAACCTCTCACTCTCCTCGGCCCGGGCGGCGTGCGGCGCGAGCTCGTGCGCGCACAGGTCGCGGACGAGAGCGAGCAGGTCGGTGGATTCCTCGGTCGGCAGCAGACGGTCGACAGCCATCAGGCACCCCTCTCCACGGCTGACGAAATGATACTCGGAACGATACTGGAGCCCATAGTTCCGTATCGTTCTATGCTGTCTCGATATGACAACAGTCGTTCCGGGGCGCCGAACCCGCAGGCAGTCAGAGCTGCTCGACCGGCTTCTCACCCTGTTTCTCGAGCAGGGCTTCAGCCGGTTCACCCTGGACGACCTGGCCGCCGAACTGCGCTGCAGCAAGACGACCCTCTACGCGCTCGCGCCGAGCAAGGAGCAGCTCGCCGTCGAGGTGGTGAAGCACTACTTCAAGAATGCCACCGCTCAGGTGGAGTCCGCGGTCGCGCGGCAGACCCGGCACGACCGGCGGATCGCGGCGTACCTGAACGCGGTCGCGGACGCGCTCCGGCCGGCCAGCCGGACCTTCCTGGACGACGTGGCCCGGTTCGCGCCGGCCCGCTCGGTCTACGAGCGGAACACCCGGATCGCCGCCGACCGGGTCCGCACGCTGATCGAGGACGGCATCAACAACAAGGCGTTCCGGCCGGTCGACATCGCGTTCGCGGCCGAGATGATCGCGCACACGATGCAGGCGATCCAGCGCGGCGACATCGCCCGGCGGACCGGTCTGAACGACGCCGAGGCCTATCGCGAGCTGGCTTCGTTCGTTCTGCACTCCCTGAGGTTGGACTGAGCTTGTAGCTTTTCCGGATGGAGCTGAGGCTGGGGCCGCTGCTGCGGTACGTCGACGACACCCGGGCGACCGTCTGGGTGGAGACCAGTGCCCCCGCCGAGGTGGAGGTCCTCGGGCACCGGACGCGGACCTGGACGGTCCACGGCCACCATTACGCGCTGGTCCGGATCGAAGGTCTGGCTCCGGCGAGTGAGACGCCGTACGAGGTCCGGCTGGACGGGAAGCGTGTCTGGCCGCTGCCGGACAGTGAGTTCGGGCCGAGCGTGATCCGGACGCCGCGTGCGGATGGGACCTTCCGGCTGACGTTCGGGTCGTGCCGGCGGTCGGCGCCGTTCGACGCGCAGGCGTTCGAGCGGTTCGGCCCGGATGCGCTCGTCGCGCTCGCCGAGCGGATGGCGGCCGGTGTCGAGGAGGCCCCGGACGCGATCCTGCTGCTCGGTGACCAGGTGTACGCCGACGACCCGTCGGACGCCGTACTCGAGAAGCTGCGCGCGGCGCACGGCGGCCGCCAGGGGTCCGAGGTGGCCGACGAGATCGGCGACTTCGAGGAGTACACCTGGCTGTACGACGACGCGTGGCTGGAGCCGGCGGTGCGGTGGCTGTTCTCCACCGTCCCGCTGTGCATGCTGCTCGACGACCACGACCTGCGGGACGACTGGAACACCTCGCTGACCTGGCGTCGCCGGGTGACGTCGCAGCCGTGGTGGCGTGACCGGGTCGTCGGCGCCTACGGGTCGTACTGGGTCTACCAGCACCTCGGCAACCTGTCCCCGGAGCAGCTCGACCACGACCCGACGTACACCGCGATGCTCACGATCGAGGACGACGAGGAGCGTACGGCGTACCTGGACAGCTTCGCGTGGGCGGCGGACGAGGACCCGGCCTCGGCCCGGTGGAGTTTCGTCCGCGACTTCGGCGACGCGTCCCGTGGGATCCGGCTGGTCGCGGTCGACTCGCGCTGCTCGCGGCGTCTGGAGCCGGACGAGCGGGCGATGGTCGACGCGCACGAGTGGGAGTGGGTCCGGCATCACATCGTGGAGGCGTCGCGGCCGATCCACCACCTGCTGCTCGCCTCGACCCTGCCGTTCCTGCTCGCGCCCGGGCTGCACCACCTGGAGGGCTGGGACGAGGCCGTCTCGGCCGGAGCGTGGGGACCGCGGGCGGCACGGATCGGCGAGCGGATCCGGCAGGGCATGGATCTGGAGCACTGGTCGTCGTTCCGGAAGTCGTTCGACGACGTGACCGACCTGCTCGCCGACGTGGCCGGCAGCGAGGACCCGCCGGCGTCGATCCTGATGCTGTCCGGCGACGTGCACTGCAGCTACCTCGCCAAGGCCCGGCTACGGGCCGTCGACCATCCCGGTACGGCGATCCGTCAGCTCACCATGTCGCCGTTCCGGAACCCCGTGCCGCGGCACATCCAGTGGGCGAACCACCTGCTCGACACACGCTGGATGACGACGCTGCTGCACAAGCTCGCCCGCTCGGCCGGGGTGAAGGACGTGGCGGCCGACTGGCGGATCACCCACGGCCCGTGGTTCGGCAACGGCTCGATGACGGTGACGTTGTCCGGCGAGAACTGGGCGGTCGAGGTCGACCACGCCGAGTTGCGGGGCGAGCGCCAGGTGCTGGAACGGACGTTGGCCTACGGACGCTTAGACTCGCCATCCAAGCGCTTGATGTCCTGAAGCTGCCACGGCCGGTTCGCGCACGGCTTGTCCCGGAAGGCTTGTGACATGCGATCTTCGACCCTTCGACGTACGGCGGCGTTGGCCGCCGTCGCTGCTTTGTCAGTGGCCGCCCTGCCGGCCGAGGCCGATCCGGTCAAGCCGCCCCGGCTGTCCGCGGCCGCGATCACGTCTGCCCTCAACGAGGAGGTCAGCACCCCCGGCACCGCGTGGATGACGCGGCCGGACGGCAAGGTCGTGGTCTCCTACGACTCCACCGTCACCGGCGGGAAGCTGACCGCCCTGACCAACGTCACCAAGAAGCTCGGCGAGAACGTCGTCCTCGAGAAACTGCCCGGCAAGCTGACCAAGTACGTCAGCGGCGGCACCGGCATCTGGGGCGGCGAGGTCAAGTGCTCGGCCGGCTTCAACGTCCAGCGGCGCGGCAAGTACTACCTGCTGACCGCCGGACACTGCGGCAAGGAGGCCTCGACCTGGTACTCCGACGACGACCACGACCGGTACCTCGGCAAGCTGCACCACGCGAGCTACCCGTGGAACGACTACGCGCTGATCATCTACCCCACCGGCATCCGTCCGCCCGGCGGCAGCGTGTACCTCTACAACGGCCGCTCGCAGGACATCACCACGGCGATGAACCCGGGCATCGGGCAGTACGTGTACCGCGCCGGTGTCACCACCGGTCTGCGCAGCGGCCGGGTGACCGGGCTCAACGCCACGGTCAACTACGGCGACGGCCGCGTGGCGGGCCTGATCCGGACCAGCGTCTGCGCCGAGTCCGGCGACTCCGGCGGGCCGCTGTTCTACCGCCACTGGGCCTTCGGCCTGACCTCGGGCGGGACCGGTGACTGCGACTCCGGCGGTGTCACCTACTTCCAGCCGGTGGTTGAGGCACTCAACGCGTACGGGGTCTCGGTCTACTGAGCGGAGGATTACCCTCACTCTGCGAATTCGCCTGAGTACTCAGGGAGAGAGTGGGGTAAGAATGGACACGGTTTAAGTCAAGGACGCACCCGCCCCGAGCGCGTCCTCACGTGAGGAGGCTGAAACCGTGAACTTTTCGCCCATCCGCCGTACCACCGCCATCCTGGCAGCAGCCGGACTGACGGCCGCAGGTCTGCTCTCCACGCAGGCCTCGGCCGCCCCGGTCGACCCGTCGAAGCTGTCGGCGACCGCCATCACCGCGACCCTGGCCGAGGACGCGACCATCCCGGGCACCGCCTGGCAGACCAACCCGGACGGCCGGATCATCGTCTCGTACGACGACACGGTCACCGGTGGGAAGCTGACCGCCCTGACCAACGTCACCAAGCGGTTCGGTGACCGGATCACGCTGGAGAAGCTGCCCGGCACGCTGTCGAAGTACATCCGCGGCGGCGACGCCATCTACGGCGGGCAGTCCCGCTGCTCGCTCGGCTTCAACGTCCGCAACAGTGCCGGCACGTACTTCTTCCTGACCGCCGGTCACTGCACCAACATCGCGTCCAGCTGGTACGCGAACTCGAGCAGGACCACGCTGCTCGGCACCCGGACCGGGACGAGCTTCCCGGGCAACGACTACGGGATCGTCCAGTACAGCTCGTCGTACACCAACCACCCGGGCTCGGTGAACCTCTACAATGGCTCGTCGCAGGACATCACCTCCGCCGGGAACGCGTACGTCGGCCAGGCGGTCAGGCGCTCGGGCAGCACCACCGGCCTGCGCAGCGGCTCGGTCACCGGGACCAACGCCACGGTGAACTACGCCGAGGGCACCGTGACCGGCCTGATCCGCACCAACGTCTGCGCCGAGGGCGGCGACTCCGGCGGCGCGTTGTTCGCCGGCACCGTGGCCCTGGGCCTGACCTCCGGCGGTTCCGGCAACTGCACCACCGGCGGAACCACCTACTTCCAGCCCGTCACCGAAGTCCTCTCCCGCTACGGCGTCAGCGTCTACTGACCCCAAGCAAAACGGTGCCCCGGACCCACACTGGGTCCGGGGCACCACCCTGTTCGCGGCTCAGCCAGCGCGGCGGCGGGAGATTTCGTAGAGGGCTACGCCGGTGGCGATGCCGGCGTTGAGGGATTCGGTGGCGCTGGTCATCGGGATCGAGACGATCAGGTCGCAGTTCTCCCGGACCAGGCGGGCCAGGCCCTTGCCTTCGGAGCCGACGACCAGGACGAGCGGCTCGGTGGCGGCCTCCAGGTCGGGCAGCTCGATCTCGCCGCCCATGTCCAGGCCGACGACCAGCAGGCCGGCGTCCTTGTAGGACTTCAGCGCCCGGTTCAGGTTGGTCGCCCGCGCCACCGGGATCCGGGCCGCGGCCCCGGCCGACGTCTTCCACGCCGACGCCGACATCGACGCCGCACGGCGCTCGGGCACGAGGACGCCGTGCGCACCGAAGGCGGCCGCGGACCGGGTGATCGCGCCCAGGTTGCGCGGGTCGGTCACCCCGTCCAGCGCGACCACGAGCGGCACCTCCTGGGCGTCGTACGCCCGGCTGAGCAGGTCGTCCGGATGCGCGTACTCGTACGGCGGGATCTGCACCGCGAGACCCTGGTGCGCACCGCCGCCGGTGACCCGGTCCAGCTCGGTCCGCGGCACCTCGAGAACCGAGATGCCGTGCTCGACCGCGAGCAACAGGGCCTCGCGCAGCCGGGCGTCGCGTTCGGTGCCCTCGGCAACATGAAGCGCCGCGACCGGCACCCCGGCGCGCAGCGCCTCGACCACCGGGTTGCGGCCGTACACCCACTCGACCGTGGCGTCGGTGTCCTTCCGGGCCGGGCGGCGGGTGCGCTCCTTGGCGCGCTCCTTCGCCTTCGCCCGCTTGTGCGCCGGGTGCTTGACCCGGTCCACCGCCTTCGGCGTCGGGCCCTTGCCCTCGAGCCCGCGGCGGATCCGGCCGCCCGATCCGGCGGTCGGATTGCCTCGCGGCTTCTTCCGGACCGCTCCCCTGCGCTGGCTGTTGCCTGGCACGTCAGTTTCCTTCGGTTGTCGTCGGCCCAGAATCGGACACGGCGATCGACCAGCGAGGCCCCTGCGGGGTGTCCTCGACGACGACGCCGAGCGCCTTCAGCCGGTCACGGATCTCGTCCGATGCGGCATAGTCCTTGCGCTCCCGGGCGGCCTGCCGCTGCTCCAGCAGCGCCTTGACCAGCCCGTCCACCACCTCACTGAGCTCTTCGGTGGCACCACTGCGCGACACCCACGGCTCGGCCAGCGGATCCAGCCCGAGCACGTCGAGCATCCCGCGGACCGCAGCCAGACTCTCCCGCAGAGCGGGCGAGTCTCCGTCGGCGACCAGCTTGTTCCCGTCCCGCACGGTGTTGTGCAGTACGGCGATCGCGGCCGGCGTCCCGAGGTCGTCGTCCATCGCCGCGACGAAGTCCGCCGGCAGTTCGGCGGCCGGCTCGACCGCGCCGGTCACCTCCGTGGCACGGGTGACGAAGCCCTCGACCCGCTGGAAGCTCTTCGCGGCGTCGTCCAGCGCCTCGAAGGAGAACTCCACCACCGAGCGGTAGTGCGACTGCACCAAGTACCAGCGCAGCTCGATCGGGCGGACCCGCTCGACCACGTTCCGGACGACGGCGCTGTTGCCCATCGACTTCGACATCTTCTCGCCGGCCGTGGTGACGAGCGCGTTGTGCATCCAGAACCGGGCGAACTTCTGCCCGACCGCCCTGGACTGCGCCAACTCGTTCTCGTGGTGCGGGAACCGCAGGTCCAGCCCGCCGCCGTGGATGTCGAACTCCTCGCCGAGGTACTTGCCCGCCATCGCCGAGCACTCCAGGTGCCAGCCCGGGCGGCCGCGGCCCCACGGAGTCGGCCAGGACGCGGTCAGCGGCGTGCCCTCGGTGTGGCCCTTCCACAGCGCGAAGTCCCGCGGGTCCCGCTTGCCGCGCGGGTCCGCGTCCTCGGCGGCCTCCATGTCCTCGATCTTCTGGTTCGACAGCTCGCCGTACGACGGCCAGGACTTCACGTCGAAGTAGACGTCGCCGGACCCGTCCGGGGCGACGTACGCGTGCCCGCGCTCGATCAGCCGGCCGATCATCTCCAGCATCTCGGGGACGTGGCCGGTCGCCCGCGGCTCGTACGTCGGCGGGCGGCAGCCGAGCACGTCGTACGCCCAGTGCAGCTCACGCTCGAACTCGTAGGCGTGCGCCCACCACGGGATGTTCCGCTCGGCAGACTTCGCCAGGATCTTGTCCTCGATGTCGGTCACGTTCGCGATCACGGTGACGTCGTACCCGGAGCGCTCGAGCCAGCGCCGCAGGACGTCGAACACGACCTCCTTGTAGATGTGCCCGACATGCGGGGCACCCTGCACCGTCAGCCCGCAGTGGTAGATCCCGACCTTGCCCGGACGGACCGGTTCGAAATCCCTCACTGCTGCTGTCGCGGTGTCGTACAAGCGAAGTGTCACCGATCAAGGGTAACGGGAGTTGACACCTCCTCTTGACAATATTGTCCGGACCAGTCCTGAGGAGGACCCCCTTGTCGAACCAGCCCCCGTACGGCGGACCGCCGCCCCAGGGTCCACCGCCGTACCAGGGACCACCGCAGTATCAGGGACCGCCGCCGCAGTACGGTCCGCCGCCGCAGCAGTACGGCCCGCCTCCTGGACCGCCGCCGCAGTACTGGGGTCCTCCGCCGCCCCAGGGGCCTGGGTTCGGGTGGGGTTCGAACGGGTTCCCGCCGCCGCCTCCGCCGAAGAAGAGCAAGGCGGGCTGGATCGTGCTGCCGATCGTCGGCGTCCTGGCCGGCGTCGTCGGGCTGTGGGTCTTCGGGGTCGTCCAGAAGAACAACCGCCAGGACGACGACTACACCAGCCCGCAGCCCACCTACACCTCCACCTACAGCCCGACCGAGGAACCGACGTACGCTCCCACCACGGCGGCCCCGACACGAGCCACCCGGCCGACGCAGCCGACGGCGACCCGGACGACGCCACCGCCTCCGCCGCCGCCGTCCGACTCCGACATCGTGACGAAGAACCGGATCTACAAGACCGGCGTGCAGCGCTCGGTGAACTGCCGGGAGTCCGGCGCCCGGGCCAGCAGCGCGGCCAACGCCCGCAAGTACTACGCCAACCTGATCGTCTGCCTGAACCGCGCCTGGCCGCAGCAGGTCGCGCTGTCCGGCAAGACGTTCGCACCGCCGCGGCTGATCGCGTTCACCGGACCGGTCAGTACGCCGTGCAGCGGCAACGCACCGAGTTCCTTCTACTGCTCGGCGAACCGGACCATCTACATGGACGCGGCGACCGACATCAAGCGGTACCGGCAGTTCCTGGGCTACAACAACCGGTCGACGGCGATGGCGTTCCTGCGCGCCGACATGTCGGACACGGTCGCGCACGAGTACGGTCACCATCTTCAGCACCTGACCGGGATCCTGCGCGCGTCGTCCAACATCCAGTACGACCGGTCCGGCGACGCCGCCCTGCAGATGAGTCGCCGGCTGGAACTGCAGGCCACCTGCCTGGGCAACGTCTTCCTCGGCGCGAACAAGGGCACCTACGGCCTGAACGGCGGGTTGTTCAAGTCCCAGCTCGACTGGCTGCACGCGCATTCGGGCGACGAGTACGGGACGGTGCGGGACCACGGCAGCCGGGAGGTCGTGCCGCGCTGGGCGAACGCCGGGTTCAAGACCCGCAGTCCGGCCGCTTGTAATACGTACGTCGCCGCCGCGGCGTACGTCCGGTAAATTCTCACAATCTCCTAGTTGACCGAGGGTTGATTCTTACGGCATCCGGGTAAAACCTCCGCCGAGCGCTCTGTTCCGCCCCTCATCGCTCTGTGGAGGTTCACCGTGAAGTCCGCCCTTTTCACGGGTGCCGCCGTCACTCTTGGCCTGCTCCTGGCCTCGATCGGCTCCGCCCAAGCCAGCACCACCTCAGCACCCCAGCCCACCCCGCAGGCCCGCCAGCACGGCATCGACAAGGCCGGCGAGGCCTACGCCGGCTGGCTGCAGAACACCGTGACAACCGGCACATCCGCGGCCCCCGCTCCGGCCGACATGGGGACCGCAGCGGTTGTCGACGGCATCGACGTCTCCAGCCACCAGGGAAACGTCGACTGGAACTACTGGTGGAACCAAGGCAAGCGCTTCGCCTACGTGAAGGCGACCGAAGGCACGTCGTACCGGAACCCGTACTTCGCCCAGCAGTACAACGGCTCCTACAACGTCGGCATGATCCGCGGCGCCTACCACTTCGCCCTGCCGAACTCGTCCAGCGGCGCCACCCAGGCCAACTACTTCGCCAGCAACGGCGGCGGCTGGTCCCGGGACGGCAAGACGCTGCCGGGCGCGCTCGACATCGAGTACAACCCGTACGGCGCGACCTGCTACGGGCTGAGTCAGTCCGCCATGGTCAGCTGGATCCGGGACTTCCTCAACACCTACAAGGCCCGCACCGGCCGCGACGCCGTCATCTACACCAACTACGACTGGTGGAGCCGCTGCACCGGCAACACCACCGCCTTCAGCTCGACCAACCCGCTCTGGGTCGCCCGCTACTCCTCGACGGTCGGCACGCTCCCCGGCGGCTGGCCGTACTACACCTTCTGGCAGTGGACCTCGTCGCCCATTGACCAGAACCGGTTCAACGGCGACTACAGCCGCCTCCAGGCTCTGGCCAACGGCTGAGCCGCTAATTGGGTTGCGGCGGTCTCATAGTCTCGATCGGTGACCACCTACTCGCTTCCGATCGAGACGGACCGCCTGACCCTTCGCCGCTACCTCGACACCGACTACGACGACCTGCTGAAGCTGCAGTCCAGCCCGGAAGTCACCCGCTTCCTGCTGTACGACGTGAGGACTCCGGAGCAGGTGATGGAGTCCCTCGCCGGCCGGCTGGCCGACGTCCCGATGGACACCGACGGTCAAGCGCTCACCGTCGCCGTGATCTTGCGGGAGACCGGTCGGCATGTCGGCGAGGTGACTCTGTTCGTCCACAGTGCCGAGCACCGGACCGGGGAGATCGGGTTCGTCTTCCACCCGGAGTTCCACGGGCGCGGGTACGCCGCGGAGGCCTCGGTGGAGTTGCTGCGGATCGGGTTCGAGGAGCTCGGGATGCACCGGATCATCGGCCGCCTGGACGCCCGCAACACCGGGTCGGCGAACCTGCTCCGGCGGCTCGGGATGCGTCAGGAGGCGCACTTCGTCCGGAACGAGTTCCTCAAGGGCGAGTGGACCGACGAACTGGTCTTCGCGATGCTCGCCGACGAGTGGGCCGAGCGTTCGTAACTATTTGACCGAAAAAGTTCGCCGTCACGGCACGCGTTACCGCGACAGCCGGGCAGCCCAGGTCTACCGTCGTTCCATGACCACCGCCCACAGCCTCACCGCACTGATCGCCGGTGTGGTCGTGCTGACCTCCGGCACGTTGCCCAGCGAGGCCGCGAAGGTGCCGCAGCAGCTGCGCGACATCGCGTATCACACGTGGACGTCGACCGACGACTTCCTCGCCGGTGCCCACTCCGGCACCACCGTCGCCGACGGCGCCCTCACCTTCGGTACGCCGAGCGGCACGACGTCGTACGTCGATCCGTTCGGTGACGGCACCGCCAAGACCTACGACCGGACCAGCTGGACGTCACCGGTCGTCAGCCCCGGCTTCGGTCTCACCGAACTGATCGCGTCCTGGAACGCGACCACACCGCCCGGGACCTGGGTCGAAGTGTCGATGTCCGGCCGGACCGATCTCGGCACCACCACCAAGTGGTACGTGCTGGGCCGCTGGTCGAGCGGCGACGACACCGCGGCCGGTGACATCCATCGCACCTCGGTCCCGGCCCAGGGCGACACCGACGGAGCTGTTGCCGTCGACACCTTTGTCGCGGCCGACGGCCGGTCGCTGGACCGATGGCAGTTGAAGGTCTCGCTCTACCGGTTGTCCGGTACGACGCAGACCCCCTCGGTCCGGTCCGTCGGTGCGATGGCGTCCCGGCTGCCGGACACGAAGAAGGTTGCCGCCAGCCCCCTTGGTGGCGCCCAGGGCATCGTCCTCGACGTCCCGACGTACTCGCAGGAGACGCACATCGGGCACTACCCGCAGTGGGACGGCGGCGGCGAGGCCTGGTGCTCGCCGACGTCGACGGCGATGGTGCTCGACTACTACGGCGCCGGACCGACCGCCGAGGAGACGGCCTGGGTCGATCCGTCCGACGCCGACCCGCAGGTCGACCATGCGGCCCGCTCGGTCTTCGACTACGCGTACGACGGCGCCGGCAACTGGCCGTTCAACACCGCGTACGCCGGGACGCGCGGGGTCGACGGGTTCGTCACGCGGCTGCGGTCGCTGACCGAGGCCGAGCAGTTCATCGCGGCGGGGATCCCGTTGATCGCCTCGCTGTCGTTCAAGAAGGGCGACCTGCCCGGCGCCGGGTACGGGACGAACGGGCACCTGATGGTGATCGTCGGATTCGACGCGAACGGCAACGTGGTCGTCAACGATCCGGCCTCGCACCTGATCCCGAGCAACGACGAGGTGCGGACGACGTACGACCGGGCCGCGTTCGAGAACGCCTGGTTGCCGCACTCCGGTGGTCTCGTCTACGTCATCCACCCGGAAGGGGTGCCGTTGCCTCCAACGGGAGCGCAGGCCAACTGGTGAAAGCTGTAGTGCCCGCCACACCGGGGTGGTGTGACGGGCACTGTCATGTCGTGCTCAGCGGGCGAACAGCGCGCCGGTGAGGTTGGTGGTGAGGTTGCGGAGCGAGTCGGGCAGGTACTGCAGGTGCCAGCCCCGCGGGCCGCGGTACCACCCGAAGCCCTCGTCCTCGTCGATGTCGTCGTCGGTCGCGACCAGAGCGTCGATCCAGCGCTCCGAGCCGCCCAGCACGACGGCGTACGGCAGGGCGCGCGAGCACAGCTCCGCGTGCTGGTCGGCCGGCAGTTCGCTGACGTCCATCTCGAGCAGCTCACCGCGGATCGCCGCGACCTGGCCGAGCACCCGCCCGGCGGCCGGAGCCTTGGCCGGCATGTAGCGGCCGACCACGATCAGGCCGACGCCGACGGCGGTGATCGCGAGACCGAGCAGGCCCCAGGTCGAGAGCAGTGCGAGCAGGACGGTCAGCGCGACACCGACCACGGTGACCACGATGCCGATCGTCGCCCACAGCGACCGGGTCCGGTCCGGCCGCTCGGTGAACCACCCGCGCTTGACCACACCGTCGTACAGGGCGTCCTGGACCTGGGCGAGGTTCGCCCGGACCTGGCGGCCGAGCTCGGAGACCAGTACCGAGTCCGAGTCACCGAAGATCGCGCGGATCAGCACGTTCTCGTACCGCTGCAGCTCCTCCGACGGTGCGTTCGCGACCCGGCGCAGCTCCCAGTCGGGCCGTGCGTACTCGGAGTGGTGCTCCTGCTCGATGATCGTGATGTGGCCCCGAACGGCCAGGTCGATGATCGTGGCGGTGACGTCGACCGGGTCGATCCGCTCGTCGATCAGGGTGCCGACCTCACCGGGGCGCAGGTCCGACGGCGGAGTGAAGTCGATCCGGGTGTCGGCGCCGAGGCTGAACAGCGACGCCGGGACGACGCGCCGCGGGTCGACCCGGTCGCGGCCGCGGACCCGGTACAGCACCAGCAGCGCGATCGCGCCGAGCAGCAGCACGCCGAGCGCGGTCAGCAGTTGCGCGGTGTCGGTGGAGAAGGCCCGCTTGAACGTCTTGCGGTACTCGACGATCGAGTTCGCGGCGATCTCGCCCTCGGGGAAGCCGACCGTCAGCCGGACCGTGTTGCCCGGCGGCAGGCCCTGCTGCTGGAACGTCGGCCCGGCCGTCTCGCCGAGCTGCGCCAATGTGCACGGGGTGTTGCTGTCGATCGCGCCGGCAAAGCAGGAGACATGCGTGACCTCCGGCGTACTGAACACGATGTTCGCCTGCTGGATGGTCAGGTTGATCCCGGTCAGCGGGGCGAACCGCACCTCCGTGCCGTTCAGCGTCTTCGCCACCGCGCCACGCACCGTGTAGGTGAAGTCCAGCTGGGTGGCGCCGCTGACGTCCGCGACCGCGATCGAGGTGACGTCACCGTTCGTGCTGGTCTCGGTCTGCTTCTCCTGCCCTCCGGACGTGACCTTCAGGTCCTCGATCCGCTGCACGTGGTCGACGTCGTCGGGCAGATGGTCGCGGGTGAGCACGAACCGGGTGAACGTCCCGTTCACGTCGCTCAGCTTCCAGGTCTCGGAAACCTTCAGCAGGCCGTCACGTTCGACCCGGACCTGACTGTCGAAATTGGTCACGACCGGGTCGGCCGCACCGTGGGAACCGGTCGCGCCGGCCGGGACGCCGGTCAGGGCCGAGAGACCGAGGGCACACAGGGTTACCCCGAGCAGACGTACGCGCATCGCCCAATCACACCGTAGGAAGAGGGTCAGTTGACCCGGGCACCATATCGTGACAGGTGTCTCGTGCAACGTGATCCCTGGCTCGGCTAGCGTCTGGCGGGTGTCAGGCCACACCTGGGGACCGCCACCGGGCCCGCAAATGCCCTACCAGCCGTACGGGACCCCGCCACCACAGCAGCCGGGCTACTACGGCCCGACCGCCGGCATCAAGGTCACACAGAGCATCGACGACGACCCCGCCGTGGCGGAGCCGGTGGCTCCGGGTACTCCGGTCTTCTCGACGCCTTCGGTGCCGGTGGCAACCACCTCGAAGCCGGCGATTCCGCTGCCGACCCGGGCTACGACGACGCGCACGACCTCGCCGAAGCCTGTGCAGACGATGGATCCGCTGAAGTTCGTCGCCACGCACCGGCTGTACAAGACCGGCGTACAGCAATCGGTGAACTGCAAGGAGGCGCCTGTCGGGCTCGCCAACGTGTCGAAGGCGACGTCGTACTACCGGGCCGTCAAGGCCTGTCTGGACCGTGCCTGGCCGCGGCAGGTCGCTGCGTCCGGCCGCACCTTCCGGGCGCCGGGCTTGCTCTCCTGGGTGGGCTCGGCGAACTCCCCGTGCGGCAACTCCGACCGGAGCCTGTCGTTCTACTGCCCGTCGAACCACACCATCTACATGGACGTCGCCGACGACGTCTCGTACTGGAAGCGGAACCGGGCGTTCGCCCGTGCGCTCGCCTCGCACACGGTGGCGCACGAATACGCCCACGCCCTGCAGCAGATGACCGGCATCCTGCCGGCGTACAGCCGGGCGAACCACGGGTTCTGGAGCCGCGGCGCCTTCACCAGCCGCAACGTCGGCAAGTGCAACACCTTCACGGCCGGGCCCGGCAAGGTCAGCTGAGTCCGGCTGTTGAGCTCGGCAACTGTTGGTGAGCCGGGGCTCGGATAGCGTCTGGCGCGTGTCCGGCAACCAGTGGGGCCCACCACCTGGGCCGCAACCGCCTAACGGTGCGCAGCCGCCGTCCTATGGTGCACAGCAGCAGTGGCAGCCAGGTCCCCAGTACGGCGGTCAGCAGTACGGCGGTCCGCCGCCGCCAGCGCCGTACGGCGGGCAGCCGCAGTTCGGCTGGGGTGTTCCGCCTGGTGGACCGCGGCCGCCACAGAAGAAGAGTGGCGGCGCCAAGGCTGTCCTCATCGTGCTCGGAGTGGTGGTACTCGGCGGCGTCGGGCTCTTCGGGGTGGCGAACGCGCTGGACCAGGACGACGACCCGTACACCAGTCCGTCGTACTCCTCGTCGAGCTACACCCCCAGGTACGCGCCGTCCGCGACGCCGTCGGTGTCACGGACCGTGGCGAGCAGCCCGACCCTGACCACGACCCGGCCGACCGCGACCGAGCCGACCGCGCCGCGGACGACCTCCACACCGAAGCCGAAGCCCGGTCCGAGCGACACCGACATCGTGCTGCGCAACGGGCTGTACAAGGCCGGGGCGATGAGGTCCGTGAACTGCAAGGAGTCCAGGTCCCGCCCGTCGAACGTGTCGGGTGCGCGGGCCAACTACGCCAACCTGCTGAAGTGCCTGAACAGGTCCTGGCCGGCGCTGATCGCCAAGTCCGGTGCGCGGTTCCGGCCGCCGACCGTGCAACCGTTCAGCGGCAGCATCAGTACGCCGTGCGGGACCGGCTACGACTCCGGTCCGCCGTTCTACTGCGGCAGCAACGAGACCATCTACATGAACCTCACCGAGGACATCGGCAACTACAACCGCTACCCGCAGGCGTACCAGAAGGTGTGGGCGCGGATGTGGATGCTGCACCAGTTCGCGCACGAGTACGGTCACCACGTCCAGAACCTGACCGGCATCCTCGCCGCCAACCACCGGATCCGCTACGAGGCCCCGACCCGGGCACTGGAACTGGAGGGCAGCCGGCGGCTCGAGTTGCAGGCGTCCTGCTTCGGCGACATGTTCATCGGCGCCAACCGGCGTACCTATCCGATCACCGGTGAGGCGCTGTTCCAGTGGAAGTGGCTGATCCTGCACTGGACCGACCACAACAACGACCACGGTGACGGGGTCAACCACCGCTACTGGGCGACCCGCGGCTTCAACAGCCGCAACCCGAGCGTCTGCAACACCTTCGCCGTTTCCTCCGCCAAGGTGCAGTAGGAACTGGTAAGGCAGCTCACGTCGTCATAGTGGTCTGGGTCACGATGGACCTGCCTGCAGACGGAGACCTGCCGGGCTGGCTAGCCTGGTGCGCCCGGATCACGCAGAGTATGTCCGGGGACGAGCAGTCTGTCCGGGGGGAGATCGACCGGGCGCGGCGTCGGCACCCCGAACAGCGCCGGATGCACCACGTGACGGCTACACCCAGAAGGTCGTGAGGAGTATCGATGTCGGACAACTGGAATCCACCCCCGGCGCGCGAACCGGCTGACGGCGACCAGCCCGCCGGTCCGCCGGAGAAGCCTGCCGGGGATGGCCAGTCGCCCAGGTGGTGGAGCGAGAGCACCGAGGCCAAGCGCGAGTTCCAGGACCCGGGTGCGTCCCGGAGCGATCGCCCGGCGAACAACTGGTTCGGCGATGGCTGGACCAACCGGCGCCCGGAAGACCCCGAAGCCCCGACCTGGCAAACCCGTCCAGAGCAGCCCAGGCCCCCGCTGACCGCTCGACCCGAGGACGGTCCGCCACACACCGGCGTCCCTCAGGGCGGCACTACCCAGGGCGGTCCGGCACAAGGCGGTGCTACCCAGGGCGGTCCGGCGCAGGGCAGTCCGGCGCAGGGCAGTCCTGTGCAGGGGGCTCCGGTGCAAGGCAGTCCGGCGCACAGCGGTCCGCAGCGCGGTCCCGCGCAAGGCGGTGCGCCCCAGGGCGGTCCCGCGCAGGGCGGTCCGGCGCAAGGCAGTGCTGGCCCGGGCGGCGGTACCGCTCAGGGCGGTCCGGCACAGGCGGTTCGGCCGCAAGGCAGTCCGGCGCACGGCGGTGCGGCTCAGGGTGGTGCGGGCTGGTCCAGGACCGAGCAGTCCGGCGGGGGTTCGGCCGGTGTGCCGGGCGGGGCTGGGTGGGCCGGTGGTGGGCAGGCGGGGTGGCAGTCGGCGCCGGCGTACGGCGGCAGGCCGCAGAGCGGACCTCAGCAGGGTTCCGGACCGAGCCGTGGGCCGCAGGCCGGTGGGCCGCAGGGGGTAGGTGAAGGTGCAGCGACACCGCCGCAGGGGGGTGGGGATGAGGTGGGGCGGACGGGGGCGTACTCGGAAGGGTCCTACTTGTGGGCTCCGCAAGCCGGGTCCGAGCAGCAGGCTCCGTCGCCGTGGAGCAACGCTTTGCCGCCCAACCGGCAGCAGCAGAGTGGACCTCGGCACGCCGCGCAGCGGGGGCAGATCGGGCCGATGGGGCAGCCGGTGCAGCAGCCGCCCACCTGGCAGTACCCGCCGATCCCGATCCCGCAGCCACCGGGTCCCGGCCGCCGCCGCAAGCAGGCGAACCGGACCCGCGGCCTGCTGATCGGTCTGGTGGTGCTCGCCGTCCTGGTCGTCGGCTCCGGCGTCACGCTCCTGGTCCGCAACCTCGGCGACGACGCCCCGCAGACCACCAACAGCCCCTCGCCGGTCACGTCGGAGAGCCCGTCGGAGTCGCCGTCCCCGACTCCTTCCCAGGCGTCGCCGACACCCACCGAGGCCCCCGCACCGGCCCAGGACGAGATCCTGACCGCGAACAAGCTGTACACCGTCGGACCGATCGCGGCCGCGAAGTGTGCCGAGCCGCCGTTCGCGCCGATCAACTTCACCGCCGCACGGAACTACTACAACACTCTGCTGCCGTGCCTGAACCGGACCTGGTCCCTGGCGATGAAGAAGGCCGGCCTGCCGTTCCGGCCCCCGAAGGCGGTCGTGTACGCCGGCAAGCTGTCGTCCCCGTGTGGCATGCAGCGCAGCGTCCGGGCGTCGTACTGCGGCGTCAACGCGACCATCTACCTGCCGTTCACGGTGGACAACCGGTACTACCGGAGCAACCCGGTGTACGCCCGGGCGATCATGCTGAACACGTTCGCGCACGAGTACGGCCACCACGTCCAGAACCTGAGCGGCATCCTGGCGGCCTCGGTCGCGCGCCAGCAGAAGATGACGCCGAACCAGAAGCTGCTCGAGAGCCGTCGCCGGGAACTGCAGGCCACCTGCCTCGGCGCGGCGTACCTGGGCGCGAACGCGGCGTTCATCCCGATGCGCGGCCCGCTGCTGCAGAACTGGAAGTTCCTGATCGCCCACACCGGTGACGACTACTCCCGGCCGCGTGTGCACGACCACGGCAACCGGGTGAGCAACTACCAGTGGACCATCGCCGGGTACAACAGCAAGCAGCCCAACGCCTGCAACACCTACACCGCGCCCGAGGCCCGAGTGGCCTAACGGTACGACGCAGAAGCCCGGGTCCGCACTGGACCCGGGCTTCTGCGTTTCCGGCTCAGAACAGGCGGCGTGCCGTGGCCAGCGTGCCGCCGAAGGACGTCACGAAGTTGCTGAGCGACTCACCGATGTCGGACAGGTGCCAGTTCTCCGGTCCGGAGTACCAGCCGATGCCGGCGTCCGGGTCGTCGTCGTCATCGGTGGCGGCGATCTCCAGCGCCCACTTCTCGGTCAGGCCGAGCACAGCGGCGTACGGGAGGCAGCGCGAGGCGAACTCGAGCCGGTGGCTCTGCGGCAGGTCTGCCGACGTCTCGTCGAGCAGATACCGCTGCAGGCCGGCCACACGCCCCAGCACGGCCGCACCACGGGCAGTGCGGGCCGGAGCGACCTGACCGATGAGTGCGAGCACGAGTCCGGCCAGCATGACGGCGAAGCCCACCAGCGCGTACTTCGTCACGATGGCGAGCACGAGCGTCAGTACGACGCCCGCACCCAGCAACACCATGCCCGCGGTGGTCCAGCGGTTCCGAACCGCGTCCGGGCGGCTGGCGAACCACCCCTGCGTCACGACGTCGGCGTACAACTGCTCGCGCACCAGGTTGAGCCGCGGCCGCAGCGACGGGCCGAGTGTGGAGACGACCACGGAGTCGCCGTCCACGAACACCGCGTCGAGCAGGGCCTTCTCGTACGGCAGCAGCTCCGGACCACCCTGGTTCAGCCGGCGCAGCTCCCAGTCCAGCTTGCCGAACTGGCTCTGCCGCGGCAGCTCGACGATCGTCAGGTAGTTGCGTACGGCGAGGTCCAGCAGTGTCGCGGTGATGTCGACGACATCGGCCGTCTCGTCCACCACCGTGCCGACCTGCCCCGGCCGGATCCCGTCCGGCGCTGCGAACTGCGGCCCGTCCGGGCTGTCCAGCACCGGCCGCTCCGGCGCACCGCCGCCGACCTTCGCCGCGTCACGCCCGCGGAAGTACCACAGCGCCACGGCACCGAGCAGTCCGAGGCCGAAGACCAGTGCGGAGAGCCCGAGCGTGCTGGAGTCGACCGTGAACGCCCGGCCCAGGCTCCACCGCGCCGCGAACTCGGCGTTCGGCTGCACCGTCGCCTGGTCGCTCAACCCGGTCAGGAAGGTCAGCCTTCCACCCGCCGGTACGCCGTTCTGGTCGATCTGCACCGCGGCCGACTCGCCCAGCTGCGACGACGTACACGGCATGCTCGAACCGACCCGCCCGGCGATGCAGGTCACCCAGGTCGCGAACGGCACATTCACGGTGACTGTGGCCTTCGGCACCGACGTACCGAAGCCCTGCACGATCGGCCAGCTCACCTCGCGGCCCTCGGTGGTCTCGGCCACCACGTTGTCCACGGTGTAGCTGTAGACGATCTTCGACTGGCCGGACGCGTTCAGCGTCAGCCGCCGGCCGTCGTCGGTGCCTTCGTCGCTGAACCCCTGCGCCGGCTGACCGTTCACGGTCGCCGACACGTCGCGGACGTCGTACGTGCGGTCCCGCTCGGCGTCGGCCCGGACCTTCGTGGTCAGCGTCCGGCTGAACGTCGTACCGCCGGCGGTCAGGTCCACTGTCTCCTTGACCTGCAGTGCGCCGTCCTTGGTCAGCGTCGCCTCCGCGGAGTACGCCGTGATCTGGTCGTCGGCCGCGTGGGCGGGCAATGTGCCGAGGGCAACGAACGGGGCGGTCAGGGACATCAGCAGGGCAGCCGGCAGGAGGCGGCGCTTCAGTGACATGGGTCGAGAGTAGTCTCGTGCCGGTTCGTCCAGCGAACTCGAGTCACGCAGTCCAGCGGCAGGAGGGCAACACCGGTGAGCAGTCCGTACGGCTACGGGGGCCGTCCGCAGGATCGGCCCGTCGGCCCACCCCCTGGTGTCCTGCCGCCGCCGCAGGCGGCCCCTTGGCCGCAGCAGGGTCCCGGTCAGTTCCAGCCGGGTCAATTCCAGCCCGGTCCGCAGTTCCAGCCCGGTCCTGGTCAGTACCAGACGCCGTACCCGGGTCAGTGGAATCAGCCGTACTACGGCGGGCAGGGACAGTTCAACGGGTTCCAGCCGCCGAAGCGCCGGGGTGGTGCGGTCCGGCTCATCCTGTTCGGCTTTGTGATGCTCGTCATCGTCGGCGGGGCGCTGGCTGCCATCAGCGTGATCCTCACCGGCGGCAGCGACGACAACACCGCCCAACCCGGTGTCACCGGCCCGTCGGTCGTGCCGACGCCGAGCACCAACCCGCAGAAGGGTTCGGCGGAGGACTACCTGCTCAACGCCGAGATCTACCGCTCCGGCGGCCTGCCCGAGCAGAACTGCAGGGCCGCGAGCCTCGGCAACGGCAGCCTGGCGGCGCAGAAGGTGTACTACCAGAAGCTGTTCACCTGCCTCAACGACGCCTGGCGGCCGATCTTCAAGGGCCTGGGCGACGAGAAGCCCGACCCGGGCCTGGTCGTGTTCGACAAGCCGGTCGTCACCCCCTGCGGCAACTTCGCTCCGCTCTCCGGGCGGGTGCTGGCGTTCTACTGCTACGGCAATCAGGTGATGTACACCGACGTACAGCAGATGAACAAGGCGTTCGGACCGGAGCAGGACCTGGCGTACCTGATGACGATCGCGCACGAGTACGGCCACCACGTCCAGGGCGTCACCGGGCTGTTCTACGCGCGAGCGGCGTACCTGCAGGACCACCCGGACCGGAAGCTCGAGTACTCCCGCCGCAACGAACTCCAGGCCTCCTGCTTCGCCGGCGTCTTCAGCAAGGCGGTCGCCAGTACCTACCCGCTCACCGACCGCATGGACGAGTTCAAGGAACAGTCCAGCAACAGCTTCGGCGAATCGCCCAACACGCCCCCGGAGGAACGCACCCACGGCCGCGCCACCAGCCAGGGCTTCTGGATCCAGAACGGCTACAACATCGGCGAGAACAAGGCCTGCAACACCTACGCCGCTCCGATCGACCTCGTCGAGTAACCCACCGAGTGGTGTTGTTCGGGTTGGTGGGGTCGTCAACCAGAGGGCGTATCATCCGGCCGTGATCTTGCGGCGGGGGGAGCGGGCGGCGCCGGCGCGGACGTTGGTGGAGGTGTTGCGGGAGACGGCGGCCAGGTACCCGGACGAACCGGCGTTGGACGACGGTGGCGTGAGCCTGAGTTACCGGGAGTTGCTCGAGCAGGCGACCAAGTTCGCGGGGCGGCTGGCCGAGGGTGGGATCGGGCCGGGCGATCGGGTCGGGGTGCGGATCTCGTCCGGGCACAACGATCTGTACGTCGCGATCCTCGGCACACTCCAGGCCGGGGCGGCGTACGTGCCGGTCGACGCGGACGACCCGGAGGAGCGCGCCGAGCTCGTCTTCGGTGAGGCGGCCGTCGCGGCGATCGTCACCGATGAGCTCGAGCTCGACCTGCTCCGTACCCAGGCCGGACCGCCGCAGGGCAACGACAACGCCGACGGGTACTTCGACCACCCGTATTCGGCCCGGATGGACTCGGCACAGATCGAACCACCGAGAGCGGACGGCCCGGATCCGGACGCCGACGCGTGGATCATCTTCACCTCGGGCTCGACCGGCGTACCCAAGGGTGTCGCGGTCACGCACCGATCCGCGGCCGCCTTCGTGGATGCCGAGGCGCGGCTGTTCCTCCAGGACGAGCCGATCGGCCCGGACGATCGTGTGCTCGCCGGACTGTCGGTCGCGTTCGACGCGTCCTGCGAGGAGATGTGGCTGGCCTGGCGTCACGGCGCCTGCCTCGTCCCCGCACCGCGGTCGCTCGTCCGCAGCGGGATGGACCTGGGCCCGTGGCTGGTCGCGCAAGGCATCACGATCGTCTCCACCGTCCCGACCCTCGCCGTCCTCTGGCCCGCCGACGCGCTCGACCAGGTGAGGCTGCTGATCTTCGGCGGCGAGGCCTGCCCGCCCGAGCTCGCGGAACGGCTGGCGACCGACGGGCGCGAGGTCTGGAACACGTACGGCCCGACCGAGGCGACCGTGGTGGCCTGCGCCGCCCGGCTGACCGGCCAGGGCCCGGTCCGGATCGGCCTGCCGCTCGACGGCTGGGACCTCGCCGTAGTAGATGCCAATGGCAACGAAGTGGCCGAGAACGAGACCGGTGAGCTGATCATCGGCGGGGTCGGCCTGGCCCGGTACCTGGACCCGGCCAAGGACGCCGAGAAGTTCGCCCCGATGCCGACCCTCGGCTGGGAACGCGCGTACCGCAGCGGCGACCTCGTCCGCTACGAGCCGGAAGGCCTGATCTTCCAGGGCCGCGCGGACGAGCAGATCAAACTCGGCGGCCGCCGGATCGAGCTCGGCGAGGTCGACGCCGCTCTCCAGGCGCTGCCGAACGTCTCCGGCGCGGCCGCCGCGGTCCGGACCAGCGCCGCCGGTAACCAGTTGCTCGTCGGGTACGTCGTACCAGAAGACCCGACCGTGTTCGACCAGCAGGCGGCGACCGAACGACTCCGGGAAGCCCTGCCCGCGGCGCTCGTACCGCTGCTGGCGATCGTCGGCACCCTGCCGACCAGGACGTCGGGCAAGGTGGATCGCGACGCGCTCCCCTGGCCGCTCGAAGGCATGGACACCGACGGCCCCACGGCCGAGCTCGACGGGACAGCCGGTTGGCTCGCAGAGCGTTGGACGAAGGTCCTCGGAGCCAAGGTCACCAGCGCCGACAACGACTTCTTCCTGCACGGCGGCGGCAGTCTCGCCGCCGCCCAACTCGTGTCAGCCCTCCGCGAGCGATACCCCGACGTCACGGTCGCGGACATCTACGAGTACCCACGGCTCGGGGCCTTGGCTGATCGGCTCGACGAGGCGACCACGAAGCTCACCGAGCCCGTAGAAGTCCGTGAGGTCAGGCCGACCCCCAAGGCCACCCAACTGCTGCAGACCGCGCTGACGCTGATCCTGCAGACGGTCGTCGGAGTCCGGTGGCTCGTCTACCTGTTCACGCTGAACAACCTGCTCGCCGAGTTCGCCGGCCCACTCCCCTGGGTCCGAACGGTCTCCTGGTGGTGGATCCTGGCCGGCTGGCTGGTCCTGATCACTCCGGCGGGCCGGATGGGGATCGCCGTCATCGGCGCCCGCCTCCTGCTCCGCAACCTGAAACCCGGCACCTACCCCCGAGGCGGCAACGTCCACGTGAGACTCTGGGCCGCCGAGAACCTCGCCGACGCGGCCGGCGCCGCCAACCTGGCCGGCGCGCCCTGGATCGCCTACTACGCAAGGGCTCTCGGTGCGAAGATCGGCCGCGGCGTCGACCTGCACACACTGCCGCCGGTCACCGGCATGCTCACGATGGGCCGCGGCGCCTCGATCGAACCCGAAGTGGACCTGGCCGGTTACTGGATCGACGGAGACCGACTGCACGTCGGTCCGGTGAGCGTCGGCGCCGAGGCCGTCGTCGGGTCCAGGAGCACTCTGCTGCCCGGTGCCGAGATCGGCCGGAACGCCGAGATCGCCGCCGGCTCGGCCGTCTCCGGCAAGGTCCCCGCCAACGAGCGCTGGTCCGGGTCCCCCGCGACCCGCATCGGCCGTGCCAGGCGCCCCTGGCCCGATCACCGGCCGGCCCGGGCGCCGTGGTGGGTTCTCGCGTACGGCGCTCAGTCCGTCGTGATGTCGTTGATCCCGGTGGCCGCGGCCGCGGCGGCGATCGCCGTACTGGGCAACGCGGTGCAGGGCACCGAGACTCTCGGTGAGGCCGCTCTCGAAGCTCTCACCGCCGTTCCGCTGATGACGCTGGTCGGATTCGCCACCCTGGCCGGGCTGACGCTCGTCGGCGTACGGCTGCTGGGCATCGGGATCAAGCCGGGCCACTACCCGGTGCGGAGCCGGATCGGCTGGCAGGTCTGGGCGACCGAGCGGCTGCTGGACTCGGCCCGGACGCTGCTGTTCCCGCTGTACGCGAGCCTGCTGACGCCGTGGTGGTTGCGGGCCCTCGGCGCCAAGGTCGGCCGGGACGTCGAGGCGTCGACGGTGCTCTTGCTGCCGAAGATGACGACGGTCGGCGAGGGCGCGTTCCTGGCCGACGACACGATGATCGCGTCGTACGAACTGGGCGGCGGCTGGCTGCACGTGGCGCCGCGAAGGTCGGGAAACGTGCGTTCCTCGGCAACTCCGGGATGACCGCGCCGGGCCGGTCGGTGCCGAAGAACGGGCTGGTCGCGGTCCTGTCGGCCGCCCCGAAGAAGTCGAAGGCCGGTACGTCGTGGCTCGGATCTCCGCCGGTGAAACTCCGGCGTCAGGCGGTCGAGGGTGACCAGAGCCGGACGTTCGACCCGCCGCTCGAGCTCAAGCTGGCCCGCGCGCTGGTCGAGCTGTGCCGATTCGTGCCGATGATGTGCACGGTGGCGATCGCGCTCGGCGTGCTGTTCGCCTTGCAGGCGCTCGACGTGTGGCTCGGGCCGTGGCTGACGGTGTTGCTGTCCGGTGCGGTGATCCTCGCCGCCGGCGCGGTCGCGGGCGGGACGGCGACCGTCGCCAAATGGGTGATCGTGGGCAGGACCCGCGCGGTCGAGTACCCGTTGTGGAGTTCGTTCGTCTGGCGCAACGAGGTCGTGGACAGCTTCGTCGAACTGGTCGCCGCGCCCTGGTTCGCCAATGCGGCGGCCGGTACGCCGGTGCTCGCGCTCTGGCTGCGGACGCTCGGGGCCAAGATCGGCAAGGGAGTGTGGTGCGAGACGTACTGGTTGCCCGAGGCGGACCTGGTCACCCTCGGCGACGGCGCCACGGTGAATCGCGGATGTGTGCTGCAGACGCACCTGTTTCATGATCGAGTTCTCTCCATGAACACCGTCACCTTCGGCCCGGGCGCGACCCTCGGCCCCCACGGCATCGTCCTGCCGGCCGCCACGGTCGGAGCGGGGGCTACCATCGGGCCGGTGTCGCTCGTGATGCGCGGTGAAGGTGTACCTGCCGGGACGCGTTGGGCCGGGAACCCGATCGCCCCCTGGCAGAGCTGATGGTTGCCCCCGACAACAGGCAGCAGCCCGGGGCGTCGACGGCCGGCGACCCCTACGTACCCTCCCACGGCAACGGCGGCTACCACGTCGAGTCCTACGAGCTGGACCTGGACTACCGGGTCAGCAGCAACCGGCTGTCCGGCAAGGCCACCATCACCGCGGTGGCGACGCAGGCCCTGTCCCGGATCAGCTTCGACCTGTCCGGCCTGCGGGTGTCGAAGGTCTCGGTCAACGGCCGCCGGGCACAGCGCTTCACCCAGCGCCCCGGGAAGCTGCACATCTCGGCGAGCATCCTCGACGGGGCCGAGTTCACCGTCGACATCCAGTACGCCGGCAACCCCAAGCCCGAGGACGGTCCGTGGGGAGAACTGGGCTGGGAGGAACTCACCGAAGGCGTGATCGTCGCCGGCCAGCCGAGCGGCGCGGCGACCTGGTTCCCCTGCAACGACCACCCCGGCGACAAGGCGCACTACCGGATCACGATCACCACGGATTCGCCGTACCACGTGGTCGCCAACGGGCGGTTGGTGTCCCGGCGGGTGAAGGCAAGCCGGACCACCTGGGTGTTCGACCAGGCCGCGCCGATGGCGACGTACCTGGCGACCGTTCAGATCGGCCGGTACGACGCCGTCGACCTGGCCTCGTCACCGGTGCCGACCCAGGCCGTGTTGCCGCCGTCGCTGCTGCGGGAGTTCCGGGCGGACTTCGGCCGCCAGCAGGACATGATGAAGCTGTTCGGCCGGCTCTTCGGTCCGTATCCGTTCGCCGGCTACACGGTCGTGGTGACGGACGACCCGCTGGAGATTCCCCTGGAGGCACAAGGGATTTCGGTGTTCGGCCGAAACCATTTGGACGGCCGCCGCGGATCCGAACGGCTGGTCGCGCACGAGCTCGCGCATCAGTGGTTCGGCAACAGCCTGACCCCGGCGGCGTGGCAGCACATCTGGCTGAACGAGGGATTCGCCTGCTACGCCGAGTGGCTGTGGTCCGAGGCGTCGGGCGGGCTGACCGCGACGCAGCAGGTCTCCAAAGCGCACTCGCGCCTGAAGAACCTGCCGCAGGACCTGCTGCTGTCCGATCCCGGCCCGGAAATGATGTTCGACGACCGTCTCTACAAGCGGGGTGCGATCACTCTGCACGTACTGCGGCAGCAGCTCGGCGACGACGCGTTCTTCGAACTGCTGCGGACGTGGACCCGGTCGCATCGCCACGGCTCGGTGACGACGGACGAGTTCGTCGCACTGGCCGTCACGTTCAGTTCTGACGGGAACGCCGTACGCGAACTGTTCTCCCAGTGGCTCGACTCGACCGAGCTGCCGGCGCTCAAGAGCGGGCGACCTCGGCAGCGGCCTTGAACGAAGCGCTCGGTGAGCGGGGTCCGAGTCGCCCAGGCCGCACCGATCCACCAGGAGGCGGCCCGGCCGGGCAGCGGGACCAGGCGAAGCTCAGGGGGAGCGATCCGTTCGGCGGATTGAGGTACGACGGCCGGACCGGCGCCCGCGGCAACCAAGACCAGCACGGTCTGCAGGTCGGCGGCCTCCTGGAGTACGCCGGGATGGCAGCCGAGTTCGGCGTACAGGACGTGGATCTGAGCGGTCAGACCGGGCCCTCGTGACGGAGTGAGACGGACGAGCGGCCGGTCGTCGAGCCAGCCACCGACATCCCTCGGTACGTCGACGCCGTCAGGGACCGCGAGAGCCAGGCGGTCCCGTCGTAACCGTAGGTGTTCGAGGCCGGCCGGGACCGGGAGCCGGACGAAGCCGATCTGGAGATTGCCCGCGAGCAGGCGTTCGCATTGGACCGCCGACGACATGTCCTCGAGGGACACCGAGACACCGGGCCAGCGGCTGCGGAACAGCGCTACAGCGCGTGGCGCCAACTCGATCCCGGACAGCCCGAATCCGACCGCCAGCGAGCCTTCGCTCCCGGCGGCGACCTGAGCGGCTCTGCGATCGAAGGCCTCCGCCCGGTCCAGCAACTCCAGAGCGTCAGGAAGCAGCAGTTCCCCGGCGGACGTCAATCGGGCCCCGTGGCGCCCCCGGCTGAACAGCACCGAACCGACCCGGCGCTCGAGGACCTGGATCTGCTTGGTCAGCGCGGGCTGGCTGGTCGACAGCTCCTCGGCCGCGGCGCCGAAGTTGCGCAGCCGGGCCACGGTGACGAACGCCCGGAGCAGTCGGAGATCCATAACTCCACGATATGGAATCTGATCAAACAGCTATTGGACGTCATGGAACGTTCGGCGTTTCGATGGGGAGATGAACCTCTTTCGCAGCGCTGTCGTCCAGTTCGAGGCGGTGCCGGACCAGCCGTCGGCCAACCTCGCCACCGTCGAGCGGCTGGCCCGGAAGGCGGTCGCCGACGGTGCCCGGCTGGTCGCGTTCCCGGAGATGTGCCTGCTCGGCTACTGGCACCTCCGCCGGCACACCGCCGAACGCCTGCACGAACTCGCGTCGCCCGCCGACGGTCCGCTGGTCGGCCAGGTTCTTGCCCTGGCCAAGGAACTCGACGCGGGACTCGGCGTCGGGTTCCTGGAGGATGCCGACGGCAAACTGTTCAACTCGTACGCCGTCTGCCTGCCGACCGGCGAGGTCCACGTGCACCGGAAGCTGCACGCGTTCGAGCACGAGGCGATCGCGAGCGGGTCGTCGTACACCGTGTTCGACACGCCGTGGGGTTTCCGGGCCGGGGTGCTGATCTGCTGGGACAACAACCTGGTGGAGAACGTCCGGATCACCGCGTTGCTCGGGGCAACGGTTCTGCTGGCGCCGCACCAGACCGGCGGTACCAGCTCGCGCAGTCCGCACGGGATGAAACCGATCCCGCTGGAGATCTGGGAGAGCGGTGACCAGAAGGCGATCGAGGCCGCGTTCAACGGCCCGAACGGGCGCGGCTGGCTGATGCGCTGGCTCCCCGCCCGGGCGCACGACAACGGCCTGTTCGTGCTGTTCAGCAACGGTGTCGGCCGCGACGACGACGAACTCCGCACCGGCAACGCGATGATCCTGGACCCCTACGGCCGGATCGTCGCGGAGACCCCGGTGCCGTCCGAGTCCGTGGTGGTCGCCGACCTCGACCTGGAACTGGTGCCGCTGGCAACGGGCCGCCGCTGGCTCCGTGGTCGGCGCCCCGAGCTGTACGGCGTACTGACCGAACGGACCGGGGACGAACTGGACCCGAGGGCAGCCCGGTTCTCGACCGAGCCGGTCAGCCTTTCGAAACAGGGCCGTCAGTAGATGAGCGCGGTGGCGATGGCCGCGATGCCTTCGCCTCGGCCGGTCAGGCCGAGACCGTCGGTCGTCGTCGCGCTCACCGAGACCTCCGCGTCGCAGGCCGCGCTCAACGCCTTCTCGGCCTCCTCGCGACGGCGGGCGAACCGCGGCCGGTTGCAGATGACCTGCACCGAGACGTTCCCGATCTCGAACCCGGCGGCCCGCACCCGGCGCGCCGCCTCGGTCAGCAGCGCCGCTCCCGAAGCACCTGCCCACTGCGGCTCCGACGTACCGAAGTTGGAGCCCAGGTCACCCAATCGGGCCGCGCTGAGCAAGGCGTCACAGATGGCGTGAGCCGCGACGTCGCCGTCCGAGTGGCCCGACGGTCCGGAGGTCTCTTCCGGCCAGTGCAGTCCGGCCAGCCACATCGGGCGGCCTTCCTCCAGTGGGTGTACGTCGATCCCGGTGCCGACCCGTGGGACCTTCACGTCAGCCTCCTTGCCGCGAGCAACGCCTCGGCCAGCAGCAGGTCCCGCGGCCGCGTCACCTTGAACGCGTCCTCGGACCCCTCGACCGTCACAACGGTCACGCCGAGCCGTTCACACAGCATCGCGTCATCCGTCGCACCGGCACCACCGGCCGCATGCGCACGACGCAGTACGGCGGGGTCGAAACCTTGCGGAGTCTGTACGGCGACCAACCTCGAACGATCGGGCGTGTCGACGACCTCACCGGCCTGGGAAACCTGCTTGATCGTGTCCGTCACCGGCACCGCCGGTACGACGGCCGGCGCGCCCGCACGGACCGCGGCGACGACACGGTCGACGACCTCGGCCGGCACGAACGCGCGGGCCGCGTCGTGGACGAGGATGCAGTCGATCCCGTCGACCGGGACCAGGTCCAGCGCCGCACGGACCGAGTCGGCCCGCTCCGCACCGCCCGCGACCACCGTCAGCCGGGCGTCACCGGCGTACGGCTCGAGGTCCTTCCGGACGGCGTCCTCGGTGCCCGCCGGGACGGCGACCACAACGCAGGAAAGGTCGGCGGCGGTCGCTGCGCGCAGTCCACGAACCGCGTGGACCAGCAGCGAATCGCCACCGACCTCCCGAAACGCTTTCGGGGTCTCACCACCGAGCCGGAGTCCGAGACCGGCCGCCGGGATGATGGCCGCGGTACTCATCGGGAGCCCGCGCAGGACGGCAGGATCACGTACTTCGACTCGGTCTGATCGGATCGATCAGGAAGCGAGAACCTCGTCGAGGATGGCTTCCGCCTTGTCCTCGTTGGTGTGCTCGGCCAGCGCCAGCTCGGAGACCAGAATCTGGCGAGCCTTCGCCAGCATCCGCTTCTCACCGGCGGACAGACCGCGGTCACGCTCACGGCGCCACAGGTCGCGCACGACCTCCGCCACCTTCAGCACGTCACCGGAGTGCAGCTTCTCCAGGTTCGCCTTGTAACGTCGCGACCAGTTGGTCGGCTCCTCCGTGTGCGGCGCCCGCAGCACGTCGAAGACGCGCTCCAGACCGGCCTGATCCACGACGTCACGCACGCCGACGAGATCGAGGTTGCACGCGGGGACCCGGACGACCAGGTCGTTCTGAGCGACGATCCTCAAGACCAGATAGGTCCTGTCCTCACCTTTGATCTGACGGGTCTCGATGTCCTCGATGACGGCCGCTCCGTGATTGGGGTAAACAACCGTCTCGCCGACTGTGAAAGTCATATGTCACGTGCCCCTTTCCGAGATCCATCCTACCACGCAGTCGCTGGTCCGGTCGGGGCGTTTGCGCTGGTCAGAGGCCATTTCCCGCCTTGACAAACGCTCTGGGCCGTGCCTCGTGCGCGCGGGAAAGGTTGCCGGGGACACCCTCGCGACGCCCCCGAACGGCCATCCCGCCGTCGGGTCCGACGGGAGCGAGGGCTACGCTGTGACGCGCCGGAGGCCATGGACGAGGGACAGCGCGAGCAGCCCACGAGCCACAGCCTGACGGCGTCGAACAGCCTTGCAGGAGAGGGAATCCAGTGCCGATCACGTTGTCCTCGCGGTTCGTCCGGCGCACCGCGCTGGCCGGTGCCGCCGCCACCTTGAGTATCGCGCTGGCGGCCTGCGGCGCGAACTTCAACGCCCAGACGCTGCAGCCGTACCAGCCGGCCGAGGGCACCAACGCCGACTCCGGCTCGATCGCGGTCCGTAACGTCCTGGTGCTGGCGTCGGAGGACGGCAAGGGCGAGTTGCACGCGGTCATCGTCAACAACGGCTCCACCGACGACACCCTGGCCGGCATCGAGCAGGCGCCGGAGGAGTCCGGGGACGGGCAGTCCGGTGATCAGCCGAGTTCGGTCACGTTCGGCAACGTCAAGACCCTGGACCTGAAGGCCGGTACGTCGACGGTGTTGCCGCCGGCCACCGGCCAGGAGGGCACCGAGACCGGCGAGGCGGCCGGCGAGCCGATCACCGTCACCGGCGGCAAGCCCGGCGACATGATCAACGTGACCATCACGTTCGGCAAGGCCGCCCCGATCACCACCCACATCCCGGTTCTCGCCAAGGACCACTACTCCCCCACCCCGCGCGCCGACGAGGGCACCGGCGGCCACGGCTGACGCCAGCCGATCCCCACGACCGGCGGCCAGGCAGGACGGGCCCGCCAGGACGCGGAACGGGCCGACCCGATGTGGGGCGGCCCGTTCGTCGGGGCGGTGGGATCAGGTTGCGCGTCGGGGCGGTAGGTCAGCCTGCGGCCTGGGCGGCCTTGGAGAGGCCGGGGATGATCTTGTCCAGCACCCACGGGACGCTCAGCACGCTGACGGCGCTCATCCCGGAGATGACCTGCTGGTCCTCCATCACGTAGGCGCTGCCGCGCTTGACCGCGCCGAGCGAGGAGTAGACCGGGTCGGCGTTGAACTTCTGCGCTCCGAGCCCGTCGACGTACGCGACCACCACGTCGGCGTCCACGTCGCCCACCTTCTCCTTGCTGATGGTGAGCGCGAACTCCTTCTTCGTGTTGGTCTTCTCCAGCGCCTCGACACCGGGCGCGTTCACGAAGCCCATCTCGTTCAGGATCTGCACCCGCGGGTCACCCGGCATGTACACGTAGTTCTCGGCGCCGAACGAGCCGACCGCGATCGTCTTGCCCTTGAACTCCGGGTGCTCGCTCGCGACCTGGCTGATCCGGTCCTTGATGCCGGCGATCAGCTTCTCCGCCTCGGCCTTCTTGCCCAGCGCCTCGCCGATCAGCAGGGTCTGGTCCTGCCAGGTGGTCTGCCACGGCGCGCCGGGGTAGGCGACGGTCGGCGCGATGTCCGACAGCGTCTTGTACGTGGCCGCGTCGAAGCCCTCGTACGGCGCCAGGATGACGTCCGGCTTCAGCGCCGCGATCTTCTCGAACGGGAACTTGTCGGCGGTGTCCAGCAACTCGGTCTTCGAGGCGTCGAACTTGTCCGCGTCCCAGGCGGTCACCCCGGCCGGCGTCGCGCCGTACGTCACCTTCGGCATCCCGACCGGCGTCTCGCCGAGCGCGTAGACCACGTCCTGGGCGTTCCAGCCGAGCGTGACGATGCGCTCCGGCTTCTTCGTGATCGTGGTCTCGCCGAACGTGTTCTTCAACGTGACCGGGAACCCGGCGGCCGCCGTACCGGCAGAACCGCCGGCCTGCTGGTCGGCGTCGCTCCCGCAGGCGGTCAGCGTGGTCGTCGCGACCAGCACGGTGGCGATCGCGGCAACGGCCCGAGTACGGGACCAGGACATGGTGACTCTCCTTAGAGTGAAATGCCTCAACTAAGGAAAGCCTAAGCTAACCCCACGAGCCGGTGCGACCTGTGGGGATGTGACTCAGGACTCGAACTTGTAGCCGAGACCACGCACCGTGACCAGGTGCTGCGGGTTCGACGGGTCCTTCTCCAGCTTCGAGCGCAGCCGCTTCACGTGCACGTCCAGGGTCTTGGTGTCGCCCACGTAGTCAGCGCCCCAGATCCGGTCGATCAGCTGCCCGCGGGTCAGCACCCGGCCGGTGTTGCGGAGCAGCATCTCGAGCAGCTCGAACTCCTTCAGCGGCAGCCGGATCTCGGTGCCGGACACGGTCACCACGTGCCGCTCCACGTCCATCCGGACCGGGCCGGCCTCCAGGGTGTCCGGCAGCAATTCGACGTCCTGGCCACGCCGCAGTACGGCGCGGATGCGCGCGAGCAACTCGCGCGGGCTGTAGGGCTTGGTCACGTAGTCGTCGGCACCCAGCTCGAGGCCGACCACCTTGTCCACCTCGGTGTCCTTGGCGCTGACGATGATCACCGGGACGTTGCCCCGGCTGCGCAGGGCACGGCACACCTCGGTGCCGGACAGCCCCGGCAGCATCAGGTCGAGCAGGACGATGTCCGCACCGGCCCGGTCGTACTCGTCCAGCGCGTCCGGTCCGGTCTCCGCGACGGCGACCTCGAACCCTTCCTTGCGCAGCACGTACGACAACGCGTCGCTGTAGCTCTCTTCGTCTTCGACGACCAGCACTCGGGTCACGAAGCTGTCTCCTTTGTGATCTGACCTGACGGGGTAGGCGTCAGGGGTACGGCCGGCTCCGCCTGGCTGGGGGAGCCGGTCTGGCCCGGTGCGGGTTCGAGCCGCAGCGGGAGTCTCATCGTGAAGGTGGAACCCTGGCCCTCGACGCTCCAGACCCGGACGTCGCCGCCGTGGATGGAGGCGATGTGCTTGACGATCGACAGGCCCAGGCCGGTACCACCGGTCTCCCGGCTGCGGGCCCGGTCGACCCGGTAGAACCGCTCGAAGATCCGTTCCAGGTCGCTGCTCGGGATGCCGACACCCTGGTCGCTGACGGTCACCTCGACCAGGTCGCCGATCGGGTGCGCGGCGACCGCCACCCGGGTGCCGTCCGGGCTGTAGTTGACCGCGTTCTCGACCAGGTTGCCGATCGCGATGGCCAGCTGGTCCTCGCTGCCCATCACCTCCAGGTCCGGATCGGACTTCACCACGATCTTGATGTCGCGGCCCTCGGCGTCCACCCGGCAGCGGTCCACCGCGGTCTCGATCACCGCGTTGATGTCGACCGGGCCGGGGTTCTCCAGCGGGTCGTCGCCCTGCAGCCGGGACAGCTCGATGATCTCCTTCACCAGCCGGCTCAGCCGGGACGCCTCGACCCGCATCCGGCCGGAGAACCGCTGCACCGCCTCCGGGTCGTCGGACGCCTCCGAGACCGCGTCGGCGAGCAGGATCAACGCCCCGATCGGGGTCTTCAGCTCGTGGCTGACGTTGACGGTGAAATCCCGCCGGATCGCCTCCAGCCGGCGTTCCCGGGTCCGGTCCTCGACCAGCACCAGCACGAGCTGGCTGCCCAGCGGCGCCACCCGGGCGCTCACGTACTGCGTGGCGCCGAGCCGGCCGCGGACGATCTCCAGGTCCTGCTGGCGGATCTCGCCGTCGCGGCGGACCGCCCGGACCATGGTCAGCAGGTCGTCGACGACCAGCCGCTCGCCCCGGACGATGCCGAGCACGTGCGCCGGGGCGCTGGCCTGGAGCACCTGGTCCTCCGGGCCCATCACCACCGCGGACGAGCGCAGCACCGACAGCACGGTGGCGACGCCGCTCGGGACCGCCGGGTCCGGGGATTCCGGGATCGTGCGCTGCGCCCGCTCACTGAGCATCATCGCGCCGAGCGAAAGCAGGGCCAGGGCCGCGCCGATGACGCCGCCCAGCACCGCAGCCAGCGTGGGGTCCACGGCAACGATGCTACGCGGGCGACCAGCAGGGAAAGACCGAATGATCACCGGATGACCGGGGGACGACACAACTGTTCATCAGGCGTTCACCACTCGTCGCCAACCGGCAACCTCGACGGCATACGGTCACCGTTGGGCGGGTACCAGGCCGGTGCCTGCCTCCCGGCCCACCGCGGCACCGGACAGCACAGATCGGAAACGAACACCATGCGTGACACCTACCACGAGCAGCTCGACGACATCCTCGCCGAGCTGGAGCGGATGACCCGGACGGTGTCCACCGCCGTACGGCGCTCGACCGCGGCGCTGCTGGAGGCCGACATCCGCAAGGCGGAAGAGGTCATCGCGGCCGACATCCAGCTGGACGCGGCCGGCGAGGGCGTCGAGGAGAAGGTGTTCGAACTGATGGCGCGGCAGTCGCCGGTCGCCAACGAGCTGCGGATGCTGGTCGCGGCGCTGCGGATGGTGGCCGACCTGGAGCGGATGGGCGACCTGGCCGCGCACGTGTCGAAGATCGCCCGGCTGCGCTACCCGTCGCCGGCCATCCCGGAGGAGCTGCACGGCGTCATCGAGGAGATGGGCTCGGTGGCCGGCACGATGGTCGACGCGGCCGGTGACGTGATCAAGACCCGCGACGTCGACGCGGCCGCCAAGCTGGAGGCCACCGACGACCAGATGGACAAGCTGCGCAGCAACCAGTTCCGGCTGATGATGGACGACTCCTGGCCGCACGGTGTCGAGGTCGCGGTCGACATCGCCCTGCTCGGCCGGTACTACGAGCGGATCGCCGACCACGCCGTCTCCATGGCCCGCCGGGTCGTCTACCTGGTCACCGGCGAACTCCCGGTCGCCGTCGGCGGCACCGCCGCCGGCTCCGGCGCCGGCGCCTCCGCCCCCTCCCCCAACGGCACCAACTGACGATCCGCCGGATCAGGCGGATTCGGGCTTGGGGAGAGGCAGCTCGCGGGCGGCGCTCCACAGCAGTTCGGCCTCGGCCAGGAACTGTGGGAACCAGCTGTCGGCCGGTTGGAGCACGAACTTCGGCTCGCCGGCCGCCTGGTACGTGTAGTACTCGAGGAAAGGGCCGAGTACTCGCTGTACCGGCCGCCGGCGGCGTCCACTGCCACGACGCCGATCGGGATCGGGTGACTCGTCAGCCGGACCTGCAAGGCTCCACCAGTCGACGCGGCCAGCTCGGACAGCAGGCGCAGGGACTGCTCGATCCGCGCCTTGGTGGACTCCGGGGACCGCTCCGCGTAGTACCGCTGGGCAGCGATCTCGACCGCGCTCGAGGTGGGCTCGATCAGCAGCATCCGGATCGTGCAGCCGCGCCGCAGCCAGCGCTCGAACTCGGTGTAGTTCTCGACCAGGAGCGTGTTGCGCGCCACGCCGGTGACGAACAGGTCGTCCGCCTCCTTCATCGCGCTCAGCAGCTCGGTGCCGAACGACTGGACGAACTGAGGACGTGCGATCGCGTTCAAGCGGCGGCTGGGGGGCGGAGGCCACGCGGTACCGGCCTCCCAGAGCCGCTCGGCCTGCTGTGCGTAGAAGGTGAACCAGCCGCCGTCGGCCTCGGCGAAGTGCAGGATCGGTCCGGGCTCGGAGGCGGGCCTGAGCTCCGGGTGCTGGATGGTCACGGTCGCCGAGCCGGCGACGCGGACCAGGTTGACGCCGATCGGCGGGACGAACGGTGCGACCCGGATCTCCAGGTTGCCTCGCGTGCTGTCCTTGAGCTCGACCAGTTCGTCCAGCGTCGCCCTGATCCGCTGCGCCAGCAGGGCTGCGCGACCGGCCGGACGCAGCAGCGCCGCCTGCTCGACGAGCGCCTGGTCGGTCGGGTCGACGACCAGAACCCGGATCCGTGCGCCGCGGGTCAGCGCCCGGTGGAAGTCGTCGCGAGCACCCTGCACGGTGCGTGCCATCGCGATCCCGACCAGCAGGATGTCGTCGGCCTCGGCCCGGCGCCGGACCAGGTCGTCCGGGAAGTCGCGCAGCAGGACGTCGGCGGGCTCGGTGCGGTCGGCGATCTCCGCGACCAGCCGGCGGGAGCGGATCTGGGCGACGGCCAGCGCCGCGAGCAGCGCGAGGATCGCCGAGCTCAGCACGCTCATACTCGCGACGTCGACGATCCCGAGGACCGTGAACACCCCGGCCGCGGCGGTCAGCAGCCAGAGGTCGACGTTGTCGTCGGTCAACAGGCGGTGGGCGGCCCGCAACGAGGCCCGTACGAGACTCACCGGCTCACCGTGCGGTCCCCGGGGTGCGGCCCGTCCCCCTGCGAGTGTCGCCCGGCCGCGGACGGCCTAGCGACCCTGGTTCTTGACTGCCTCGATGGCTGCCTGGGCGGCCGCCGGGTCGAGGTACTCGCCGCCCTTCGTGACCGGGTGGAAATCCTCGTCGAGTTCGTAGTACAGCGGGATGCCGGTCGGGATGTTCAGGCCGACGATCGTCTTCTCGTCCAGGTTGTCCAGGTGCTTGACCAGGGCGCGCAGGGAGTTGCCGTGGGCGGTGACCAGGACGGTCTTGCCGGCCTGCAGGTCGGGCACGATCGCGTCGTACCAGTAGGGCAGCATCCGCTCGACGACGTCCTTCAAGCACTCGGTCGACGGCAGGATCTCCGACGGCAGCCCGGCGTAGCGCGGGTCGCCGGCCTGGTCGTACTCCGAGCCGCGCTCGATCGGCGGCGGCGGGGTGTCGTAGGAGCGGCGGAACAGCATGAACTGCTCCTCGCCGAGCTCCTCCAGGGTCTGCTTCTTGTCCTTGCCCTGCAGCGCGCCGTAGTGCCGCTCGTTCAGCCGCCAGGACCGCCGTACGTCGATCCACTGGCGGTCGGCCACCTCGAGGGCGATGTTCGCGGTCCGGATCGCCCGGCGCAGCACCGAGGTGTGCAGGACGTCCGGCAGCAGGCCGCGGTCGCGCAGCAGTTCGCCACCGCGCTGCGCCTCCTCGACGCCCTGCGCGTTCAGGTCGACGTCGACCCAGCCGGTGAAGAGGTTCTTGGCGTTCCAGTCGCTGTGGCCGTGGCGGAGCAGGATCAGGCGATAGGTCATGCGGCCCAGACTATCGGGGGTCCAGCCAGCCCTTGAAAGCGTCCAGATTCCGGGTCGACTCGCCCCGGGAGACCCGCCACTCGTACTCCTTGCGGATCGACGAGGCGAAGCCGAGCTCGAGAATCGTGTTGAACGACGAGTCGGCGTACTCGAGGACGGCGCCGAGCAGCCGGTCCACCTCGGTCGGGGTGATCGCGTGCAGCGGGACCCGCCCGTCCAGGTGGATGTCGCCCAGGTGGTCGACGGCGAACGCGACGCCGTACATCTTCAGGTTCCGCTCCAGCAGCCAGCGGTAGACGGCCTCGTGGTTCTCGTCCGGGCGCCGGGCGACGAACGCGTGCACGTGCACCGCCTGCGGCCCGACGGTCAGCGACACGGTCGTCTTCAGCTTCCGCTCCCCCGGCAGGTCCGCGGTGAAGGCACCGGGCTCGCCCTCGGTGAAGTCGAGCTCGTTCTCCTTCAGGACCTGGCGGATCACGTCCGCCGCCGAAACCCTCATCCAGCCACCTCCGCGGCCAGTTCGGCCGCCATCGTCTCGGTCGCCACCCGGTAGGCGGTCAGCGTCTTCTTCGCGGTCAGCTCCCAGCCGAAGCCCTGGGCGTGCTCGACCGCCGATCGGCTCATCGTCTCGCGGGTGGCCGGATCCGTCGCGATCCTGGTCAGCGCGTCGGCGAAGTCGTCGACGCCGTGGCCGGGCACCAGCAGCCCGGTCCGCCCGTCCACGACCGCGGTGGTCAGCCCGCCGACGGCCGCCGCGACCACCGGCGTACCGCAGGCCTGCGCCTCCAGTGCGACCAGCCCGAAGGATTCCGAGTACGACGGGACACACACGACCGACGCGGAGCGATACCAGTCGGCCAGCGCGGACCGCTCCATCGGCTTGACGAACCGGGTCACGTCGTCGACCCCCAGCGCCCGGGCCAGTTCCGCGTGCGACTCGGGATGCTCCATCCCGTTGCCCGACGGGCCGCCGATCACCGCGACCACCAGCCGCTCCCGCAGCGACGGGTCCCGCTGCAGCATCCGCGCGGCCGCCCGGATCAGCAGGTCCGGCGCCTTCAGCGGCTGGATCCGCCCGACGAACGTCAGGACGACGGCATCCTCCGGCAACCCGACCGCCCGCCGGGCCGCCGCCTGGTCACCAGGACTGAACATGTCCAGATCGACGCCGGGGTTGACCACACCGACCTTCGCGGGCTGGGCGCCGTACAGGGTGATCAGCTCGTTAGCCTCTTCGTCGGTGTTGGCGAGCAGCCGGTCCGCCGCCTCGACGACCTGCTCCTCCCCGAGCAGGCGAGCAGGCGGTTCGGGTACGTCGTCCTCCGCGAGGCTGGCGTTCTTCACCTTGGCCATCGTGTGCATGGTGTGGACGAGCGGGACGGCCCACCGGTCGCGGGCGAGCAGGCCGACCTGGCCGGACAGCCAGTAGTGCGAGTGGATCACGTCGTAGTACCCGGGCTCGTGGATCGCCTCCGCCCGCAGTACGGCGCGGGCGAAGGTGCACAGCTGGGCGGGCAGCTCGTTCTTGGTCAGGCCTTCGTACGGGCCGGCCGCGACGTTGCGGACCATGACGCCGGGCATCAGCTCGACCCGGGCGGGCAGGCTCGAGGAGGTCGCCCTGGTGAAGACATCGACCTCGATCCCCAGGTCGGCGAGGCGCTTCGACAACTCCACGACGTAGACGTTCATCCCGCCGGCATCCCCGGTCCCCGGCAGATCCAGCGGCGACGTGTGCAGGCTGATCATCGCGACCCGCCGGAGTGGACGGTCGGCGGAGGGAAGACTCACCTGGTCAGCGTAACTCCGGCGGCGCGGCCTGGAATCGGGACTTCTCCCTATCCGCCGGGCCGCACGTCAGTCCGGCGGCTGTGGCGGCACAGCCAGGGTCTGGCCGGTTTCGAGGGCGGTGGCGATCCGGCGGGACAGGGTGGCATGGAGGTCGGCGGTTTCCCTGCTGAGCTCCTCGATCAGGCCGCTGCGGCCGGCGACCTCGGTGCTGGACAGGAGTTCGACGTACCGGTCGCGGTCCTGGAGGGCTCCTTCCAGGGCGGTCTCGACCTCTAGTACGGCGTCGGCCTCGCGGACCTGGTCGGCGTACCGCTCGAGCTTGGCGACCTTGGCCTCCATCGCGGTCGCGGACAGCTCGAGGGCCTGTCGTTGCGGGTGGAGGACGGCCTCCAGCCGAGCCGTCCGCAACGGCTGCTCGAGGTCCGACTGCCGGGTCCGCAGGGCGGACAGTTGCTGGAGGACGCGGCCGATGTCCCAGAGTTGTTCGGGCAGCACCACGTCGTTCTTGGCCGCGTCGAGCAGTCCGCGCTTGTTCACCTCGGAGTCCTGGATCGTGTCGACGGCCCGCTGCGCCCGCCGCATCAGGGCCGCGGCCTGCTCGTCCCAGTCCTCGGCGAGCAGGTAGTTGCCGTGGTGCCTGCGGGCGACGGCCCGGGCCCTGGACTCACCGGCCATCGCGAAGATGCCGGCGACCAGCAGCAGGACACCGAGCACCCCGGCGCCGCCGCTCAGCCAGACCGCCAAGCCATCGGGGAAGATCGCGTAGAGCAGCCAGCGCAGAAAGAACCACAGGCCGACCTCGATCCCGCCGAACAGGACCAGGCCGCCGATCGTCTCCCCGATCGGTTGCGACCGGCCGGCGACGTCCTGTTTCGGCGCACTCGCGGGAATCAGCACGTCCGGGTGCTCGCTGAGCAGGTCCCGCGCCGAACGGGGTACCTCGGGCGAGAACACCACGACCCGCCGCGCCTGATCGGTCTGCTCCTCGTCGCCGGGCTCGGTGTCCATCTGGCCGCCTTCCCGAAAGTCTCGACGTTCTACTGTGCGGACTGCTTCCCGCCGATGGCAACCGGGCTGCGAAACTCGGGGGTATGACTTCGAATGCGCGTCCTCTTGCCGTCGTCACCGGAGCGAGCAGCGGGATCGGAGCCGCGTCCGCGCGGCACCTGGCCAGGGAGGGTTTCGAGGTGCTCTGCGCGGCCCGCCGGCTGGACCGGGTCGAGGCGCTGGCCAAGGAGATCGACGGCCGCGCGGTCCAGTGCGACGTGACCTCGCCCGACGACGTCGCCGCACTGACCGCGGCGGTCGGCGACCGGCTGGAACTGCTGGTGAACAACGCCGGCGGCGCGTTCGGTCTGGAGCCGGTCGCCGAGGCCGACCTGGAGGCCTGGCGGGCGATGTACGAGGTGAACGTGATCGGTGTCGCGGCCGTCACGAAGTCGTTGCTCCCGGCCCTCATCGCCGGGCGCGGCACGATCATCGTGATGGGTTCGACCGCCGGCCAGGTCGCTTACGAGGGCGGCGGCGGGTACGTCGCCGCGAAGCACGCCGTCAAGGCCGTCGTCGACACGCTGCGGCTGGAGTTGTACGACCAGCCGGTGCGGGTCTGTGAGATCGCACCGGGCATGGTGCGCAGCGAAGGTTTCGCCCTGACCCGGTTCGGCGGCGACCAGGAGAAGGCCGAGGCGGTGTACGCCGGTGTGGCCGAGCCGCTCACCTCCGACGACATCGCGGACATCGTCGCCTGGATCGCCACCCGCCCGCCGCACGTCAACATCGACCGCCTGACCGTGCGCCCGCGGGCCCAGGCCGCGCAGCACAAGGTCCACCGCGTGCAGTAGGCGTCTCGAACGTCCTTACTTCGCGCGTAGGCGGTCGACGGGGGGCGAGTCGACGGGCAAGGCGGACGTTGGTTCGGGGAGGGCGTAGTTGGCGTAGAGGCGGCGGCGGACGGCTTCCAGCGGGAACGTGTGAGGGTAGATCGCCAGCTTGACGGTGACACCCTCCAAGGTTGCCCTGAGCAACATTTCCTCGACGGCCGGGTCCTCGGCGCCCCGGGCCGCGAAGACGGACCGGATGGCGTCCTCCACCTGCGCCAGCCGGGCGTTCTTGTCGGCTTCCACCCGGGCGAACACGTCATGGGTGCTGGGCTGCATCATCAGCGTGATGGCCAGCCGCTGGACCGGCAGCGTGGTGGCGGCGGCCATCAGGGCTCCGTCGATCATGCCGGCCAGCCGTTCGTCCGGGGTGCCCTGCAGGGTGAGGATCGCGGTGATGCCGTCGAGCCAGCGGTCCAGCAGCTCGGCGGCGAGCTGCTCCTTGGTGGCGAAGTAGTACGAGACCAGACCCCGGGACACCCCGGCACGGGCGGTGATCTCGGAGATCGACGCGGCCTCGTAGCCCTTCTCGGCGAACACCTCGAGCGCGGCGGCGAGGATGCGTTCACGGGAGCGTTCCCGGAGCTCCTGGTTCACGGTGGCCGAGCGCGGCACGGTTCCTTCCCCGATGCTGGTCGTGGCCCCGGAGGCCGAGCAACCCCCCACTTGTGCTCGGCGCTCCCGGGCGCTGACCCCCCGTTTCTTTCCGGACCCCTCCCCAGGCGGCCCACCTATAGACTGGACGTCCAGTCAATGAATGTCAAAGGCCGCCCGTTACCTGGGCACGTTCCGTCACCGGTAGGATGAGAGGGCTGCGCCCTGTGTCGAGTGGCACGTGAACCAGCCGTAGCCACCGCCTGAAACCCTCTCACCGCTTGGAGCGCTTCCCCATGCCTGTCCGTAACGACCTGCGCAACGTCGCGATCGTGGCCCACGTCGACCACGGGAAGACCACCCTGGTCGACGCGATGCTCTGGCAGTCCGGCGCCTTCGGTGCGCACCAGCACGTCGACGAGCGGGCGATGGACTCCGGCGACCTGGAACGTGAGAAGGGCATCACGATCCTGGCCAAGAACACCGCGGTCCGGCACAAGATGGCCAACGGGGAGCAGGTAACGATCAACATCATCGACACCCCCGGTCACGCCGACTTCGGTGGCGAGGTCGAGCGCGGGCTGTCGATGGTGGACGCGATCGTGCTGCTGGTGGACGCCTCCGAGGGCCCGCTGCCGCAGACCCGGTTCGTCCTGCGCAAGGCGCTGGCCCGGAAGATGCCGGTGATCCTGGTGGTGAACAAGGTGGACCGCCCGGACGCCCGGATCTCCGAGGTCGTCGACGAGACGTACGAACTGTTCCTCGACCTGCTCGACCACGACGCGGACCAGAGCGCACTCGACTTCCCGGTCGTCTACGCCTCCGCCCGGGCCGGCCGCGCCTCGCTGAACCAGCCCGCGGACGGCGCCCTGCCGGATTCGGAGGACCTCGAGCCGCTGTTCGAGACGATCCTCGAGAACGTCCCGGCTCCGACGTACGTCGAGGACGCGCCGCTGCAGGCACACGTCACCAACCTGGACGCGTCGCCGTTCCTCGGCCGGCTCGCGCTGGTCCGGGTGCACGAGGGCACGCTGAAGAAGGGCGCCCAGGTCGCCTGGTGCAAGCACGACGGCAGCATCGAGCGGGTCAAGATCACCGAACTGCTGGTCACCGAGGCACTCGAGCGGGTGCCCGGCGAGTCGGCCGGACCGGGTGACATCGTCGCGATCGCGGGCATCCCGGAGATCATGATCGGCGACACCCTGGCCGACCCGGAGAACCCGAAGCCGCTGCCGCTGATCACCGTGGACGAGCCGGCCATCTCGATGACGATCGGCACCAACACCTCGCCGCTGGCGGGCCGCACCAAGGGCACCAAGGTCACCGCCCGGCTGGTGAAGGACCGGCTGGACAAGGAACTCGTCGGCAACGTGTCCATCCGGGTGCTGCCGACCGAGCGCCCGGACGCCTGGGAGGTGCAGGGCCGTGGCGAGCTGGCGCTGGCCATCCTGGTCGAGCAGATGCGCCGCGAGGGCTACGAGCTGACCGTCGGCAAGCCGCAGGTGGTGACCAGGGAGATCGACGGTAAGCGGCACGAGCCGGTCGAGCGGCTGACCATCGACTGCCCGGAGGAGTACCTCGGCACCGTCACCCAGCTTCTCGCGGTCCGCAAGGGCCGGATGGAGCAGATGACCAACCACGGCACCGGCTGGGTGCGGATGGAGTTCCTGGTCCCGGCCCGCGGGCTGATCGGGTTCCGCACCGAGTTCCTCACCGACACCCGCGGCACCGGGATCGCGCACCACGTGTTCGAGGGGTACGAGCCGTGGTTCGGCGAGCTGCGCACCCGGCCGACCGGTTCACTGGTCGCCGACCGGGCCGGCGTGGCGACGTCGTACGCGATGATCAACCTGCAGGAGCGCGGCACGCTGTTCGTCGAGCCGACCACCGAGGTGTACGAGGGGATGATCGTCGGCGAGAACTCGCGCAGTGACGACATGGACGTGAACATCACCAAGGAAAAGAAGATGACCAACGTCCGGTCGTCGACCGCGGACGAGTTCGAGAAGCTCATCCCCGCCCGCAAGCTCTCGCTCGAACAGTCGCTGGAGTTCTGCCGTGAGGACGAGTGCGTCGAGGTGACCCCGGACGCGGTCCGGATGCGCAAGGTCGCGCTGTCCCAGGTGGACCGCGCGAAACTCGGCCGCAAGAACAAGGCCTGAACCACCGCGGTGTGATACACCGTTCATCGGTCCGGCGCGGGGGCAAGAAGTTCCGGATCGTTACCAACCAGACGTGAGGTACTGACGTCTGACCTTGTGCAAGCACTCAGTTGGGGGAAGGACAAGGAAACATGGGCATTCTGCGTAAGCTCGGCGCCACCGTCACGGCCGCCGCGTTCGTGGGTGTGGGGGCACTGACCGCGGGGACGGCCGAGGCTGCCACGGTGGCACCGAAGGTTGCGCCCCAGGCCGTGGTCGCGCCGCAGCAGGCGACGGCGGCGGCGAGTTCGGCCGCGGTCGTCCCGGGGAAGCTGCGGATCGACAAGCGCTGTATGACGAAGGGCCGGGTGCTGTGCATCAACAAGCGCACCCGCAAGCTGGTGTACATGGTCAACGGCAAGCCGGTCCAGATCGCCGACGCGCGGTTCGGCGGCCGGAAGACCCCGACCCGCAACGGCGTGTTCAAGGTCTACCGCAAGTCGAAGAACCACGTGTCGTCGATCTACAAGTCGCCGATGCCGTACGCGATGTTCTTCAGCGGCGGCCAGGCGGTGCACTACTCGTCGGACTTCAAGGCCCGCGGGTACAACGGCTCCTCGCACGGCTGCGTGAACATCCGGGACAAGAGGAAGATCGCCTGGATCTTCGCCCGGGTGAAGATCGGCGACAAGGTCGTCGTCTACAACGGCTGATGCTTCGCGCACAGCGGCCGGAGAGTGCTCACTCTCCGGCCGCTGTGGCGTTCCGGAACGCCTGGTGGAGCCGCGGTTCGACCAGGCAGAAGGTCGCGGTCTCGACGCCGGACGCCGTACGGCGCAGGGTCTGTACGGCGATGTCCGCGGCGGACTGCGCCGGCCAGCCGTAGATCCCGGCCGACACCGCGGGCAGGGTCAGCGTCTTGACGCCCAACTCGTCCGCGATCCGCAGCGCGTTGCGGTAGCAGGACTCGAGCAGTGCCGGATCCCGCTGGCCCGCGGAGTAGTTCGGGCCGACGACGTGGATCACGTACGACGCCGGGAGCGCGCCGGCCGTGGTCCACACCGCCGTACCGGTCGGGGTGCCGTGCGGGTAGCGCTCGATCAGTTCGGCGAGGATCTCGGGGCCGCCGGCCCGGTGGATCGCGCCGTCCACGCCACCGCCGCCACGCAGTGCGTGATGGGCGGCGTTGACGATCGCGTCCGCCGGGACCGTGGTGATGTCCGCGGTGCTGAGAACGATCTGCATGCGCGTTCCTCCGGTACGCTGAGGCGCCAACCAAATGACCCGTGAGGACGTCCTACCAGGGTGGGAACGGGGTCTGCACACAAGGGGTGTCCGATGCGAGGGCTGATCATTCGCAAGATGGTGACCGGACTGGTCGCGGGCGCAGCCATTGCGGCACTCCTCGGTTCCGGAACGGTCGCCACCGCACGGCCGTCGTCCACCGCCGACCTGAAGACGGTGCCGTTCGAGGTGTCCGGTGAGCTGCCGATCTACCCGAAGGCGCTGTGGAAGAACGGCTCCAGCGGGACGAACGTGCGCAAGGTCGAGGCCCGGCTGGTCCAGCTCAGGATGCTGGAGAAGCGCTACCTGGACAACGAGTTCGGCACCATGACCCGGTCCGCGGTGAAGAAGTTCCAGAAGTCCAAGGGCATTCCCCAGCTCGGGTACGTCGACCAGAACACCTGGGACGAACTGGTCGCGGCCACCCACGAGCCGACCCAGGCCGAGCTCTACCCGCCGGCGCCCGTCGTGGACGGGAAGAAGCTCGACGCGCGCTGTGCGACCGGTGTGGCGCTCTGCATCGACAAGACCAGCCGCAAGCTGCGGTACGTCGTCGACGGCGTGGTGAAGATGCAGATGGACGTCCGGTTCGGCGCGGTGAAGACGGCGACCCGCGAGGGCAGCTTCACGGTCGGCTGGAAGAGCCGCAACCACGTGTCGAAGCTGTACGACTCCCCGATGCCGTACGCGATGTTCTTCAGTGGCGGCCAGGCCGTGCACTACTCGTCGGACTTCGCTGCCCGCGGCTACAACGGCGCCTCACACGGCTGCGTGAACGTCCGGGACCTCGGCAAGATCAAGGTCCTGTTCGACCAGATCAAGGTCGGCGACAAGGTGGTCGTCTACCGGTCGTAGTACACCTGGGTCGTGGCGGTCGTCACGCCGTACGACGGAGTGGACTACAGCGGGCGCGGCCCGCGGCGACGGCGGATGGCGCCCCAGCCACCCCGCCCGCGACCGGCGGCGGCGCGCAGGGCCGGGCGGGCGTCCACCAGGTAGACACCGGCGGCCACGATGCCGATCAGGCCGAAGAAGCTCAGCCAGCCCTGGAAGATCTGGCTCAGCGAGAACACGGCCAGGATCAGCACCCAGCCGGGCTTCGTCAGCTTGTCCGCGGCAACGAACACGGCCCGCGGCCGGAAGGCGGCGTCGACCAGCGCGACCAGCTTGATTCCGAGCAGCACCCACCAGATGATCTCGAGCGGACCTGCGAACCCGGGAAAGAGGTTCGGGAACGTGGCGAGTGGGAGCATGCGTACGAGCGTACCCAAAGACCGGGCGGCCCACCTCTGCTGAGCGCAGATTGTGAGCCGCCGGGCCTGAGATTCACCCAGGAGTCGGGTGGAGCTTACTGTCAGTCGCCGACCTTGGTGGCCGCGTCGGCGGCGGCCTTGGAGGCGGTCTTGGCGGTCTTGCGGGCGCTGGTCGCGGTCGCCTTGACGTTGCGGGAGGCGGTCTCGGCGGTCTTCTTCGCGGTGGTCCGGGTGGCCTTGGCCTTGCTCACCGTGGTCTCGGCCTGGGTGACCAGGTCCTCGGTGGCCTTCTGGCTGCGGATCCGCTCGACCAGGTCCTTGCCGCGGCCGGCCAGGTCCTCGTAGGTCTCCTCGGCCTGGCCCAGCACGGTGGTGAAACCGGCCTGGGCGACGGCCGGCAGCTCACGGAGCTTGGCCGGAGCGGTCTTCGCGTCCGCGACGATCGCCTCGAACCGCGTCTCGATCAGCTTGGCCAGCTCGTTCTGCCGCTTGGTCAGCTCGGACTGCAGGGTCTTCTGGTCCAGCTTCGCGAACCGGGCGGTGACGTCGCCGCCGACCGCGCGGAGCTTCTCCACCGCCAGGTCGCCGGCACCGGCCAGGGCGTAGAACGGGGTGACGGGCGTACGGGTAGCCATCAGGCTTCTCCTCGGGATGTCTACAGCAGGATGAGTTACTTGCGCTTGCTTGCAGGGGTCTGTGGTGTCTTCTTGGTCGCCGCGGTCTTCTTGGCAGCAGCCGGCCTGGCAGGGTCGGGCTGCTCCGCGGCGTCGTCGCCGGACGTGTTCTCACGGACGAAGGACGCGTAGACGTCCAGCAGGACTCGCTTCTGCCGCTCGTTCAGCGCTGGATCGAGCAGTACGGCGTCGACCACGCCGGAGGCCCGTCGGCTCTCCGCGCTGTCGTCCGGATCGAGGATGCCGGCCCGTACGTACAAGGTCTCCGCGGAGATCCGCAACGCCTTCGCGAGCTGCTGCAGCACTTCGGCCGACGGTTTCCGCAGGCCGCGCTCGATCTGACTGAGGTACGGGTTCGACACACCGGCCAGGTCGGACAGTTGCCGAAGCGACAACTGCGCGTTCCGCCGCTGCTCGGCGAGGTACTCCCCGACGGAGCCCACCGCCCCGGCGGCACGATCACTCAACCTGGCCATGCCTCCAGTGTGCTAGCAAGCTGCTTGCAATTGCAAGCAGGCGGGGCCGTGAGCCCGCTCACGCGGAGTAATTGAAAGAGTGACTAGCTGAACGTCGGAGCATGCGGCAGGACGGCGCCGACCTCGGCGCCGCCGCCGTACAAGGGGAAGCGGGACTGCTGCTCGATCACCTCGTGATCGAGACCGAGTTTCTTCAGCACGGCGGCCATCACGACGGCGCGCGCCCGCGGCGTACCGTCCTCGACCTTCAGCGCGATGCCACGGCCGTCCTCGAGACCCACGGCGTACACACTCTCCGCGCCGACCTTGCAGAACAGGCCCGGCACCCCGCGCATGAGGGCAGCCTCGTCGCGGGCACTCCCGCTGGCGTACTCCGGGTACGCCCGGAAGGCGTCCTTCACCCGAGCCTCGAGCGTCCCCGGCGCGGCCGACGCGAACAGACCGAACGATCGCGCCAGCCCGGCCAGGCTGATCGCCAGGATCGGGGCGCCGCAGCCGTCCACAGCGACGTACGAGACCTTCTCGCCCGCGGTGTCCTCGACCGCGGTCCGGATCGCCTGCTGCAGCGGGTGCTCCGGTGAGCGGTAGTCCTCGATCCGCCAGTCGTTGATCACGGACGTCAGCAGCATCGCCGCGTGCTTGCCCGAGCAGTTCATCGTGATCCGCTCCGGACCGTGACCCGCGCGCACCCAGGCGTCCCGGGCGGCGTCCTCCAGCGGGTAGGCCGGCGGCGTCTGCAGCGCCGACTCGTCCAGGCCGGCCAGCGCGAGAATCTCGCGTACGCCGTCCAGGTGGAACTGCTCACCCGAGTGTGACGCACCCGCGAGCGCCAGCAGTTTGCCGTCCAGCGGCAGTCCGTGGCGGAGCATGCCGAGCGCCTGCATCGGCTTGTTCGACGAGCGCGGGAACATCGGCTGGTCCACCACGCCGAGGGACCACTCGACGGCGCCGTCGGGATTCGTCACCACGACGGAGCCGCGGTGACGGCCTTCCACGAAGCCGCTGCGAACGACGTCGGCCAGGATCACAGGTTCGGTCACGGCTGAACTGTACGGCCTGGATGTCAGGTGCAAAAAGCTGGCTTGCGAATGATCCCGCTCACAACCGGGCGCGGACGTGCAGACCGACCTCGGGATCCACCAGGAGCTCCTGCGTCGCGGTGACCGTCGGCTGGTCTCCTGTATCAGGCACAGGGACGACCTCGAGGACCGCGGCCGGGTCCACGTTCCGCTTCACCATCGCCAGCGCGATCGGCCCGAACTCGTGGTGCCGGGCCGCCGACCCGACGAACCCGACCTGCTTGTCGCCGGCGCGTACGGCGTACCCGTGCGCCGGCAGGTGGTCGACCGAACCGTCCAGGTGCAGCCGGACCAGCCGCCGCGGCGGACGACCGAGGTTGTGCACCCGGGCGACCGTCTCCTGACCGCGGTAGCAGCCCTTGTTCAGGTGGACGCCGACACCGAGCCAGCCCAACTCGTTCGGGATCGCCCGCTCGTCCGTGTCCAGACCGAACCGCGGCGCACCGGCCTCGATCCGGAGTGCCTCGTACGCCCAGATCCCGGCCGCCGGTCCCTCCAGCCCGGCCAACTCGGCCCGCGGCAGGAAGACCTCGTGCCCGCCGAGCGAGTCCTCACCACTGCGGGTCAGGAAGTCACCCTCGGCAGCGCCGGGACGCCAGATGATCGCGTAGTCCTCGGTCACGTCGGCGATCTCGACGCGGGACATGAACACCATCTTCTGCAGCCACTCGACCATGGCCGCGGCCGCGCCGGGCTCCGTGTGCAGCCAGAACGTCTCGCCGTCGTCGACGCCGTACATCACGTGCTCGACGTGTCCGGTCGGCGACAGCAGCAGCGCGGTGGTCGAGGTCCCGGGCTTGAGGCCCTCGAAGTACTGCGTGGTGAGCGCGTGCAGCCAGGTGAGTCGATCCGGCCCGCTGATCGTGACGACGTCGCGATGCGACAGGTCGACGAACCCCTCGCCGGCCGCCAGGGCCCGCTGTTCCCGCAGGTCGGACCCGTAGTGCGCCGCAACGCCGGCGTCGACTCCGTCGGCCTCGACCGCGCCGGGCCGGTCCAGCAGGGGGCTGCGCTTCAGTGACATGTCACCAGAGTACGTCGGCCGCATACGGCGAACGCCTCCCACCGTGGGATGTGGACACGACCCCGGTCGCGGACAGCCTGGACATGACACTGCCCGTCAGCCTGGAAGGAAGCTGACGGGCAGTGCCGGAGGGGTGGAGAGGTGGCTAGTGGGCGGCTCCACTGCCGACAGCGGCCGGTACGTCGCCCGCGTGGGTGTCACCAGCGGCAAAGGCCGCCTCGTCGAACGGATCCTCGCCGGCGAAGACCTGGCGGGCCTGTTCCTTGTCGAACGCGCCGACCCAGTGCCCGACCACGACCGTCGCCACCGCGTTGCCGGCGAAGTTGGTCAGCGCGCGGGCCTCCGACATGAACCGGTCGATACCGACGATCAGGCCGACGCCGTCGACCAGGTCCGGCCGGTGCGACTGCAGGCCGCCGGCCAACGTGGCCAGGCCGGCACCGGTGACGCCGGCGGCGCCCTTGGAGGCAATGATCATGAACAGCAGTAGGGAGATCTGCTGGCCGAGCGAGAACGGCTCGTTCAGCGCCTCGGCGATGAACAGCGACGCCATGGTCAGGTAGATCGCCGTACCGTCCAGGTTGAACGAGTAGCCGGTCGGGACGGTGATCCCGACCACGGACTTGTCGACACCGAGGTGCTCCATCTTCCCGATCAGGCGGGGCAGGGCGGTCTCGGACGACGAGGTGGACACGATCAGCAGGAACTCCCGGCCCAGGTACTTGAGCAGCTGGAAGATGGAGATCCCGGTGACCGTCTTGAGCAGCGTGCCGAGGACGACCAGGACGAACAGCGCACAGGTGATGTAGAAGGCCAGCATGATCTTGCCCAGGCTGACCAACGCGTCCGTGCCGGTGGCGCCGACGACGTGCGCGATCGCGCCGAACGCGCCGATCGGGGCGGCCCACATGATCATCGCCAGCACCTTGAACACCAGCCGCTGGATGTGGCCGATACCGTCCAGGATCGGCCGGCCCTTGGCGCCCATCGCCTGCAGCGCGAAGCCGATCAGCAGCGCGACGAAGACGGTCTGCAGCACCTCGCCCTCGGTCAGCGCGGACACGATCGTCTTCGGGATGATGCCGAGGATGAAGTCCGACGTACTCTCGTGTGCGCCGGCGGCCTGCTTCTGGCCGGCCTCGCGCAGCGTGTCGGTCAGGTTCAGGCCGGACCCCGGCTGGACCAGATTGCCGACCAGCAGGCCGATCGCCAGTGCCGCCGTCGACATCACCAGGAAGTAGACGAGGGCCAGGCCGCCGACCTTGCCGACGCTGGCGGCCTGGCGGACCGAGCCGATGCCGAGCACCAGCGTGCAGAAGATGATCGGGCTGATCATCATCTTGATCAGGTTGACGAACCCGGTGCCGAGCGGTTTCAGCTCGACCGCCAAGTTCGGGAACAGCAGTCCGACACCGATGCCGAGGGCGACGGCGACGATGACGGCGATGTAGAGGAAATGGGTCCGGTCGTTGCGGACCGGAGTGGGCCGGGATTCGGTCGGGCTCGACATTGGGGGACACTCCTGTATCGGCCGGGCGGGCGGTTACCCGAGTAACTGTGACGTGACGCACAGGGGAACTGCGGATTTCGTTCATATCGTTCGCCACAGCGGACCAGTGCACCGGCTGGAATGCACAAATCCGGTCCCGATGTGCAGACTGTCCGCATGAAGCACCGGCCGTGGGAGCTGCGCCGCCAGGTCCTCTGGCTGCAGACGATCACGGTCGGAATCCTGATCACGGTCGTCTGGATCACCATGATCGCCCAGTCGCGAACCCAGGCCGACCGGGACGCCGCGGCGGCCGGCGTCACCCCGCCCGGTTGGTGGGAGCTGATCCGGCTCGACCTCCGCTCGATGCTCGGCGTCGCCAGCCTGATGCTCGGGTTCGCGATCGCCGGCAACGCGCTCGTCTCCTGGCGGGTACGACGGGCCACCCGCGGCATCGGCACCCAGGCACTCGCCCGGATGCTCGACTTCTACGAGGGTGTCCTGCGCGCCGCCCGGGAGGGCCTGATCCTCCTCGACGCGGACGGCCGGATCCAGCTGGTGAACGACGAGGCCCGGCGCCTGCTCGGCCTGCGGACGGTCGTCCCCGGCACCCCGATCCAGCAGCTGGACCTGGGCACGACGCTGTCCGAGTTGCTGGCCGCCGGGCGTACGGCGTACGACGAACTCCACCTCGGCGCCGAGGGTGTCGTCGTCGTGAACCAGCAACCGGCCAGGTCCGGACGGATCGTCACGCTGCGGGACCACACCCAGCTGCAGCGGCTGCTGGGCGAGCTCGACGCGGTCCGCAGCCTGGCCGAGTCCCTGCAGGCGCAGAACCACGAGGCCTCGAACCGGCTGCACACCGTGGTCAGCCTGATCGAGATCGGCAAACCGGAGAAGGCCCGCGAGTTCGCGGTCTCCGAGCTGCAGTTCGCCCAGGCGATGACGGACCGTGTCGTCGGGACGGTCGGCGACCCGGTGCTCGCCTCGCTGCTGCTCGCCAAACTCTCCCAGGCCCAGGAACGCGGAGTGGCGCTCACGTTGGAACTCGGTCACGAGGCACTCAACACCCGGCTGCCGGCGCAGGACGTCGTCACGGTCGTCGGGAACCTGCTCGACAACGCCATCGAGGCCGCCCGCGGCGGACCCGCGCCGCGCCGGGTCGAGTTGAGGGCGAGTACGACGCCGGACGCGATCGACCTGGCCGTCACGAACACCGGCGCCGAACTCGGCGCGCTCGAGCTGGCGCACATGTTCGAGCGCGGCTGGACCACCAAGGCGGAGCCGGGTCACGGGCTCGGGCTCGTGCTGGTCCGCAGTACGGTCGAGCGCTGGCAGGGGTCGCTGATGGTCGACCCGGACTCCGAGCTGGACGACGTACCGGCACTGACCGTGCGGGTCCGCCTGCCGCGGGCGGTGGACGCCAGTGCCTGACCTGCGGGTCCTCGTGGTCGAGGACGACCCCGTCGCGGCCGAGGCGCACCGCACGTACGTCGACCGGTTGCCCGGTTTCACCTGTGTCGGCGTCGCCGGTTCGGCGGCTCGCGCGCTGCAGGTGCTCGCCCGCGGTGAGGTGGACCTCGTCCTGCTGGACATGAACCTGCCGGACGGTCACGGGCTCGACGTCGTCCGCCGAATGCGTGCCCTGGGCAACCAAACCGACGTGGTCGCGGTGACGGCCGCGCGGGAGGTGGCCGCGGTCCAGGCGGCGGCCCGGATCGGCGTGGTGCAATACGTGCTGAAACCCTTTGCCTACGAGACTTTGCGGGACCGGCTGACGGCGTACGCACGGCAACGAAAGGCGGCCGAATCGGGGCAGATCGTCGCGGACCAGGACGAGGTCGACCGGTTGTTGCACCCGGCAACAGTCTCGTCGGTGCCGAAGGGACTGGCCGGGTCGGTGCTGGACCGGGTTGTCCAGCTGCTCGGCAACCGCGAGGGCTGGACGGCCGAGGAGGTCGCGGCGTCCCTCGGGACGTCACGCATCACGGCGCGGCGGTACCTGGAACACCTCGCCGACCAGGGCCAGGCGCTGCGCACGCAGCGGTACGACGGCCGCAGCGGACGGCCGAAGGTCGAGTACTCCTGGGTGGCGGAGAGTTAGGTCGCCCCGGACCTGGGTGGCGGAGAGTTAGTTCGCCCGGACGAGGGTGGCCCAGAGGTGGGGCTGCAGGGGCTGGCCCTCGGCGGCCATGTCGTAGGCCCACATCAGCTCGCCCTTGACCAGGCCGTACAGCCGGTGGCCGGCGCTGACCTCCTTGGCCGTCTGCGTCCGGGCGACCACGTCGGTGCGCAACTCGATCTTCGCGCCGTCGATCTCGCCGTACCAGATCTCCGTGATGCCGGTCGGGTGCGCGAGCACGACCTCGACCTTCTTGTCCGGCTTCGGCCGCCAGAACCCGGTCTCGACCGCGAGCGGGCGCTCCTTCCGGCCGTCCTCGCCGACCACGTAGGTCTGGCTGACGTAGTGCAGGTACGGCTTGCCGTTGTGGCTGAAGTCGATCTGCTGGCCGAACTCGAACTTCTCGATCGTCGGGTAGTCCCCGTGACCGCGGCCCTCCCAGCGACCGAGCAGCCAGGCCAGCGGCATCAGGTCGGGGTGAAGGTCCTGCGGGATCTCGAACGCCATCTTCGGTGGTGCTCTCAGTTCGTGCCGCGGCCGCGGTACAGCCGGTAGACGACGAACGCCGAGAACCAGCCCATGAACACACAGACCAGGACCAGCAGCGTGGTGAAGATGACGTGCAGCACGTCGGCCAGTCTAGAGGATCGCCGCCGGGGTCCCTCGGCTACCGTGGCGTGATGTCCCGCACGCTGGTGATCAAGCTGACCGCAGGCGCCGAAGAACCCGAACGCGCGAACCAGGCGTTCACGGTGGCCGCGACCGCAGTAGCCGCCGGAGCCACGGTGTCGCTCTGGCTGACCGGGGAAGCCGTCTGGTTCGCCGTACCCGGCCGGGCCGAGGCGTTCGAGCTACCGCACGCCGCGCCGCTGGCCGATCTGGTCTCGGCGGTCCTGGAAGGCGGTCAACTGACCGTCTGCACCCAATGCGCCAAACGCCGCGACCTCACCGAGCCGGACCTCCTCCCCGGCACCCGCATAGCCGGCGCCCCCGCCTTCACCGAAGAAATCCTCAACGCCAACACCCAAGCAATCGTCTACTAACCCCAACCCCCGGTGCCGCCCAAGGCGCACCGGATTACACCGCGCGGCAACTCGACGACCCGCCGCCGAGGTGTGAGCTGACCACCCGCGAGCCGAGGCGGGAGCTGACCGCCCCGCCGCCGGGGCGGCGCCTGATCAGGTTGCTGTGGCGGGGCTGATTTCCCCGCCGTAACCGGGTCCTTTGGGTGCCCCGGGCGCCGCGGTTGACGCTCAGCTGGTGCTGCTGCGGGTTGGTAGGGCGGGGCCGACCTACTCGCCGAGACCGGGGCCTTGGAGGCCACGGCCGCCGCCGACGACGGACTGCTGGTGCTGCTGGGGTTGGTGTGGTGGGGCTGAGTTACTCGCCGAGGCCGGGGGTTTGGGGGCCGCGGGCGCCGCGGTTGACGGTCTGCTGGTGCTGCTGTCCGGGGGTCTGGCCGCCGCGGCCGCCGGTGAGTGCGGCTTCCTTCGGTCGAACGGCCGCGCCGTTGGCCGGTGAGGTGCCGGCGCCGGCGACATGCTGGTTGCGACCGATCTCGTCCGGAGTCATCCCGTTCGGCCGGGCGCTTTGCTGCTGGTCGCCCTGAGTCTGCGCACGCTCCGCCCGCTGCTCGTCCAGCACCCGCTCCACCGGCTGAACCTGCTGCCCGTTCTGTTGGACTTGCTGCCCGTCCTGCTGGACCTGCTGACCGCTCTGCTGGACCTGTTGTCCGTCCTGCTGGACCTGTTGTCCGTCCTGCTGAACCTGTTGTCCGTCCTGCTGGGTCTGCTGACCGTTCTGCTGGGCCTGCTCCGCCTGCCGGTTCGCCTCAGCCCGATCTCCCGCAGTAGGCAACCCCGGCTCCTGCCCCTGCTGAACCTGCTGCTCCTGGTCCTGCACCTGCTGCCGCTGCGGATCCTCACCATTGAGCGCAGCCTGGTTGACTGTGCCGTCCTCGTTGGTGAACTCGCGGTCCTGGTCCTGCTGCTGTTGCTGCTGCGGGTCCTCACCGTTCAGGGCAGTCTGATTGATCGTGCCGTCCTCGTTGGTGAACTCGCGGTCCTGGTCCTGCTGCTGTTGCTGCTGCGGGTCCTCACCGTTCAGGGCAGTCTGATTGGCCGTGCCGTCCTCGTTGGTGAACTCGCGGTCCTGGTCCTGCTGCTGTTGTTGCTGCGGGTCCTCACCGTTCAGGGCAGCTTGGTTGACTGTGCCGTCCTCGTTTGTGAACTGGCGGTCCTGCTGGTCTTCCTGGTTCTGTTGGGCGCGTTGTTCTTCTTCCTGGCGGTCCTGGAGTTCGTCCACCGCCGCCGCCGTACCGGCAGCCGCAGCGACCGGAGCGGCCGCGTCGGCGCCCGGCTCGGACCGCTCCCGGTCCTCGCGCTCGCGCTGGCGTTCCTGCTCCCGGCGCGCCTCGGCTTCCCGGTCGCGCTCGGCCTGCTCCCGCTCGCGGTCCTCGACCTGGTCGTCGACACCGTCGCCGTCCTGGTCGACGTCACGATCGCGGTCCTCGGTCTGCTCGTCGCGCTGCCGGGCAGCGTCGTCGGCCTCGCGCCGGTTCTCGACGTCGTCGGGCACCCGGTCCCCGTCGCGGTCGAGGTTCGCGTCCTGCTGCCGGTCGAGCAGCTCCTGCTGTTGACGGTCGACGTCCTGCCGCAGCCGGTCGTTCTCCTCCCGCAGCTGCTGGATGCGCTCCTCGAGCTGCCCCCACTGGTCCGCCGGCTCCCGGTCGTCCAGCGCGCGGTCGAGTTCGGGGTTGTGCTGCCGGGCATTCCGGATCTGCTCCAGCAGCATGCGCTGTTCCTGCCGCCGGGTGAGGGCGTCGCGCAGCCGCCTGATCTCGTTGATCTTCTGCAGCAGCGCACCGACCACCTGCTCGAAGATCTCGTCCTCCGCAGCCATCACGCCACCTCGCTCGCATAGACGGAGTACCCGAAGCCGGCCTGCGTGTCGTCCGGCCCGGGCTGTGTCGCGTACAGGTGAAACTCGGCGCCCGGCCGCAGCCAGACCGCCAGGTGGCGACGGCGCCCCCGCCACTCAGGGGGAACCCTTGGGTCGGATCCCGGACCGACGAACACCGGATCACCCCAGTAGCTCCGGGCGAGCTTGAGCTGACCGGGCCAGTGCTCGTCCAGCCCTTCCTCGGCGTCGGGCAGCTCCGACGGCGCGATCTGGTACGCCGACCAGCCGCTGCGCGGACTCTCCGGCAGTACGGCGTCCGGCAGCACCAGCATCACGGTCTCGCGCGGGGTGACCAGGCCCCAGGTGTAGCGGTCGGGATCGATGTTTCCGGGAGCCCACGGACGCCAGCCGGTGGCCGCGGTGACCCGGTTGACCAGCGCGCGGATCGCGTCCAGGCCGGTCCCGGGCGGTCCCCAGACGGATCTCCAGTCGGAGACCTCGGCGAGGTCGGCCATGGCGCGCTCGTCATCGTCGGACGACCGCAGCTGCGTCTTCACCCGTCGGCTCCCTTCCTCAACCCGCACAGCCTAAGCCCCGACCGGTGCCACCACCCCTCGACAGACGCACGGCATCGCCGCCCGGATCCCGGGGATCCGGCGGGTTTGCCGAAGGCAACTTCAGCGCTTGATGTTCAGCAGCTCGCGCGCCTCGTCGGGCGACATCGGCGGACGCTGCGCCAGCGTCGCCAGGGAGGCGGCCCGCTCGACCAGCTCGGCGTTGTGGGTGACCGGCTGCCCCTTGGCGAGCGTGAGGGTGTCCTCCATCCCGACCCGCAGGTGGCCGCCCTTCGACAACGCGGCCAGCGCCACCGGGAGCGCCGTACGCCCGATCCCGGTGGCGGACCACGAGGTGACCGCGTCCGGCAGCGCGTTGACCGCGGCGACCAGGGCATCCGCCGTACCGGGCATGCCACCCGGTACGCCCATCACCAGGTCGCAGTGCACGCGGCCGCCGTACGGGAGTCCGAACTTGTCCAGCAGCCGGTGCAGCGCCGCCACGTGCCCGAGGTCGAACAACTCGAACTCCGGCACCACCTCACGCTCCTGCGTCAACTGGTACAGCTCGGTGACGAACGGCCACGGATTCATGAAGACGTCGTCGCCGAAGTTGACCGTGCCCATCGTCAGCGAGCAGGAGTCCGGCGCGGCGTCGAGGACGCGGAGCCGGTGGTCGTACGGGTCGGTCACCGCGCCGCCGGTCGACAGCTGGACGATCAGCGCGGTGTTCTCTCGGACCGCGGCCACGGTGTCGGTCAGCCGGCCGAGGTCCAGCGTCGGCCGGTGCTCGCCGTCGCGAATGTGGATGTGGATCATCGCCGCCCCGGCGGCCTCGCACCGCTTCGCCGTCTCCACCAGTTCGTCGAGGGTGGTCGGCAGCGCCGGGCAGTCCGCCTTGGCGGTCTCGGCGCCGGTGGGAGCAACGGTGATCAGAGTCGAGGCCATGAACAGATCCTGCCAGATCCGGTCTCGCGACGGGATATTTGCCTGTCATCCGGCCTGATGACCGGACGATCTCCCGCGCGGCAGGATGGTCTCATGAGAGCCGTCGTACAGCGAGTCAGCCAGGCATCGGTCACCGTCGAAGGCGAGGTGGTCGGGGCGATCGACGAGCCGGGACTGGTGGTCCTGCTCGGTGTCACCCACGACGACACCGAGGAGAAGGCGAAGGCGCTCGCGGCGAAGATCTGGACGTTGCGGATCCTGCGGGACGAGCGATCGTGCTCCGACGAGCACGCGCCGATCCTCGCGATCAGCCAGTTCACCCTGTACGCCGACACCCGCAAGGGCCGCCGTCCGTCCTGGAGCGCGGCCGCCCCCGGCCCGGTCTCGGAACCGTTGTACGACGCCTTCTGCGCCGCCCTCGAATCCCTCGGCGCCAAGGTCGAACGCGGCCGGTTCGGCGCCCAGATGGACGTTGCTCTGGTCAACGACGGCCCGGTTACCCTCGTTCTCGACGCGTGATCGCCGGACCCCGGGAACGGCGCCGCCGGACCATCGGCGCGCGAAGTCGTGAGTAACGAGGCGCGAATCGGGGCACTTGTTGAGTAGGCACGGGTCACCGAGGCCCCGCCCGTGCTCGGGTGTCGGTCGGCGGGAACCTTCATCGAGGAGTGTGGACCATGACTTCACCAGCACATCCCGACGATCCGCCGCCGGGCGAGTTCCAAGCCGTCGGGGGGAGGGTGGAGCGCGGGCTGATCTGGGTTTTCATCGTCGTCCCCACGCTCGCGCTACCGCCGGGGATCTTCTTCGCCTGGGGCGGCTGGATCGGCTGGCACGACATCGTCCTGCTGGTCGTGTTCTATGTGCTCACCACCACGGGCATCGGCGTCGGTTACCACCGGGCCTTCACCCACGGCTCCTTCAAGACCAGGCGAGGCCTCAAGATCGCACTCGCGATCGCCGGCAGCATGGCGCTCGAAGGACCCGTCATCCGCTGGGTGGCCGACCACCGCAAACACCACAAGTTCTCCGACCGGGACGGCGACCCGCACTCACCGTGGCGCTACGGCACCTCCGCCTGGGCGGTGACCAAGGGGTTCATCTTCGCGCACGTCGGCTGGGTCCTGTGGGGCAAGGACCGCGCCGAGCCGAAGCACTACGCCCCGGACCTTCTGCACGACCGCGACATGGCGGCGATCTCGCGGCATTTCCGTGAACTGGTCGCGATCTCCCTGCTGGCACCGGCGATCATCGGTGGACTGTGGGACAGGTCGTGGCACGGTGCCGCGACCGGATTCTTCTGGGGCACCCTGGTCCGGATCGCCCTGATGCATCACGTGACGTTCTCGATCAACTCGATCTGTCATGTCACCGGTGAGAAGCCGTTCAACGCCCGGGACCGGTCGGGGAACGTCTGGTGGCTGGCGATCCTGAGTCAGGGCGAGTCCTGGCACAACCTCCACCACGCCGACCCGACCTGCGCGCGCCACGGCGTACTCAAAGGGCAGATCGACATCAACGCCTGGTTCATCAAGCTGTTCGAACGTCTCGGCTGGGCGTACGACGTGCGGTGGCCGAACCGCGAACGCCTCGAGCGGAAGCGCGCCGCCGCCGCTTGACCTCGCACCGTCACTCCGAACGACGCACACAGAGAACGGCCCCGGCCGGATCCTTGAGGATCCGGCCGGGGCCGGTGTGTGTTCCGAATCGGTGAGGTGCGACTCAGAAAGGTGCGTCCGGCTGGATCAGCCGATGACGCCGGCGGCCGAGTGGCCGACGATGACCTTGGTGTTCAGGCTGTAGACGTCGATCACCAGCGCGTTCACCGCGACGTACCGCTGCTGCTTGACGACCTGGTTGAAGGTCAGCTTGGCGACACCCGGGATGTCCAGCGTGGCGTTCGGTCCGGTCTGGACCGGGTACACCTTGTTGCCGACGCGGATCGAGGCGACGCTCGAGGAGTGGTCCAGTCCGACCTTGCCGTCCTTGGTCTTCCACGCCGAGGCGGAGGACTCGATGGCGCCGATGGACAGGTTGCCCACCTTCACACCCGCGACGTGCGAGGTGAACTTCACCGCGGACTTCTCCATACCCATGTAGCCGTTCTTCGTGGTGTAGACCGCACCCACGTAGGCGACCTTCGGGATGACCAGCTCGCCGATCGCGTTCCGGATCGTCTTGCCTTCCGTGCCCTGGCAGGTGGCCTGGTACGACGTCGGACCGGAGACGACCAGCTTGTCCACGTGCGCCTTGGTGCCGTAGGCGTCACCGATCACCATCGCGGTGGCCGGCTTGGTGATCTCGGCGCGGGTCTTCAGCACCACGACGTCGACGCCCTGCGGGATGTACTTGTTCTTCACGTTCGCGTGCAGCACGACGGCCTGCGCGTACGAGTAGATGCCGGTGTTGGTCTTCACGCCACCGACGCGGTTCAGCACCATGTAGCCGAGGCCCGGGATGGCGACCTTGGTGTTCGGCTCCGGCTTGAGCAGCGACGGCACCGAGACGGCACCGATCTTGACGCCGGCAAAGCTGGTGCTGCCGGTGTAGGAGAGCTTGCCGTCCTTGTAGACAGACGTGGTGGTGGTCTTCACACCCGTCAGGTGCAGCAGGCTGCCGAGCTTGATGTCGACGGCCGACGCGTTGCTGGTGACACCGTTGCCGTTCTTGTTGTTGAACGAGTGGGTGTCGGTCCGCACGGTGCGGGCGATCGCGTGGTTGTTGACGTTCGCGGCGGCGAGGTCGTTCTTGTCGGACCGGTTCGAGTCCGTGGTGCAGCTGATCTGGCTGACCACCTGCGGGCCGCTGTTCGCCAGACCCGACTGGACGTCGGTGCCGAACGCGTAACCGCTGTAACCGAAAACGGGCGACGCGGACGCCGAACCCGAGGTCAGCGCGATCGTAGAAGCTACGCCGACAACCGCCGCAACTCCGACGGCAGCGAGCTTCTTGTATCCGATGCGGGGTCTCATGACCCCTCCTCCCTGAGTGATGACGTGACCCGGATGGCGGGCCAGGACACAGACACAACTCAGTCGATTGCGGTAGGTAACGAGAAGGTCCCGCTCCGAGATCAAACCGTTACATGACGGCTCGACGGGCGAGATTTCCGGTCCGCCCCCGTAACTTCGCAGTGATGCCGGAAACCGTCCGTTCTGCAGGCGAATCCGGACATGCCGAAGGGCCCGGACGCGCAAGGTCCGGGCCCTTCGGGGCTTGCATCAGGGTGGGCCGTCGTCGGGTGGTGACGGCACCATCAGTAACGAACGACTGCTCGGTCGGCTACGGCCTGTCCGGCGGCCGCGGCGTACCGCTCAGACCGCGACGGCCACCTCGGCGACCGTGCCGTACTGGGCGACGACCTGGCGGTCGACCGGCTCGGCCTTCGGCGCCAGCGTGCGCAGGGTCCAGTTCCCCGGCGCCGCGAAGAACCGGAAGTGCCCGGTCGCCGACGTCGGCACCTCCGCGGTGAACTCACCGGAGGCGTCCAGCAGCCGCACGTACGCACCGCCGACCGGCTCGTCGCCGCGCAGGACCTGGCCCTGGATCACGGCTTCCTTGTCGACGTCGACGCCCTTGAGGTCGAGGCCGCCCTTCTTCGCTCCGCACATGTGTCAGGCCTTTCCGGGTTCGTCGCCGAGGGCAACGGGTACGCCGACCAGCGAACCCCACTCGGTCCAGGAACCGTCGTAGTTCTTGACGTTCGGCTGCCCGAGGATCTCGTGCAGCACGAACCAGGTGTGCGCCGACCGCTCGCCGATGCGGCAGTAGGCGATGGTGTCCTTGCCGAAGTCGACGCCGGCCTCGGCGTACAGCGCCTTCAGCTCGTCGTCGGACCGGAAGGTGCCGTCGTCGTTGGCGGCCTTGCTCCAGGGGATGTTCGCGGCGGTCGGGATGTGACCCGCGCGCTGCGCCTGCTCCTGCGGCAGGTGGGCCGGGGCCAGCAGCCGGCCGGCGTACTCGTCGGGGCTGCGGACGTCGACCAGGTTCTTCACGCCGATGGCCTCGTTGACCTCGTCGCGGAAGGCGCGGATGGTCAGGTCCGGGTCCTGCGCCTTGTACTGCGTCGTCTCACGCTTGACGACCTCGTCGGTCAGTTCGCGGCTGTCCAGCTCCCAGCGCTTGCGGCCGCCGTCGAGCAGCCGGACGTCCTGGTGGCCGTACAGCTTGAAGTACCAGTACGCGTACGCCGCGAACCAGTTGTTGTTGCCGCCGTACAGCACGACCGTGTCGTCGTTCTTCACGCCGCGCTCGGACAGCAGCGCCTCGAACTGCTCCTTGTTGACGAAGTCACGCCGGACCGGGTCCTGCAGGTCTTCCTTCCAGTCCAGCTTGATCGCGCCGGCGATGTGGCCGGCGTCGTACGCCGAGACGTCTTCGTCGACCTCGATCAGGACGACACCGGCGTCGTTCTTGTGCTCCTCGACCCAGTCGGCCGAGACGAGCGCGGACTCCCTGCTCATGTGTGCTGCCTCTCAGTTGTTGGTAGCGGTGGTTGGCGTACGAATGCGGTGGATCAGCAGATAGGCCTCGCAACCGAGGCAGAGCCCGACGGCCGCGTTCACGAACGCGGCGACCAGGGCGAACCCGGTGGCGACCACGCCGAGCACGGTGAGACCGGTCAGGTACCCGAGCAGACCGGCGGCCGCGAAGACGAGACCGACCAGCTGGGCGAACCGCGGCGGGGCCGCGTCCTCCAGCTCCTTGGGCGGACCCAGCCGGGGGCGGATCAGCCGCTTGAACAGCTGCCCGTACGGCGACGCCTGGACGCCGAACGCGACGGAGATCGCGAACACCACGGCCTGCACCGCGAGCGGCCAGGCGCTGTTCAGGATCAACGTCAGCGCGAGCAGCACGGTGGTGACGCCCGCGGCGAACCGGAGTCCGCGCGGGTCGACCTTGGCTTGTGTCGCCGTCTTCTGGTCGGACATGACGACTCCCGGAGGAGAAGAAGGTTCGAGCCGGACCCGCCCGGGTCTGCGGGAGACGACGTACGCGAAACCGTGCTCAGCGACCGGTTCCGCAGCGCTCGGGACGCCGCCTGGTCAGCGGCGACGACACAGCGACGAGCGCACCCGGCAGTTGTCCACTGCCCGGCGCTTGGTCAGCCATGTCGTGTAAGCCACGGATCGAGAGTACGGAAAGCGGGCGGGACCGCCAGCCGTGGTCCCACCACATGAGACAACTGATCACATTACGGACAGCAGCAGCTACGTGCGCACCACGTTGGTCGCGGCGATCTTGTCGTGCAGGGCCTGCTTCTTGTCGTCCCACAGCGGCCACAGGTAGTTGATCAGGCCGAGGAAGCTGAACAGGGTGCCGACCAGCGGGATCGCGCCGAGCAGGCTGAGCGCGGTGTAGAAACCGAACCGTTTGGCGACCGCGGATCCCGGCGGCGGACCGGCCACGTCCCGGAGACGGACGGCGATGCCGAGGGCCATCTTGCCGGGCGTGGCGCCCTTGCGGGTCAGGAAGAAGTACTCGTAGACGAAGGACACCGCGATCCCGATCAGCACGGCCGGGATCATCCACTGGTAGGCCTCGGAAGGTATCGCGAAGGTCGACTGCGGCGTACCGGCCGCGGCACCGTCCAGGGTCTCCTCCATGGAGTCCCACATGACCTGGAAGTACTGCCAGTAGAAGTACCCGGTGAGCGGCAGACCGACGATTGCGACGATGAGCCCGTCGATGATGCGGGCGAACACGCGCCGCCACCAGCCGGACAGTGGCTGCCCGTCAGGCGTGGTGCGCACCTTCTGACCGGGGTAGCCGTAGCCCTGCCCGTAGGGCTGCTGCGGGTACGGCGACTGACCGGGCTGGCCGTACTGCTGTGGGTGCCCGTACTGTGCCTGGCCCGGTTGGCCGTACTGCGCCTGGCCCGGCTGACCGTACTGCGTCGGGCCCGGCTGACCGCCGCCGAACACCTGGCCGTGCTGGGCCGGCTGCCCGAACTGCGGCCGGCCGCCGGGCTGACCGAACTGGCCCTGGTACGGCGGAGGGCCCTGGCGCGGACGGCGGTCGTCCGTCCATTTGTTGCCGTCCCAGTACCGCTGCTGGGACTGGTCCTCGGGGTCGTCGTACCAACCGGCTGGATAGCTCACCGCCAAAGCATCACCTAACTGGTGGTCCATCCGCCATTCGTTGGCAGTTACCGGCCGGGATTTCAGCGCGCCGCGGGCTCGATCGCGGTCGCCAGCGCGGCGATCACGTCGGGCTTGCGCGGGGCGCCACTGGCCCGCTTGACGATGGCGCCGGTGCTGTCGAGCACCAGCGTCGTCGGAGTCCGCAGGATGTCCAGGCGGCGTACCAGCTCGAGGTGCGCCTCCGCGTCGAGCTCCACGTGCCGTACGCCGTCGACCATGCCCTCGACCTCGGCCAGGGTCCGTCGGGTCGCCCGGCACGGCGCGCAGAACGCCGACGAGAACTGCAGCAGGGTCGCCCGCTCACCGAGCTCCGCGCCGATGTCGGCCGCGGACACCCGGTCCACGCTGTCCACCTGTTCGGTGTCCACCTTTCGCACCAGTCGGGTCCCCCGGAAGCGCCCGTCGAGCTTGGACTTGAGCAGGCTGAGGACGACGCCGGCGGTGACCGCACCGACCAGGACCCACATCCCCAGGCTCATGACAATCCAGCGTACGTCGCTGGTCTATCGGCTCAAACGGCCGTTCAGCCCTCGGACGCCTCAGTCGTCCGGCCGCGACCGGAGCCGTTTGGTCTCGCCGCGGCGCTTCTTCTCGTCCAGCCGCCGCCGGACCGAACTCCTACTGGGCCTGGTCGGCCGCCGCTGCCGGGGCGGGGCTGCGATCGCCTCCCGCAGCAGCGCGGCCAGCCGGGTCCGCGCCGCCTCCCGGTTGCGCCACTGCGACTTGTGCTCCGAGGCGGCCACGGTCAGTACGCCGTTCACCAGCCGCGACCCCAGTCGCTCCAGCGCACGAGCCCGCAGTACGTCGGACAAGGCTGTCGTACCCGCGACGTCGAAACTCAGCTCGACCCGGCTGTCGGTCGTGTTGACCGACTGCCCGCCCGGCCCGCTGGACCGCGAGAAGCGCCACGCCAGTTCCGTCTCCGGGATCACCACTCCCGGTCGCACCACCAGCCCTCCGTCCACGGCACCCATTCAACCGGACCCCTGGATGGTTAGGCTGCTGCCCGTGCGGGAAACGGGGAGCGGGGGCCGGGAGCAGGAAGAACTCCCGGAGCTGAAGGACCTCAAGGTGCGTGGCCGGTCGATCCGGACCTGGGCGTTCAGTGCCGGAGCGGTGCTGCTGGCGATCTCGGCGGTGTTCGGCGGTCTGAAGAAGGCGGACGACGAGACGCCTTGGGTCGACGCCGGGACGGCGATCGACGCAGGCCGGTTCGAGGTGACGATCCAGCGGGTCGTCACGGTGAAGGATCTCAAGCCGCTGTTCACCCCTGACGAGGGCGGTGCGCTGATCGCGGTGGTGACCAAGCTGAAGGTCACCGACGACCTCGGTACGACGCCCACCAGCGACCTGATCCGGCTGATCGGCGTACCGGGGATCAAGGACACCGACGCGCCACTCGGCACCACGAACCTGCGCGACGCGACGATGCACCCGGTGCTCACACCCGGTTTCGCCGAGGACGTCGCCTACGTGTGGAAGTTGCCAAAGGCCACGGAGTTGCCGGCGTCGGTGCAGCTCACGGTCCGCGGGTACGACCACCAGGAACAGTCGCTGCTGGACCACCACGAGAAGTGGCTGCCGGGCGAGATCGCCGCCGAGAGCACCGTCGCCGTCAAGGACAACACCAGATGAGGCCCCGCAAGCTGGTCGACATCGGGCTCACGCTCGTCGTCCTGGTGGCGATCGTCGGGCTTTACCGGCTGACCCCGACGCAGAAGGACATCCAGGAACCGGTGGCGGTGACGGGCGTGGTAGGCCGTGCGGTGAAGACCCCGCGGTTCGACCTGACCGTCGAGGGCGTCCGTGTCGGCCGGACGCTTCGCCTGCCGGGTGCGGCGAAGGCCCGAGACACCTTGTCGAACTTCGTCGTCGTGGACGCCGTGGTCACGGCCACCCGCGAGCCGATTCATTTGGCCTCGGTCCGGATCGTCGGGTCGGACGGAGTGACGTACCTCGCCGCCAACCGCAGCGGCCTGGATCGGGTGGACCTGACCGGGTTCGAGTTCGCCCCGGACATCCCGGTCCGCGGCTCGTTCGTGGTCGAGCTGCCGGCCGACAAGTTGCCCGGGGCGACCTTGCAGGTGATGGAGAAGGCGATCTTCAACGATCTGGAGCCACAGGCCACGATCCCGCTGGGCATCGACTCGGCTCCGGCCGTCGAGGACGTGGTCACGCTGACCCGGGCGGTCGAAGCATGACCGGTGCACGCCGAGCCCGGCGGGGATGGTTCCACAAGAATCTTGCCGCGTTGGGGGCATTGGTCGTCGCCGTCCCGCTGGCCGGCTGGTGGACCACACGCAGCGACTACAAGTCCTGGTACGACGCCGAACCGCGTGACCCGGTGGTCGTCGCGGCAGGCGGGACGTCGTACGCGGGAGCCACCTGGTACGCCGCCGGCGTGGAAGTGGACCCTCAGGCGCGCGCCGGCCGTCAGGCTGACCCGACACCGGCCGGGACCACGCGAGTCCGGGTGTACTTCCGTCTGCAGGTCGATGACTTGGCTGCGTTGGAGGGCCTCGGCGGATGCAGGCCCCAGCTCCGTGCATCGGACGGACGGCTGTGGAACGAATCTTCTACGGCTGGTGACTTCCAGGACCGGCCGACCGGCTGCACGGGTGGGTACGACTCGTCGCCCCAGAGTTGGCGTGGTGCGGCTGCGCAGTACTACCTGAAGCCGGTGGCCGGTAAGCCGTTCGAGACGGTGGCTGTGTTCGTCGTACCGACGTCTGTCGCGTCGGACGTGCAGCCGATACTCACGTGGGCTACGAGGCTCCCTCAGTACTTGGTATTCCCGAGGTAGCGGCGGTCAAGTCGGTCACGCCCTGGTCGCCCTCCGGCTGCTCGTGCACAGCACGGGTCCGCGGGGTCAGGTATCCGGCCAGACCGCCGATCATCCGGTCGTACGCCGCCGCCAGCAGACTGACCTGGAGCATGATCTTCAGTCCGTCGGTGACGAGGCTCAGCGGCTCGTCGACGACCTGCCAGAACTGCAGCGAGTGCGGACCCAGCACCCAGAGCTTCAGGGCCATCCATACGCCGCTCGCCGCGAACGTCACGACCGCCCAGGCCAGGAAGTACCCGAGCATCGGCCGCAGCCCGGAGCGCACCACCAGCCGGAAGGCGTCGGCGACCGGGGTCCACCGGTCCCGCCAGTCCGACACCATCGAGTTGCCGGCCGCCCGGACAATCCTCGGCGTCTGCTCCCAGCGACGCGTGATCCGGTCGAACCGCCAGCGCGGCTGCGGCTTCTCCGCCTTGTGGACGGCGCGGCCGTAGATCACCGCGGTCATCGTGATCCACATCAGCGGCAGCACCGCGGCGTTCCAGAGATCGCCGATGCCGGCCGCCAGGAAGCCCGCCACGCTGTCCCAGATCTCGCGGACCCGGTCGATCACCAGCACGCGGTCCAGCACCCAGGCGTACGCGTCCTGCACCCACAGCCAGACCTGCCGCTCCTGCAGCCACGCCTTCGGCGACGGGACGAACGAGGACGCCTGGTACGCGACCACGAAGATCCACAACGCCTCGAGGTACGTGACGAACAGCTTCCGGACCGGGCCCTCGTTCTCCCGTTTCCACTTCTTGAACACCAGCCGGAGCAGGTACGCCGAGACACCGAGCCCGATGAACAACCACGTCGACAGCGACCGCAGCCCCTGCGACTCCTGGGGCGCCGACCCACCGGTCAGGACCGCCGCCACCGTCTCGTTCACCTTGTGGACGGCCAACTGGTACTCGTAGTCGAGCGCCTCGGCCTGCAGGAACTTGTAGGCCGCGTAGAACGCCAGGAACGGCAGCAACGCCGCCGCGAGCGCGTCGAGCGCCCGATGCTCCACACCAGGCTCTACCCCGTCGGGCGCGAGCATGCCCTCGGCAACCGCCCGCTTGTGGAACGGCAGCTCACCTCTGAGCACCAGGAACATCGCGACGTACATCGCCAGCGACACCACGACCAGCAGCGCCAGCACCGCGATCCCGGCCGCGTCAGCCTTGGCCCCCGCCTGCACAGCCAGCCACTGCAGTCCCCGGTGCGCCAACTGCGCGATCAAGAACACAGCCAACAACCGAGGCCACGCCCGCGCGAACAATCCCCCAGCCCGCCCCACCGTCGTGAGCAGACTCCCCGTCTCCACCGCCACCCCGCGAATCTACCTCCCCAAAGCGTCACTGCCCCGCAGAAGCCGACCACCCCACGCTGGGGCGGATTCGACGTTCTCCGACAGCTGCGGCCAGGTGCCTGAGCAGGCAGCTTTGGAGTTGGCGGGGTTGCTTGGTACCTTGCGTACTCGGTCTTTCACGGAAGGTGACCGATGGCGCACGTTGCTCCGACTTCGCATCGCCGTGCGACCCGCGCGTCGCACCGCAACCACCGCAGTGCCGACGGCCCGATCCAACTCACCACCTGGCTGGGCCTCACCTTCGCCATGGTCCTCGGCCTCTGGCTGACCTCCCGCTCCCACGTCGGCGTCCACGCCGCCGGCATCACCCTCCTGGTGATGCTGGTCCCGCTCACCGTCGCGGTCTTCGTCACCGGCCTCCGCCGCGGCATCGGCTCCGGCAAGGCAGCCCTGACCACCGCCGTAGCCCTGACCTTCGTCGCCCTGAAGTTCCTCTTCTGACCCAGCGGAGCGACCTCGAGGACCCCGCCAGGGTCAGCGGTCAGCCGCCGGCGAACGGTGGGAGGGCGTCGACCTGGGCGCCCGGGTGAAGGGGCGTGGACGGGTCGGCGCGCCGGCCGTCGAGGAGGAAGGTGCAGATGCCGAGGACCCGGGCGAGCTCCGGCCGGCCGGCGGACACGGTGCTGATCAGCTCGCGGATCGAGGCGGCTTCGGCGGTCGCGGAGGACTCTCCGGCGGCGGCACGCGCGGCCGCGAAATACCTGATGGTGACTTCCGGCATCTGAGAGAACGCCTCACTAATCGGTTAAGTCTTCCGCTATTATGTCAGCTTGCTGTTGCTATCCAGTGTGTCTCGGGCCCCCGGCAATGACGCCGTTGGGGCCTGACGTGCAAAAGGACCGGATCGCTCACCAGGGATCCGACGACCAGCACAAGGAGACAGCGTGAGTACGTTGCTTCTGCTGACGAACGCGCTGCAGGCCTCCACCGAGGTCCTGCCCTCGCTCGCCCTGCTGCCGCATCAGATCCGGATCCTTCCCGCCGAAGTCGCCGCACTGGTCGACGCCCCGGACGCGGACGCCGTCCTGCTCGACGCCCGCCGCGACCTGGTCGCGGTGCGTGGCGTGTCCCGCCTGATCCGGACCACCGGGATCGACGTACCGCTGATCCTGGTCGTCACCGAGGGCGGTCTGACCGCGGTGAACGCCGACTGGGGCGCCGACGACGTACTCCTGGACACGGCCGGCCCGGCCGAGATCGAGGCCCGGCTCCGGCTGGTGATCGGCCGCCTCGCCGCGGTGCGGAACGAGGACCCCGACACCTCACTGATCCGCAGCGGCGACGTCGTGATCGACGAGGCGTCGTACACCGCGAAGCTCAACGGCCGCGCGCTCGACCTGACCTACAAGGAGTTCGAGCTCTTCAAGTTCCTCGCGCAGCACCCGGGCCGCGTGTTCACCCGGGAGCAACTGCTGCAGGAGGTGTGGGGCTACGACTACTTCGGCGGCACCCGCACGGTCGACGTCCACGTACGGCGGCTGCGCGCGAAACTCGGCCCGGAGCACGAGGCCCTCATCGGCACCGTCCGCAACGTCGGCTACCGCTTCGTCATCCCGCCCAGCACCACCCGCGAGACCGCCGAGACCAACGCCTGACCTCAGCTTCCACGAAGCCGCCGCGCCCAACCCGCGGCGGCTTCGTCTTTCCCGGATCGGAGAGGTATGCCGGTACGCCGTACTTGACGGCGTACCGGCATACCTCAGGAGCCGATCGAGATGCGGTCGGTCGGGACCGGCGTGTACGGGTCGTGGGCGGTCAGGTAGTTCGAGAACGCGTCGATGTCCAAGCCGCCGAAGAACTTGTTCGTCGCGGTGGTGAAGGCCGGGAAGCCGTCGCCGCCGTCGGACAGGAAGTTGTTCGTGACGATCCGGTACGTCGTACCGTCCACCAGCGGCTGGCCGGCGATCTTGATCGAGCCGGGCACAACCTTCGAGCCCGCCGGCGCGGCCGGGTTCCAGGTGTAGGTGATGCCCGCAACCTGGAGCACCTTGAACTTCGGCGCCTCCGGACCGTTCACGCCGGAGAACTGCTGCTCCAGCAGGGCCTTGAGCTGTGTCCCGGTCATGTCCATCGATACCAGGTAGTTGTTGAACGGCTGCACGGTGAACGCCTGCCCGAAGGTGACCTCACCACCGTTCGACGCCAGGTCGGCGCGGATACCGCCCGGGTTCATGAACGCGGCCACCGGAGTCTTGCCGTCCGTCACGACCGACGGATCAGCGAGCTGCGCGTCCGCGATCAGGTTGCCCAACGGCGACTCGAGCGAGTCGTCCGCCGTCCGCGAGACCGACGGCGTGGTGATGTGCCCGATCACCTTGTTCGCGATCGGCGCGACCAGCGTCTGGTACTTCGAGATCAGCGCGCTGGTCCGGGGGTCCTTCCGCACATCCTGGGTGACGATCTGGTTGTTGGCGATCGTGTTCGCCCGGTCGACGTCACCGGTCGCGTTGTCGATGCTCAGCCGCACCTCGGTGACGAGCTTGCCGAACGAGGACGCGCTGGTGACGAGCCGCGGCTGGCCGGCGTTGTCCTTGAGCGTGCAGTTGTAGCCCTGGTGGGTGTGGCCGGAGATGATCGCGTCGATCTCCGGATCCAGGCCGGCGTTGATGTCGACGACCGGGCCGGAGATGCCCGGGCAGCTGTTGTACGCGCGTGCGTCGGCGGGGAAGCCACCCTCGTGCAGCAGCACGACGATCGACTCGACGCCGTTCTGCTTCAGGATCGGCACCAGCTTGTTCGCGGTCTCGACCTCGTCGGTGAAGGTCAGGCCCTCGACACCGGACTTGGTGACGATGTTCGGCGTGTTCTCCAGCGTCATGCCGATGAACCCGACCTTGCGGCCGTCCTTGAAGGTCTTGATCTCGTACGGCGCGAACAGCGTCTTCTGGGTGTTCTCGAAGAACACGTTCGCCGACAGGTAGTTGAACTTCGCACCCGTGAACGGCTGCTTCGGGTCGGGGCAGGAGTTCTGGTTGTTCTGCCCGTCGCCGTCGGGCAGGCAGCCGCCGGTCTGCATCCGGAGCAGCTCGTGCCACCCCTCGTCGAACTCGTGGTTGCCGACGGACGCGATCTCCAGGCCCATCCCGCTCAGTGCCTCGATCGTCGGCTCGTCGTGGAACGCGGCCGACAGCAACGGCGAGGCGCCGATCAGGTCCCCCGCGGCGACCGTGACGGACTGCTGCCCCTTGGCCGCGGCGGCCGCGCGCATCTGCTTCAGGTGCGTCGCGAGGAACTCGGCGCCACCGGCGGGTGTGCCGTTGACGTTGCCGCTCGAGCTGGTCGGGCTGTTCGGCGCCAGGTTGCCATGGAAGTCGTTGATGGCGAGCAGCTGGATCTGCGTGTGCGTCGGCTCGGGTTTCGCCGGCGCTGCCTGGGTCACGGTTCCCCCCGTGGCCAAGCCGAGTACCGCGGCCGCGCCCGCGGCGAGCAGGCCGATCGCCCGCCGTCCGCGCAGCCACGTTGTGTCTCGTCCTGTGAAGGCCATGTCTACTCCGTCGTAGTTCGGTCACCGCTGGTGCGCGGTGCCGAGAAATTACCCGACCTTCCGCGACCTCTCCAAGGACCTGAGCACGAACTGACCCGGACCTTCTACCGTATTCCGGTGACTCTTGAAGCCGTTCCCTCACCGTTGCCGCCGGCCACTGCCGCCGCCGTCACGGAACTCGCCCGCGCCGCCGCAGAGAGCGACGGCGTCAACCCACTCTCAGAGCGCACTCTGCTCCACCTCGACGGCGAACATCCGGGCGACGTGCACGTCCTCGCGTACGACGGCGAACCGGGCACGATCGAGGTCACCGGCCTCCAGAGCGCCCGCAACCTGATCGGGTACGGCTCGCTGTCACCGGACGGCTCGGCCGAACTGGTGGTCACCCCCGCGTTCCGGCGGCAGGGCATCGGTACGGCGCTCCTACGCATGCTGCTCGACCACGGCGGCCCCCGACTCCGCGTGTGGGCGCACGGGCGGCTCCCCGGCAGTGACGAACTGGCAGCCCGACTGGGTCTGGAGGTGACACGGGAGCTCTACTTCCTCCGTCGTACCAGAGCCCCGCTGCCCGAACCGGTCTGGCCGGAGGGGATCGCCGTACGCACGTTTGTCCCCGGACAGGACGAGGCGGCGTGGCTGGAGGTCAACAGCCGGGCGTTCGCGGACCACCCGGAGCAGGGCAGCTGGACAGCCGCCGACCTGGCCGAGCGACTGCAGCAGCCGTGGTTCGACCCGTCCGGGTTCTTCCTCGCCGTGAACTCCAGTAGTGGGGCGCTGGCGGGCTTCCACTGGACGAAGGTCGAGGAAGGGGTCGGAGAGGTGTACGTCGTCGGCGTATCCCCCGACTACCAGGGCAGCGGCCTCGGCAAGGCTCTGACTCTCCAGGGTCTCCATCACCTACAGGAGGAGCGGGGCCTGGACACAGTCGTCCTGTACGTCGACGGCACCAACACAGCCGCCCGCGGCCTCTACACCTCCCTCGGCTTCACCACCGCCGCCCTGGACGTCCAGTTCGCCCCCACCACTCCCCTGTGAACGGCATCACAGCGAATCCACCCGTTCACTTGGCGTCATAAACCCCACCTACCCCCGTCTCACCATCAACCAGGAGCCGCCCGCGCCTCTAACCCCCCAGCCGGGCGGCTCCTGGCCTCCCCCGTTATCCACAACTGCATCTTTTGACATCCCAAACCGCTCCCGCCCGCCGTTACGATCAGTGTCGACTACGGAGGGCTGACACTCGTGACTAACCGCAACAGGCCACTACAACTCCTCCTCCTGGCCTGCCTAACCACCACACTCCTCCCCGCCTGCACAAACAGCCCCGAAGCCGGCCACCCCAACACCACCGCCACTTCGGCGCCGACGTCGACATCCGGGCCGGATGCTACGGCCTCGTCACCCAGCAGCGGTTCGGCTTCGACGTCCGCCTCGCCGCAACAGCCACCAATTCGGCCTTCGGGCGCGAACGGGCTGTCACTTGCCGCCGCGGAGGCGTTCATCCGGTACTACTCCGACGTACTGAACTACGCGTCTGAGACGGGTGACACCGCACCACTTCTGGCGGCCAGCGACGGCGGTTGTGAAGGGTGCAAGCTCTACGCGGACTACGTGAAGAAGGCCAACGGCAAGAACGGCGGTCTGACCGGGGATTACCGGGAGAAGCTGACGGAAGTCTCGGAGCTGTATCGGGGCACGAACGGACATATCGGAGCCTCGGCGCTGGTAACCATCGGGGCATATGTCAGCAAGCAGACACCGACGTCGAAACCTGTCGCCAGCAAAGCCGCCAAGTACAAGCGCGAGATCGCGCTCTCTCCCAAGAACGGCAACTGGATCATGTTCGAAATGAAACTGGTCGAGCAATGAGCCGGGCGACTTCGATGGCCGCGACCCTGGCTAGCGTCGCCGGAACTGCTGTGGTCTGGACGATGGTCGCGCTACCGGACAGCGCAGGCGCGACGGATCCAAGGAGCGTTGTAGCCCCGGCCGCGCCGGCGTCAAGTGCGCCCGTCGTGACGCCATCGCAGTCGCGCGAGGGCGTCCTGCTCAACGGCTGGAAAGGAGACAACGGCCGCTTCACGTCCAAGCCGAGTACCGGCAAGCCCCGGCGGGGATCGCAGGCTCAGACCTCCATCGACAACCGCGCTCGGGAAGACAGGCGACCAGGTCGACGAACACCCCCGACAGATCTTCGGCTGAACATCGGGATTTGTGGGCTGCGGGAAGCCGATGGGACTACGCCGGGGCCGGAGCGGTGTCAGCCTGTTGAACCTGAAACGTTGACGCCGACGCGTCGTACGTTGCCGCCGCAAGTGGTGCAGCCGCCGCAGCCGTCGGACGTGACGTGGGAGGAGGTTCTTGCGGAGGCGCGGGTGGTGTTGTTTCCGGAGTTGGCTGTGAAGGTGCAGCCGAAGGGACGGACGTTGGTGAATTTGGAGACCATCGTTTACACGGACGAGAGTGCGGTTTCGACCAATACCGTGACGTTGCTGGGGTTTCCGGTGGTGGTGGAGGCGACGCCTGTCAGTTACCGGTGGAATTTCGGGGACGGGACGCCGTCTCTTCTGACCACGACGCCTGGGAAGCCGTATCCGTCGAAGGAGATCACGCACAAGTACCTGAAGCGGGGTTCCGTCGGACTGACCCTCACGACCAATTACGCCGCTCGGTTCAACGTCGCCGGCACCGGGTGGCAGTACGTCGAGGGCACGATCCCTGTCACGGGTCCGGTGACGCCGTTGCAGGTGCGGGAGGCTGTGCCGGTTTTGGTGGATCCGGGGCGGTAGGAGGCGGTTAGGGGTTGAGGGTTTGGGTTAGGTGGGTGGTCAGGGCGTCGTGGGCTTGGCGGGTGGCGCCGGGGAGGGTTAGGAGGTTGCTGTGGCCGTGGGTGAGGGTGGGGTGGGACGCGTGGGTTACGGGGACTCCGGCGGCGGCCAGGGCCTGGGCGTATTCGGTGCCTTCGTCGCGGAGGGGGTCGAAGCCGGCGGTGGTGATGTACGTGGGGGGTAGGCCGGTGAGGTCTTCGGCCAGGAGCGGGGAGACCAGCGGGTCGGTGCGGACCGCCGGGTCGGGGGTGTAGTGGTCGCGGTACCAGATGATGTCGCGTTCGGTGAGGATCAAGCCTTCGCCGAAGAGGTCACGGCTGGGGCGGCGGCCGACCAGGTCCAGGGCGGGGTAGAGCAGGACCTGGAGGGCGGGTCGCGGCAGATCCCGCCGTACGGACTGCTGGGCTACGACGGCGGCCAGGTTGCCGCCCGCGCTGTCACCGCCGACGGCGACGAGTGACGGGTCGCAGCCGAGGTCTTCGGCGTGGTCGACGGCCCAGGTGAACGCGGCGATGGCGTCCTCGGCGGCAGTCGGCGCCGGCGCCTCCGGGGCGAGCCGGTAGTCGACCGACAGCACGCGGATCCGCGCGTCGGCGGCGAGTGCCCGGCACAGGTGGTCGTGGGTGTCGAGGTCGCCGATGACCCAGCCGCCGCCGTGGAAGAAGACGAGCAGGCCGCGGCCGGCGTCGCGCGGCACGTACAGACGGGCGCCGAGCTGACCGTCCGCCCCGCGGACCGTCAGCTCGGTCACGCGCTGTAGTTCACGCGGCTGTCCCGAGATCAGCCGGCAGATGGTCCGCAGATGTGCACGGGCCTTGGCGACCTCGGACTTGGGTGCGCTCGGCAACAACCCTTCCACCCGCAGCAGGAGTTGCAGCTCGGGGTCGAGGGTGTTGCCGTCGATCTGGATCGGTGCACCGGCGAGCCGGCGCCGGACGGCCGTGGGCAGCGCGTACAGCGGCGTCAGCGCGTTCGCCTGTACGGCGGTCAGCGTGCCGCGGAGCAGCGAGTCCAGTCGTGGGTTCACAAGGAGTGACGCTAGCAACAGAAGCGGCGCCGCGGACAACCAGCAGGCGCAGCGGGCACCCGGCGATCGACAGGCCCTCGGCAACCTCTCGTTCATCAAAGGATGCGATGCTTGTCAGCGTGGCTGGAGACTTGCTGGCGTCCCACAACCGGGAGTACGACGTCGAGCCGCCGTACGACATCGCGGCGGCCGGCGACCTTCCGGCGAACCGGTTCTCGGATCGCGAGCTGAGCTGGCTGGCGTTCAACCAGCGGGTGCTCGAGCTGGCCGAGGACGACCGGATCCCGCTGCTGGAGCGGGCCAAGTTCCTGGCGATCTTCGCCAGCAACCTGGACGAGTTCTACATGGTCCGGATCGCGGGTCTGAAGCGCCGGATCGCGGCCGGGGTCGCGGTGCGGGCGGCCAGCGGCCTGCATCCGCGCGAGGTGCTGGACCGGAGCCTGGCGCGCAGCCGCGAACTGATGGACCGGCACGCCGAGACCTGGCGGAAGGGGGTCCAGCCGGCGCTGACCGAGCAGGGCATCGACATCCTGCGCTGGGTCGACCTGGAGCACACCGAACGCGAGGAGATGACCCGGTTCTTCCGGGATCGCGTGTTCCCGGTGCTGACTCCGCTGGCGGTGGACCCGTCGCACCCGTTCCCGTACATCTCCGGCCTCTCGCTGAACCTGGCGGTCGTGGTCCGCAACCCCGACACCGGCGGCGAGCACTTCGCCCGGGTGAAGGTGCCCCCGTTGTTGCCGCGGTTCATCCAGGTGGCCGAGGGCCGGTTCGTCCCGCTGGAGGACGTGATCGCGACCCACCTGGGGCAGTTGTTCCCGGGGATGGAGGTCACCCAGCACCACACGTTCCGGGTCACCCGCAACGAGGACCTGGAGGTCGAGGAGGACGACGCGGAGAACCTGCTGGCCGCGCTCGAGAAGGAATTGCTGCGCCGCCGCTTCGGTCCGCCGGTCCGGCTCGAGGTCGAGGAGTCGATCGACCCGCAGGTGAAGGCGCTGCTGCTGTCGGAGCTGGGGGTCACGAAGGCAGAGGTGTTCGAGCTGCCCGGTCCGCTCGACCTGCGCGGGCTGTTCGCCATCGCGAGCCTGGACCGCGCCGAGCTGAAGTACCCGGCGTTCGTGCCGTCGACGCATCCGCACCTGGCCGAGGTGGAGACGTCCAACCCGGCGGACATGTTCCATGCGCTCAAGCAGCGCGACGTACTCGTGCATCACCCGTACGACTCGTTCTCGACGAGCGTGCAGCGGTTCATCGAGCAGGCCGCGGCCGACCCGCACGTGCTGGCGATCAAGCAGACGCTGTATCGCACGAGCGGTGACTCACCCATCGTGGACGCGCTGATCGACGCCGCCGAAGCCGGTAAGCAGGTGCTGGTGCTGGTGGAGATCCAGGCCCGCTTCGACGAGCAGGCCAACATCAAGTGGGCCCGCCAGCTCGAGCATGCCGGTTGTCACGTCGTGTACGGCGTCATCGGCCTCAAGACGCACTGCAAGCTGTCGCTGGTGGTCCGCGACGAGCCGGACGGCCTGCGCAGGTACGTCCACATCGGCACCGGCAACTACCACCCCAAGACCGCCAGGCTGTACGAGGACCTCGGACTGCTGACCAGTGACAAGGTGGTCACCGAGGACGTCGCGCACCTGTTCAACCACCTGTCCGGCTTCGCCCGCAGCGCCGGGTACCGGCGGCTCCTGGTCGCTCCCCAGTCGGTACGGCGTGGTCTGCTCGAGCGAATCGACAGAGAGGTGCAGCATCACCTGGCAGGTCGTCCGGCCCGGGTCCGGATCAAGGTGAACAGCCTGGTCGACGAGGCCCTGTGCGACGCGCTCTACCGGGCGTCCCAGGCCGGCGTACCGGTGGAGCTGTGGATCCGCGGTATCTGCACGCTCCGTCCCGGCGTACCGGGGCTGTCCGACAACATCCAGGTGCGCAGCATCCTCGGTCGCTTCCTCGAGCACAGCCGGGTGTTCTGGTTCGAGAACGGCGGTGAGCCGGAGGTGTGGATCGGTTCGGCCGACCTGATGCACCGCAACCTCGACCGCCGGGTCGAGGTGCTCGTCCAGTTGAAGGAGCTGGACCACATCAGTGAGCTCCGCGAGTTGTTCGACCTCGGCTTCGACGAGCGCACCGGGTCGTGGTGGCTGCAGCCCGACGACACCTGGGAAGCGAAGCTGACCGGTCCGGACGGTCTTCCCCTGCGCGATCTGCAGGAAAGACTCATCGCCACGCGTGGGCGCCGCAGAATTGCTGACCCCATTACCTAGGGTGATTCCATGAGCAACCCGGCGACCGTCATCGCCGCGGGCGGTGTCGTGTGGCGTGAGCGCCGCGGCACCCGCCAGGTGCTGCTCGTGCACCGGCCCAGGTACGACGACTGGTCGCTACCGAAGGGCAAGCTCACGCCGCACGAGCATGTGCTGCAAGCTGCACGACGTGAGATCGAGGAGGAGACCGGCCAGCAGGTCGTACTCGGTCCACCGCTCGGTGTGCAGCGCTACACGGTCCGCAAGAACGGCGTGACCGCGGAGAAGCTGGTGCACTACTGGTCGGCCACCCCGATCGACGACGGCGAGTTCCAGGCCAACAACGAGGTCGACGAGGTTGCCTGGCTCCCGGTGGACAAGGCACGCAGCAAGCTCAGCTACCCGCGGGACGTGGACATCCTCAACTGCTTGGGCCGTGTCGTACCCGTGGTCGCCACACTGGTCCTGCTCCGTCATGCGGAGGCCATGAAGCGGAAGGACTGGGACGGCAAGGACACGGCCCGGCCACTAAGTACGAATGGGACAGGCCAGGCTGAGCGGCTGACCGCCGTACTGGGCGCCCTGGGTGTGAACAGGCTGATCAGCAGCGACGCGGAGCGGTGTGTCGCGAGTCTCACGCCGTTCGCCGCGATGACCGACAGGCACATCAACCTCTGGCCGGAGATCTCCGAGCGTGGGTACGACGCGAATCCGGGTGCGCTGGGTGGTCTGGCCGAGAAGGCGTGGAAGCCGGGCAAGGTGACGGTGGTGTGCTCACACCGGCCGGTGCTGCCCGCGCTGGCCCGGGAGTTCGGGCTGCGGGTGGGCAAGTTCTCGCCGGGAGCGTTCCTGGTCGCGCACCGGCTGGGTGACGGACGTCTCGTTCACGAGCGGTTCAGCGCTCCGTGAGACGCGTAACCGGCACGGGTCGGTGACGATCCAGGCACAGCCGCCGGGGCGGCCGGATGACCCGGGAACTGGCGGGTATGTTCCTACCGAGGAACCTGGCGCCCCACCGGGCCCGGGTCTGAGGAGAGAGTTCGGGGCGCACCATGACGATGATGCGAGAACTGACACTGATCGGGATCCGGATGGAATCGCCCAACCGGGCCCCGGTGATGATGCTGCGAGAGACCGACGGCTACCGCTACCTGCCGATCTCGATCGGGTCCGTCGAGGCGACCGCGATCGCCTACGAGGAGCAGGGACTGCGCCCGTCGCGGCCGCTCACCCACGACCTGATGCGTGACCTGATCCAGGCGTTCGGGGTGCACATCGAGGCGGTCGAGATCGTCGAGCTGCGCGACGCGGTGTTCTACGCCGAGCTCGTGCTGGCCAACGGCGCCCGGGTCTCGGCCCGGCCGAGTGACTCGGTCGCCCTCGCGGTCAGGCTGGGCACCCCGATCCGGTGCACCGAGCAGGTCCTGCGCGAGGCCGGCGTCGCGACCCCGGAGGAAGAGCAGGCCGAGCTCGAACGCTTCCGCCAGTTCCTCGACGGCGTCGCTCCCGAAGACTTCTCCAGCTGATTGGCCCGGCCCCGACACGGTGCGCTACGGTTCGACGACGCGCTGGCGGCGGGGGTGACCACCAGGCGGCCGTTCCTGGGGGTCCACATGCGCAAGATCGTCGCCATCGCGACCGCGGGCGTCCTGCTCGCCTCCGGCCAGACCGCCACGGTCTGGGCGGCGCCACCCGCACCGACCGACGTGCAGGTCAGCTGGGCGGACGCTGCGACCGGCGTGATGCGGGTCGCGTGGAAGAACGCGGCCGACGAGGCGAACAGGGTACGCATCGAGTACCAGGACGGCGCCAAGCCGTCGGAGTGGGTGACCGTCACGTCGACCGTGATCAACCGCCGCTGGGAGGCGACACCGGGGAAGATCGCCCGGATCGCCGTCGTCTCGATACCGTCCGACGGCACCCCGGTGGACAGCCCTCCAGCCGTGTCGCCGTGGTTCGACACGAATGGCCCGGCAGCTCCGACCATCACCGGCGCGGCTCCGCTCGCGGACGGCTCTCTCCGGTTGAGCTGGTCCCGCGCCGCTGCCCCTGCTGACACGACACCTGGTGATCCGCTCGACCTGGAGGGCAGCGACAGGGTCTTCACCGGGACTTGGTACCTGGAGTTGACAGAGCGTTTCCCGCAGCCCGCCGGTGCCACGACGGGAACCGTTCCGCCACGACCGCGCCCCTATCCGGCCTGGGTCGGGGTCCGGAACGAGTGGTCGGAGGTGTGGTCCAAGCAGCGGGTGACGTTCGCGGACATGAAGCTCTCATTCACCGGCGTCCCCGCCTTCGGGGTGTTCGGACAGCAGATGACTCTCAACGGTGATGCCGGCGCCTACACCTGCATGCAGTGGGATTCGAGCCCCTGCCCACTCCTGAAGGGCAATGGGATCACCGTCACCATGCAGACCCGGCCGAACTCGGCCAAGCCGTGGGAGTACGCGGGCCGCTTCACCTCCGACGCGATCGGCTACTGGGCGCGGACCACTGCGGTCGGCGGCCGGCAGTACCGCTTCTACGTCCCAGGCGGAAGATACGGCTGGCCCGGTGACGACTGGACCGTCACCTCACTGGTGTCGACGAGCCCTCGCTACATCCCCACCCAGGCCAAGTTCGCTGTCGCGGGATTCAACACGCTGACGGCGCAGGTCGGGCAGATGGTGAAGCTGACGGTGGACGTGCGGCCGGCGGGGACGGTGAAGGGGGCGCTGCAGCGGTGGGACGGGAAGTACTGGCGGAGCATCGCCACTGTGCCGATCACCAAGGGGAAGGCGGTGCAGTACTTCCGGGCGGCCGGGCGTGGCACCACGACGTACTACCGTGTCGCCGTACCTCAGATGACGTACTACGGCTTGCCGATCGTCAGCACGGGGAGCCGGGCGTTCAAGTTGACGGTGCGCTGATTCGGCGAGGGCTGTGATCTACGGAGAGTCACGGCTCTTAACTCAGTTCACCTGTTGGCTGCCTGTCGGCACGCCAGGCGTCGCACACACGCTCGGAATCGTTCACCGCTCGTTCACCGGCGACGGACCGGTCGGTCACCTGCTCTCCCTACCGTCTGTGGAAGTTCAGAAGTCTGATTCCCGCAGAAGGGCAACACTCTCGTGTCCGTCAATCGCCTGCTCCGCGTCGGCACCGTCGCCGTGGCATCCCTCGGCGTCCTCGCTCTGAGCGCCTGTGGCAGTGACCCGGAGCCGTCCGGTTCCTCGAGCCCGGAGGGTTCCTCGTCGGCCGGCGCCGACTGCCCGCAGGGCACCCTGAACGCAGAGGGCTCCTCGGCACAGAAGAACGCCATCGAGGAAGTCATCGCCAAGTACAACGAGAAGTGCGCCGATGTCACGGTGAACTACAACCCGACCGGTTCCGGTGCGGGTATCAAGCAGTTCAACGCGGCCCAGGTCGACTTCGCCGGCTCGGACTCGGCGCTGAAGACCGAGGCGGCCGACGGTGACTCCGAGGCCGCGACCGCGGCCAAGCGCTGCCAGAACAACCCGGCGCTGAACCTGCCGATGGTGATCGGCCCGGTCGCGATCGCCTACAACGTGGACGGCCTGGACAAGCTGGTCCTGGACGGCCCGACCGCGGCGAAGATCTTCCAGGGTGCGATCAAGACCTGGAACGACCCGGCGATCGCCAAGCTCAACCCCGGTACGACGCTGCCGTCGGACCCGATCTCGGTCTTCTTCCGGTCCGACGAGTCCGGCACCACCGAGAACTTCACCAAGTACCTGGCCGCCGCCGGCGGTGGCGCCTGGACCGGCAAGCCGGCCAAGAAGTGGACCGGTACCGGCGCGGGCAAGGAGAAGTCCGCCGGTGTGGCCGAGGGTGTGAAGAGCACCAAGAACTCCGTCACCTACGTCGAGTGGTCCTACGCGGTCGACAACAAGCTGGGCGTCGCGCAGATCGACAACGGCTCCGGCCCGGTCGAGCTGACCGCCGAGTCGGCCGGCAAGGCGCTGGCCGCCGCGAAGGTGACCGGCACCGGCAACGACCTGTCGATGAGCCTGGACTACGCGACCAAGGAGGCGGGCGCGTACCCGATCATCCTGGTCACCTACGAGATCGCCTGCAGCAAGGGGCTGCCGGCCGAGAAGACCGCGCTGGTCAAGAGCTTCCTGAGCTACTTCGCCAGCACCGAGGGCCAGTCGTCGCTGACCGAGCTGAACTACGCGCCGCTGCCGGAGGAGATCCGGACCAAGGTCGACGCCGCCATCCAGGCGATCAGCTGACCTGCCGACAGCAGTCGCACTGATGCGAGCCCCGGCCGTTCCCATCCCGCGATGGACGGCCGGGGCTCGCCTCGTGACCTGAAGCCACGACACCAGGCGCTTGGAGCACCATCGATGAGTAGTCCAGACGGCACGGCACCGCCCGACCGGCCGGCCGGCGAACCCGCGCCGGACCACCAGGCCGCGCAGCCCGAACCCCAGATCGAGGATCTGGTGATCGGCGAACCCGCCGGGCCGACCCCGCACTTCGAGGGACTGGCCGAGAAGCACGCCGGGCACCAGCCCGCCCGGCCCCCGGAGCAGACCGGACCGAAGCTCGAGCTCGGCCCGGTCGGTCACCTCGGCGACCGGCTGTTCTCCGGTCTCGCCCACGGCTCCGGCGGCCTGGTCATCGCGATCGTCGCGTTCGTCGGCATCTTCCTGCTGGCGCTGGCGATCCCGGCGCTGGCCGACAACGAGAGCAGCTTCCTGTTCTCCCGGATCTGGGAGCCCGGCGGCGAACAGCCCCGGTTCGGTATCGCCGGACTCTTCTACACGACCGTGGTCAGCTCGATCATCGCGATGCTGATCGCGGTCCCGATCGCGGTCGGCGTGGCGTTGTTCATCACGTACTACGCCCCGCGGCGGCTGGCCACCCCGGTCGCCCACGCGGTCGACCTGCTGGCCGCCGTACCGTCGATCATCTACGGGCTGTGGGGCATCCTGTTCTTCGCGCCGATCCTGCGGCCGGTGATGGACGGGCTGGCCGCCGGGCTCGGCTGGATCCCGGTGTTCGAGAAGCCGCCGGGCGACAACGTCGGGGTGGTGTTCACCGCCTCGGTGGTGCTGGCGATCATGATCCTGCCGGTGATCACCGCGATCAGCCGGGAGATCTTCCAGCAGACCCCGATCTCGCACCGCGAGGGCGCGCTGGCGCTCGGCGCGACCCGGTGGGAGATGATCCGGGTGGCGGTGCTGCCGTACGGGCGCTCCGGAGTGGTGAGTGCCTCGATGCTCGGCCTCGGCCGCGCGCTCGGCGAGACGGTCGCGGTGCTGATCATCTTGTCGGTGCCGAACGCGAACGACCCGTGGGACTCGTCGATCTTCGCCGGCGGCGAGACGTTCGCGTCGAAGATCGCCAACAACGCCGCCGAGTTCGACTCGCCGGAGAAGACCGGCGCCTACATCGCGGCCGGCCTGGTGCTGTTCGTGGTCACCTTCCTGGTCAACTCCGCGGCCCGGATCATCGTGGCCCGCAGCGCTCCCGGCACCCGGCGCCCCCGCCGCAACCGCCGCGCCACCGAAGGAGCCGCAGCATGACCACGCTGGCCGAGAACAAGCCGACGTACGACGGCCAGACGCTGGATCTGACCGGGAAGTCGGGCACCCGCGCCTTCAAGAACACGCTGGCCACCGTGCTGATCACGCTGGCCTTCGTGGTCGCGCTGATCCCGCTGGTGTGGATCCTGTGGACCGTCATCAGCAAGGGCTACAGCCTGCTGCTCGACGCGAACTGGTGGAGCCAGTCACAGCGCGGCGTCACCGTCCGGCGCGAGGGCGGCGGTGCCTACCACGCGATCATGGGCACCCTGATCATGGGCCTGATCACGGCCGTGATCGCGGTCCCGATCGCCGTGCTCGGCGCGATCTACCTGGTCGAGTACGGCAAGGGCACCAAGGCCGCCCGCGCGGTCAGCTTCATGATCGACATCCTCACCGGCGTGCCGTCGATCGTCGCCGCGCTGTTCGTCTACGCGGTCTGGATCACGGTGTTCGGCTTCAACCGGGTCGGGTTCGCCGTCTCGCTGTCGCTGGTGCTGCTGATGCTTCCGGTCGTCCTGCGCTCCACCGAGGAGATGCTCAAGCTGGTACCGGACGAGCTGCGCGAGGCGTCGTACGCGCTCGGGGTGCCGAAGTGGAAGACGATCCTGAAGGTGGTCGTGCCGACCGCGTTCGGCGGCATCGTCACCGGTGTGATGCTCGGCCTGGCCCGGGTGATGGGTGAGACCGCGCCGCTGCTGATCCTGGTCGGCTACTCCAAGAACATCAACCTGAACCCGTTCGACGGGTTCATGGGTGCGCTGCCGACGATGATCAACCAGGACCGGACCGAGCTGGCACTCGAGCCGGCCGCGGACCGGGTCTGGGCGGCCGCGCTCACCCTGATCCTGCTGGTCCTCGCCCTCAACCTGCTGGCCCGGCTGTTCGCCCGGTTCAACACGATCAAGTCGAAATAGTCACGAGAGGTTCTGAGTCGATATGGCGAAGCGCATCGAGGTCAGTGGCCTCAACGTCTACTACGGCGACTTCAAGGCGGTCGAGGATGTGTCGATGACGATCGAGCCCCGCTCGGTCACCGCGTTCATCGGCCCGTCCGGCTGCGGCAAGTCCACCTACCTGCGCACCCTGAACCGGATGCACGAGGTGATCCCCGGGGCCCGGGTGGAGGGCAAGGTCGTGCTCGACGACCAGGACCTGTACGCGCCGGGGATCGACCCGGTCGCGGTCCGCCGGGTGGTCGGCATGGTGTTCCAGCGGCCGAACCCGTTCCCGACCATGTCGATCTTCGACAACGTCGCGTCCGGGCTGAAGCTGAACGGCGTCAAGGACCGCAAGCGGCTCGCCGAGGTGGTCGAGCAGTCGCTCAAGAGCGCCAACCTGTGGAACGAGGTGAAGGACCGGCTGGACAAGCCGGGCGCGGGTCTGTCGGGTGGTCAGCAGCAGCGGCTGTGCATCGCCCGGGCGATCGCGGTCGAGCCGGAGGTGATCCTGATGGACGAGCCGTGCTCGGCGCTGGACCCGATCTCCACGCTGGCGATCGAGGACCTGATCGAGAAGCTCAAGGACCGGTTCACCGTGGTGATCGTCACGCACAACATGCAGCAGGCGGCCCGGGTGTCGGACCAGACCGCGTTCTTCAACCTGGCCGCGACCGGCAAGCCCGGCCGGCTGATCGAGATGGGCCCTACCAAGCAGATCTTCTCGAACCCGAACGAGAAGGCCACCGAGGACTACATCACCGGCCGCTTCGGCTGATCCGCCGTACGTCGCGGGCGTTCGCCGTACCGCGATCGGTTCCTCGTCGGCCGCCGCGAGCTCACGGCTTGCGGCGGCCGCATCGCGTGGTCGCAGCGGTCAGACGCACAGGGTCCGGGCGAAGTTGACCCGGGCAAGCGTGTCGGCGACGTCTCGCGGTGAGCTGACCCCGATGTGGGTGTTGTGGGTGCGGTTGCCGTTCTGCACGGTGACCTGGACGAAGCCGGTGGTCCTGCGCTCCTTGCAGAGCAGGAAGAGCAGGCCGAGCAGGCAGGCAAGCGCGAACACGATGGCCAGGATGATCGCCCAGGCGGGGATCTTCTCCTCGGTCCGCGACATGTCCATCGCCGACCAGTTCGTGCCCTGGGTCGGCATCACGCCGGCCGGTGTGACGATCCGGAACTGCTCGACCGAGATGTCGCCGACGGTCACCAGCACCGGACCCGTCGGCAACGCCTGCAGGGGCAGCGATTGCGCCGGCTGGTACGGCCCGCCGACCGGCGGCTGGTACGGCCCTGGAGGCGGCCCGTACTGCGATCCGTACTGCGGCCCGTACTGGGGTCCGGGATGTGCCTGGGGCGCTGCCTCGAACGTCGGCGCGGGCGGCTCGTACTGAACCGGGAGGTGTTCAGACGGCGGAGGTTCGGAGGGTTGAGTCACCCGGCCAACTGTAGGTGTTGCAGGGACCCGGTGTGGGCGCGTGACCGGACACCTGTGGAAAAGATAATCTGCGATGATTCCTCGACGTTCTCAGAAGGGACCGCGGTGAGCACTCCGACGCCTCCCGGCGACGACCGTGACGACCGGGACGACCCGAACAGGCCGCAGGACACCCCTGACGAGACCCAGGGAGAACAGCAGAGCCCGTACGGCGACCAGCCGGACCAGCCGAGCCAGTACGGCGAAGGCTCCGACGACGACCGGCCAAGTCAGTACGGACAGCAGCAGCCGGGTCAGTACGGACAGCAGCCCGGTTACGGTCAACAGCAGCCAGGCCAGTACGGCCAGCCCGGCGCCTACGGCCAGCCCGGACAGTACGGTCAGCAGCCCGGCTATGGCCAGCAGCCCGGACAGTACGGTCAGCAGCCAGGCGCTTACCCAGGCCAGCCTGGTCAGTACGGGCAACAGCCTGGTCAGTACGGGCAACAGCAGCCGGGCTACGGGCAACAGCCTCCCTACGGACAACAGCCCGGCGGATACGGTCAGTACCCGGGCCAGCCGGGCTACGGCTACGGCAGCGCGCCCCAGCAGAACAACACCCCGATGGTGCTCTCCATCATCGGCATCGTGTTCTGGTTCTGCTGCGGCGGTGTGTCGATCGTGCTCGGCCTGATTGCCCAGAGCAAGTACCGGGAGCAGGGCCAGCCGGACACCCTCGCCAAGGTCGCCTGGATCGGCGGTATCGTTTCGCTCGTCCTCTGGATCGCGTCCTTCGCGTCCGGGCTGGTCAACTACTGATTCAGATCAGGTTGCGTGCGACGCCGTACACCACGAGCAGGGCGATCAGGGACTTGACCAGCCAGTCGACCGTGCGCTGGCTCATGGTCAGCCGGGGCAGCCGGACCAGGCGGAGGGACTCGAGCGTCCAGGCGAGCAGTTGGTAGCCGACGGCAACACCGATCAGCGGGCCGAGCACCAGCACCACTGCGTTGAAGTGCCAGGCCGCGTCCAGATCGCCATGGAGCAAGGCGGCCGCCATCCTGGTCGAGCCGCACAGCGGGCAGTCCAGGCCGGTGGTTGCGTGCAGGAGGCAAGGAATTCCGATCCGCCCGCCGGACAGCTCGTAGACGGCCGCGAGGCCGAACCCGCCGGCGCCCACCGCGGCCAGGCCGAGGACCCGTCTGTCCACAGGCTGCACCGGACCGGTCGGCCGCAGTACGACGTTCAGCGAAAGGCTCACCGGACAACGGTAACTCTCATCACGTGGGATCCGTAGCCGGAGCTGAGCCGTCCGACCATTAGCCTGCAAGTCACTCCTCAACAGCAATCAGTAGAAGGGATCGTCGTGAGCAATCCGACGCCACCGCCGGGTTACGGTCCGCAGGATCCGCAGCAGCAGGGTCAGTACGGCCAGCCAGGCCAGTACGGACAGCCAGGGCAGCAGCCGGGTCAGTACGGGCAGCAGCCCGGCCAGTACGGACAGCTGCAGGCCCAGCAGCCCGGTCAGTACGGGCAGCAGCCGGGCCAGTACGGCCAGCCGGGTTACCCGCAGCCGTACGGCCAGCAGGGCTTCGGCGGCGGGACCCCCGGCAACCTGGCCACCTGGCCGGTCCGTTTCGGCGCCATGCTGATCGACCTGCTCATCTACGCCGTTCCGGGCCTCATCGGCAACATCCTGACCCGCAACGACGAGAACACGGCCCTCCTCGTCGTCGGGTTGGTCTTCCTGCTCGTCGCCCTGGGCGTGTGGATCTACAACCGCTGGATCCAGCAGGGGCAGACCGGCCAGAGCTGGGGCAAGAAGGCCCTCGGCCTCAAGCTGGTCGGCGCGGACACCGGACAGCCCGTCGGAGGCCTCAAGGCCTTCGTGCGCGACATCACTCACATCCTGGACGGCCTGCCGTGCTACATCGGCTACCTGTGGCCGCTGTGGGACGAGAAGAAGCAGACGTTCGCGGACAAGATCAACAACACCTACGTCGTCAAGCTCTGACGTCGAACCGCGCCGCACCGGACGCCGTGGCCTGTTGAGGCCGCGGCGTCCGGCTTTCCGGGCCCGTCCGCGATACTCGTCCAGGCGGATCCGGCACGCCAGAAAGGACCTGACAGGTGAGCACCCCTCCGTACGGCGAGCAGAACCGGCCTGGCCCGTTCCCACCGGGACAGCCGGGGTACGGCGCCCAGCAGCCGTCCCCACCCGGTCAGCCCGGCGGTCAGGTCTCCCCGCAGGGGTACAACCCGTACGGACCAGGCGGATCCGGTCCCGGCTACGGCTTCGGCTACGCGCCGCCCGGGCAGCTGGCCGGCTGGCCGATCCGGGTCGGCGCCTCGATCCTGGACACCGTGCTGCAGGTCATCCCGATGCTGATCGGCGTCACCGTCGCGGCTGTTCTCGACGCCAACAACGCCGGCCGGACCACCGGCGGCAGTGCGACGGCCTTCACCCTCGGCTATCTCGGCGTGTTCGTGGTCGGGTTCCTGAACCGGGTGATCCAGCAAGGCCGGACAGGTCAGTCGTTCGGCAAGAAGGTCACGGGGCTGAAGGTCGTGCACGCGGAGACCGGGCAGCTGATCGGCATGGGCTCCACCTTCGGCCGCGAGTTCTGCGCGGTTGTGTTCAACTACATCTGTTTTCTCAACGTGCTCTGGCCGCTGTGGGACGCGAAGCAGCAGACCTGGCACGACAAGGTCGTCAACGACGTGGTCATCCGCCTCTGAGGCAGAGCTCCAAGAGATGGAATCGATGTGAGTACACCGACACCACCCCCACAGGACCGGCCGCCGTACGGGCAGCAGCCGCCGTACGGGCAGCCCCGGTACGGGCAACCGCAGTACGGGCAGCCCGGCCATCCACAGCAGCAGGGCTACAACCCCTACGGCCAGAATCCCTACGGGCCACCGCACGGTCAGCCGCAGTACGGTTACGGGTACGGCGTCCCGCAGGCGCCGCTGGCCGGCTGGGGTCCGCGCGTCGGTGCCTACCTCCTCGACGGCCTGCTCAGCGGGCTCCCGGTCCTGATCGGGTACGGCGTCCTGATCGCGAACATCGCGTCGCGCGCCGACAACCCCTATCCCGACGACGAGCCGCAGACGTACGCGATCCTCGTGTTCGTGGCCAGCCTGGTCGTCAGTCTCGGGGTGACCCTGTGGAACCGGGTCTTCCGCCAGGGCAGGACCGGCCAGAGCGTCGGCAAGAGCGCGCTGCACCTGCGCCTGGTCGACTCCCAGACCTACCAGCCGGTGGGTGCAGGCAAGGCGTTCCTCCGTGAGTTCCTGGCCTGGATCTTCAACAACGCCTGCTTCCTGAACCTGCTGTGGCCGTTGTGGGACGACCAGAAGCAGACCTGGCACGACAAGATCCTGTCGACCTACGTGATCAGAGCCGACTAGCGCGACAGCAGGAAGCCTGCGCAGGCGACGGACCACAGGACGCTGGTGAAGGTCCCGATGATGAACCGTTCGGCGACGGCCTGAGGGGTGACGGAAGCCGGCTGGTCGGGGCTGCGCAGCTCGGGGTAGCGGGCCAGCCCCTTGATCGCCAGCACGATGGCCAGGCCCTCAGGCCAGCCCGCCACCAGAGCGGCATAGATGGCGCCACGCTCGAGCGCACCGATCAGCGCGCCGCCACGCAGTACCTCACCGGCTTTCTGCGTCGACTGGGCTCTGGTGTTGCCCCGGTCGACCAGAGCGAGCACCGACGTCGTCAGCGGGCCGCCACCGGTGACGGCGAGGCCCCCGGCCAGCAGGAGCAGCACGTTCCACCAGCGCTCCCGCCAGCCGACCACACCGTCGCCTGCCAGCAGCAGGAGTCCGGCCGCGAGCAGGAAGGCGAGCATCACCCCGCTGATCACGATTTGCACTGCGGAGCCGGCCTTCGGTGCCCATGCCAGTACGGCGAGGATCAGGCCGGCCGCGGTCAATGCCAGGACCAGTGCCGTCACGCCGCGGCCCCGGCGCCCAGCAACTCGGCTGCCAGCACCCTTCCACGTTGTTCCTCGGCGAAGCCGGCCGCCTGGGCCCGTTGCGTTACCGCCGACTGACTGATCCCCAGCTTCACGCCGATCTCCCGCCTGGTGAGTCCTTCGGCCAGCAGGTCGGCCACTGCCCAGCCGCGATCGCTACGACGCCGCAGCACCGACGCCATCAGCCACAGCACGGTCTCCACCTGCTCGGCGACGTGGGCATCGGAACCGACCACGTTGATGTGGTGCGGACTCGATTTCGCCCGGTTCACCGCCTCCCGCGCGTTCACGAACGCCTCGCCGCTGCCTGCCCTGGTACTGCGGGGCAGGGGCTGGGCGACCTCGCCGATGCCGAGCCCGATGTACCACGTGTCCGAGCGAAGCAACTCGACGATCACGTCGATGGTGGCGCGAGCCTCGGAGAGCACGCCCTGCACCTCGTCACCCGCCGTCCGCTCGAACCTCCGCAGCAGCCCGGTCCGCCGCGGCCGGCGGTTCAGCATGTTCAGTAGCTCGGGTACGAGATCGGTCATGCTTCGGCTGCCCCGTTGATCTACCGTGAGAACGAAGACCACCGCCCTGCACCTCCTTCCCAACGGGGTTAAGGCTACAGTCTTATTCACGTAGAGTGAAGGAAAAAACCTGAATCGGTTCACCCAATCACTCGCAGTGACCGCCCCGCAGGCCCGCCGATCCCCCAATTCTCCGCTGGATCCGGGTCCCTCGGCATCTCGACTCGCCCCAGGACTTCACTCCGCGTCAACACGGCAACGGACCGCCAGGCCATCACTACCGCGGGCCTGGGGTTGCCCAGGCGGGCGCCGACCAGAAGTGACGGCCCGGCGATCCGCAACTCACTCGGCCAGTGGCAGGTACAGCTTCTTGTCGTGCGACTTGAACGTCTCCGACATCTCGGCGAGGCCGGCCTCGATCGCCTCGGCCGAGGTCAGGCCCTTCTCCTCGGCGTACGCGCGGATGTCGGCGGTGATCCGCATCGAGCAGAACTTCGGGCCGCACATCGAGCAGAAGTGCGCGGTCTTGGCCGGCTCGGCGGGCAGCGTCTCGTCGTGGAACGAGCGCGCGGTGTCCGGGTCCAGCGAGAGGTTGAACTGGTCCTCCCAACGGAACTCGAACCTTGCCTTGGACAACGTGTCGTCCCAGGCCTGCGCACCCGGGTGCCCCTTGGCCAGATCGGCCGCGTGGGCGGCGATCTTGTAGGTGATCACCCCGGTCTTCACGTCGTCGCGGTCCGGCAGGCCGAGGTGTTCCTTCGGCGTGACGTAGCAGAGCATCGCCGTACCCAGCCAGCCGATCTGGGCCGCGCCGATCGCGCTGGTGATGTGGTCGTAGGCCGGCGCCACATCCGTTGCCAACGGCCCCAATGTGTAGAACGGCGCCTCACCGCACAGCTCCTCCTCGAGCCGCACGTTCTCGGCGATCTTGTGCATCGGCACGTGGCCCGGTCCCTCGATCATCACCTGGACGTCGTGCTCCCAGGCCACCCGCGTCAGCTCGCCGAGGGTCCGCAGTTCGGCGAACTGGGCCGCGTCGTTGGCGTCCGCGATACACCCCGGCCGCAACCCGTCGCCGAGCGAGAACGTCACGTCGTACGCGCGCAGGATCTCGCACAGCTCGGCGAAATGCGTGTACAGGAAGGACTCCTGGTGATGCGCCAGGCACCAGGCGGCCATGATCGACCCGCCGCGTGACACGATCCCGGTGATCCGCCGCGCGGTCAGCGGGATGTACCGCAGCAGGACGCCGGCGTGCACGGTCATGTAGTCCACGCCCTGCTCGCACTGCTCGATGACCGTGTCGCGGTACACCTCCCACGACAGCGCGGCCGGGTCGCCCTTCACCTTCTCGAGCGCCTGGTACAGCGGAACCGTCCCGATCGGCACCGGTGAGTTCCGCAGGATCCACTCGCGCGTCTCGTGGATGTTCCTGCCGGTGGACAGGTCCATCACCGTGTCCGCGCCCCACCTGGTCGCCCAGACGAGCTTCTCGACCTCCTCCTCGATCGAGCTGGTGACGGCGGAGTTGCCGATGTTCGCGTTCACCTTCACCAGGAACTTCTTCCCGATGATCATCGGCTCGGACTCCGGATGCCGCCGGTTCGCCGGGATCACCGCCCGGCCGCGCGCCACCTCGTCCCGGACGAACTCGGGCTCGACGCCCTCGCGGACGGCGACGTACCTCATCTCCTCGGTGATCGTCCCGGCCCGCGCGTGCGCGAGCTGGGTGAGCGGTTCACGCCCGGCGATCCAGTCCCGGCGCAACGCCGGCAGACCGGCCTGTACGTCGATGGTCGCGGACGCGTCGGTGTACGGGCCGGAGGTGTCGTACAGGTCGAAGTGTTCGCCGTTGGAGAGGTGGACGCGGCGAGCCGGGACTCTCAGCTCGCCGCGGTAGATCTTCTCCGACCCGGAGATCGGGCCGGTGGTGACAGACGGACGGACCCGAGCTGGGGCACTGCTTCCGATGGATGTCACGATGCTGCTCCCTACGCCGGAATTACCCGGACAGGTTCGGCGGTCGGCGGCGCCGGTTCGCCCAGCCTGGCTGTCCCCGGCGCAGCTGCCGGTGGGTCCAGGGGTGCGCAGTCCAGCCGCCCTCTCAGCCCGCTACGGTGCGAGCTCCCGCGATCTCCAGTTGTCGCGAACCACCCTAACGAAGATCTGCATACCGGATTCCGTGGGGCGCGTCACGTCCGCGGTGGGCGGGTAACCGGTAGCGTCGGGGGATGCGAGACCTCGTGTACCCGCCGGTGATCGGCATCGCCAAAACAGCGTTCAAGGTGCTGGACCTGAAGTTCCAGTTGACCGGGACGGAGAACGTGCCGCGCACCGGTGGCGCGGTGATCGCGCTGAACCACATCTCGTACGTCGACTTCGTGCTCGGCGGGTTCGGGGCGCTGCCGAGCAAGCGCCTGGTCCGGTTCATGGCCAAGGAGGTGCTGTTCCGCAACCGGTACTCCGGTCCGCTGATGCGCGGTATGCACCACATCCCGGTGGACCGTTCGGCGGGTACGGCGTCGTACCGGCGGGCGCTCGAGTACCTGAACGCGGGTGAGGTCGTCGGCGTCTTCCCGGAGGCCACGATCAGCCGGTCGTTCGAGTTGAAGGAGTTCAAGTCCGGCACGGTCCGGATGGCCGCGGCGGCCGCCGTACCGGTGATCCCGATGATCCTGTGGGGGACGCAGCGGATGCTGACCAAGGACCATCCGCGGGACCTCTCCCGGCACCGCACGATCGCGATCACCGTCGGCGAGCCGATCACGGTCACGCCGGAGGACGATCCGGCCGAGGCGACCGCACACCTTCGCTCCACGATGGCCGGCATGCTGGACCGCACCATCCGGGCCTACCCCGAGCAGCCCGCCGGCGCCTGGTGGCTGCCGGCGTCGTACGGCGGCGGCGCGCCGACCCCCGAGGAGGCCGAGCGCCTTGACCGCGAGGAACTGGCCCGCCGGGCCGCCCGGAGAAAGTAAACGCTTGCCTGAATCGGCAACCGACTCGCGGACAAGATCTTGACCCCGGATCGGCGCGAGGGTACGAAGAGCATCTGTTGACAGCGCAGGAACCTGGGGGTCCCTGCGGTTGCGGTCACGCGGTGGAGTGCGCGGCCGTCGTACTCAGGTGGGCGGGGGAAGTGGTGTTGGAATCATCCGAAGAGTTGCATCTCTTCGAGCCGGGGACGCTGACCGTGGCACCGCATGTCGCGGAGGAGATCCCCGACGTCGGCGCGTACTTCCTCGATTGGGCGGTCCGCGGCCTGAACCCGGCCCAGGCCCGCGAGGTCGAGTCGGCGGTGAACGGCCGGCGCTGCCAGAACGGGTGGTTCCCGCTGGAGAGCCTGGACAACATCGGCAGCCGCGGCTTCTGGCGCGGACCGCTGACGTACCTGGCCCGGATGACCGCGGACGACGCCGCGATCCTGCAGGACTGGGCGTCCGACCGGCTCGAGGGCGAGCAGCGTCGCAGGATCGAGGCGACCGCGAACCACCTGCTCTTCCAGCAGGGTCATGCGGCCGCGGCCACCTGGGTGGTGGCCGTCCGTCCGCAGGCCTACCTCGACCTCACCGCACTCGGCGACCGCCTGGCCGCCACCTGGGAGCTCAACCTCGGCTCCATCCGCCCCAAGGACGTGGCCAAGTCCGTACGGCGCTGGAACCGCTGAGCGACGCTCACTCCAGGATCAGGTGGGCGAGGCCGTAGCAGCCGGCGGCGACCGCACCGGCGGCCGGGATGGTCAGGATCCAGGCGGTGATGATGCCCCTGGCGACGCCCCAGCGGACGGCCGACAGGCGCTTGGTCGCGCCGGCGCCCATCACCGCCGAGGTGATCGTGTGGGTGGTCGAGACCGGCGCGTGCAGGCCGATCGCCATCACGTAGAGCACGGTCGCGGCGACCGCCTCCGAGGCGAAGCCGCGGGCCGGGTCCAGGTGGATGATCCGGCGGCCCAGGGTCCGCATGATCCGCCAGCCGCCGGAGTACGTGCCGAGCGAGATCGCGGTCGCGGCGGACAGCTTCACCCACAACGGGATCTCGTCGCCCGCCTGCACGTGCCCGGTGGTGAGCAGGGCCAGGAAGATCACGCCCATCGTCTTCTGCGCGTCCTGCAGACCGTGGCCGAGCGCCATCGCGGCGGCCGACAGCGACTGGGCCAGCCGGAACCCGCGGGTCACCCGGCCGGGGTGGAACCGCCGAAACACCCACAGGATCGTGATCATCAGCACGAACGCGCCGAGGAACCCGATCGTCGGCGACAGCATCATCGGGATGACGACCTTGTCCAGGATCCCCGACCACAGCACCGTGCTGGCCGAGGCGAGCCCGGCGCCGACCAGGCCGCCGATCAGCGCGTGCGACGAGGAACTGGGCAGGCCGAAGTACCAGGTGATCATGTTCCAGGTGATCGCGCCGATCAGGGCCGAGATCACGATGACCAGCCCGTGCTGGCCGGACGGCGTGGTGATGATGCCCTTGCCGACCGTCTCCGCCACCTCGGTGCCGAGGAGCGCACCGACGAAGTTCATCACCGCGGCCATCAGCAGCGCCACCCGCGGGGTCAGCGCGCGGGTCGAGACCGAGGTCGCGATCGCGTTGGCCGCGTCGTGGAAGCCGTTGGTGTAGTCGAACGTCAACGCGATGACGACGACCGCGACGACGAGCGCGAACTCCACGCTCAGCTCTCCTTGACGGCGATCTGCTCGACCGTGTTGGCGACGTGCTCGAAGGCGTCGATCGCCGCCTCCAGCAGGTCCACCACGGTCTTCACCTTCATCACCGTCAGCGCGTCGTACTCGCCGCTGAACAGCTTGGCGATCAGCCGCCGGTACACCGCGTCACCGGTGTTCTCGAGCCGGTTGATCTCGATCCAGTACTCCGCCAGGTCCTTCATCGTGCGCAGCCTCGGCATCGTCTCCGCGGTCAGCTGGGCGGCCCGCTGGAGCACCTCGATCTGCTCGGCGATCTCCTCCGGCAGCTTCTCCAGGGAGAACAGGTGGACCGCGTCGACCGCCTCCTCCATGAAGTCCATCACGTCGTCGAGGTCGGACGCCAGACGGTAGATGTCCTCACGGTCGAACGGCGTGACGAACGTCGAGTTCACCCGGCGGATGATCGAGTGCGTGGTCTCGTCCGCGGCGTGCTCGGCGTCCTTCATCTGGGCGGCGATCTGGTGACTGGAGGACAGCCCGGTTCCCGCCGTACTGCCGAGCAACTCGGCCAGGATCCGGGCCCCTTCCACGAGGTGGTTGGCGGACTCGGTGAAAAGGTCGTAGAACGTCGGGTCGTTCGGACGCAGACGTAACGGCACTTCAAGCTCCGGATGAACGAGGGACAAACCGTGAACATGCTAGGGGGAACGGACCGTTGACGCGGCATCCGCCTGGTCAAAGTACCGCGTTCCGGTGAACTCCACGCCTGGACACGACCGATGAGTAACCAATCGGTCTCACCGCGTGAGGACGGCGTACAGGTCGAACAGGCCCACGACCAGGACCAGAGCGAAGGCCGCGCGGACCACCCGATCGTGGCCGAGAGCATGGATGGGAGCGCCCTGGGTACGGCGGTAGACGGCACTGACCGCGGCCCAGCAGGCCAGCGACAGGACCAGTACGACGATGCCGAGGCCGGTGCGGACGTCCGACGTACCGTGGCCGGAGGCAAGCAGCAGGATGCCGTTGGCGATCAGGCCGAGCGCCGTCCGGCGCCAGGCGAGCAGCGTCCGCTCCGGCTGCAGGCCGGGGTCGTTCATTGCCACAACGAGACCAGCAGGCCGATCAGGCCGACCACTCCGATGGTTGCCGCCAGCATCAACGGGATCCGGGTCACCGGGAGGCTGCCGCCGTTGCGCATCGCGGTCAGGTTCGACTGCCAGCGGCGGAAAGCGGCTGCCGTGGTGACGATTCCGGCACTGACCAGAACCACACCGATCACCTTGGCCGCCCAGCGGTCCGGGCCGAGGTCGAGGAACTGCACCGCGGACAGGCCGCCGGCGTAGCAGGCCAGCGAGGTCCGCAGGTAGGCCAGGTACGTCCGCTCGTTGGCCAGGGTGAAGCGGTAGTCGGGTTCCTGCTCGTCGGTCATCCGCAGCTCACCAGGCCGTGGCTCTCCTTGAGGGTCAGCACACGCCTCACGCTACTCGTCAGCTTCGCGGCGAACGCCTTGTCCTGCTCGGCCCTGGCGACCAGGGCGTTCACCATGGTGGCGGTCAGCCCGGCCCGGGCATTGATGACGATGTCCCCGCCGGCCGCGACGAACCGGGTCGCCCGCTGGCCCGCCGGGACCGACGCGACCTCGGCGGCCGCCCCGACGTCGTCGGTGATCACCACGCCGTTCCATTGCAGGTCTCCGCGGACCATGCCCTGGATGACGGTCGGCGAGAAGACCGCCCGGTTCTCCGGGTCGATCCTGGTGTAGGTGGCGGTGGCGATCATCACCATGTCGGCGCCGGCCTCGAGCCCGTCCGCGAACGGCTTCAGGTCCTCGTCGCCGCGGACGGTGACGTTGTCGACCACACCGGACGAGAAGTCGGTGTTGCCGCGCACTCGGCCGAGTCCGGGGAAGTGCTTGACCGAGGTGATCACTCCGGCCTTCTGCATGCCCCTGACGAACGCCTGGACGGGCGGGCCGACCTCCTGAGGGGTGTTGCCGTACTCACGGTCGAGACGGCCGATCGGAGCGTTCGAGGACTTCTGCGAGTTCGGTACGACGTCCGCCACCGGCGCGAGGTCGACGTTGACACCGGCCTCCATGAGCTGGCCGCCCCAGCCCTCCGCTTCCGCGGTGAGCTTCGAGCCGGACCAGGTGCCCTGCACGGTGGCCGCCGGGATCCGGTCGAACCCGGAGCCGTCCAGGCGCTGAATCTGGCCGCCTTCCTGGTCCGCGGCGATCAGGGGACGGATGCCCTTGACCGTGGCGGCGTTGCCGGCCGCGGCCGTCGCCGTACGCGTGTGGGAGAGACTGCCGCCGTCGCCGAGCAGGAGGATCCCGCCGGGCTTCTGCTTCTGCACGATGGAGCGCTGCGACGAGGTCATGCCGTTGGCGCTGATACCGGTCATGATCAGCTGGGCGGCCTGCTCTCGCAGCGTGAGGGACTGCAGCTTCTGGTCGACGCAGCTGGTCTGAGTCGGTGTCGGTGTCGGAGTGGGGGTGGGCGTCGGCGTCTCGGTCGGTGTCGGTGTGGCTGTTGCTGTTGTCGGCCGGGGCACCGAGGACGACGGCACGGTGCTGGGGCCGGCGGTTGGCGCGTCGGCGTCGCTGCAGCCGGTCAGCACGAGTGCTGTCAGGACGACCGCTGCCGCTGTGCGCTTCATCTCAGCGCCGCTCCCAGGCGGCTCGGTCGACCGTGTCGCCGGAGTGCCGGGCAAGCGTGGAGCAGATGTCGTAGAGGGCCTCGACCTGGTCCTCGCTGAGGGCGTCGAAGATCGCCTTCCGGACCTCCTCCACATGACCCGGGGCACTCTCGACCAGCTTCTGCTTGCCCTGCTCGGTGATGATCGCCATCTGACCGCGACGGTCGGACTCGATGCCCTCACGCCGTACCCAGCCTGCCTGCTCGAGCCGGTTCACCGCATGCGAGAGCCGGCTGCGTGAGCCCTGGGTGGCCACCGCCAGTTGACTCATCCGCAGCCGGCCTTCAGGGGCCTCCGACAGCCGGACCAGGATCTCGTAGTAGGTGTGCGGTATCCCTGCATCGCGCTGCAGTTGTTGCTCGATGCGGGTGCTCACGACTCGCTGCGCCGCGATGTACGCGCGCCACGCCTGCTGCTCTCGCTCGTTCAGCCACCGGGGTTCCGCCATCCCCGCAGCGTAGCCAGAACCGCTCCCGTGCGCTCGTCCAACCTGATCAGCAGTACCGCGACCGCACAGATCAGCATGCCGACCATGGCGAGCGGTCCGATCGTCTCGTGGAACAACAGGAAGGCGAACACCATCGTGGTCGGCGGCACCAGGTAGAGCAGGCTGCTGATGCGAGTCGCGCCGGACAGCTTCAGGTTGACCAGGTACAGGCCCCATCCGCCTCCAGTCGCCAGCAGCACCAGCCACAGCACTGCGCCGTAGAAGCCTGCTTGGCTCGGTACAGACAGTTGATCTGTCGATGCGGCCAGTACGACGAAGAACACCGCCGAGACGAGGCTCTGCAGACAGAGTGCGTCGAGTGAGCTGGTGCTGGGCTTGCGGCGGCGCTCCAGGCAGGTACCGACGACGAGGCCGAGCAGACCGCCGAACGGCAACAGGAAGAGCAACAGGGAGCCGTGCAGATCGTCTGCCACGACCAGACCGACTCCGGCGACGCCGACGACGAGTCCGATCCACTGGCGTCGGCTGACAGGTTCGTTGAGGAGCGGTCCGGCGACCGTGGCGATCAGGAGCGGCTGGAGCGAGCCGATAAGGGCTGTGACCCCGGCCGAGATCCCGTGATCGATGCCGGTGAAGATCAGGCCGAGGTAGACGCACTGAGTGAGGATCGCCATCCACACCTGGGTCGCCAAGTCCCGACGGGTCACGGCCGGCCGTCGTACCAGCAGAATGACGGCCGCCAGCCCGCCGGCGACGATGAACCGCCAGGCCAGCAGGTCGAACGCGTTCGTGTACTCCGTCCCCCATCGCGCTCCGATGAACCCGCTGCTCCAGAACACGACGAACCCGGCTCCGGGGGCTGTCAGCGTCGTCATACGGACGACAGTAACCACACCGGTCGGTATACTGTCAGTGTGCTTGATCAGCAGATGAGACTGCTGGTGGATCGCCGGCTGCCGGAGACCACCACGCTCACGCCTGCCGGGGAGCGGATCCTGACTGCGGCGTCGACCCTGTTCTACGAGCAGGGCATCCGGGCGGTGGGCGTCGACACGATCGCCGAGACCGCCGAGGTGACGAAGAAGACGCTGTACGACCGGTTCGGCTCGAAGGACAAGCTGATCGCCGCCTACCTGGAGCGGCGAAACCGGTTGTGGCACGAGTTCCTGGACGAACAGCTCGCGGCGCGGGCGCCGTCGACGCCGGAAGAGGTGATCCTGGCGCTGTTCGCGGCGCTGACCGACTGGGTCGCGGGATCGCGGAAAGGGTGCGGCTTCATCAACGCCAGCGTCGAACTGGCCGCGCCCGACCACCCGGCGATGCCGGTGATCGTGGGGCAGAAGCAGTGGATGCGGGCCGAATTCGAAGCCCAGGCGACCTTGGCCGGCCTGGCCGATGCCGGCGAGCTGGCCGATCGGCTGCTCCTGCTGCACGAAGGCGCTCTGGTGAGCTTCCGGGTGGCCGCGATGGAGCACGCTCCGGAGGTGGCCTACCGGGCTGCGGCGGATCTGCTGGCGAGCTGGCCTCGGGCCTAGCTGCTACTCCGCCTGGTGATGGTCAGACCGACCAGGCGCGACACGACCATAGCGACGTACCCAAGCCCTGCCAGCTGCTCCAGCATCACCACTGACCTGGCCCACGACGTGATGGGCACGATGTCGCTGAGCCCAGTGCTGGACAGCGTCGTGAAGCTCAGGAACAGCAGCTCCATCCAGGTGCGGTCGTTGGTCGCGTTGACGGCTGCCGTGAAGCTGCCGGGCACCAGCGCCTGGACGAACACGTACAGGTACGCGAAGCCCCAAGCCACCAAGGTGAAGGTCGCACCCGTCGCGTAGAGCTCGTCGGTGCTGACGTCATGGTCGGAGAGCATGTACCGCAGCAGGCTGTAGGCGGCGTAGAAGTAGAACGTGGCGTGCAGTACGGCGGAGAAGACCGCGACCGTCTCGGTCGGGTTGAACGCGTCGACCAGCGAGAGAACGACGGCGGGGATGCCGAGTCCGATGCTGACCCAGGTCAGGCCGGGGGTGGCGCGAACGGAGAAGACGGCGAGCACGAGTACGACGATGCCGAGGATCTCGAACGCGACCCGGCCACCGCGAGAACCCTCCATCGCCGGGTAGACGAGCACGCCCAGCAACTGCACCAGCAACAAGACCGCCGACGGATGCCGCCGGGCACTGGCAAACCAGGTCACCGCTGCTCCCCCTCAGCCTCCGCGTCGGCCTCCCGGGCGCGAGCGTCTTCCTCGCGGGACGCGATGATGGCGGCACGGCGGGCCAGGCGGTGACTACGCCGGATCTCGGCCTCCCGGAGCCGGCGTCGGTCCTCGTCGGTCTCGGGCACAACCTGCGGCACCTCCCGCGGTTTCCCGTCGGCGTCGACCGCGACGAACACCAGGTACGCCGACGCCACGTGCACCTCCGGCCCGACGGCATCCCACCGATCGGCCGTGATCCGTACGCCGATCTCCATCGAGCTGCGCCCGGTCCAGTTCACCTGCCCGCTGAAATGGACCACATCGCCGACCCGCACCGGCACCAGGAACGTCATCTCGTCCATCGAGGCGGTCACCGCCGGACCACCCGAGTGCCGCGCCGCCACCACACCGGCGACCGAGTCGACCAGCGTCATGATCACGCCGCCGTGCACCGTGCCCAGCAGGTTGGTCTCGTTCTGCGCGGTGATGTGCGACAGCGACAACCGGGTCTCCGAGGTCGGCCGCGACGACGGCGTGCTGGACATCCTGCTCCACTCCCGAGTTCCTGACATGGCGGCGTGGCCGCAGACTATCCCGGCCGGTTGTCCACAGGTTCGAATCGACCGGCCGGAACCGCTGCCGTTCCTCGTACTTTCTCTGCCGAGGAGGTGGCCACGATGACCATCGACAGCTCCACCGAACGTGCCCAAGGCAACCACTCCGACCGGCCCGACCCGGTCCTGATCCCGTTGACCCAGCCGCAGGCCGCACGACTCGTGCGCCTCGGCCTGACCGCCGCGACCCGCCTCGGCCTCGACGTGACCTACCAAGGCGGCGCGGCCCTCGTCCCGGCCGATCCGGCCGCGGACGGCCCGTTCCTCGGCCTGAGCAACCTGGCCCGGGCCGTGTCCCAGCACGAGGAACACCGCTGGCCGGCCATGGTCGAGGAGCACTTCGTCCAGCTCCTGCATCGCCTCCGCAAGGGCCCTCCGCTGCCACCCACCGACCCCGAGCGAGAGCTGATCCAGCGCCTCGTCCCCCGTCACGCGCTCCCGGCCGACTGGACCGCGGACCGCGCCGACTTCCTGCCCGGCCTGCTGTCCATCCCCGCGACCGCCCAGGAGGGCGTCGTCACGATGTACCTCGACCCGTCCGACTTCGGCCTCACCTGGTCCGACGCCGAACGCTTCGGCCTGGCCAACCTCCGCCGCCTGACCGATCACGTCGAGTACGTCGAGCACGACGACACCCGGATCGCCCTGATCACCGGCAGCATCTTCGCCGCATCCCGTGCCCTCGTCCTCGACACCGTCCTCCGTGAATCCCTCCACACCGACCTCCCGCCGTACGGCGTCCTCGCCGCCGTCCCCTCCCGCGATCTCCTCCTCGTCCACGTCATCCGCGACCTGTCCGTCATCCCCGCCCTAGGGATGATGCTCAACCTCGCCTCCCGCTCCCACACCCACGACCCCGGCCCCCTGTCCCCCGACGTCCACCTGGTCACGCCCACCCTCACCTGGCACCCCGCCACCACCCTCTCCCCCGACAACACCCCTCTCCGTCTCTCCCCCTACCTGGACGCCCTCACCAAAGCCCTGGCCCTCCAAGAACCCCCATCCGGCGCCGGTTGACAGCAACCTCAGGTCAATGTCGACCACGGAGTCGGTGGGTTGGTGGCGAAGAACCTCAGGACTGCGAGGAGGCGGCTGGCCGGGGGTGCGGTCCAATGGCGTTGGCCTGGCCAGGGGTTGGCGGTCAGTTTGCCCAGGCCCCAGGCGAGGTGGAACCACAGGGCGGTCGCGGCAACCTCGTCGTCCCGAGGGCCGGGGTGGCCAAGTTCCGCACTGTGGCGGATGTAGTCGGGCAGAAGGACGGCGACGTGCTCGAGTGGGAGTTTGGCGAAATCCATGCCGCGGGGAGCCCAAGCTGCATCACCCCAGTCGATCAGGGCGCGCAGCTCGCCGCCGGGTCCGGCGAGAAGGTTGTGTGCGGCAACATCTCCGTGGATCAGCACCTTCGGCTCACTCCGGTCGAACCGGTCGGCCAGCCGGGTGAACCAGCCGCTCAGCCACGTCGCCGTACCCTCATCCAGATAGCCGCGCTCGGCCAACTCGTCCACGGTCCGCCACGGATTGGCTGTGTCGTCCTGCGGTACGCCGGGGACGTCCATCCGCTCGACCCGATGCAGTCGCGCCAACTGCTCCGCCAGGCCTACGGGTACGCCGGTCGGCTCGGTCCCGTGGACGCGTTCCATCACGACGTACGGCGCATCGATCAGTGCTCGACTGTCGTCGTACTCGACGATCGCCGGAGTCAGTACGCCGGCCTCCCGGGCCACCGGTACGACACCGGTCTCCTTCCGCAGATCGTCCTCGAACCCGGGCCGCGCGACCCGCAGGAACAACGCGTCCCCCAGCGCGAAGCCACGATTGGCCACACCCCCAGCAACCTCGACCACGCCCCCGGCCGCCACGCCGTACCTGACGCCCACCGCCAGGACCCGCTCGAAAAGCTCACCTTCCCCGTAAGGATCATCCGATGACGCACCGACCACCCGGGCACCACCCGGCGCACCACCCGGCGCCGCGGCTCCATCCGACGAACGGCCCATTGCTATGGCGGCGGCCGACCTCCGATCCACAGTCGTGGGGGTGCCCGGAGACTCGTCGTGCTCGTCCATCCGCACCTCCTTTGTCGGGTGATCCGGTACCTGATCCTTGTGCCGGGGCAGGGCGGCGTCCAACGGATTTGATGTACTGCGGGCGTGCGAGTGGATCTGGATCCCGACGTTGTCGGGCGGCGGGAGTTCTACGCGGCCTTGAACTCCATCGTGGTGCCACGGCCGATTGCCTGGGTGTCGAGCCGGTCCGCCGACGGAGTACTCAACCTGGCACCGCACTCGTTCTTCACGGTCTCGTGTGTGCAGCCGCCGATGGTGCAGTTCACCTCCGTCGGCCGGAAGGACAGCCTGAACAACGTCGAGGCAACCGGCGAGTTCGTGGTGAACTTCGCCGCCGAGCCACTGTTCGAGCAGATCAACGCGACGGCGACCAACTTCCCGCCGGAGATCTCCGAGTTCGAAGCCGTCGGGCTGACAACCGAGCCCTCCCGCACCGTCGCCGTACCGCGTGTCGCCGAGTCGCCGGTGGCGATCGAGTGCACCCTGCACACCACCCTCGAACTCGGTGACTCGACCGTCGTCATCGGCCGGGTCCGCCACCTCGCGGTCGACGCGGCGATGATGGTCGGCGACCACCCGGAGATACGCCTGCTCCGTCCGCTGGCCCGCCTCGGCAAGGACGAGTGGTCCACGCTCGGCGAGATCCGCTCGATCACCCGAATCCGCCACGCCGACTGGCCCGGCCACTACCAACCTCCCCACTGATCTCCTCACCTCAGGAAGTCGCAGGGCACACCGGATCAAGCACGTAGGTACAGCGCCGGACATACGGCATCAAGAAGACGGGTTTCTGGGTCTCAGTGATGGGGTTTCTGCTGGAAAACAAGGGGGTTTGAAGTTGTTGCGGCATGAGGCAGACTGAGGTCTCGTGACTGAATACGTAGCCGCTCAGGACCGGTACGACGACCAGATGGCCTACCGGCGGACGGGGCGCAGCGGGTTGCAGCTGCCCGCGATCTCACTGGGGCTGTGGCACAACTTCGGCGACGACAAGCCGTTCGAGACCCAGCGCGACATCCTGCGCCGGGCGTTCGACCTGGGCGTCACGCACTTCGACCTGGCGAACAACTACGGCCCGCCGTACGGCGCGGCGGAGACGAACTTCGGGACGCACTTCGCGCGCGACTTCAAGAAGTACCGCGACGAGCTGATCCTGTCGACCAAGGCCGGGTACGACATGTGGCCGGGTCCGTACGGTCAGGGCGGTGGCTCGCGGAAGTACCTGCTCGCCTCGCTCGACCAGTCGCTGAGCCGGATGGGCCTGGACTACGTCGACATCTTCTACTCGCACCGGTTCGACCCGGACACGCCGCTCGAGGAGACGATGGGCGCGCTCGACGCCGCGGTCCGCTCCGGCAAGGCGCTGTACGCCGGGATCTCGTCGTACTCGGCGGATCGGACCCGGGAGGCGGCGCGGATCCTGCAGGAGCTGGGTACGCCGTTGCTGATCCACCAGCCGTCGTACTCGATGCTGAACCGCTGGATCGAGGAGGACCTGCTGGACACCGTCGGTGAGCTTGGCGTCGGTGTGATCGCGTTCTCGCCGCTGGCGCAGGGTGTGCTGACCAACCGCTACCTGGACGGTGTGCCGGCCGATTCTCGTGCTGCACAGGGCAAGTCGCTCGACCCGGACTCGTTGACCGAGGACACGTTGAAACACGTCCGCGCGCTGAACGAGATCGCCAAGCAGCGCGGCCAGTCCGTCGCACAACTCGCCCTCGCCTGGACACTGCGCGACGACCGCGTCACCAGCGCCCTGATCGGCGCGTCCAGCGTCTCCCAGCTGGAGGACAACCTCGCCGCGGTCAAGAACCTGAAGTTCACCCCCGAAGAACTCGAAGCCATCGACGCCGACGCCGTGGAAGCCGGCATCAACCTCTGGAAAAACAGCTCCGACGCCTGACCGCAACTCACCCCACCTCCCCGCCCCGGCCACCACCAGGTAGCCGGGGCGTTTCATCCGCCACTGAACCCGGACCCCGGGATGATTGCTGGTGGAGGTGGTGTGGGGTGGGTGAGCGGCTGTCGGCGCGGCTTGAGGCTGTGGTGGATGCGTTGCCGTTGGCGGATGGGATGCGGGTGTTGGAGGTCGGGTGCGGGCCGGGGGCGGCGGCTCGGGAGGTGGCTCGGCGGGTGGGGGTGAACGGGTTCGTACTGGCGATCGATCGGTCGGCGAAGGCGGTTGCCCAGGCGACTGCCGGATCGGCGGAGCTGATCGCGAGTGGGCGGCTGAGGTTCCGGCAGGCGGCCGTGGAGACGTTCGAGTTGGAGCCGGACGAGCAGCCGTTCGACCTCGCCTTCGCCGTACGGGTCGGTGCACTGGACGGCCGGCATCCAGAACTGGAGCGGGAGGCGCGACAACGGATCGCGGCCGCCCTCGCGCCCGGTGGACGCCTGTTCATCGACGGCGGCACCCCGCTACGCGAGGTCGACCTGCGCTCCTGACCGCCGCCGGCTCCCTGCGTAGCGGAGTACGGCCGCGGTTGCACTCCCCACGGGATGGGCACACGCTGGGGTGAAGACCCCCTGGAGGTGGTTGTCATGACCGCTTCGACGCTCGAACTGGCCCTGACCTACGAACACGCGCGGATCCGCGAGCTGGCCGAGCCGGCTCAGCATCCGGATGCGGCGCACCCGGAGCATCGGCACCGCACCGACTGGTTCTACGCCATCGCAGCCCAGCACCTGGCCGCCGCCGAGGACGTGCTCCTCCCATACGTACGCCGCCTGCCCGACGGCGACGACCTGGTCACCTGGTACGTCGGGAACGCCAAGGAACTGGAGCGGTCGCTGCGCTTCCTCAAGGGACGGCAGTACGGCGACAGCCGCATGGTGGACCTGACGCCGGAGGAGGTGTGGGAGTCGATCGACCGCCTGCTCTCCCGGCACGAGGAACTCGAAACCGAGTGCAGCCAGCGGATCAGCGAGGAACTGGACGACACGGACGTCAACACGCTGACCGAGGAGCTGCTGGAGGCGGAAGAGGTCGCTCCGACCCGAGCGCACCCGTACTCGCCGCACACCGGCGTGGCGGGCCGGCTGGCGCACCGCATGTGGCGGATGGCCGATACCGCGTGGGACAGCGCGGAGGGTCGCGTCGTACCGACGAAGTACCACGTCCACCCGAAGCGCGACTCGGCGCTGTCGCACTACCTCTACGGCACACCGCTGCCGGACACCGAGGAACCCCCGGAGTAGGCCGTGTCTGATGGTCCCGCGCCGGACCCATCAGACACGGCCTCCAGCAAAGCGACCGGGCCCGGACTCCTCCGGATGCCTCCGGAGGGCCGGGCCCGGTCTGCCTGCTCTCACTGCGCCTGGTTGTGAGAGCGGGCGGTGGGTCCCGCCGCCGCTGCGCCTGATGTGCGGAGGCGGGACCTCACGTCCTCCCCCGCTGCGCCTGGTGTGCGGGGGAGGACGGTCCTGGTCACTTCAGTGCGTCGATCGCCTTCTTCGCGCCCGGGTGCACCGGCACCGGGTCGGTCTTGTCGGCGTTCGCCAGGTCGATGCCCTTGGCGGCCGCGTTCACCGCGACCAGGGCGTCCTTGTTCTCGTAGACGACCTTGGTGAGCTGCTCGGCGAGGTCGTCCTTCATGTTCTTGCGGACCAGCAGCACGTTCGGTACGACGATGGTGGCGACGTCGGCCGGCTGCTTGTACGTCGCCGCCGGGATCGGGGCCTGGCTGTAGACCGGGCCGTACTTCTCCTGCATCTTCGGCAGCAGGTCCACGATCGGGATCAGCTTCACGTTCTTGCCCATGGCGGTGGTGAGGTCGGTGATACCGCCGGTCGGAAGGCCGCCGGACCACACCAGTGCGTCGATCGAACCCGACTTCATCGCGTCCACCGACTCCGGCAGGCCGAGCCGCTGCGCGGTGACGTCCTTGGCCGGGTCGAGCCCGGCCGCCTCGAGCAACCGCCGGGCGATCACCTCGGTGCCGGAGTTGGGCGAACCGGTGGAGACCCGCTTGCCCTTCAGGTCGGCGATCGAGTTGATGCCGGCCGACGTACGGACCGCGACCTGCGTGTAGTTGTTGTACAGCCGGGTCAGCGCGACGACGTCCTGCGGCTGGGTGAAGCTGTTCTGGCCCTTCACCGCGTCGGCCGCCGTGTCACCGAGTGAGAACGCGATGTCGTAGTTCCCCGCCACCAGTCCCTGGATGTTCTGCACCGAGGCGCCGGTCTCGCTCGCGGTCGCCCGGTACCCGGAGACCTTCTCCGAGATCAGTTTGGCCAGCGCACCGCCGAGCTGGTAGTAGACGCCGGTGGTGTTGCCGGTGGCAATGGTCAGCCGGCCGCCCTCGGCCGAATCGGTGCCGGCGGGCTCGCGCTGGCCGCCGCAGGCGACCAGCGAGACGGCGGCGGCGAGCGCCACCACAGCGACGGAGAGGCGACGGGTCCTGATCAAGTGACAGGTCCTTCCTTCGGCCCGGCTTCTGACCGGGGCGGTGGGGTGGGGCCGGCATTCGTACCGCGCTGCCGCCGGACCAGGTTGATGACGACGGCAACAAGTAGCAAACAGATTCCGGCCGTGATGGTTACGGGCGCGAGGTAAAGCAGCAGTACGGCGGCCGGGACGCAGAGCGACCGCTCGGCCCAACTGGTGGCCACCAGGATCCACCCGCCGGTCACGACCGCGAGCGCGGCGACGGCCAGCATCGAGACCGCGAGCGTCCACAGCATGCCGGCGAACGAGCCCTGGCCCAGCAGCCGCGCACCGTTGTCGGTGAGTACGAACGCGAACGGCACCAGGAAGGCCGGCAGCGTGTACTTCCACGCCTGCCACATCGTCGCCATCACCTTGCCGCCGGTGATCGCGGAGGTGGCCACCGCGGCCAGCGCGGTCGGCGGCGACACCTCGGACAGGACGGCGTAGTAGAAGATGAACATGTACGCCTCGGCCGGCGTCACGCCGAGTTGGACCAACGCCGGCGCGATGATCACCGCCGCGATGATGAACGACGCGGTCACCGGCACGGCCAGCCCGAGGAGCAGTACGGCGAACGCCGACAGCACCACGGTGAAGATCAGCACCGCGGTGTGGTTGTCGGTCAGGCCGCGGGCCGCCCCGACGATGATCTGGGCCAGGTTCAGGCCGAGCCCGGTCTGGGTGGTGACCGCGACGATCACCCCGGCGGTCGCACAGGTGGCTGCCACTGGCAACACCGAACGGGTGCCCTGGGCAAGGGCCTTGAACAGCGGCCGGGCGGTCAGCCGGTGCTCACGGTCCAGGAACGACAACGCGAACTGGACGATCACGGCGTAGACCACGGCCTTGAACGGCGGGACGTCGGCCGCCATGAAGCCGATGATCACGAACAGCGACAGGAAGTGGTACCCGAATCGCAGCAGCAGTCTCAGCGCCGACTGGTCCGACGTCTCGGCCGACTTCGTCCCGTGCCGGCGGGCGTCCATCTCGATCGCGAGCAGGATGCCCAGGTAGTACAGGATGGTCGGGATGACGGCGTACCCGAGCACGGTCAGGTAGGACACCTGCAGGAACTCGGCGATGATGAACGCGGCCGCGCCCAGCGTCGGCGGCGACAGGATCGCGCCGATACCGGAGGCGGCCAGCATCCCGCCCGCCGGTTCCGGCGGGTACCCGGCCCGCCGCAGGATCGGCCACGACACCGTCCCGAGCGACACCGCGGTCGCCGTACCCGAGCCGGACACGCTGCCCAGCAGGAAACCGGCCAGGGTCACCGTGCGACCCGGTGCCGTACGGCTGCGCTTGAAGGCCGCGAACGACAGGTCGATGAAGAACTTCCCGGCACCGGAGTAGTCCAGTACGGCGCCGTAGATCGTGAACAGCACGATGTAACTCGCGGCCACACTCAGCGGTGTGCCGTAGAACCCGGCCGTTCCCATCGTGAACTGCGCGATGATCGCGTCGAAGTTGAAGCCCTGATGCGCCAGCGACCAGGTATAGGGCAGGTAGCCGCCGTAGTACGCGTACGCGATGAACAACAGGCTGACGACCGGCAGCACCCATCCGGTGGTACGGCGGCAGGCCTCGAGCAGCAGCAGAAGCAGCAGGGCGCCGACAAGGACGTCGAGAGTCGTCGGAGCCTGGCGACGTTCCAGGTAGCCGTCGAAGTCGAAGAGCGGGTAGACGCACACCGCGAACGCGACGACGGCCAGGAGCCAGTCCGTGATGCCGGGGTCGTCACCGGGCCGGTTCCTGAACGGATTGAGGAACGCGGGGACCTTCCAGCCGCGGTAGCACAGCAGGGTGATCGGCAGAACGGCTGCGAGAAAGATCACCAGGTAAAACTGGGTGCCTTGTGGTAGAGGGAAGAACACCTGCAGCAGTACGCCGATGCTGACGATTGCGCACCAGACCGCAATGACCAGATCGAGGACAGGCCGAAGCCGCCGAGCCGGCCGTTCCTGCTCGTACTCGGCGAGTTCTTCGTCGGAGGGCGCGGCCACGCCGCCCCCCGTACCGATACCGACAGTCATCTACCGGTTCCCTCCTGTGTGCGGAAGGCTAATGTTGCCGAACACTGCGTGGAGTCGCGTGATTACGTCTTTACCAAGATCTGACACATATGTGCGTCACCTGGCCTACGATCACCGCATGAGTGGCGCGGTCAGGATCCTGTTGGTCGAGGACGATCTCGATATCGCGAATGCCCTGATACCCGCGTTGCGGCGCTACGGCCTGATGGTGACGCACGTCCGGACGGCCGCGGACGCCCTCGCGGCGGACCCCGGTGACCTGGTCCTGCTGGACCTCGGCCTGCCGGACGGCGACGGCATCAACGTGTGCCGGCAGATCCGCACGGTGTCGGACGTCCCGGTGATCGCGGTGACGGCGCGGGGCGAGGCGGCCGACCGGGTGCGCGGGCTGCGCAGCGGCGCGGACGACTACGTGGTGAAACCGTTCGCGATTTCCGAGCTGCTGGCCCGCATCGATGCTGTACTTCGTCGTACCGGCCTCTTGCAGCCCCGCCCCCGGGTGACCGTCGGCGACCTGACCGTGGACATCGAGGCCCGGACCGTCCAGGTCGCGGACAAGCCCATCAGTCTGACCCGCAAGGAGTTCGACGTGCTAGCTGTGCTGGCCGCTCACCACGGCCGGGTGGTCCCCCGCGAACAGGTCGCCCTGTACGCGTGGCAGTCGGTCTTCGAGGCCTCGTCGCGCACGATGGACGTGCACGTGGCCAGCCTGCGGGCCAAGCTCGGCCGGCCAGAGCTGGTGCAGACCATTCGCGGTGTCGGCTACCGCCTGGGTTCGGACTGACCGTTGCGTCGTCGTCTGCTGCAGTCACTCGTACCGATGGTCGTGGTCCTGGCCGTCGTGGCCGCGGTACCGCTGGCGAACTACATCGCCACCAGTACGTCGCGGACCCTGTTCCTCTCCCGCAGCAACGACGCGGACTGGTTCGCCACCATGGCGGAATCCCCGCTGCAGTCCGGTGACATCGCCAACCTGCGCGAACTGGCTGTTCGCTATCACGAGCTCTACAACACCCCGGTCTTCGTCGTGGACGTCGACCGCAAGGTGGTGGCCACCTCCCGTTCCGGTGTGAACGTGGACGAGCCGGACCTCAAGACCGCCCTCGACAGCACGCTGGCCGGCCGCCTGCCGGCCGAGCCGCCGGCGATGTGGCCGTGGCGCACCGGCGAGATGGTGGTGGCCCGGCCGGTCGTCAACAACGGCCGCGTCCTCGGCGCCGCCGTACTGCGGGTGCCGACCGAGAAGGCCCGCGACCAGGTGCAGCGCGGTCTGCTGCTGCTGCTCGGCGGTCTGCTGATCAGCATCGGCGCGATCGTCATCGGTATCGTCCGCCCGATCACCCGCTGGGTCCTTCGCCCGCTGAACGACCTGGACAACGCGACCCACCAGATCACCCGCGGCGCCCTCGACACCCGGGTGTCCACCGACGGACGCGCACCGGAGCTGCGCCGGCTCGGCGACAGCTTCAACTCGATGGCCCTCAGCCTGCACCAGGCCCGCCAGCGCGAGCGCGAGTTCGTCGCCGACGCCTCCCATCAGCTCCGTACGCCGCTCACCTCGGCGCGGATCCACATCGAGGGGCTGTCCCGGCTGTCGCCGACGGCCCGGTTCGCGCTCAGCGACATCGATCGGCTCGGCCGGATCGTCCAGCGGCTGTCCCGGCTGGCCGGCTCGGACCGCCCCGGATCCGATGCCGACGGCAACGAAGAGCCGCTGGACCTGGCCCAGGCGGTGAAGGAGCGGCTGGTCGGCTGGAAGGCCGTCTACGCCGCCGACGGCCTGGAACTCGTCATCGGCGACATGGTGCCCGGTGGCGTCGCACCGGAGCTCGAGGTCGACGACATCCTCGACGTACTGCTCGACAACGCCTCCAAGTACGGCGCTCCGCCGGTCGAGGTCTCGGTGACGCGGGACGGCACCGAGGTGGTGCTGTCGGTCCGCGACCACGGGCTCGGGCTCGGTTCCCGCGACCTCAAGAAGGTCGGCGAGCGGTTCTGGCGCAGCGCGCACCACCGGGAGCTGCCGGGTACCGGGCTGGGGCTGGCGATCGTCCGGTCCGAGGCGGCCCGGGTCGGCGGCCGCGTGGTCGCCCGCCCGCCGATCGGCGGCGGCCTGGTGATCGAGGTCCGCGTCCCCCTGATCGACGACTACGACGCCTGACCCGACCCGCGACCGACGCTGATCGTTTGAACGGATAACCCCTCGAGTTGCCCCTTCTCCCTGCCTTGTACGGGCAGACAACGGGCAACTTGAGGGGTTATCCGCTGAAATGCCCGGGTGGGTGGCGGCGGCGCCGCAGGCAGGTAGGTCGGGGGCGGGGTGGGTGGTGCGGTGGGTGGGCTCAGATGTGGTTGGCGCGGTACCAGCGTTCGGCGGCGGGGTGCAGGGGGATCGGCATGGTGGCGATTGCCGAGCGCGGGTCCAGTGAGCCGGCCTCCTGGTGGGCCGACATCAGGTCGTTCTGCCGGCGGAACATCGTGTTGACCGTCCACCAGGCCCACGAGTCGGACAGGTTCGGCCGGGCGATCAGGTAGTTCGGGACCGCCAGCGTCGGCACCGAGCTGGCCAGGCCGTACACCGACGGCGGAATCGAGGACACGATGTAGCCGCCGAACCGCTTGAGCGAGATCTCCTCCGCCACCGTGCCGATGTCGACCAGCCGGAAGCCGACCGTCTTCTGCAGTTCGGCGATCGGCGCGGTCGGCAGGCCGCCGCTCCAGATCAGCGCGTCGATGCCGGGGCCTCGGCCCTGGTTGTTGGCCCGCGTCGCCAGCGCCTTCACCGCGGCCTCGAGCGGGAGGTTCGTGGTCCTGACGTTCTGGAGCCTGGCGGTGGTCAAGATCAGGTCGGCGACCACCTTGGTCCCGGAGTTCATCGGGCCGACGTTCACGGTCAGCCCGGACAGGTCCTTCAGCTGGACCGCGTTCGAGGCGGTAGGCACGACGACGTGCACGTAGTTGTCGTACGTCCGGGCCAGCGCGGTGAACTTGAGGCTGCCGGAGCTGAACAGACCGGTGCCCTCGTAGGCGTTGAGTGCGGTGTCCGACGTGGTGAAGCCCATGTCGTTCTTCATCCCGGCCACCAGGTACAGATTGTCCACCGAACCGTTCGACTCCACCGGCCGGAGTTCCATGCCGGTGACCTCGCTGACCAGCTTCGCGAGCCCGCTGCCGAAGGTGTGGTACACACCGCCCCGGTTGCCGGTCGCGAGCGTGGCCGGGCCGGGCGGCGCGGGCTCGTCGGACCGGCCGCGGGAACAGCCCGGCACGACCAACGCCGCCGCGGCGGCGGCACCGAGACCGAGCACGCTGCGCCGGGTCATCCCGGTCGGCTGGAGGAGGCCGTCCCTGGTGGGGGTCAGCAGGCGGGGGCGATCCATGCAGGACAACCTAGACGGCAACCGGTCCGATTCGGTAGCCACGCTCCCGTACTGCTACTTGGAGGTATCAGAGTGAACTGCGTCTGGACGTCTCCGGGGTGGGTGTGACAGCGTTGTCATCGCAGCGGCCGGGTGGGTCGCGTGAGGACGGCCGTGTGAGACGGCCAAACCCCGGAGGATGATTTCGTGCACGACGACCGTCAACTCATCGAGGAGCGGCTCAGGCGCGCCCTGCGGGAGCGGATCCGCCCCGCGATCTACGGCGCGGCGGTCCCGCTGGACATCGAGGTGTGGCACGCACCCGGTGAACCAGTGTCCCCCGCCGAGGCGCTCGCACAGACCTACGAGCCGGCCGCGATCGGCCTGCCGTGGGGTCCGGCCTGGGGTACGGCGTGGTTCAAGTTCAGCGGCCAGGTCCCGGCCGAGTGGGCCGGCAGCGAGATCGAGGCCGTCGTCGACCTCGGCTTCAGCGGCGGGCCCGGGTTCTCCGCGGAGGGCCTCATCCACACGTCGTCCGGCGTACCGCTGAAGGGTCTACACCCGCGGCAGACGTACGCCCCGCTGTCGATCCTCGGTCCGGACGGTACGGCGGCCTCGCCCGGCGACCGGATCGAGTTCTACGTCGAGGCGGCCGCCAACCCCGAGGTGCTCGGGTCGAACGCGTTCGCGCCGACCGACATCGGCAGCAAGCCCGAGCCGGGCGGCGAGCCGATCTACAAGCTCACCCGGGCCGACCTGGCCGTGTTCAACCCCGAGGTGTGGGACCTGATCCTCGACCTCGAGGCACTCGACGGCCTGCAGCAGCAGCTGACCCCGCAGGAGCCGCGGCGCCGCGAGATCCTGCGCGCGATCAGCCGCTCGCTGGACGCGCTGGACTACGAGAACGTCGCCGGTACGGCGGCCGACGCCCGCGCCCAGCTGACCGAAGTACTGAGCCGCCCGGCGCACGCCAGCGCGCACCAGCTGTCCGCGGTCGGTCACGCGCACATCGACTCGGCGTGGCTCTGGCCGCTGCGCGAGACCCGCCGCAAGGTGGCCCGGACCGTCTCCAACGTCGCCACCCTGGCGCAGGAGTACCCGGAACTCGTCTTCGCGTTCTCCCAGGCCCAGCAGCACGCCTGGGTGAAGGAGAACTATCCGGAGGTGTGGGAGCGGCTGAAGAAGGCCGTTGCCGACGGCACCATCGTTCCGGTGGGCGGCATGTGGGTGGAGTCCGACACCAACCTGCCCGGCAGCGAGGCGCTCGCTCGGCAGTTCGTGCACGGCAAGCGGTTCTTCCTGGACGAGTACGGCATCGACACCCAGGAGGTCTGGCTGCCGGACTCGTTCGGCTACACCGCGGCGCTGCCGCAGCTGGTGAAGCTGTCCGGGTCGAAGTGGTTCCTGACCCAGAAGATCTCCTGGAACAAGGAGAACAAGTTCCCGCACCACACGTTCTGGTGGGAGGGTCTCGACGGCACCCGGGTGTTCACCCACTTCCCGCCGATCGACACCTACAACTCCGACCTGTCCGGCCGCGAACTGGCGCACGCGCAGCGCAACTTCGCCGAGAACGGCGCGGCGACCCGCTCGCTGGTCCCGTTCGGGTACGGCGACGGCGGTGGAGGCCCCACCCGCGAGTTCGTCGCGACCGCGCGCCGGGTGGCCAACCTGGAGTCCTCGCCGCGGGTCACGATCGAGTCCCCGACCGAGTTCTTCGCCGCGGCCGAGGAGGAGTACCGCGACCACGCGCCGGTCTGGTCGGGTGAGCTCTACCTGGAGATCCACCGGGCCACGTACACCTCGCAGGCCAAGACGAAGCAGGGCAACCGGCGCAGCGAGCACCTGCTCCGCGAGGCCGAGCTGTGGTCCGCCGCGGCGGTCGTCGCGGGCAAGCTGGACGAGTACCCGTACGAGGACCTGGACCGGATCTGGAAGGCCGTGCTGCTGAACCAGTTCCACGACATCCTGCCGGGCAGCTCGATCTCCTGGGTGCACCGCGAGGCCGAGGCGACGTACGCGAAACTTGCCGAGGAGCTGGAGGCGATCATCGCGAAGGCGCAGCAGGCGCTGGCCGGTGAGGGCTCCGCGCAGATCGTCTTCAACGCCGCGCCGCACGCCCGCAACGGCGTGGCCGGGCTCGGTGCGGGTGTCGCCGCCGGCGAAGGCCAGTCGGTCGCGGTCGAGAACGGCGTACTGGACAACGGGCTGATCCGGGTCACGATCGACGAGCGCGGCCTGATCACCTCCCTGTACGACGTCGAGGCCGGCCGCGAGGTGATCGCGCCGGGCGCCGCGGGCAACCTTCTGCAGTTGCACGTGGACACCCCGAACCACTGGGACGCCTGGGACGTCGACTCGTTCTACAAGAACAACGTCCGCGACGTGACCGAGGTCGACAGCGTCGACTTCAGCTCCGTCGACGGGGTCGCGACCGTGGTCGTGAAGCGGTCCTTCAGCCGGTCCGCCGTCACCCAGACGCTGCGGCTGCGGCCGGGCGCCAAGCGGGTCGACATCGAGACCACGATCGACTGGCACGAGGCGGAGAAGTTCCTCAAGGCGGCGTACCCGGTCGACGTGCACGCGGACCGGTCGGCGTCGGAGACCCAGTTCGGACACATCTTCCGGCCGACCCACCAGAACACCTCGTGGGACGCGGCGAAGTTCGAGATCGCGGCGCACCGCTGGGTGCACGTCGGCGAGCCCGGGTACGGCGTCGCCGTCGTCAACGACTCGACCTACGGCCACGACATCAACCGGACCGCCCGCGAGGACGGCGGCACCACCACCGTCATCCGGACCTCGCTGATCCGCGCACCGCGGTTCCCCGACCCGCAGACCGACCAGGGCGTGCACACCGTGAACCACGCGCTGGTGGTCGGCGCCGGGATCCCGGAGGCGATCGAGGAGGGCTACCGGATCAACCTGCCCGAGCGGGTCGTCACCGGTGCCGACGGGGTCGAGCCGATCGTTGCCGTCGACAACGGCAACGTGATCGTCGAGGCGGTGAAGCTCGCCGACGACCGGTCCGGCGACGTGGTCGTCCGCCTCTACGAGTCCTCCGGCGGCCGCTCCCGGGCCACCGTCACGCCGTCCTTCGCGGCGACGTCGGTGACCGAGGTCGACCTGCTGGAGCGCCACCTGGCCGACCGCGAGCTGACCGACGGCGGGGTCTCGTTCGAGCTCCGCCCGTTCCAGATCCTCACCCTCCGGTTCCACCGCTCCTGAGCTCGGAGGTTTGAACACCATCCGGGGGCCTCGGACAGGCAATAACCTGTCCGAGGCCCCCGTTTCTTGGCCCGGGCCCGGGTTCCCGCCTCGGCGGGCGGCCTAGGAGCTGGCGCTGGAGTACGTTCGCAGGCCGCGGCGCCACAGCAGCCGTACGAGGGTGATCGCCACCGCCGCGAGCGCGAGGCCACCTGCGACCAGCGTCCATCCGACGTCACCACGCAGCGCCTGGACCGGGAACGTCGACGCGAACGCGACCGGGAACGCGAACGTCAGGAACGCCCGCACCGCCACCGGGAAGAACACCAGCGGATACCGGCCGGCTTCGACCAGGTTCAGGTAGATGGCCCCGATCGGGTTCACCGACTGCAGCCAGAACGCGAGGAACGACATCGCCGACCACACCGCCGTCAGCAGCACCAGCCCGCAGGCCGCGAGCAGCAGTGCCTGAACGATCTGCTCCAGGTCCGGGCCGGCGCCCGACTGCACCAGGCCGACCACCAGCACCACAGCCCCACTCGCGACATTGCCCAGCTCCGCGACGTTGATCCACCGCAGCGTCAGGTAGAACTGGCTCGACACCGGTCGCAGCAGCACCGCGTCGAGCTCGCCCTCGGTGATGTACGTCGTCATCCGGTTGAGGTTCGGCGCGACGAACGCCGCCATCAGCCCGGTCACGATCTGGAACATCCCCGTCAGCGCGATCACCTCGGCCCGGGACCAGCCCCGCACCTCGCTGGTGTAGCCGAACAGCAGCAGGATCGGGACGATCCCGAGCCCGAGCTGGACCAGCCCGACGAGCACAGTGGTGAGGAAGTGCGCCCGGTAGTGCGTCTCCCGGACCACCGCCTGCGCGAGGAACCGCCGCCACAGCCGCACCTGGCGCCACTGCTTGTGCAACCAACTCCGGTCGAGCGGCTTGGGGTCGCCGGCGTACGTACCAAGCCCGTTCATGCGCCCACCGCCGAGTACGCCCGCAGCCCGGCCGACCAGACGAGCCGCGCGATCAGGCCGAACCCGAGCACGTAGCCGAGCTGGATCGCCAGGCCCACCACCAGCTGTGATTCGGTCAGGTCGCCCGCGACGATCTCGACCGGGAACGACACCGTGTACCGGAACGGCTGGTTGTCGACGAATCCCCGCGACCATTCCGGCATCAGCGCCAACGGCACGACCGCGCCGGACAGCACACTCGCGATGATCAGCCGGGCCTGGGCGAGTGCTGCCACGTCGTCCATCCAGAAGGCGAGTGACGCGATCAGGATGTCGATCGTGAACACCAGGATCGCCCCGAGCACGATGCTGACCGCGAACACCGCCCAGCGGCCCGGGCCCGCCGGGATGCTCATCGAGTCGCGGAAGATCCACCACAGGATGCCGATCATCGGCACCAGCGCGAACAGCTTCAGGAACTTCTCCGACAGGTTGTTGGCGACGAAACCCAGCAGCAGGGACGCCGGGCGCACCATCCAGCTGGAGAGCTTGCCGAGCCGGATGTCGGTCGCCAGAAAGCCGGTCATCCACGACGATGTGGCCATCGTCACGAAGCTGAGCAGCACGAAGTACGTCGTCACGTACCGCTCGCCGACCGGGAGGCGGGCGCCGTTCGCGATCGCCGTACGCCAGATCAGCAGCGAGATGATCGGGACGCAGACGTTGGCCGCCATGAAGATGACCCACGCGCCGCGGTAGACCGACTGCTGGGCGATATCCGCCGCGGTCATCCGGCGCAGCACGCGGAGGTTGCGGACGAGCCTGGTCATGGGGCCTCCCGGCCTGGACTGAGGAGCGGAGGGAGCGCAGCGACCGTAGCGACGAGGGAAGGCCGGGAGCCAAAGCCCCATGACCCGCCGCGCCGGAGGCGTGGCATCAGCACGTTCATGACCGGTCCCCCGGTGTACCGCGACGCAGGAACAGGTCGCGCATGATCTCCTCGACATCGGCGTCCGCGACGTCGAGGTCGACCAGCGGGCCGAGGCGGGTCAGTTGCTCGAGTACCTCGCCGGTGCGCTCGCGCTCCACCTCGAGTTCGACGACCCGGCCGGAGCTGTCGACCGCGGTGACACCGTCGAGCGCCAAAAGGCGGCCGCGGTCGAGATCCGTCGCGTACGTCGCCCGTACCAGCTTGCGCGGCCGCGTGGTCCGCACGAGCTCGTCGAGCCCGCCGTCGTACTGCAGCCGCCCGTGGTCGATGATCATCACCCGCGAGCACAGCGCCTCGATGTCGTCCATGTCGTGGCTGGTGACGAGGATCGTGGTGCCGCGGAGCCGGTTGACCTCGGCGAGGAACGTCCGGACCCGCGCCTTCGCGACGACGTCGAGGCCGATCGTCGGCTCGTCCAGGAACAGGATCTCCGGCCCGTGCACGAGCGCCGCCATCAGCTCGAGCTTCATCCGCTCGCCGAGGGAGACCTTGCGAACCTGCACGTTCAGCAGGTCGCCGACCTCGAGCAGTTCCGCGAGCTCGGCGACGTTGCGCTCGAACTCGTCGGCGTCGAGGCCGTACATGTCCTTGTGCAGCAGGAGACTTTCCATCGCCGGCACGTCCCACCAGAGCATCGACTTCTGCCCCATGACCAGGGCGATCCGCCGCAGGTAGTCGTGCTTGCGGTCCGACGGCGTGAAGCCGAGAACCTCGACCTCACCGGACGTGACGTACAGCAGCCCGGAGAGCATTTTCAGCGTGGTGGTCTTCCCGGCGCCGTTCGGCCCGAGCAGGCCGACGACCTCGCCGCGGTTGATACCGAACGTGATCCGGTCGACGGCAAGCCTGGTCTCGTACTTGCGCCGGACCAGGCTCTTGAGCGCGCCGCCGAGCCCGGCGCGCTGTTGGTGAAACGTGTAGGTCTTCGTGAGATCCCGCGCCGCAATCACCGGCGCCTGACCTGACGGGACGTCAAAGGCAACACTCATGTGTCATGCACAGCTTTCGAGAGTCGGTGGAACATCGGACCGGGCAGCGTCACCGCGCTGAGCGCAGGAGCTGACCTGACAACGTCAAGCCCGATGGGCCGGGGGTCCTCTCGGTCCCGTCCGGCCGGCCGATCGCTCGTGCCACGACCCTCGACTGCTCCGGGCGTTGCTAAGTCATCGGCCGAGAGCCGACTCGACGAGGTGCAGGCATCTCCTCAGGTCCTTCCGACGTGCGGCTGCCGACAAAGACGCTAGCCAGGTGGGAAAGCGATGTCCACCCGGTTTTCGTGCCGGGCGCGGCGCAGGCGCCTCGGGTTCGAGCGCTTGGTGCGTTCGACGTCCGGTGATCGGCCACAGTTCACCCGGCTGTCGTAGCGTGGCTGGCGTAGCTTGGATGCCCTGGCTAGGAGGTGGCATGGCCTCGACACCTTTGCTCGGTGCCCGGACGCTCGACCGGCAGACGGCTCGCACGCTGCCGCCGGGTCCGCGGTTGCCCACGCTGGCCCAGACCGTGCTCTTCGCGAGTCACCGCAAGACGTTCTTCCCGCGGATGCGCGAACGGTACGGCGACGTGTTCACGATCCGGCTGGTCCCGTCCAGCCGGGTGGTCGTCGTACTGAGCAGACCGGACCACATCCGGGAGGTGTTCGCCGGCCCGCCGTCGGTGATGCACGCCGGCGAGGGGAACACGGTGCTCGAGCCGATCATGGGCTCGCACTCGCTCCTGCTGCTGGACGACGAGGACCACGTCCGGATGCGACGCCAGCTGATGCCGGCCTTCTCCGGGCAGGCGTTGCGCGGGTACGCCGGGATGGTGCACGAACTGGCGCGCGTCGAGGTCGAACGCTGGCCGGCCGGCACGCCGTTCAAGGTTCACCAGCGGATGCGGGACCTGACCCTGGAGGTGATCCTGCAGGTCGTGTTCGGCGTGACGGACTCCGACCGGCTGAACCAGCTCCGCCCGCTGCTCGACAAGATCGTCTCGGTGTCACCGGTGATCATGCTCGGCGGGTTCTACCCGGCCCTGCTCCGGGTCCCGCCGTGGCGGACGTACCTGACCGTGCAGCGGCAGGTCGACGAGATCCTGTACGACGAGATCGCCCGGCGCCGCGGGAGCCTTGCCGGACGCAACGACGTACTGTCCCGACTGCTTGCTGCCGGCAACTGGTCGGACGTGGAGCTGCGGGACCAGCTGGTCACGCTGCTGCTGGCCGGGCACGAGACGACCGCGACGGCGCTGGCGTGGGCGTTCCACGAACTGGCCCGGAGTCCGGAGCAGCTGGCGTTCGGCCAGCGGGCCGCGGACGCGGGTACGGACGAGGAGCTCGAGGCGATCGTCAAGGAGGCGATGCGGCTGCACCCGGTCGTCTACCAGGTCGGTCGGCGGCTCACCGAGACCGCCGATGTCGGGGGGTACCGGCTGCCCCGCGGTACGACGATCATGGCGGCGATCGGGCTCGTGCATCGCGACGGCGACCACTTCCCGAAGCCGCAGGAGTTCCGCCCGCAACGGTTCCTCGACGAGGACCCGCCGGCCCCGGGCACCTGGATCCCGTTCGGCGGCGGCGCCCGCCGCTGCATCGGCGCCGGCTTCTCCCTGATGGAAGGCACCGAAATCCTCCGCGCCGCCCTGACCACCTACTCCTTCCAAGCCCCAGACCCCACCCCCGAACCAGCCAAAGCCAAGAACGTCACCCTCGTCCCCTCCCAGGGCGCCGAGGTCACCGTCACCCGCCGCTAACCGCCCTGCCTGCGGGCACACTGCCTCCCGCCCTCCGGTCGCGCTTCTACAACCCGGCTGCCGGGCCGGCCTTCTGCAGGCCGGCCATCAGGTTGCCTGCTGACCGCCTGGCGGGCGAGTGGAGTGAGGGCGGTGGTCAGTCTTCGGGGTCGCCGACGTCGCCCAGGTCCACGTCGCGGTAGGAGGGGAGGTCGGCCTCGTCGTCGTCGGTGAGTTCGAAGTTGTCCTCGTCGTCGACCACGTGGACGGCGGCTTCCTCGGCCCCGGCGGCCGCACCGTCGATGCCGACGTCCTCGGCGACCAGGCCGCCCTCGGTGTCGGTGTGTGCCCCCTCGTCGGGTGCGACCAGTCGACCGGCCCGGCGGACTCCGACCTCCGGGCCGCCGACGTCCTCACCGTCGTCGGCGTACGGGTCGATGTCGGGCTCTTCCTGCGCGAGCCGCTGGTCGAGGGTCTCCCCCTGCAGTTGCTCCTCGGCGGTGTTTCCGAACTTCTCGGCCGGTGACCACTTCTCCGGCGGCGAGTACCCCTCGTCCAGCGGGTCGTCGAGACCGCGATCGTCGAGGGTGTCCTCGGCGCCCGGCTGGTCCTCGTCGTCGACGCTGTAGCTGCCGTAGTCCTCGCGGTTGTTGTCCGTCATGCTCCCCACCCTGGCCGCCCCGCGTGGGTGAATCAAGCCGAAGCGCGATTGGCTGGACAATGGGCGTGTGGATCCGGTCAGGTTGACGTTGGACCAGCTGCGGGAGTTGCGGGACGACATCGCCCCGCAGGCCGCACGGCGTTCGCGAGCCTCGGTCCGGCGGCGGGTGGACCGCTGGCGGGACCGGGTCTTCTTCATCGCGCAGTGCGCGCTCGCCGCCGGCGTGGCGTGGGCGCTGGCCCGGTACGTCGTCGGCCACCCACAACCGTTCTTCGCGCCGGTCGCGGCGATGGTGTGCCTGGGGTTCAGCTTCGGCCAGCGGCTGCGCCGGGTCGCCGAGGTGATGGTCGGTGTGGCCGTCGGGGTCGGGGTCGGTGACCTGTTCGTCCGGTTCTTCGGCACCGGCGTACCGCAGATCGTCTTCGTGGTCGCGCTCGCGATGAGCGTCGCCGTACTCCTCGGCGCCGGCACCCTGATGACCACGCAGGCCGGTGTCCAGGCCGCGATCGTCACCACCCTGCTGCCGCACCCGGGTGCCGGTTTCAGCCGATGGATCGATGCCGCGCTCGGCGGTGTGGTCGCACTGGCCGCCGCCACGATCGCCCCGGCCGCGGCGATCAGGCGCCCGAGGCAACAAGCGTCCGAGGTGCTGAACGAGCTGGCCGAGATCCTGATCGAAACCGCCGACGGCCTGCGGAACAAGGACGAGCAGGCGGTCACCGAGGCACTCCGCCGGGCCCGGGCCAGTGAGTCGATGCTGGACGACCTGCGCAGTGCGGCCGACGAGGGCGTCGCGGTGGTCCGGATGTCGCCGTTCCGCCGCCGACACCGCGGCCGCGTCCAGCAGATCGCGGACCTGGTGGTGCCGGCCGACCGCGCGATCCGCAACATCCGGGTCCTGGTACGCCGCTGTGCGGTCTCGGTCTGGCGGGACGAGGCGATGCCGGACGAGTACCCGATGCTGCTCGAGCGTCTCGCCGACGGCACCCGGCTGATCGCCGAGTCGCTGTTCGAACCGGCCGCGGACGTCGCCGCGCACCGCGTCCTGGGTGAGCTCGGCCGCCGTACGGCGGAGATGCCGCTGCCGCACGGGTTGTCGGCCGTCGTGGTGCTCGGTCAGATCCGGTCGACCGTGGTCGACCTGCTCGAACTGACCGGTACGTCGTACGACGAAGCGCGGAAGCTGGTCCCGCTGCGCCTCGACGGACTGGATGAGAAGTAGGTCACACCAAAAAGTCCGGCCGGATTCCCGTCATATCCGCCGGCACCGTGCGTCTCACTGGCATGACGATCCACCGACTGATGACCGCGATCGCCACCGAGCAGGTCCGCCTGCGGGGCGAGGAGCAGGGAATCGAGACGACCAGCCAGACCACCGACGACCGGAGCGACGCCGCCGCCGAGCAGTAGCAGGCGCGTACCGGACGAACGGATCCCGGCGGCGCACCCGATCGGTCTTGCCCACCGAGCCAGACCGCGCGGTTGTCGCACACCAACGCAGAGGCGCCCCGTGCGAGGCGCCGCCGGATCCGTTGCCAGGTGCATCACCACTCCTGATGCACCGCAGAACCACCCGCCGGCTGTCCTGACGCCGCTTGCGCGAGGCTCAGGCCGGACCGGCGGGTGGTTCTTTCTTGCTGCCAGCTACCGGTTGATTGCCTCAGGCCACCGTCACCTCGGTGGTGACCGAGTTGGCGATGAAGCACTCCAGGTGGGCCCGGTGGTGCATCCGCTCGATCGCCTCGGCGTCCGGCTCCGGACCGCCCCAGACGATCTTCGGGTGCAGCGTCACCTTGGTGATGGCGAGCCGGCCCGCCTCGTTCTTCGCCATCACGCCGACCGCGTGGTCGTCGTACGCGTCGACGACCAGGCGCTTGCGGGCGGCGATCGCCAGGAAGGTGAGCATGTGGCAGGACGACAGCGCCGCCACGAACGCCTCCTCCGGGTCGACCGGGCCCGGGTTCCCCAGGTACGTCGGGTTGGCCGAGGCGGGCACCGTGATCCCACCGTCGAAGCGCCACTCGTGGTCGCGGTTGTAGGTGTCGTAGGTGAACTCGTGCTCACCACGGCTCCAACTGACATCAACCACGTGCTCCGACATCCCTCAGCTCACCTCTCCGAGACGTTCCCCCGGCACCACGTCGGTGCCGACACAGGATTGCATCGTACGGCGGTGTCCCCCGGGAGCTTCGCGACGAAGTCACTGTTGTACCGCGCGGCCATGCCGGCCACCGGGAAGTCGGTGGTCACCATCTGGGCACCGGAGTCGAGCGCGACGCCCACCCGGCTCAGCTCGCCGTTGAGGACGGTGCTCATCGGCTCGTCGGAGCGGGTCCGGACGATGTACCCCTTCTCGACCAGTCGCTCGATCTCGGCGGAGTTGGCGCCGCGCGGGTCGTTCACCATCGTGACGGCCGCATCCGGCTCACCCTCCGGGCCGCGGGTGAAGACGGCCCGGCCCTCCAGGTTCGGCTTGCCCGCGCGGTACGTGTCGCGGATCGCGCCGGGACCGCCGTTGTCGAAGAAGAACAGCACCTTGCCGCGCGACTCGGCCAGGGTCGGCCAGCCCTTCGTCAGCACCGACTGCTCCAGCGTCAGTCCCGGCCGCCGTACGTCGTCCGGAGACAGCAACTGCTGGTCCGAGAAGACCGAGCGAATCTCCCGGTCGACCGTGTCCAGCTGGCCGGCGTCCCACGGCGGCGCCTTCACACCGCCGGCCGCCACCAGCCGCGGGTCGGACTGCTTCAGCTCCAGCTGGATGATGATCGGCGCGTGACCCGGGTTCGCGGCCGACCAGTCCTTCACCTGGGTCAGGCACTTCACGAACGTCGAGCACGTGGTGCCGTAGTCGAAGTCGGCCCAGTGCAGCACCTTGATCCCGGGCTTGGCCAGGTCGGGGTCGGTGAGCGGACCCTTGCCGGCCATCTTCCGGATCAGCGGATGGGTGTAGAGCCCACCCTGCGGGTCCGGGAACAGGTCGAGCTCGACGGCCCGGATGTTCTGGTCCTCGAGCTGGGCCGGGATGGACGCGTGCGAGTAGAACAGGCCGATCGCGCCCGGGTCCTGGGCGAGCTGGATCTTCTTCTCGTCGTCGGGCGCCTCGCGGTGGTAGGCGTTGTGCGCGCCGATGAACTGGATCTGGTTGAGACGCAGGCCGGAGCCGGTGGTCTGGGTCTGACCTTCGGCGGACTGCGGAGTGGTCCTGGACGTGAGCGCCGTACCGGCGAGACCGGACGCGGCGATCGCGGCGGAGGCCAGGCCGGCGACCACCGTTCTGCTGATGCGCATGACGGGTATTCCCCTCCTCTGGGCGGAGACCAGCTGACCGGCGTCGGTGATGACGCCGATCTGACGGCAATCTGTCACACCCGGGTGGCAACGATGCCCGCCCAGAAGATGGACAATGAGCGACATGGTGACATCGGGGGCGTATCCGTTGCGCCGGATGCCGACGCAGGATCGGGCCAGCCGGCAGGTCGAGCGGATCCTGGACGCGGCCTGTGCCGAGGTGGTCGAACTCGGGTACGACGCCGCGTCGACGAGCGGGATCGCGAAGCGGGCGGAGATCGCGGTCGGCAGCGTGTACCGGTACTTCCCGGACAAGCGGAGCCTGATCCAGGCGATCGAACGGCGGAACCAGGCGCGCTACACGGAGGCGGTCCGGCAGCGACTGGACTCGGTGTCGTCGTGGCGGGAGGCGGTGGACGTCACGCTGGACACGTTCCGGGAGATGCACCGGACCGACCCGGGGTTCAAGGCGGTCGTGCTGAGTGGGCTGGGCGATCCGGACCTGGAGACCCAGCCGGGCGAGTTCGACGACCAGCACGCGGACGAGTTCGCCGAGTTGCTCACGGCCCGCTTCGGTGCGCGTGACAGCCGCGAGTTCCGCCTGGCGGTCACCCTGAGCATCACCATGGGCGAGGCCCTGGCTCACCTCGCCGACCGCCTCGGCCCGGCGGAGGCGGAGTACGTGCTGAGCCAAGGCCGCCCGACCCTGCACCGGCTCCTCGAACCCCACCTGCCGTCCTGAAGGGTAGAAGCCGAAGTGCCAGGGTGCTGAATCAGGTCGAAGGGATCAGGCCTGTGGGACAGGGTCCGAGTTGCGCGGGCCCAGTTGGGGCCAGTGGGTGACTCGGCCGGCGATGCGGGCTCGGCGGGGAGTCCGGACGTTGTAGCTGACGATGACGCGATCGTCCGTGGCGTACGTGATCCGGCTGCCCGCCGGGAGCCGGCGGGCGACCTCGAACGGGCCCTCACCCCGGCGCGTGTAGTACTCGACGATGACCTCGGTGTATTCGGCCGGGGTCCCGCCGTCCAGCCGTCCGCGGATCGGGCCGCGGACCCGGATCACCCGGCCAGCCGTCTTCTCCTCGGCACCCGCCGCCTCGTCCCGCCGCAGTCCGGCGATCACGTCCGCGACGATGCAGGCCGCGACCAGCAGCACCAGGCCGAACCCACCGAGTACGACGATCGTCACCATGGCACTCACCCCCGACGCGCCGCCCGCGAGCGACGCGGTCGTCATTGTCGATTACTGCCCTGCGCGGCCCTTGCCGCACATCGGTGAGACGCTGCCTGGGACTACTCGGTTCCCAAGTCCTGACAAACTTCGTGACCAGTCAGTTGCTCCCCATGCCGAACTGGTACTGCGGCGGCACCGGCCGGTTCGTCCCGAGCGCCGCCTCGGTCTCCAGCCACAGCTCGGCGAGCGGGTTCGCGCCCTCCCGCACGGTCGGCAACTGGATGCCGTCGGCCAGCAGATCGCGAGCGGTCTCGGGATCACCACTGCGCAGCGCGTACCTGATCCGCAGCAGCCGCACGCGGGGATCGTCCGAGTCGGTCACGTCGAGGAGGCGGCCGGCGCGGCGTACATCGACGGCAAGGGCGACATCGACCGCCTCGACCAGCAACTCCACCACGTCGGGCAGCAACTCGACGGCGCGCTCGTAGTACGACAGTTCGCCGGTCACGAAGCCGAGGTTCCGCAGGGCCCACGGGTTGTCGCCGGCCTGCAGCCAAGCCTCGACCGCACCCTCGACATCACCGGCGTAGTGCCGCGCCACACCTCGGTGGTACCGGACGAGCCAGTTGTCCTCGGCCTTCTCCAGCAGCTCCTTCCAGCCCACCAACGTTCCGTCCGGTACGGCGTCCACCGGGGGCAACCGCCCCTCCAGCAACGGCAACCAGGCCCGCTCCCGCGACGTCATGGTGTCCTCGGGGAACGGCGTACCGGCTGAAACCGTCCAGCCGGTCCGCGCGAGCTCCAGCGCACCCCAGCCCGATCCCACCGCGAGCCGCTCGACAGGTGCGGCGTCCACCACCGTCAGCCACGACCGCTCACGGTCCGGCAGGTCGTCGAGCAGCGGTCGCAGGACGGCCGTGCCCGCGGTCCGCGCGGTGGTCCAGTCGTCCGCGTGCGCGGCGGCCGGGTCCACCGAGATCCGCCCGTACGCCTCGAGCCAGTGCCAGCTAGTTGCTGCGGGCAACTTCAAGTGTTCCAGCTGGGTCCGCGCCAGCCCGGCCTGGATCTCGGCGTACCCGTGCCCCTGCAGTCCCGGCGACAACCACTCCTGCCAGCGCCGCCCGCCGGTCCCCTCGCCCCAGACGAACAGCTTCCGCCCTTGCAACCGCTCGGTCGACGCCTGCACCAACCCCTGACCGTCGCCGTCGACCGACGCGATCCACGGCCGCTCACCGGCGAGGGGTTCGAAGAAGAAGTCGACCGCCCGGGGATGCCGCATCGGATAGGTCAGGTCGATGCCCTCGAACTCGGGTACGCCGATCAGGTCGAGCCACCGTCCGGTCGCGTCCGGCCGGTCCGCCCCGGCGTACCCGAAGCGCCATGCCTGGTCGGCCGGCACCAAGACCCTGGTCTCAGGGGACTGCTCGACCGCGATGTTCGACCACCAGTACGCCGGGACTTCGGTGTCGGACGGGTTCTGCAGCCGGACCCCGACGTACAGGTGCTCCGAATCGGCCGGCAGCCAGAAGTCCAGTTGGGTGACGAGATTCCTGGTCCGTTCCAGCTCCCAGAGGCGTAGTACCGGCGTACCGTCCGGGCCGTCGACGCGGGCGGCGTGCATCGGTTCGCAGGTGCCGGTCCAGTGGCCGGTGCTGCCGACGTTCCACTCCACCCCGCCGGCCCACCATGCATTGCGCAGGGCAAGGTTTGCGGGCTGGAAGACGGGATTGCGGTAGAGCAACTCCTGACCGGTGGCCTTGTGGACGAGTGAGTAGAGACGTCCGCCGACGCTCGGCAGCACGGTCGCGCGGAGATGGTCGTTCTCCAGGACGAGCGCGGGGAAGACCCGGTCCCGCAGCTCGCGGTCGTAGCCGTCCTGGTCGAGGCACGGCAGCGTGCTGTGGAGGCGGCCGTACCGGATGTTCTCGCGCAGGTCGGCCGGGAGGCCGGCCAGGTTCTCGACGTTCTTGAGCTCCTGGTGGCTGCGCAGCGGTGCGAGCGGGTTCTCCTCCCCGAGCGACGCGGCGGGCAGGACCAGGTCTTGCGCGGAAAGGATCGTCACGAGTCCCATCCTGACAACTTCGCGCAGGTCCGTCTATCGGTTCCGGTTCTCCGCTATACATGGACCACCTGAGCTGCTGAGGGGACAACCATGGACGCGGATGTGATCGTCGTCGGGGCGGGACTGGCCGGGCTGGCCGCGACCGCGGAACTGGCCGACGCGGGGCGGAAGGTACTGCTGCTGGACCAGGAACCGGAGACCTCGCTCGGTGGGCAGGCGTTCTGGTCGTTCGGCGGGCTGCTGTTCGTCGACTCCCCCGAGCAGCGCCGGATGGGGATCAAGGACTCGCACGACCTCGCCTTGCAGGACTGGCTCGGCTCGGCCGGGTTCGACCGGCTGGACGACGAGGACAAGTGGGCCCGGCAGTGGGCCGAGGCGTACGTCGACTTCGCGGCCGGCGAGAAGCGGCCGTGGCTGCACGCCCAGGGCGTCCGGTTCTTCCCGGTGGTGGGCTGGGCGGAGCGCGGCGGCTACAACGCCGACGGCCACGGGAACTCGGTGCCCCGGTTCCACATCACGTGGGGCACCGGTCCGGGCCTGGTTGCGCCGTTCGAGCGCCGGGTCCGCGAAGCGGCCGAGAAGGGGCTGGTCGAGTTCCGGTTTCGGCACCGCGTCGACGAGTTGACCGTCACCGGTGGAGTCGTCGACGGTGTCGCCGGCAAGGTTCTGGAACCGAGTGACGTCGAGCGTGGTGCGGCCAGTTCCCGGGCCGAGGTGGATGACTTCACGCTGACCGCGCAGGCGGTGATCGTGACGTCCGGCGGGATCGGGGGTAACCACGACCTGGTCCGGGCGCAGTGGCCGAAGCGGATGGGCGAGCCGCCGAAGCGGATGATCTCCGGCGTCCCGGCGCACGTGGACGGCCGGATGCTCGCCATCACCGAGAAGGCCGGTGGCCGGTACGTGAACCGCGACCGGATGTGGCACTACACCGAGGGCATCCGGAACTGGGACCCGATCTGGCCGCTGCACGGCATCCGGATCCTGCCGGGCCCGTCGTCGCTGTGGTTCGATGCCACCGGCAAGCGACTGCCGGTGCCGCTGTTCCCCGGATTCGACACACTGGGCACGCTCGAGCACATCATGCGGACCGGCTACGACTACACCTGGTTCGTGCTGACCCAGAAGATCGTCGAGAAGGAGTTCGCCCTCTCCGGCCAGGAGCAGAACCCGGACCTGACCGGCAAGGACATCCGCGGGGTGCTCGGCCGGGCCCGCGGCGGTGCGACCGCGCCGGTCCGGGCGTTCCTGGAGAAGGGCGCCGACTTCGTCGTCCGGAGCAATCTGCCCGACCTGGTGCGCGGGATGAACGACCTGACCGGTGACAACCTGATCGACTTGGACGACCTGGAGCGCCAGATCCTCGCCCGCGACCGCGAACTCACCAACACCTTCACCAAGGACCTGCAGATCACCGCGTTGCGCGGCGCGCGGAACTACCGCGGCGACAAGCTGATCCGGGTCGCGACCCCGCACCGGATCCTCGATCCCAAGGCCGGTCCGCTGATCGCCGTGCGGCTGAACATCCTCACCCGCAAGTCGCTCGGCGGTCTGCAGACGGATCTGGAGTCGCGCGTACTGCGTACCGACGGCCGGCCACTGCCTGGTGTGTACGCGGCCGGCGAGGTGGCCGGGTTCGGAGGCGGCGGCATCCACGGCTACCGCTCACTCGAAGGCACCTTCCTCGGTGGATGCCTCTTCACCGGTCGTACGGCGGGACGCGCGGCCGCGAAGGCTGTGTCGTAGGAGACCACCCGGAGGCGTGTGGTTGTGTGCCCGGACCCTCTGTCCGCAGGCGGAGGGGACTTCTAGCGTGACGCCATGCGCCGCCTCGCCTTGTTCTCAGCCGTCCTGCTGCTCACCGGTCTCAGCGTGCCGGCCAACGGCCATCGTCAGGTCCGCGTCCCGGGTGCCGAGCACCAGCAGGTCGCGCACCTCGACGACCTGACCACCGCCGGGACCGTCGCCTCCGGTCACACCAATCCGGCCGACTACGCCGGTCTCACGCATTCCGGGTTGCCGCAGCCGTCCGGCGTGCCAGGCGTCCAGATTGACGGGTACTTCCCCGACACGTCGCACACCAACACGAATCACGGCTGGAACCACGACTCGCAGTTCGTCATCCGGCTGCCGAAGAAGTGGAACGGCGGCCTGGTGGTGTCCGGCTCGCCCGGCGTGCGGGCGCAGTACGCGAACGACAAGGCGATCTCGGACTACGTGCTGTCCCTCGGTTACGCCTACGCCGCGACCGACAAGGGCAACACCGGCGCCGCCTTCCACACCGACGGGGTGCGGCCGGGTGACGCGATCGTCGAGTGGAACCTGCGGACGACGCAACTGGCGAGAGCGGCCCGCGCGACCGTCGCGCAGTACTACGGCAAGCCGGCGCGCGAGGTGGTTGCCGCAGGCATCTCCAACGGCGGCTACCTGGTCAGGTGGCAACTCGAGAACCACCCCGAGCTCTACACCCGCGGCGTCGATCTGGAGGGCACTCTCTGGACCGCCGACGGCCCGAACCTCTTCACGTTCCTGCCGCCGGCAATCAGGGGCTACGAGCAACAATCTCCGGAGCTGATCGCCGCGGCCGGCTTCGACCCGCGCTCGGCGTTCCTGTGGGACTACCACTACACCGTCTACTGGAAGCTGACCCAGCGCATCTACGCCGCCGAGCTCGACCCCACCTACACCGGCCGTGAAGCCGACTACGACTACGCCACCAGGACACAAGCGCACCAGGCTGTGCAACGCATCGCGCTGACCGGGAAGATCGGCAAGCCGCTCGTCACGATCCACGGGACCTACGACAGCCTGCTCCCGATCACCCAGGATTCGGATGTGTACGCCGCGATGGCTCGGCGCACCGGGCTGCACACGTACCAGCGGGTCGAGGCAGGCAACCACGTCGACGGACTTGTCGACGCCTACCCCGACCGGCTGGTCCCGCTGGTCCCCCTGTTGCGGCAGGCGATCAGAACACCATCGTGAGCAGGTCGGCGAACAGCTCCTGTTCGTCGACCTCCAGCCCGCGGTTGGTGAACCAGGCCGCCATGTTGTGACAGTCCCGGAGCAGGAAGTCCATCCCCTTCGGGTTGCCGACGATGTCGACCACCTGCGGCAGGTCGATCATCACGATCCGCTCGCCCTGCGCCAGCACGTTGTACGGCGACAGGTCTCCGTGCGCCAGGCCGGCCCTGGCCAGCTCACGCATCCCGTCGCGCAACTGCTCGAAGTACAGACCGAGCAGGTCCTTCGGCGGCCGGACCTGGGCGAGCCGCGGCGCGGCACCACCCTCACCGTCGTCGATGAACTCCATCAACAGCTCGGTGCCGTCGACCTGGACCGGGTACGGCACCGGGACGCCGGCCGTCCACAGCCGGCACAGCGCGTCCCACTCGGCGTACGCCCACTGCCCCGCGGCGACGCTGCGACCGTGCCCGGTCTTCTTCGCCATCGCGCGGCTGTCCCGGCTGTTCCGGGTACGGCGCCCCTCGACGTACGCCGTACTGCGGTGGAACGACCGGTGTTCCTCGGTGCGGTAGCGCTTGGCCGCGAGCAGCGACGACCGGGCCGGGTTGTCGCCGATGGCTTCGACCGCCCGCTCGAGCAGGAAGACGTCGGCTTCCTTGCCGGTTTTGAGGACGCCGAGCTCGGTGTCGATCGCGGCCTGCTCCGTCACGACCCAGCCGGGTCGTGGTTCCGGGCCGCGAGAGCCGCGCTCGACGTCCAGCCAGGTGGACCAGCGCTGGTCCGGGCCGAGTTCCTCGTCCACCGCCTGGAAGCGGAAGACGAACGCGTCGGCCGGATCGGGTTGGGACTCGTCGCGGGTGAGATCGGCCCAGCGGGAGTCGAAGTCGGAAGAGTCAGACAGTTCTGAATCGGGACGAAAGACGTCGGAAGACATCCGGAGTGCTCCTGAACGGTGAGGTGGGACTGACGCGGACATGCCGCAGCACAGTGATGGCCATCCGTCAGCCCTCCTTAGGTCCAGGCAGCGCTCGTCGCCGCACGCGCGATCAGGATGCCGGGCGCCTCCCCGGCCGCGCAACCGATTTAATCCCGGCGCCGCGAACTAGCTGAACTGCGAGCGCGCGGTCGGCCGCAGCCGCAGTTCCTGGGCCGGCTTCACCGAGCGGCGGACCAGCTCCGGCAGCACCTTCTGCTGCCAGACCGGTGCCGCGGCCAGCCGCCGGCGGTGATCGTCGTACGCCGCGTCGTCCGGGAAGCGGGCGAACCAGGCCAGCACCACCTCGTCGCGCAGCGGCAGCGCCGGAAAGTTGTTCTCGGCAACCAATGTCTCGAACACCGCGACCGGTTCGGCACCGCTCCCGACCAGGGCGGGTACGACGTGGTCGGTGAAGAACTCGACGAAGCCGTCGTCCGGTGAACCGCGGTGGTACACCGCCCCGGCGATCACGGAGCCCGGGACCTCCGTCGTACCGATCGGAGGACGTGGTGAATCCAGTCGCGGGTAGCCGTCACGGAGCTGAAGCGGAGTCAGCAGCAACGCGTCGTCGGAGTCGATCATGGTCGCGTTCGCGGCGGCGGAGTGCGCACGCCAGATCGGCCCGCCGTAGAAGGCGCTCAACGCGTCCGCGCGGGTGGGCAGGTCCGCGAAGCCGCGGATCCAGACGAACCGGTCTGGGTCGTCGAGGTCGCGGAACTGGCCGGCGATGTGCATCCCGGTCGCTTCCTGGCCTTCGACGAAGTACTCGTCGAACAGGTCGACCAGGGTGTCGCGCTGTCCTGGATGCAGCGTGTACTGGCGCAGATCCACCACGGCGCAGCACTCGTTCATTCGGCTCCTCCTCAGGGCTCGGCCACACGCAGTCAAACACCAAAACCTGACAGTGTACGTCAGCGTTCGGCACCGGTTCACCGTTTGCGCGGTGGGCACTGGACATGAAGCACGGGGAGAACAGCCGCCGGGTACCCGCCCGGCTCGTGAGGAAAGGAAGGACCATGGGTCTCATCCTGTGGATCATCGCGGCGATCCTCGTGATTGCTGGGATCGTCTCTCTGGTCCGTGGCCAGCTGTTGTGGGGCGCTGCCCTGATTGTGATCGGCCTGCTGGTCGGTCCCGGTGGCGTCAGCATCTTCACCTGACCCGACCGCGCGGAGTGCCTGCCTGTAGTCGTCGCCCCACGCTGCTTCGCGTGGGGCGACGCTCTTGCGGGGTCAGAGCAGCCGCCGCACAGCCTGGTCGAGTCGCTCGACACCACGCGCGATCTCGTCGGGTGACGAGGCCGCCACGTAACTGAGCCGAAGGTGGCGGTCAGGGCCACCCGGGCCGTAGAACGCACTGCCAGGACTGATCGACACCGCGTGACGCAAAGCTTCGGCCGCGGCTTCGTCGTCACGTACGCCGTCCGGTAGCGACGTCCAGACGTGGTAGCCGCCGGGCCGGACGGCATGAATCGTCAAATGCGGGCAACGCTCCGCCAGACTCCGGGTCGTCGTCTCTCGCCGCTCCCGCAACGCAGTCGCCAGCCGGCGCAGATGCGTCGCGTACGACGGCGAGGTCATCAACTCCAGAGCGGTCTCCTGCATCGGTCGCGGCACGAAGAAGTTGTTGACGACATGCGTGTCGCGGAGCCGCTCGAAGGCAGGACCGCGGGCGGTCAACGCCGAGATCCGGAGACTCGGCGAGGCAGGTTTCGTCAGCGACCGGATGTGGACCGCATGGCCGTCCGGATCGTCGGCCGCCAACGGCTGAGGCAGGTCCGGGGCGTCGTCGTGCACCAGCCGACGGGTGAAGTCGTCCTCGATGACGAAGGCCCCGGCGGCACGTACGGCGTCCATCAATTGCGCTCGTCGCGCCGGCGCGAGCACGGCGCCGGTCGGGTTCTGGAACAGCGGCTGACACACCAGCACGCGGGCCCCGGACTCGGCGAACGCCTCCGCGAGCAACTCCACCCGTACGCCGTCCGCGTCGACCGGAACCGGAACACAGCGCAGCCCGGCGGCGCCCGCGGCGGCCAGCGTTCCGGGGTACGTCGGTGACTCGACCAGCACCGCTTGACCAGGGTCCGTCAACGCCCTGAGTGCCGTGACGAGCGCCGTCTGCCCGCCGGAAGTGATCAAGACGTCGTTGGCGCCGAGCGGCCCTTCACGTCCACCGATGTCCGCGGCGAACCAGGCACGCAGTTCGGGGATCCCCTCGGCCGGCGAGCGCGCCCACGTGCCGGGGCGTCGTCCTGCTCGTCCCATCGCGTCGGCCAACGCCTTGCTCGGTTGCAGCGACTCGTGCAGGTAACCGGTGGACAGGTCGACGACATCGTCGGCGGGCGTCGCCAGCATCCGCATCATCGCGGTGGTCGTCGGCCGGTCACCGGCCAGAGCGCCCTGCTGCCAGGACAGATCCGCCGGCGCGAGCGACCGGCGCGGCGCTCGATCGCTCACAAAGACGCCGGACCCTGGGCGGGACACGACAAGACCTTCGGCCGTCAACACCGTCACGGCCCGCGAGAGCGTGACCGGACTGATCCCCCACCGCTTCACCAGCAGACGACTCGCGGGCAGCCGGCCGCCTGGCCCGGAAGCGGCGGCCTCGGCCCGCAACCTCCCGACGACAACAGCCAGACTGCTATCGTCGTTCATGACAGGACAGAATAGCGCTATCGCCCCTGTCCGGGAAGCGATACCGGCCCCGCGGGCCGGGACCCTCGCCGCGCTGCTCGGGGTCGCGTCCTTCTCGCTGAGCTTCCCGGCGACGGTCTGGGCCACGCGCGGCATGGGGCCGTGGACGGCGACGGGCGCGCGCGGACTGCTGGCCGGGCTGCTCGCCGTCGCGCTGCTGGCCGGCTTGAAGGTCCCGTTGCCGCGCCGCGAGGATCTTCCCGGCCTGCTGATCGTCGCCGGGGGCTGCGTGATCGGCTTCCCGCTGCTGACCACGTTGGCCCTGCAGACGTCGACGACCGCGCACTCCGCGGTCGTCATCGGTCTCTTGCCGATAGCAACGGCCTCCGCGGCGGCGCTGCGGACGAAGCGCCGGCTCCCGGGGAAGTTCTGGATCGCGGCGGCGACCGGCGCCGGGGCCGTGGTCGCCTTCACTGTCACCAGGCACCACGGCGCCGTGTCCGTCGCCGACCTGTATCTGCTCGCGGCACTCATCATCTGCGCTCTCGGGTACGCCGAGGGCGGCCGGCTGGCCGGACACCTGCCCGGCTGGCACGTGATCGCCTGGGCCGTCGTCCTGGCCCTCCCGATCAGCCTCACGATCACGCTGCTCGCCGTACCGTTCGAACCTCTTGATCCCAGCCCGGTGAGTCTGCTGGGGCTGGCCTACATCGCGGGGATCTCGCAGTTGGGTGGCTTCGTCGTCTGGTACCGCGGGATGGGGATCATCGGGGTGGCGAAGGCCAGCCAGCTTCAGCTCGCCCAGCCGTTGCTGACCCTCGTCTGGTCCGTCCTGCTGATGGGCGAGCACCTGCCGGTGGCGGCTCCGATCACGGCTGTCGTCGTTCTGCTGTGCATCGTCGTGACACAACGGGCGCGGTAGTTTCGGTCCATGGCAGCGACCGGCGAGACGATCTCGATCGACACCGCGCGCCGGATCGCGCTCACTGCGCAAGGTTTCGGGGAGCCGCGTCCGTCGGGTCGTGTCGACGCCCGTCATCTGCGGAAGGTGATCGAGCGCCTCGGCGTACTGCAGGTCGACTCGGTGAACGTGCTGTGCCGCTCGCACTATCTTCCGCTGTTCGCCCGGCTCGGGCCTTATCCGCGGACGACGCTGGACCGGATGTGCTGGGACGGCCGGGACCGGGAGCTGTTCGAGTTCTTCTGGGGACACAAGGCGAGCCTGATCCCGGTGACCAGCTTCCCGTTGTTCCGCTGGCGGATGCGGGCCGCCGAACAGCAGGACTGGGACGAGGACGCCGAGCTCGACCCGGACCTCACGGCGCCGTGGTCGGTCGTCACCGGGATGCGGCGGCTGACCAAGGAACGGCCCGGGTTCGTCGGCGACGTCCTCGCCGTGGTCGCCGACCGCGGCCCGGTGACGGCCGGCGAGGCCAGTCCGGACGGCGTACGGCGGAAGCGGACGGACCCGGACCCGGATCCGAGCACCGGCCGGATGTGGAACTGGCAGGACGCCAAGATCGCGATCGAGTACCTGTTCTGCGCGGGCCGGGTGACGATCGCGGACCGGCGCAACTTCGAGCGGCTCTACGACCTGACCGAGCGGGTGCTGCCGTCCCGGCTGTCCGAGCCGGAGGTGAGCGCGGGCGAGGCTCGGCGGGAGCTGGTGAGGATCTCGGCCCGCACGCTCGGCGTCGCCACCGCGCGCGAGCTGTGCGGCGCCGGGACCGGCCACTTTCCGTTGCCCACGGCAACCGCCAGGCGGGTGATCGGTGAACTCGTGGAGGCCGGCGACCTGCTGCCGGTCCGCGTGGACGGCGTACCGCAGCAGAGCTACCTGTGGTCGGAGGCCGAGGACCGGCCGGTGGACGCGCGGGCGCTGCTGTCGCCGTTCGACACGCTGATCTGGAACCGTGACCGGGTCCACCGGCTCTTCGACTTCTTTTACCGGATCAGCATCTACACGCCGGCTCCGCAGCGGGTGCACGGCTACTACGTACTGCCGTTCCTGCTCGGCGACCGGCTGATCGCCCGGGTCGACCTGAAGGCCGACCGGCGGAACTCGGCGCTCGTCGTCCCGACTGTCACGGCCGAGCCCGGCGTACGCGCCTCCGGCCTCGTCGAACCACTGGCGGCCGAACTCGCACTGATGGCCCGTTGGCTGGATCTCGACCGCGTGCTGGTGACCGCGGACGGCGATCTCGGCAGGGCGCTGGCAGGCGCATAGCGCGGCGGCTCCGGGGCACCGGGCGGGCAGAACGCCGACGACGTGATCGGGAGACGACGTGAAAATCGGATACTTCCTGTCCAGCGAGGAATACACACCGGCCCAGCTGATCGAGCAGGCTCGGCTGGCCGAGGAGGCCGGGTTCGACGGTCTCTGGATCAGTGACCACTTCCACCCGTGGAACGACGAACAGGGTGAGAGCGCGTTCGTCTGGTCCACCATCGGGGCGATCTCTCAGGTCTGTGAGCTGCCGGTGACGACCGCGGTCACCTGCCCGACCGTGCGGATCCACCCGGCGATCATCGCCCAGGCCGCCGCCACCAGCGCGGTGCTGCTGAACGGGCGGTTCGTCCTCGGCATCGGCAGCGGCGAGGCGCTGAACGAGCACATTCTCGGCAGTGTGTGGCCGACCGTCGACGTACGCCTGGAGATGCTCGAGGAAGCCGTCGAGATCATGCGGCGGCTGTGGACAGAGGACGGGTTCGTCAACCACCGCGGCAAGCACTACACCGTCGACACGGCCCGGATCTACACACGGCCGGAGACGCCGCTGCCCATCTACATGTCCGCGTTCGGCCCGGAGGCCACCGATGTCGCCGCGCGGATCGCGGACGGCTACATCACCACGTCGCCGGACGCGAAGATGCTGAAGCGCTTCCGCGACAACGGCGGCGGTGACAAGCCGGCCCAGGTCGGGTTCAAGGTCAGCTACGCGCCGACCGAGGAAGAGGGCATCGAGCAGGCGCACCGGATCTGGCGCAACTCGGGTCTGCCGGGCGAGCTGTCCCAGGTCCTGCCGTCGCCGCGGCACTTCGAGCAGGCCAGTCAACTGGTGACGAAGGAGTCGACCGCACAGTCGGTCACCGCCGGCCCGAAGGCGGACGCCCACGTGGAGGCGTTCAAGCCGTACATCGAGGCCGGCTTCGACGAGATCTACGTGGCGAACATGGGCCCGCACTCGATCGACATGATGAACCTCTACCGCACCGAGGTGCTCCCGGAACTGCGCCGGATCGCGCGATAGGCGCCGGCTTCCGCGCAGTGGCGGGCGACTCTAGTTCAGCAGGGCGACTGCGGCGCGGAGGTCGTTGACGAAGAGGCTGAAGTCGCGGCGGTACTCCCGGGACCGGACCACGGACGACGGGTGGACCGTCGCGACCGCCGCCCGTCCGCCCGGTAGCTCCTGCGGCAGACCCCGTTGCTCGGTGACCTTGAAGCCCGTTCCGAAGACGGCCCGCGCGGCGACGGCGCCGAGCACCACGATCAGCGAAGGTTTCACGATCTCCAGTTCGCGATCCAGCCAGGGATGACAGGCGCCGATGTGACCGGCCCCCGGCGTCTTGTGGATCCGGCGCTTGCCCTGCCGTTCGTAGCGGAAATGCTTGACAGCGTTGGTCAGGTACACCTCGGAGCGGTCGATCCCTGCTTCCGCGAGCGCCTTGTCCAGCAGGCGTCCGGCCGGTCCGACGAAGACGTGTCCTTCCTTGTCCTCGACGTCACCCGGTTGTTCACCGATCAGCATCATCCGGGCCCGCGCCGGGCCCTCCCCCGGGACGACGCGTTCGGCGTACTCGTAGAGGTCGCACCCGCGGCACTCGGGCAACGCGGCGACGAGTTTCTTCAGGCCGCCGTCGTGCGGCACCCAGGGCGACGCGCCGGTGAAGCTGTTCACGGTTCGCCGGTTCCCAGTTCAAACAGCTGTAACACCTCGGGGGTTGCACGCGGACGCCAAGTCTGGTCTGGTGGAGGTGAGTGGCTCAGCCTGACGCCACGCCCGCAGGACGACACACGACGAGGTCTCTCACCGTGACGATCGCACCTGTCAGTACTGCCGATTCCAAGCAGAGCATCGCCGAGGCCACCCAGGAACTGCTGATCGAGGCCGACGGCACCCCCGACCCCCGCCACCAGGAACTGCTCGACGAGGTCGTCATCCTGAACGCGCCGGTGGCCCGGTCGATCGCCTCGCGCTATCGCAGCAAAGGAGTGGATCCCGACGACCTGGAGCAAGTCGCTTACCTCGGCCTGGTCAAGGCCGTGAACGGCTACCGGCTCGACGCGTCCACGGCCTTCCTGTCGTACGCCGTACCGACGATCAGAGGCGAGCTGAAGCGCTACTTCCGCGACTGCGCCTGGACCGTCCGGCCACCGCGCCGGGTCCAGGAGATGCAAGGCTCCATCGCCGCCGCCGAACCCGAACTGACCCAGCGCCTCGGTCACCTGCCCTCGGAGGAGGAGACCGCACAGGCGCTCGGCACCGATCCCGACGAAGTGGTCGAGGCCACTTCGGTCCGCGGCTGTTTCACGACGCTGTCGCTGGACGCGCCCGGCTCGGTCGACGGCGGCACCAACCTGCTCGACACGGTGGCCGACGCCGAGGACGGCTATGAACTGGTCGAGAACGTGCACACGCTGACGCCGGCGGTGGCAGCACTGGGCGACCGCGACAAGCGGATCCTGGAGCTGAGGTTCTGCAACGGTCTCACCCAGGAGGAGATCGGCAACGAGCTCGGGGTCAGCCAGATGCAGGTCTCCCGTCTGCTCCGCGACATCCTGGAGCGCCTGCGCACACAGTTGGCCGAGCCGTCAGCCGCCAAGTAGCTGCGGATCGGGTACGACACCCATCCACTCGGCCGACGGCACACGTCGGCTCGCAAGTTCCTCCGGGTTACGGCGTCAGCAGCACCTTCACCGCGCCGTCACGCTTCTGCTGGAACATCTCGTACGCCGCCGGCCCTTCGGACAACGGCAGATGGTGCGTGGCGAAGGTGTCCACCCGGAGCGGATCCTCGTCGCCGAGCAACTCCAGGATCTGGTCCGACCAGCGGTGCACGTTCGCCTGCCCCATCCGGAGCTGGATCTGCTTGTCGAACAGCGTCAGCATCGGCAGCGGGTCCGCCATCCCGCCGTACACGCCGATCAGCGAGATCGTGCCGCCCCGGCGGACGGCGTCGATCGCAAGGTAGAGCGCGGCCAGCCGATCCACCCCGACCGTCTGCATGACCTTGCGCTGCAGGGGATCCGGAAGGTATCCGGCGAGCTGCTGACTGACCTTGGCCACCGGGGACCCGTGCGCTTCCATGCCGACGGCATCGATCACCGAGTCGGCACCGCGGCCTTCGGTCCGGTCCCTGATCTCGTCCGCGACGTTGTCGCTGTACCGGAGGACCTCGACACCCTGCACTTCGGCGCGCTGCAGCCGTTCGGGCACCAGGTCGACACCGATCACGCGGTGACCGCGGTGCCGGGCGATCCGGCACGACATGTCCCCGATCGGTCCGAGCCCCAGGACGACAACGGTCCCGCCGGCCGGGATCGCGGCGTACTCCACCGCCTGCCAGGCCGTCGGGAGTACGTCGGACAGGTACACGTACCGCTCGTCCGGCGGACCGTGCGACACCTTGATCGGCCCGTACTGCGCCTGCGGAACGCGGAGGTACTCCGCCTGACCGCCGGGGACCTGGCCGTAGAGCTTGGTGTAGCCGAACAGCGCGGCGCCCATGCCCTGCTCACGCACCTGCGTCGTTTCACACTGCGTCTGCAGGTTCCGCGAGCACATGAAGCACGTGCCGCACGCGATCTGGAACGGTACGACGACGCGGTCGCCCGGCTTCAGGTTGGTGACCTCGGAGCCGACCTCCTCGACGATGCCCATCGCCTCGTGGCCGAGGATGTCACCGGGGTCGAGGAACGGTGCCATCACCTCGTACAGATGCAGGTCGGATCCGCAGATCCCGGTCGACGTCACCTTGATCACGGCGTCGGTCGGCTCCTGGATCCGCGGATCCGGTACCTCACTGAACTCGACCTTGCGTTTGCCCTGCCAGGTCAGCGCTTTCACTAGCGTCCCACGGCCTTCTCGAGCTCGGCCTTGCTCATCTTCGAGCGGCCCTTGATGTTCTTCTGCTTGGCCTCGTTGTACAGCTGCTCCTTGGTGCGGCCCTGCGAGCCGCTGTGGGAGCGCAGGCCGCCGCGGCGGCCGGACGAGATGTCGTGGGTGGAGCTGCGGCTCTTCGTCTTCGCCTCGCCGGACCGCGCCCGCTCCTTGTTCACGGTGCGTGCCGCGATCTCCTCGGCGGTGTCCTCGCTCCGGCCACGCTTCTTCAGCCCGGCCTTGATGTGCTCGTACTGCCGCTCGCGTTTCGGACTGGATCCTGCAGGCATGGTTTGGCTCCTTTCACACCGCCCGCCCGGTACCCGATGCCCCGAGGAGCAATCACCCCGACAGCCCCGGGGGCTGGGGCTAGGCGTCCTTGGTCAGGAGCCTGGTGACCGAGCGTTCCAGGGCCTCGCGGGTGTCCTCGTCGTTCAGGTCGTCGCCGTACCGGTCGACGGCCCGGGCGATCGTGCGGCCTTCCTCGTACTGCGTGACGACGCGAGGATCGATGTACGACGACCTGGCCACGGCCGGCGTGTTGCCGAGATGGTCCGAGACCTCCGCGAGCATCTCCTTCACCGCGGCGTTGAGGGCCTTCTTCGACGTGGGCGGATCCGCCTGGGCGAGATCCACGGCGGCGTGCACGGTGGCGGTCCAGGTGCGCAGGTCCTTCACGGTGAAGTCCTCGCCCACCAGTTCGTGGAACCGCTCGTTGATCATGGTCGCGTCGATCCCGTGGTAGCCCGAGCTGTCCCGGTACACCAGCAGCTCGGGCTTTCCGTGCCGGGCGCGTTTGAGGGAGGAGACCGCGTCCACCAGACGGTCGTCGTCCAGCTCGATCAACCGCCGCACCCCGCCCTTGGCGACGAAGTCGAACACCAGCTTGCCCTTGCGGACACTGACGTCGTCCCGCAGCAGCGTCGCCGCGCCACGGCTGCCGTTCTCCTCGGCGTACTCCGAGTTACCGGTGCGGAAAACGCCGTAGTCGAGCATCCGCAGCGCGACCGCCAGCACCCGTTCGCGGTCGAACCCCGCGCGGCACAGGTCGTGGTCGATCGCCTCCCGGAAATCGGGCAGCTTGCGAGCGAGCCGGCGTACCCGCTGGAACTTGTCGGCGTCCTGGGTGGCGCGCCACTTGTCGTGGTAGAGGTACTGCCGGCGGCCGGCCGAGTCGGTGCCGGTCGCCTGCAAGTGACCGTTCGCATACGGGCAGATCCAGACGTCCTCCCAGGCCGGCGGGATGGCCAGTGCCCGGACCCGGTCCAGTGTCTCCTGGTCGGTGATCCGCCGGCCGTCGGCGTCCAGGTAGCTGAAACCGCGCCCGCGCCGCCGGCGGGTCAGGCCGGGACGGGTCGGATCGCTGCGTCGTAACCGCATACCGACCGATACCCGCCCCGCATGCATGGATCCCCCGCCGGCGGGCACCCGAACCGGGAGGGTGACCGGACCCGGTTAGGAGAGACCCATGGGTATCGGAGACAAAGCCAAGAACGCCGCCAAGGAAGCCAAGGGCAAGGTCAAGAAGGAGACCGGCGAGGCGACCGACAACCGCGACCTGCAGGCCAAGGGTGACACGGAGCAGTCCGTGAACGCCCTCAAGCAGGCCGGCGAGAAGGCGAAGGACGCATTCAAGAAGTAGCAGAGCCCGGAAACAGCCACCCCGGCGCAGATCCCCCGCGCGCCGGGGTGGTTCTGTGCCGGGGTGAGTTCCGGTACCGTCGGCGGCGTGGACTTCGAGGAGGCGGCCGACCAGCTGTACGCCGTACCGGCGGCCGACTTCATTGCTACCCGCAACGAGCTCGCGAAACAGCTGAAGGCGGACGGGGACCAGCTCGGATCGACGCGGTTGAAGGCGATGCGCAAGCCGACCGTCGCCGCCTGGGTGGCGAACCTCGTCGCCCGGGAGCTGTCCGACGACCTGGACGACCTGCTGGCGCTCGGCGACGAGTTCCGCGAGGCGACCGCCGACCTGGACGGCGAGCGGCTGCGTGAGCTGACTCCGAAGCGGCACAAACTGCTCGACAAGCTGGCCAAGGACGCCGCCAAGCTCTCCGAGGAGCAGGGCCAGAAGGTCAGCGCGGACGTCGCCCAGAAGCTGCGCGAGACGCTCGACGCCGCGTTGGTGGACCCGGCCGCGGGCGACGCCGTCCGCGAAGGACGGCTGAGCAGCGCCCTGCGACACGTCGGCTTCGGCGTCGTCGACGAGAGCGGCGAACCCACCAACGTCACGCCGCTCACCGACGAACGCCGGCAGCGCGCCCGCGAACGGCGCAAAGCCGAAACCACGGCGGAGGACGAGTCGGCAGCCGCCCGCCGCAAGCGGGAGCAGGCCGAACGCGAGCAGGAGGAACGCGCGGCCGCCGAGAAGGCGAAGGCCAAGCAGGCGCTGGAGGACGCGGTCGCGGCCGCCCAGGACGCCGAGGCGAAGGTCGAGGACCTGGACAACCAGCTCGACGAGGCCCGCGAGGCGCTCGCCGAGGCCCAGGAGCTGGTACGACGACTCGGCGCGGAGCTGGACGAGGCGCGCCGGGCCGCCCGGGACGCACAGAAGGAGAGCCGGGAGGCGCGGAAGCGGTACAACCGCCTCTGAGCTGGGTACCGGTGCCGGCACGTCGGAGAGGAGCCGGGGATGGCGCGGTCGATCTGGAGCGGGTACATCAACTTCGGGCTGGTCTCGGTTCCGGTCGGCATGTACACCGCCACCGAGGAACACGAGGTGGACTTCCACCAGTTCCAGAAGGGCACGTCGGACCGGATCCGCTACAAGCGGGTGAACGAGCGCACCGGCCGCGAGGTCGACTACGACAAGATCGTCAAGGGCCACGACGTCGGCAACGGCGAGTACGTCATCGTCGAGCCCGACGAGCTGGACAACATCGCACCGGGCAAGTCCCGGTCGCTGGAGATCAACACTTTCGTCGACCTGGACGAGATCGACCCGATCTACTTCCAGAAGAGCTACTACCTCGGCCCGTCGGACAAGGAGAACAACTCGTCGTACGCGCTGCTGCGGGACGCGCTGAAGAAGACGAACCGGGCCGGGATCGCCAAGTTCGTGATGCGCGGCAAGGAGTACCTGGCCACGATCCGGGCCCAGGACAAGGTTCTGGTGCTGGAGACGATGTACTTCGCCGACGAGATCCGCGACCCGGCCAAGGAGTTGGACAACCTGCCCTCCAAGTCGAGCGCCGGCAAGCAGTTGTCGATGGCGGCCGACCTGATCGAGGCGATGAGCGGTGAGTGGAAGCCGAGCGCCTACAAGGACACCTACACCGAACGCGTGAAGAAACTGGTCGAGGACAAGCGCAAGGGCAAGGAGGTCGTCTTCACCGAGGAGGAGCCGGAGGCAACCACCCCGACCGACCTGGTGTCCGCCCTCCGCGCCAGCGTCGAGGCCGCCCGCAGCCGCCGCGCCTCCGGCGGCACCGCGAAGAAGACCACGGCCAAGAAGACAGGCGCCAAGAAGACCGCGAAGAAGACAGGCTCGGGGAGGACGAGCGCCGGGAAGACCGCCGCCAAGAAAACCGCGAAGAAGTCCGCGACCAAGAAGAGCACCGCGAAGAAGTCGGCTGCCAAGAAGACCTCGGCCAAGAAGGCCGCCTGAGCCGTCAGGCCTGGGTGAGTCGGCGGATGAGTTCGTCGCGGACGACGGCTGTGGCGCTGCGGGGTCCGGTGTCGGATCGGGTCGCGAGGTAGAGGGTGTTCAGGGGTGGGAGCTCGGGGTCCGCCAGGAGGACCAGGGCGCCGGTCGAGAGGGCCTCCTGACAGAGATAGGTGGGCAGAACCGTGGCGCCGGCACCTGCCAGTACGGCGGCCAGCACGCCGCGCAGATCCGGTACGACGAGGTCCGCCGTGCGGGTCAGCCGGGTCCCGAACACACTGCGCCAGTAGCGGCGGATGATCGGAGCCTCTTCGGCGTATGCGACGAGCGGGACTCTCCGGAGCGGTTCGGGCGACGTGATCGCCGTACCGGTGGACCATCGGGGTGCCGCGACCAGCGCGAACACCTCGTCGTAGAACGGAGTCACCCGCACACCCGGCCGACGCGGTCGAACCGAGCTGACCACCAGGTCGAGGCTGCGGTTGAGCAGGCGATCGAGCAGCTCGTCCGGCAGGCCGAACGTCGTACGCACCTGCAGCCCGTCCGCCAGTCGGCCGGCGAGCGCGGGCAGGACGTGATGGCACAGGAAGTCGGACGGCCCGCCGAGGTGGACCGTCGCCGCGACCGGTACGTCGAGCTCGTCCCGCCATAGGCCTTGGAGCGCGTCGATCGGCTCGGCGATCCGGCGGGCCAACTCGTCGCCCGCGCCGGTCGGGCGGACACCGCGAGCCTGCCGCTCGAACAGAGGTCGGCCCAGCGCCGACTCGAGCGATTTGAGCTGACCGGTCACGGTCGGCTGGGACAGGCCGAGACTCTCCGCCCCTGCGGTGATCGAGCCGGCCCGGTGCACGGCCAGGAACGTCCTGAGCAGGTCGAGCGAGACAGTCATATCGGAAATCCTATGCCTCGGCCACGCTGTTCCTATTGGTTTCCGATGACGGAACCAGCGCATCATGGCGGCATGACACGCGTACTGATTGCTCTCACCAGTCACTCCGAGCTTGGCGACACCGGGCGGAGCACCGGCTTCTACGTCTCCGAGGCCGCCGAACCCTGGGCGGTGTTCACCGAGGCCGGATTCGACGTCGCCCTGGTCTCCGTCGCCGGTGGCCGCCCGCCGGTCGACGGGCTGGACGAGAACGACCCGATCCAGCAGAAGTTCCTCGCCTCCGTGGACCTCGACCACACCGCGACCGCGGCCGATCTCGACGCTTCGTCGTACGACGCGATCTTCTTCGCCGGTGGCCACGGCACGATGTGGGACTTCCCGGGCGACCAGGCGCTGGCCTCGCTCGCGGCCGGCATCTACGAACGCGGCGGTGTCGTCGCGGCCGTCTGCCACGGTCCGTCCGCGCTGGTCAACGTGAAGCTGTCCGACGGCTCCTACCTGGTCGCGGGCAAGAACGTGGCCGCCTTCACCAACGCCGAGGAGGACGCCGTCGGCCTGACCGAGGTCGTCCCGTTTCTGCTGGCCGACGCCCTGACGGCTCGTGGCGCGATCCACCACCCGGCCGGGAACTTCACGGCGCAGACGATCAGCGACGGCCGCCTGGTCACCGGCCAGAACCCGCAGTCCGCCGAGCCGACCGCACGCGCGGTCGCGGCCGTCCTCCGCAAGGGCTGAGAGCCCTCACTCTCCGGGTGTGGGGAGCAGGTAGCGGCCGGGGTTGGCGGGGGCGCCGGCGTCGAGCCAGCGGTGGAACCCCTCGGGGTTGCGGCGCTCGAACTCGTCGAGGCAGATCCGCCGTACCTCGGCCACTGCCTGCCGGTCCCGCGGACCCGCACCCTGGGCGAGGGTGGTGGCGGTCTCGGCCCACAGGCCGCAGAGTTCCTCGATGCTCAGCGGGCACTTGAGCGAGGCGATCAGCCGCTCGTCCACCTGCTGCTGGGCCTCCGTCAACCGCTCGAGCTTCCGCCGCCGACGGGACGGACGCGGCCGGCGCTCCGGCGCGACGAGGTCGATCACCACGAACAGCCCCGCGACCACCATCGCCACAGCCACCCCGACGGCACCCCAGGCCAGCAGCCGCACCAGGCCCGGAAGGCACAGCACCCCAGCGGCCGCAGCCGCCGCGACGAGCACGGCCGACTGGTACGGCGCATCGTCCGCGACGTGCCGGATCACCGCCGCCAGCGGCCAGACCAACGCGAACACCACGGCGAGCAGGACCGACGCGGCCAGCGGTCCCAGCAGCAGAATCCCCGCGAGCACCCCGGTCGTACCGACACCGAGGGCACTGGCGACCGCCATCCGACGTACCAACGGCGAATTACGCATCACCCTCGACACACCTCACCCGTACCCGCCCCACACCTACCCCCTGAACGAACGGCCCCCTACCACCGTTCCCACCCGGGGGCGCGACCAATCAGGCGCCGGTCTCCGAGTGCGGGGCGTGCACGGGCTTCGACTGCGCCGACCGGCGCTGGCGGAGGTAGATGGACCCGCCGACGATCGCGGCGACCGCGAGGAACTCGCTCTGCCAGTTCTGGAACGACTCGTACCAGAACTGCGACGTCCGCACGTACTGCCAGGTGGTCGCGGCTTCGGCACCGTGCAGTTCCTGCTCCTCGCTGTACGCGCGGGCGCCGGTGACGGCATGCAGCCAGATCGACAACAGGAAGACCAGACCGAAGGCGATTGCCAGCGAGTTCTCGTACAGGCGCAGGAGCAGCGGGGAGCCGTGGCGCACCGGCCAGGGCGCATCACGGTCGTTGCGGTGCTCGCGTGGATCCTCGTCCTGCGGAACCGGCCCGTCCAGCGGCCGGGACTCGGCCGACCCCTTCTGCAGCAGGTAGGCGGTGAGCAGGACGTACATCCCCATCTGCAGGAACTCGGACTCCCAGTTCTCGAACACGGCCTCGCCGAACGAGGCCGACACCGCGTACTGGGCCAGGCTCTGCGTCGGCTGGCCGTGGTCGGCCAACTCCGAGTTCTCGTGGGCATGTCCGGTGAGCAGCAGACCCACCATGAACAGCAGGAAGAGCGCCAGATTGACCAGTAGCAGGGCACGCCATCGAATCCATCGCATGCCTCATCCTGACCCCAGGCCGGGCCGGAATCGGTCAGGCGGCGCTGTGAGTCGCGGCCGGCTCGGCCGGCTGGTCCAGCGGGTGGGCGATCTCGTCGGACGGCATCCGGCCGAAGTACACGACCAGCACCGACACCAGCGCGGGCCCGATCCCGGCGACGAGGAACACCGCCGTCAGCCCCAGTACGGCGCCCGCCGGGCCGGCCAGCGCCATCGAGAGCGGCATCAGCAGCAGCGACACGAAGAAGTCCAGGCTGGCGATGCGACCGCGCAGGTGGTCCGGCACCCGGCGCTGCAGCAGCGTCCCCCAGATCACCATCGCCGCCGAACTCGTCACCCCGACCACGGCCGCGGCGGCCATCATCATCCACAGGTCGCGGGCGAACCCGAGCACCGCGAACGGCAGCGAACCGACACCCCACAGCAGCGTCATCACGGTCAGGTACCGCCGCGGCAGACTCCGTGACGAGATCAGCAGCGCACCGGCCGCGCCACCGATCCCGAACGCCGCCAGCACCAGACCGAAGTCACTCGGCCCACCGCCGAGTTGATCCCGGACGGCGAACGGCAGCAGCACCTCGAGCGGTCCGAGGATCAGCAGCACGAAGACCGTGCCGAACAGCAGCGACGCGAGCAGCCACCGGGTCCGCCGGACGTAGCCCCATCCCTCGCGGAGGTCACCGAAGATCGTCCGCGCCTCGGGCTTCTGCTCGACGTCGTCCACGTCACCCGGCTCGACCGGTTCGAACCCGCTGGACGGGACCCGCATGGCCAGCACGCACCCGGCCGAGAAGAAGTACGTCAGCGCGGTCACCAGGATCGCGATGCCCGGCGACATCGCCGCGATCGCCAGACCGCCCAGCGCCGGCCCGGTCGCCTGCTGGGCCAACGGCCGCAGGGTGCCTTCCAGACCGTTCGCGGCCAACAACTCGTCCGCCGGCAACAGCTTCGGCGCCAGCGCCGTGTACGCCGGAATGAGGAAGGCCTCCCCGGCTCCGATCAGCAGCGCCGCACCGGTCAGATGCCAGACCTCCAGCGATCCGGTCAGTGCCAGCGCGGCAACGACCAGCAACACTAGTCCGCGGACGACGTCGGCCGAGACGATGACGCTGCGCTGCGACAACCGGTCGGCCGCGATCCCGCCGAACAGCACGCAGACGACCAGCCCGATGCTGTACGCCGTCGTGACCACGGACAACTGGACCGGCCCGCCGCCGAGCTCGATCACCTGCCAGGCCAGCGCGACCAGCCAGAGCCCGCTGCCGAGCAGCGCGACCGCCAAACCGGTCCACAGCAGCCGGTAGTCCCGATGCCGCAGCGGCCGAACCGCCTTCCAGCTCACGAGTGCCCTCCCCTGGGTTGTTTCGGCGAGCATACACGGACGAACAGTTCACGTGTCAACTGTTGTGATGCGCATCGACGCCGTACACTTTCTTCATGCCGACGACGATGAGTGCCGAGCAGCTGGGTGCCTGGCGGGCGATGTACCGCGCGGACACCCTGCTGTTCACGCATCTCGACAACACGCTGCGCTCCCGGCTGAAGATGGGGTACTTCGAGCACGAGGTGCTCCGGATCCTCGACCAGGCCGGCGGGCGGCTGCGGATGGCGCCGCTGGCCGAGCAGCTGATGATCTCGCGCAGCGGCTGCACCCGGCTGGTCGGCAAGCTCGAGGACAAGGACGGCTGGGTCGTCCGCCGGAACACCCCGGAGGACCGCCGGGCCACCTGGGCCGAGCTCACCCCCGCCGGGCGGGAGGCGCTCGCGGCTGCTCAACCTGTGGTCGAGGCTGTGGTGTCGACGTTCTTCGCCGATCATGTATCAGATGAGGACCTTCGCCGCGCGAGCAGAATCCTGGACGTGCTGGCCGACGCGAACCCGAACGACGACGGGTTCGACTGCGGCCTCTGAGACCGCGGGCGGCCGGCCGTGACCAGCGTCGACGAGCGGTTCGCCGAGCGCGTCCGGGCGCTCGAGCCGACGCCGGGCGACGTACCGGCCGACCTGCTGCGCAGCCTGTACGACGCCCAGCTCGGCAGCCGGCACGCCGACCTCGCGGCCCGCTGGATGCAGTCGCAGGGCCACGGCTTCTACACCATCGGGTCGGCCGGTCACGAGGGGAACGCCGCCGTCGCAGCGGCCCTGCAACCCACCGACCCGGCCCTGCTGCACTACCGGTCCGGCGCCTTCTACCTGGCTCGCGCCGAGCAGTGCGGCTCGAAGGAGGGCCTGCGCGACATCCTGCTCGGGGTGGCGGCGGCCACCGCCGAGCCGATCGCGGGCGGCCGGCACAAGGTCTTCGGCCGGCACGACCTGGCGATCATCCCGCAGACCTCGACGATCGCGTCCCACCTGCCGCGCGCGATGGGTGTCGCGTTCTCGATCTCCCGGTCGGCGAAGCTCGGCGTACCGTCGCCGTGGCCGCACGACGCGATCGTGGTGACCAGCTTCGGCGACGCCTCGGCCAACCACTCGACCGCGACCGGCGCGATCAACGCGGCGCTGCACGCGTCGTACCAGGGTTTGCCGATGCCGTTGCTGCTGGTCTGCGAGGACAACGGACTCGGGATCAGCGTGCGGACGCCGGACGGCTGGATCCGGCAGGCGTACGGTCAGCGTCCCGGCCTGCGGTACTTCGACGCCGACGGCACCGATCTGGCCGCCGCGCTGTCGATCGCGACCGAGGCGGCGACCTTCGTCCGGCGCAACCGGCGGCCCGCGTTCCTCCGGCTGCGGACGGTCCGGCTGCTCGGCCACGCCGGCTCGGACGTGGAAGCGGCGTACCGTTCCCCCGCCGAGCTGGCCGCCGACGAGGAGCTCGACCCGTTGCTCGGTACGGCGCGACTGCTGCTCGGAGCCGGCTACTCGGCCGACGACGTGATCGAGCTGTACGAGGACAAGCGGTCCGAGGTGATGCGGATCGCCGCCGAGGTCGCGGGCCTGCCCCAGCTGTCCTCCGCGGAAGCCGTCGCCGCGCCGCTGCGGTTCCCCGATCCGGCGAAGGTGTCGGAGTCGTTGCCCCGGCGCAGTCCGACGCCGGACCGGCTGACCTTGAGCCAGTCGATCAACCGCGCATTGGCCGACGTCCTCGCGTCGTACCCGGAGGCCATGGTGTTCGGAGAGGACGTGGGCCGCAAGGGCGGCGTGTACGGCGTGACCCGCGGACTGCAGAAGGCGTTCGGGCCGGCCCGCGTGTTCGACACGCTGCTGGACGAGCAGTCGATCCTCGGACTGGCCTTGGGTGCTGGCGTGTCCGGGCTGCTGCCGATCCCGGAGATCCAGTACCTGGCGTACCTGCACAACGCCGAGGACCAGCTACGCGGCGAGGCGGCGTCGCTGAAGTTCTTCTCCCAGGAGCAGTACTCGAACCCGATGGTGCTGCGGATCCCCGGGTACGGCTACCAGAAGGGCTTCGGCGGCCACTTCCACAACGACGACGCGATCGGCGTACTGCGCGACATCCCCGGCATCGTGATCGCGTCACCATCGCGGCCCGACGACGCGGCCGCGATGCTGCACACCTGCGCCGCGGCCGCCCGGTCGTCCGGCACGGTGAGCGTGTTCCTGGAGCCGATCGCGCTGTACCACCGGCGGGACCTGTACGACGACGGTGACGACGGGTGGCTGGCGCCGTACCCGGCCGAACCGGTCCGGATCGGGAGCGGCCGGACGTACGGCGACGGAACCGGACTGACCGTCGTCACCTTCGGCAACGGCCTGCCGATGAGCCTCCGGGTCGCCGCGAGGGTCCCCGGCATCCGGGTTCTCGACCTGCGCTGGCTCGCACCGCTTCCGCTCGACGACTTGTTGCGTGAGGCAACAGCCACCGGGCAGGTGCTGGTGGTCGACGAGACCCGTAGGTCCGGCGGTGTCTCCGAGGGTGTGCTGGCCGCGTTGATCGATTACGGGTACACCGGCCGGCTCGCGCGCGTCGCCAGTCACGACTCCTACGTCCCGCTCGGCGCGGCCGCGCACCACGTCCTGGTCAGCGAGCGGGAGATCGAGACAGCCGCCCGCGAACTGCTCAGCTGAACAGCTTCTGCCAGAAGGACTTCTTCCGGACCGGCTCAGGCTTCGGCGCCGGCCGCTCGGCCGGATCGGGACGCTCGGCGCGCCACCGGGCCAGGATCGCCTCCTCGTCCACGGTGCCGACCGGCACGACCGGTCCGGTGGTGTCGCGGATGTTGATCAGGATCCGCTTGTTCAGGTCGGCCAGGTACTCGCGGACCTCGGACTCCCGGCGCATCCCGCGGACCTTGTCATCGACCTGCTGCTTCTCCTTGCGCAGCAGGACGGCCGGCGGCAGCAGCGCCTCCGCCTCGATCTGCTCCCGGCGGATGAAGTCCTTGACCCACCAGTCCGGGTCGTGCGGATCGGCCAGCTTGGTCAGCGGTTTGCCCGCGCCCGGCAGATCGTCGAACTCACCGGCGTTCTGGGCCCGCCTGATCTGGGACTCGACCCAGTCCTGGGTACTCATGCCCGGTGGCTTGCGCTCCGTCATGCCCACACCTCTGTCTCATCGACAGTTGATCGGAACCGATTCTACCGGCTTGTGAACGCAGTCACAAGCCGCTCCGGCGGCGCTGCGCGCTTAGGGTGGTATCCGGACCAGAGAGGGGACGCGGATGGCGGTCGAGGTTCTGTCGGTGGTGGCCGGTGAGCGAGTCGCGGAAGCGGTACGGCGTACGCCGTCGACCAACCCGGCCCGGTTGAGCGACGTCGTGGGGACGGTGGGCAGCGCCGGACCCGAGGTGTTCGTCCGGGCCGCCGAGGCAGCCCGCGCGGCCCAGCGGTCCTGGGCCGCGACGCCGGCACCCCGGCGCGGTCAGGTGATCGCAGCAGTCGGCCGGCTGATGACCGCCAACAAGGAGCGTCTCGCCGCCTTGGTCACCCGCGAGATCGGCAAGCCGATCGCGGAGGCCCGCGGCGAGGTGCAGGAGATCATCGACACCTGCGACTTCTTCCTCGGCGAGGGCCGCCGGCTCTACGGCCAAACGGTCCCGTCCGAGATGCCGGACAAGCAGTTGTTCACCTTCCGCCGCCCGGTCGGCACGGTGGCCGTGATCACCGCGGGCAACTTCCCGGTCGCCGTACCGTCCTGGTACATCGTCCCGGCGCTGCTGTGCGGCAACACGGTCGTCTGGAAGCCGGCGGAGTACTCGGCCGTCGTGTCCGACGCGTTCTACGAGATCTTCGCGCACTCCGGCGTACCGGCCGGGGTCTTCAATGTCGTGTACGCCGACGGGCCGGACACCTTCACCGGACTCGAACAGGCGCTGCAGGCCGGTCTGGTCGACAAGGTCGGGTTCACCGGATCGAGTGACGTCGGCGCGCGGATCGGCGAGTTGTGCGGCCGTCACCTGCAGACGCCGTGCCTCGAACTCGGCGGCAAGAACCCGATGGTCATCACCGAGGACGCCGACCTCGACCTGGCCGTCGAAGGCGCCCTGTTCTCCGGCTTCGGTACGGCCGGCCAGCGCTGCACGTCCCTCGGTACGGCGATCGTGCACAGGTCGGTCCACGACGAGTTCCTGGACCGGTTCGGGCGGGCGGTCGCGGCCGCTCCGATGGGAGATCCCACCCAGGACGTGCTGTTCGGGCCGCTGCTGGACGAGAAGTTCGCCGCCGGGTTCGAGAAGACGCTGGGCTGGATCGCCGCCCACCACCGGGTCATCGGCGCCACCGGCCGGGTCACCGCCGGCAACCCGCGGGCCGGGTTCGTCGGCGATCCGGCGGCCGGGCTGTTCTACCACCCGGTGATCGTCGCCGGGGTCCGTCCGGACGACGAACTGTTCCGCAACGAGACGTTCGGGCCGATCGTCGGCGTCACGTCGTACCACGACCTCGACGAGGCGATTGCTCTCGGCAACAAGCCGGGGTACGGGCTGTCGAGCTCGATCTACACCACCGACCCGAACAAGGCGTTCCGGTTCGCGCAGGGCATCTCGGCCGGCATGGTGAGCGTGAACAACTCGACCTCCGGCGCCGAGGCGCACCTGCCGTTCGGCGGGAACGGCAAGTCCGGCAACGGTTCGCGGCAGAGCGGCGTCTGGGTGCTGGACCAGTTCACCCGCTGGCAGTCGATGAACTGGGATTACTCGGGCCGGTTGCAGAAGGCGCAGATGGACGTCGAGACGGTCGAGGCCGACCTCTCGTTCCAGCTGCCCTGATGGCGGCGCTGCCGGGCGCCGCCGACGTGGTGATCGTCGGCGGCGGCGTGATGGGCACGAGCATCGCGTTCCACCTGGCCGAGGCCGGAGTGGAGCGCGTGCTGCTGCTGGAGCGTGCCGAGCTCGGGTCCGGGTCCACCTCGAAGGCGGCCGGGGGCGTCCGGGCGAACTTCTCCGACGAGCTGAACATCGCGCTCGGCGCCCGCAGCCTGGAGGCGTTCGCCCGCTTCGGCGAACGCCCCGGTCAGGAGATCGACCTGCACCGCGTCGGCTACCTGTTCCTGCTCGAGACCGCGGACCAGGTCGAATTGTTCCGCGAGAGCACCCGCCTGCAGAACGCGGCCGGTCAACCCACCCGGATGATCGACGTCGAGGAGGCCGTCACCCTCGCGCCGATCATCTCGCCCGACGGCCTCGCGGCCGCCTGCTTCTCCCCGGCGGACGGTCACTGTACGCCGGAGTCCGTCGTCCTCGGGTATGCGATCGCGGCCCGCCGGCTCGGAGCGACGCTGGTCACCGGCTGCGAGGTCGTCGGTATCGATGCCGAGAGCAACCACATTCGCGCGGTCCGGACCAGTCGTGGCGACGTCCGGACCGGCACGGTGATCTGTGCGGCCGGCGCCTGGTCCGCTCGCCTGGGGGCGATGGCGGGCGTCGACCTCCCGGTCACCCCGCTGCGCCGGCAGATCGTGGTCACCGAGGCGGTCGCCGGTCTCCCGTCCACGCTGCCGATGACGATCGATTTCACCAGCACCTTCTACTTCCATCGCGAGGGCCCGGGCCTGCTCGTCGGAATGTCCGACCCCGAGGAGCAGCCCGGCTTCCACCTGAACCGCACCGACAGTTGGTTGCCGCGTCTGACGGAGGCGATGGAACGCCGGGCACCCGCGTTGCTCGACGTCGGACTGACCGGCGGCTGGGCCGGCCTCTACGAGATCACCCCGGACCACAACGCCTTGATCGGCGAGGCCGACGAAGTGTCCAGATTCCTGTACGCCACAGGGTTTTCCGGCCACGGCTTCCTGCAGGGACCGGCCGTCGGAGAAATCATCCGCGACCTCTACCTCGACCGCGAACCCTTCGTCGACATCAGCCCCCTGCACGCCCGCCGCTTCACCACCGACACCCCACGCGCCGAACGGAACGTGGTCTGAGCTCAGTCGCCGCTCAGTTGGTCGACCGTCTGGCAACCACCTGGTTCTGGAACCGGCGGCGACTTCGGGTCAGGGTTCTTCGTTGCGGGGGTCGTCGGCCGGGTTCTGCGGCCAGTTGGCCGGGTCGCACCATTCGGGGTCCCAGCCCTGCTGGATGCAGTACTGCCGGAGGAGTTCCTCGCGGGTCGGCGGCGTACTCGTACTCGGCCGCGGCGGACGGACGGTCTTCTTCGTCGTCGAGGTCCTGGTGGGAGTGGGCTCCGGCCGGTCCTCCCGCTCGGTGGTCCGCGTTCTCGTCGGCTTCGGCGTCGGCTTTCTGGTCGGAGTGACGGTCGTCTTCTGCACCGGCGGCGGTGGCGGCGTCGACGGCGCGACCTTCGACGGTACGGCGGTCGGCGTCGCAGTCGCGGTCGGCGTCGGCCTCGGCGTACTGTCGTCGGCCACGTGGACCGCCTGCGAGCCGGAGTCGCCGCCGAACAGTCCGACCGCGGACAGTGCCCAGAAGCTGACCCCGAGCAGGAGCACCAGGCCGCCGGCACCGGCGTACACGGACTTGCGGGTCGGGCCGCCGTACCGGCCGACCGGACCACGGACGGGATTGCCCTTGCCGTCGACCCAGAACCGCCAGCCCTCCGGCGGCGGCGGCCAGGACGGATGGGGACGCCACGACTTCGGCGGGACCCAGTGACGGCGGGGCGGCGACGGCCAGGTCGGCGGGACCACGAACCGCTTCAACGATCTCCTCCATCTCCGCCGCACAAACCCGGCTCAGGCTAGTGGATGTGGTCGGACCCGAACACCCCCGGCAGGTCAGGTCTTCGTTCAGTTCCACATGCCCGCACCCAGGCCAACGACACAGGCCCCGCGCAAGCTACTTGCGACTTTCACCCGGCGGCGTGTCGCGCTGGCTTTTTCGATCAACCCATGCCTGCGCCGACCTCTCTCGCGTCGGTCCGCAAGCGCATACTTTCGGCCATTCGATCGAGACTTCGGTTCCCGGGCCGTCCGGTTACGTTCGGGTCGTGGGATCGAGAAGTGGAGCCGGCGGCCGATGACGACACAGGCCGCGGGGCGGACGGTGATCGGGCACTCGACCGTGGACAAGGTCGTCCTGTTCGGCGGGTTCCCGTTGGCCGGGATCGTGCTCGGCTTCTTCCTGCCGCGGATCGCGGACTGGGCGGTGACGAAGGAGTGGGCGCCGTTCCAGGGTCCGTTGAAGCTCGTCGGCGGCTGGGACAGCTGGTGGGTGGGCGCGATCTGCATCGTGATCGGCCTGCTCGCCGGCGTGCTGCTGGCGACGATGGCGCTCGAGGACACGCTCAAAGTGACGATCACCGGGCAGTCGGTGGAGTTCCTGAAGAACCAGAAGACGGTGACCGTGCCGCGGGAGAAGGTGGCGGTCGCGTTCCTGGACGGCAAGGAGATCGTGCTGCAGGACGCGATGTCGCGCGAGCTGGCCCGGGAGAAGCACGACCAGCTGAAGTCCGAGGCCCAGCAGATCCCGGCGGCGTTCCGGGCGCACGGATATCCGTGGTCGGACGGCGGTGACCCGCACGCCGACCGGTTCCGGCGGTGGGTGGAGGACGAACCCGAGCTGCCGCCGACGGTCAACGCCGTACTGAAGGCCCGGTCGAAGGCGTTCGACCAGGGTGACAAGGGGAAGGCCGACCTGCGGGAGCTCCGCGACGAGGTGGCGAAACTCGGCTACACGGTCAAGGACCGCGACAAGGTGCAGTACTGGAGGCCGACCACTCCCAGGTGAGCGGTCAGGCGCCGAGGAGGTGGATGACGGCGTTGGCGTAGGCCTGTTCGGCGTCGGCGGCGGTGTGGCTGCTGTCGGTGAGCTCGACCCGGTAGCCGCCGGGGACGGCCTCGAGGGTGCGGAAGTGGTCGCCGAGGAGGGCGCGGAGCTGCTCCTCACGCGGGAGCCAGATCACCTCACGCTGCTCGATGCTGTCCAGGGCCCACTCGGTGGTGCCGTTGAAGCCGATCACCTTGCTGCCCTGGTAGTCGTGCACCTCGACGGTCATGTCGCTCACCACGAACACGTCGTCGTCCATGTCCCGGTCCGGTACGACGAAACGATCGCCCGCCGCGGGTGCCCACAGCACCCCGGCCTTCCGCAGTCGCCCGGCCTGCTCGATCGTGATCACCCCTCCATCCTCTCCAGGCCACCCAAACCTCGCAGGTCCCCGGCGAGCCGCGGGGTCAGCGATTCAGGGCAGCACGCAGTTCGGCGGCACGCAGGGCGATCCGGTCGCGGCACTCCGTGGTCAAGGGCAGATCGAGGAGAGCGGCCGCCTGCAGCCTGCTCAGCCCGAGCCGTTCCTCCAGCCCTCGTACGGCGGTCTCCCGGTCGGCGGAGCTCTTCAGCACCTCGGCCACCTCGTCGCGGCGTTCGAACGCGGCCAGCACGCCGTCGTAAATCTCCAGCTGCGTGTACGCCGATCGATCCGGCTGGGGCACGACCGTCGGCTCCGCCTTGTCGCTCCCGCGGATCACCTGCCGCCACAGCGTCGGGACGGTGAGCCGGGCGCGGTTGTAGCGCGGGGGAAACGGCTGGGCATAGGTCATCGTCATGATCTGCTCCTCGTTGGTGGTGGGATCAGTCGGGCACGGGTCGCGAGTACGGTTCGCGCGGCGGGCACTTCGTACCGGGCCTGGTCAGCGCCTCGAAGTGCCAGGGTTCGTTGTCGTACCGGCGGCAGATGCCGTACCGCCAGCCGTTCTTGTCCAGCCACCGCATAGCCGCCGCCGGACCGATGTCCACGGCCTTGCCCTGCACGTGGGCGGAGTACTGCGGGGGCAGCACCCACCGGGTCGCCGCCTCGTACGAGCCGTACTTCTGGATCGCCTCGTTGAACAGCCGCTGCTGCTTGGCCGCACTCCGCCGGCCCGAGGTGATCTGCAGCGTGACACCGTCCCGCTTCGCCGCGGCCATCGCCTTGGTCAGCCGCGACTTCAGCGTCGGCGACAGCCCGTCGATGCTCTCCTCGTCGTACGACCCCTCTGACGACTTGGTCGGCTTCTTCGTCGGCTTCTTGGTCGGCGTCGCCGGCGTGCGGCTCGGCTTCCGCGGCGCGGCGGTCGCCGGCGGCGGCCCGGACACCGGGGGTGCGTTCACGCTCGAGACGACCGGCTCCTCGTCGGCAGCCAGACCGAACAGCTCCCCCACCTGACCGTGCCAGAGCAGGAGCGACCCGACCGCCAAGGCCAGTACCCCCACACCCGTCACGGACCGCCACCGCTTCTTCCGCACCGAGCCGGTCCCGCCCGGCGGCTTGTCGTTCCTCATGCGGTACAGCCTTTCGGATCGCGGCGGCGGGCACATCGGCCCCAGGGACCGTCATCGGGACCCGGAAGTACGTCCTGGGTATCAGGTCGGACGCCCACCCTCCTCCAAAAGTTGGAGCGGGTGCCCGTCCGGGCAGATGAAGCCTCCGCTGACAACGGGTGACTACGCTGCTGAACATGTGGAGCACCTGGCGTCGGTTGCCGCAGGCGCAGCAGGATCTGCTGCTCGCGGCGGTGATCGGGCTGGGCTGGTTCACCGCGCTGAGCCTGATCAACGACAGCGGCCTGCGCCCGCAGAACCCGATGGTCTCGGTGGTGACCGGGGTCTTCCTGGTCGCCACGGTCGCGTGCGTACGGCGGTTCCCGCGCGTCATGCTCGTGATCGTCTCGGTGCTCTACCCGTTCCTGTACGCCGCCGTCGGCACCGGTCTCGCGGCTCAGGTCGGCCTGACGTTCTTCGGCCAGCCGGAGATCAGCGACGCCGCGCTGCAGTCCGAGATCCACCTGGTCCCGCTGCTCGTGGTCGGGTACCTGGCCGCGTCCAGCGGCGTACGGCGGTTCACCTGCCTGTTCTTCACGATGGGCAGCCTGGCCGGACTGATGATCGGCCTGCCGACCGTGGTCGCGATCGTGCTGGGCAACGCGAATCGCGCGATCATGTACGGCGACCGCTACAAGAACCTGCCCAGCGACCTGCCGAGTCTCTACAACTACATCGACGTCTCGCTGTTCGTGTTCGCCGAGGCACTGATCTGCGGCATGGTGCTGCTCGGCGCGGACGCCCGCCGGCGGCGCAAGAGCGTCGCCCTGCTGGAGCAGCGCAACGCCGAACTGGTCCGGCTGCGCGCGGTCGAGGCCGAACGTGCCAAGGTCGCCGAGCGGACCAGGATCGCCAGGGACCTGCACGACGTCATCTCGCACCACGTCAGCGCGGTGGTGATCCGGGCCCAGGCCGCGGACCGGGTCGCCGACCAGAAACCCGAGGTGCTGCGCGAGGCGATCCGCTGGATCATTGCCAGCGGCAAGGAAGCGCTGACCGCGATGCGGGAGACGGTCCGGGTGCTCAACACCGCCTCGCCGGACGCCGCGGACACCTCTGCGGGCTCCGGCGGCGGGACCGCGCCGGTGCCCGATCTTGCCGACGTCGCGCGGATGGGCGAGCGGCTGAAGGCTGTCGGCATCGACGTGACGATGGACTTGCCCTCGCGGCAGCGGCAACTGACCTCGGCCACCGAACTGACCGCCGTACGGATCATCCAGGAGGCACTCACCAACGTGATGGTGCACGCGAAGGCGACCGCCGCGCAGGTCACCTGGCAGAGTGGACCGCAGGGCGAACTCCTGACCATCGACGACAACGGCAGCGGCGGGCCGCCGCCGGTGAACGTGCTGGAGACCGCCCGGCGGAGCGAGAGCGGCCGCGGGAACGGGCTGATCGGGATGCGGGAACGGGCGACGGCGGTCGGCGGCACGCTGGCCGTCGCGGCCGGCCCGCTGGGTGGATGGAGGGTGCAGGCATGGCTGCCGCCGCAGAGGTAGACGAGCAGATCCGGGTGCTGGTCGCGGACGACCAGGGTGTGATCCGGATGGGCCTGGCGATGATCCTCGACCACGAACCGGACCTGACCACCGTCGCCCAGGCCGAGAACGGCGAGGAGGCGCTCCGGCTGGTCGACCGGTACGACCCGGACGTCGTCCTGATGGACATCCGGATGCCGGTGATGGACGGGCTGGTCGCGACCGAGCGGATCACCACGGCCAACAAGGCGGCCGGCCGGTCGCGTCCCGCCGTACTGGTGCTGACGACGTTCGACGACGAGGCGTACGTGCTGAGCGCGGTCCGCGCCGGGGCGTCCGGATTCCTGCTGAAGGACACGGACCCGGACCTGCTGGTCTCGGCGGTACGCGCGGTCCACCGGGGCGACTCGCTGGTCGACCCGGCGTCGACGCGGGTGCTGCTGGAGCGGTGCATGGAGCTCGAACGCCAGGTCGGCAGCGGTTCGGCGGAGCCCGCGCCCGCTCCGGCGGACGGCCGCTGGACCGGGCTGCTGGCGCAGTTGAGCGAACGCGAACGGGAGATCCTGGTCTGGATGGCCCGCGGCCTGTCGAACCGGGACCTGGCCACCAAACTCTTCGTCAGCGAGACCACCGTCAAAACCCACGTCAGCAGTGTCCTGTCCAAACTGGGCCTCTCCAGCCGGGTCCAGGCAGTCGTGGTCGCCTACGAAGCCGGCGTGGTCCGGCCCGGCGAAGCCGAAGTCCGCTGGGAGTCCTAGGTGTAGAGGTAGATGCCGAGGGCTGCGGCGGTGAGTAGGGAGAGGACGGTCAGCAGCTGGGCTCTCAGTGACGCCTTCCGGCGCCGGGGCAGGAAGTCTCCGGTCATGGCCTCAAGCATGCTTCGCGATCCGCGCCGGCTCATCAGTCGCGAGAAGGGTTCTGCCGGGCCGTTCGTCGGGCCTGGGTAGCACCCGGGTCCTACCACCGGAGGAGACAGTTGCCCTAGGCCCCTTATTGCTCACCGTGAGTGGCGAAATACTCGGCCGCGACCTTCTTCGGCACGCACAGCTGCCACGCGTCCAGGACCAGTTCGCGCAGCTCCTCGAACTCGAGCGCATCCAGCCGGACCTGGATCCACTGGAACCGCTCGTCCGACGGCCGCGGCCGGAAGAACTTCTCCGGCTCCGCCGCCAGCGCCGCCTCCCGCTCCTCGCGCGGAAACCCGATCCCGATCGTCTGCTCGTCCGGCGCGACCGCCAGGTACACGATCTGCCCGACCCGGAACTTGATCTGGTCCCGGACCAGTACCTCGTAGCTTCTCGGCAGGTCTGCTGTGATTGCCCGGATATCCGTGAGATCGACCACGCACCCAGGATAGACAGCGATGACTGACAGGGAATGTCAGTTTTTCCGCCTGTACCGTGGTCCGGATGCCCGCAGTGGAGAGTGCCGTCGAAGGCGCTGAGGTGGTGTTCCGCCTCAGCGATCCTTCGCATGCGTTCACCGGCGTCAAACTGTGGCAGGAACTGGGTCTCGCGGCCGAGTCGCTCGAGTTCAAGCCGGTCGACTACGGCTGGGAGCTGCGGCTGCCACGACCCTCGGTGCACCGGATGGAGTACCTGTTCGACATCGCGGACGTCGGGATGCAGACCGACCCGACCAACCCACGGGTGGTCGGCGGCGCGTTCGGGGAGCACTCCTGGCTGCCGCTTCCCGGGTACGTCGAGCCCGCCTGGATCTCCGTCGAGCCGATCGCCTCGACGCTCACCCCCCACTCGGTCAGTTCCCCGGTCGGCCCGGTCGACGTCGAGGTGTGGGCGCCCGAAGGCATCGCCCCGACGTTCGAGCTGCCGCTGCTGCTCTCGCACGACGGTCCCGAGTTCGCCGCGTACGCCGGCCTGACGCACTACGCCGGCGCGATGGTGGCTGAAGGCACGCTCCCGCCCTTCCGCCTTGCGCTGATCCGGCCGACCGCCCGAAACCTCTGGTACGCCGCCAACCCGCAGTACGCCGACTCCTTGACGCAGTACGTGCTGCCCGCGATCAAGACGCAGTACCGGAGCCGGAAGCCCGTCCTGATGGGCGCGAGCCTGGGTGCGCTCGCGGCGCTGCACGCCGAGTGGAACCATCCCGGCAGCTTCGACGGGCTGTTCCTGCAGTCGGGGTCGTTCTTCACGCCGGAGACCGACCCGCAGGAGGCGAAGTTCGAGTACTACGCCGAGGTCACCGGCTTCGTGAACCAGGTGCTCACGGCAACCACGGCGCCGAGTACGCCGGTGGTCGGGATGACGGCCGGGACGCCGGAGGAGAACGTCCACAACAACCGCGTGATGGCGGCCAAGCTGGCCGAGCTCGGGCAGCGCGTCGAGTTCGGCGAAACGCCGGACATGCACAACTTCACAGCCTGGCGTGATGTGCTGGATCCTGATCTCACGGATCTACTGCGACGAGCCTGGGGTGAGGCTGATGGAGCGGGAACAGGTCGAGCTGGAGGCGCCGGGGCTTGACCGTCCCGGCACCGTGATCCGTTACGGCCACTTCGGCCGCCCGGTGCTGGTGTTCCCGAGCGAGCAGGGCCGCGCCTGGGACTACGAGAACAACGGCATGGTCGACGCCGTCGCGGACCTGATCGAGGCCGGCCGGGTGAAGCTCTACTGCGTCGATTCCTACGACCACGTGAGCTGGTCCGACCGGAGCATCCAGCTCGAGGACCGCGCCCGGCGGCACGGGTTGTACGAGTCGTGGATCGTCAACCAGGTCGTCCCGGCGATCGGCGCCGACTCTCCCGGCGTCGCCGACATCATCACCACCGGCTGCAGCCTGGGCGCCTTCCACGCACTTAACTTCGCGTTGAAGCGGGCCGATCTGTTCCCGATTGCGATCTGCCAGTCCGGCAACTACGACGCGGCCAGCTGGCACGGCTGGGGTGAGCGCGGCGAGGCGACGTACTTCAACAACCCGGCCGACTACCTGCCCAACCTCGACGGCGACCACCTGGACTGGCTGCGCAGCCGGATCTACATCGTGCTCACGGTCGGGCAAGGTGACTGGGAGACGAACCCGACCGGGTCGTTGCCGTCCGCCCGTGCGACGGCCGCAGTACTGGCGAACAAGGGCATCCCGCATGAGCTGGACCTCTGGGGGTACGACGTAGCGCACGACTGGCCCTGGTGGCGGCGGCAGATCGCCCACCACCTGCCCCGATTCGTCTGACCCATCGACCTTAGGAGACGTTGTGGCTGACCGCTCACGGCATTTGATCGGGTTGTTGCTCGGGGCCGAGGAGGACTGGCCGCAGGCGTTCGAGGCGCTGCTGCAACGCGTCGGACCGGTGACACTCGACGGCTCGGAGCACGAGTTCGGGTCCAGGCGGCTGACGATCGAGCCGTTCGACCTGACCGATCCGGTCCGGGTGGGGCTGGTGATCGACCGGCTGGCGTACTGGTACTACCACCCGCGCGAGTGGCTGAAGAAGGCCGCGCTGATGAACGGCACCTACCTGCTGAACTCGCCGTTCACGTTCCAGTCGATGGAGAAGCACTCGGCGTACTGCGCGATGCTCCGGCTCGGCCTGAAGATCCCGCGGACCGTGCTGGTGCCGTACAAGAACCCGGTCGACAACGTGCGCTGGGCGTACACGTCGGCGAAGTACAACAAGCCGTTCGACCTGGACGCGATCGCCGAGGACCTCGGCTACCCGCTCTACATGAAGCCGTTCGACGGCGGCGGCTGGCGCGGGGTGTCGCGGATCGACAACAAGGACGACCTGCACCGCGCCTACGACCAGTCCGGCGAGATGCTGATGCACCTGCAGGCGACGATCGAGTACGACAAGTTCGCCCGCGCGCTGTCGATCGGCGCCGAGACGATGGTGATGGACTTCCGGCCGGACGAGCCGATGCACAACCGGTACGCCGTCTCGCACGACTTCCTCAGCCCGTCCGCCGGCCACCAGGCGGTGGCGATCAGCCGGATCGTGAACGCGTTCTTCGGCTGGGAGTTCAACTCCTGCGAGATGCTGGTCAAGGGCGACTCGGTCCACCCGATCGACTACGCCAACGCCTGCCCGGACGTCGCCGTCACCTCACTGCACTACTACTTCCCGTGGGCGCTCAGCGCGCTGGTCAAGTGGTCGGTCTTCTCCTTGGCGACCGGCCGGCGCAGCAGCGTCGACCTGCACACCGAGCGGTACTTCGAGATCGCCGACGACGAGTCCCTCGACTACGACGCCAAAGTCGACGCCTACCTCGCCTTGGCCGACGAACACTTCGAAACGGCCAAGTACCACGAGTGGTGCGCCGAGCACCTGCCCGACTTCGACGCCCGCGTCCGCGACTGGTTCGCCGGCCCCGACTTCGACCATCTCCTCCGCAACACGGTCGCCACGACCTACCCGGCCCACGAGACCGACCAGTTCTACGCCCACTTCCGAGGCCTTATCAACCTCTGGCTCTCCGACCAGGCGGCCTGATCACTCGTCCAGGCTGTCGAGGATCGTGTGGAGGGCGGTGAGGCGGGACGGGGGGATGGCGAAGACGCCGCGGGTGGGGTTGTGGAGCCAGCCTTCGGCGGTGAGGTGCCGGAGGTGGTGGTAGATCTGCCCGCTCGTGCCGAGACCCTCGACCTGGCTGAGTGCGCTGACGGTTGCGTGACCGTGGACGATCTCGCGCAGCAGGGTGAGCCGGGTCGGGCTGCCCAGCGCCGCGAGGGTCGGCGCCGCGGTTGACCAGTCCTGCCTGGCCCGGAGTGCCCTGAGCGCCCGGGCCGCCTGGGCGTGCCCGCCGCCGGGCCGCCTACGCCTCGCTTCCCGCTGAGCGGCCGTGGATTCCAGCGCGGCGATCCGCCGCTCCAGCTCTGCGAGCCGGTTATCCACAGGATCTTCCACACTGTGGATAGTACGTAGTTACGTAGCTGTTGAAAAGCTTGGCACGGCCGATCCGGCGGTCAGCCGATCAGCAGCCGAATCCCGGCGGTGAGAACGATCCCCGCGGCGACCGCCAGCAGCAGCGGGACTCTGACGACGGAGAGGATCCCGGCGACACCGACGCCGGTGAGCTGTGTCCAGTCCAGTCGCTTGCCGCCGAGTTCGGTGACGATGAGGCCCGCGAGCAGGACGGGCGCGATCAGACCCACGACGCGAACCGCCGCCGGGGGCAACTTGCGTTCGCCCATCAGCAGCGGCCCGCCGGCCTTCATGAGCCAGTTGACGACCGTGACGGCCAAGGCCGCCAGCCACAACCTCATGCCTTCTCCTCTCCGGCCTCAGCACGTTCGAGATCGGGATCCGGCCCGTGTGCCGGAATCAGGCCGATCAGTGCGGCCGCGGTGGCACCGAGCAGCGCGTAGCCGGGATCGGTCACCAGCAACAGGCCGGCGGCCACGACGGCTCCCAGCAGCGATGCGGCGAGCGCCCGGCGAGAGCGCCGCACTTCGTCCAGCGCCAGCACCAGGAAGAACGCCGGAAACACGACATCCAGCCCGAGCCGGTGCATCAGATCAGCCGACGGTGCGGTCAGCGCGCCGACGGCGGTCCCGAGCACCCAGGTGACCCACTGCGGCAGGCTGGCGCCGATCAGGCGGGAGACGTCGTACCGGCCGTCGTTGCGATGAGCAAAGACGAACGAAGCGTCCACGAGCGCCTGCGCCTGCAGTGCCCGGCTCAGCCGGCTTCCGTGCAGGCTGTCGTTCAGCGCGACGCTCATCACGAGGTAGCGCCCGTTGATCAGCGCCGCCGACGCGACCGCGGCCGCGACGGTGCCGCCCGACAGGGCGGTCAGCAGGGTGAACTGCGCCGAACCGGAGAAGGCAAGGGCGGAGAACAGGACCGGCAGGCCGAGTCCCCAGCCCCGGGCTTCCGCCTCGGCGCCGAAGCTGAGGGCCAGGACGAAAGCCGCACCGGCCGGTCCGAGCCCGAGCCGGACTCCCTCGGCGAAGCCGGCCCGCTGGATCTCGATCATGGCGACACTCCGGCGCGACGACGCTGATAGTGCCTGCGAGCCCGGGCCCGGTTGCCGCAGTCCGCCGAACTGCACCACCGGCGCGACCCGTTCCTGGTCCGATCCAGGAACAGCCAGCCGCAATCGTCGTCATCGCACTGCCGCAGTCGGCTCAGGTCCTCGTCCTCGAACAGTCGCCAGACGGCCAGCCGCAGCCGGTCGACGACGGTGGTGGCGCGCCAGGTCAGCGGTCGCGCGCTGACCAGCCAGGCGTCCCGTACGGCGTCCTCGATCAGGTCCCGCAGTACGGCGAGATCGCGGGCGGCCGGTTCCGCGCCGACCGCGAGCGGATGCAACACCGCATAGGCGTCCTCGCGGCACCGCACCAACTGATCCCGCTGGGCGCGCGTGACTCGGGCCGGCGGCTCGAGACCGCCGGCTGTCAGCCACCTGCGCAGGTTGACCGGATCCGCGATCCGGTCGACCCGCCGCCGATCGTCCAGCCGCCAGGCCACGGTGTTGACCAGATCGAGCGCCAGATGACCGCCGACGAGCTCGGGTTGGTAGTTCACGGCATGCACCTCTCTAACACTCAAACAACATCTTGACTCGTTAGACAGCGGAGGCGCAACCGCAGTGGGCATTTAGGTCGTCTCTGACGGTCCAGCGCCGCCCCAATCCCACGCAGGAGGCTGGTGACCGCCGGACGCGACTTAGGCTGGTGCTCGTGCGCGACGAGGATGTGCCGGCGTGGTGGCAGCGGCTGGGGCTGGACGGGCTCGTGGATGTGCACGTGCACTTCCTGCCCGACCAGGTGATGAACGCGGTGTGGGCGTACTTCGACCAGGCGTCGGAGCACTACGGGACGGCCTGGCCGATCAACTACCGCACGTCCGTCGAGGAGCGTCTGAAGACCTTGGATGCGCTCGGCGTTCGAGCGTTCACGGCGTTGGTCTATCCGCACAAGCCCGGGATGGCGGCCTGGCTCAACGCATGGGCGCGGGACTTCGCCGAGGCGACCCCCGGCTGCGTGCCGAGTGGCACGTTCTATCCCGAGCCCGGCGCCTCGGACTACGTCCGTGAGGCGTTGGAGAAGGGCACGCGGATCTTCAAGGTCCACGTGCAGGTGGGCGACTACGACCCTCGCGACGACGAACTCGACGACGTCTGGGGTCAGCTCGCCGAGGCCGCCGTACCGGTGGTCGTCCACTGCGGCTCCGGCCCGATCCCCGGCCGGCACACCGGTCCGGGGCCGTTCGGCGAAGTACTCCGGAAGCACCCGCGCCTGACCGCGGTCATCGCGCACCTCGGCATGCCGGAGTACGCCGAGCACCTGGCGCTCACGTCATACCCGAACGTCCACCTGGACACGACGATGGCCCTGACTCCGTTCACCGAAGCGCTGATGCCGTTCCCGCGCTCCCTGACCTCACGCCTCGGCGACCTCCAGGACCGCATCGTCCTCGGCTCCGACTTCCCCAACATCCCCTACGACTACGCCACCCAACTCTCCGCCCTGGAGTCCCTGAACCTCGGCGACACCTGGCTACGCGCCGTCTGCCGGCACAACGGCGCCCACCTACTCAACCTCTGACCGCAGTTCGTCGGAAATGGGTGGGCGGATCCTGGTCGACCGGTGTTTCTCACACCCCAGAACGCCTGTTGCTGAGGCTATTCCAACGTTGTACTGTCGTGTCGACCGCCCGCTCTCCTCTCTCCGAATCACGGGAGTTCTCGATGACCCAACCCCGCCCTGAGCACCCGCGTCCGCAGTTCGTCCGGCCGGACTGGCTGAACCTGAACGGCGAGTGGCAGTTCGAGATCGACCGGTCCGACTCCGGTCTGGAGCGCGGGGTCCGGGACCGCGAGTTGCTGCAGCGGATCGTCGTACCGTTCGCACCCGAGTCCGAACTGTCCGGGATCGAGAACGTCGACTTCCTCGAGGCGGTCTGGTACCGGACGACCGTCACGATCCCGGCCGAGTGGTCGGGCAAGGACGCGGTGCTGCACTTCCAGGCCGTCGACCACGACGCGACGGTCTGGGTGAACGGCGTCGAGGTGGTCCGTCACCGCGGCGGCTTCACCCCGTTCAGCGCGAATCTGAAGAACGTCGCCGCGCCGGGCGAGGAGGCCGTGATCGTGGTCCGCGCCCGGGACAGCCGGTACGGCGTCCAGGCGCGGGGGAAGCAGACGACCACCTACTTCAACCACGGCTGCCACTACACCAGGACCACCGGCATCTGGCAGACGGTCTGGCTCGAGGCTGTGCCGAGCGTGCACCTCGACAGGCCGCGGATCACCCCGGACGTGGCCGGCTCCAGCTTCCACCTGGAGGTGCCGGTCTCGGCGAACAAGCCAGGCTGGAAGGTCCGCGCGGTCCTCAAGGACAGCGACGGTAACGTGGCGACCGCCGAGGTCCGGGCCGATCTCGACCTGGCGCCGCGGCTCACGCTGCAACTCCCGGCCGACCGGGTCCGGCTCTGGGACACCGCCGACCCGCACCTGTACGACGTACACCTCGAGCTGATCGATGCCGAAGGCAACGTTGTGGACGGCGCGGACAGCTACGCCGGGCTGCGGTCGGTGTCGATCAACGGCCAGGCGATCCTGATCAACGGCAAGCACGTGTTCCAGCGGCTGGTGCTGGACCAGGGATACTGGCCGGAGAGCCTGATGACGGCGCCGTCCGAGGCGGCGCTGGTCGCGGACATCGAGCTGAGCCTGGCCGCCGGGTTCAACGGCGCACGGCTGCACCAGAAGGTGTTCGAGGAGCGGTTCCTGTACCACGCGGACCGGCTGGGCTACTTGGTCTGGGGCGAGTTCGGCGACTGGGGCGGAAATGTTGCCGACGGCACCCAGGAGAACAACCAGCAGCCGACCGCGTCGTTCGTCACGCAGTGGCTGGAGGCGGTCGAGCGCGACTACAGCCACCCGAGCATCATCGGCTGGTGCCCGCTGAACGAGACGCACCAGTTCCTGCACGACCGGATCACCCAGCTGGACGACGTGACGCGGGCGATGTTCCTGGCCACCAAGGCCGCCGACACCACACGCCCGGTCCTGGACGCGTCCGGGTACTCGCACCGCGTGCCGGAGACCGACGTCTGGGACTCGCACAACTACGAGCAGGACCCGGCCGAGTTCGCGAAGCAGATGGCGGGTCTGGCGGACGGCAAGCCGTACGGGAACACCGGCGGGCCCGACCAGCGGCCGATCTCCCAGCCGTACGCCGGTCAGCCGTACTTCTGCAGTGAGTTCGGCGGCATCTGGTGGAACCCCGAAGCAGCCGCGCGGTCCCAAGGCAACAACACCAAGGAGTCATGGGGTTACGGCCAGCGAATCGCGGACGAGGAGGAGTTCTACGTCCGGTTCGCCGGCCTGGTCGACGTACTGCTCGACAACCCGCTGATGTTCGGATACTGCTACACGCAGCTCACCGACGTGTTCCAGGAAGAGAACGGCATCTACCGGTTCGACCGCAGCAACAAGCTCGACGTACCGCGGATCAAGGCCGTGCAGACCCGGCAGGCCGCCTACGAGAAGGACTGAAGTTCAGGGGACCTCGGTGACGGTCAGGGCGCTTGGGAAGCGGGTCTCGAAGTCGAGCACCGCGACCCAGGTCGGCCTGACCGCAACCCTCGCCATGGGTTCGCCGCGCAGTGTGGCCACCCATGCCTGCCCCTGCTCCGGCCCGAAGTACCGCGACGCGGCCGCGGCGTACTCCGGGCAGACGTCGTCAAGCATTTCGACCGACGCCAGACCGCGGACGAGCAGGGCGTGATAGGGCCACTTGGACTCGTCGTCGATCGTGACCGAGACCTCGGGCCGCTCCTGGAGCGCCTTCACCTTCGGGGCCTTCGGTGGTGTGCCGAACGTGATCGTTTCGCCGGTCCAGTGGAACCAGATCGGCACCACCCGGGGCGTCCCGTCCCGCCACGTGTACGCCAGTCGTGCCAGTTGCCGTGATCCGAGCAGCTCTTGTGCGACCGGGTCCTCGAGCAGCGCCACATCGCCTTGTGCAGTAGTCATTTGTGCCACCCCCAAGCACCACTCTCGACCTCGACATCGTGAACCGCAAGCGCCTGGGGTCGCCTTGATCGCGCGGTCACATACCGCCGGTCAGAGCCTGGAGACCCAGGCTGCCCAGTGCGACCAGGACCCAGAGGATCGCTCCGAGGAGGAGGGGCCTTGGTCCGGTGTCACGCAGCTCCCGAAGGCGTAGCGACAGCCCGATCGCGACCAGCGCGCACGTGATCAGGAACGTACCGATCAGGCTCAACCCAGGCAGCCAGCTCACTGGCACCAGACCGGCGCTCCGCAGGGCGGCCGCGGCCAGAAAACCGATCAGGAAAAGCGGGACGAGCTTCCGCCAGGGCAGGCGGGGCGCACGGTCCGCGGTGGGTGTCCGGGCGTCGCGGCGCGACTTGAGTACGACGAGCGCGATGACGATCGGGACCAGGGTCAGGGAACGGGTCAGCTTGACCACGAGCGCCTGGTCGCCGGCCTGCTGGCTGTAGGTGTAGCCGGCGGCGACAACGGACGACGTGTCGTTGATCGCCGTACCAGCCCACAACCCGAAGGCCTCGGGGCTGAGCCCCAGCAGATGCCCGAGCGGCGGGAACGTGAGTACGGCGACGACGTTGAAGGTGAAGATCGTCGCCAGCGCGTAGGCGACGGACGAGCGCTTGGGGTTGATCGCAGCCGCGGTCGCCGCGATCGCCGAGGCGCCGCAGATCGCCGTACCGACGCCGATCAAGGTCTGGGTGTCACCACGGACACCGAGCAGGCGGCCGAACACCCACGCTCCGCCCAGCGCGAGAGCCAGCGTCCCGAGCATCACCGGCAGCGATGAACTCCCGACGCGCGCGACCTGGTGCAGCGACAGACCGGTGCCCAGTACGACGATCGACAGCTGGAGCAACCCCTTGGACGCGAACGCATACCCGGGTCGGCAGCGTTCGGAGCGCAACCGAGGCACCAGCCATCCGGCGAGCACACCAAGCACGATCCCGAACACCGGGCCGCCGATCACCGGCACCAGCCGGCCGAGCGGTACGGCGGCAGCAGCCACAGTCAGTACGACGGCCAACCCGGGCAACCGCGAAACGACAGCGGCGGCACGGCGGGCGCGGCGAGGAAAGACAGCGGTCGGGGCGGTTGGCCTAACCTCGACCTGCACCATCAGACCGGTCCTCCCCTGACACAAAATGTACGCACATTTAAGTTAGGAGATGACCGGACATTTGGCAACCCGGGAGGCCGACCAGATGACCGAGCGCAGGCTCGACCGCTCCGGCGGTCAGCCGCTGTGGAAGCAGCTGCAGCAGGACCTGGTCCGGCGACTGCGGGCCGGGGAGTTCGACGAGGCCTTTCCCGGCGAGCTCGCGCTGGTCGAGGGTTACCAGGTCAGCCGGCACACGGTCCGGCAGGCGCTGGCCAAGCTCCGCGCGGACGGCCTGATCGTCGCCGAGCGCGGCCGACAGCCGCGGGTCGCGACCACCCCGGAGATCCGGCAGCCCATGGGAGCGCTGTACAGCCTCTTCTCCTCGGTCGAAGCCTCCGGGCTGACTCAGCACAGCGTCGTACGGGCGCTCGACATCCGGGCCGACGGGGTCATCGCGGCCCGGCTGGAGCTGGAGGAGTCCATCCCGCTGCTGTACCTCGAGCGCCTCCGCTTCGCGGGTGACGAACCACTCGCGCTCGACCGCGTCTGGCTGCCCGCCTCGCTCGCGGAATCGCTCCTGGACGCCGACTTCACCCACACCAGCCTCTACAACGAACTGGCCGCCCGCACCGGACTTCGGCTCGACCACGGCCGCGAAGACATCCGAGCCGTCGTACCCACGCCGGCCGAACGCGCGCTGCTCCGCTGCCCACCGGAGGCCGCCGCCTTCTCCATCAACCGTCAGGGCAGCTCGCAGAACCGCCCGGTCGAGTGGCGTCACACCCTGGTCCGCGGTGACCGTTTCGCACTGTCCGCCGAGTTCTCCGCCAACACGGGCTACCGCCTGACGACCGGAGCGGTATCCCACGCCGACGCCTGACTTCGCCGACTCCGATCGTTGGCACCTCGGCGTGGTGGTGCGCTGGCTCTGATACTGGGACGCATGACAGTCAAGGAACTGCGGTTGGTCGTGACAGCGGACGACTACGAGGAGGCGGTGGCGTTCTACCGGGACGTGCTCGGCCTGCCCGAGCGGGCGTCGTACTCGTCGGAGAACGGGCGGGTGGTGATCCTCGAGATCGAGCGGGCGACCCTGGAGATCGCGGATCCCGGTCAGGCCGAGTTCATCGACGAGGTGGAGGTCGGCCGGCGGGTCGCCGGGAAGTACCGGGTCGCGCTCGAAGTGGACGACTCGAACGCCACCACCCGGAAACTGGCCGACGCCGGCGCCACCGTGATCGCCGAGCCGACCCGGACCCCGTGGAACTCGCTGAACGCCCGGCTGGAGACGCCGGGTGGCATCCAGCTCACCCTGTTCACCGAACTTGACCTCAAGTGAACTAGAAGTGTTGAGGTAGGCGTCATGTGGGACATCGAAGAACTGGACCTGGACGCCTACCTCGACCGGATCAAGCACCCGCGGGTGACACCGTCCGCGGACAGCCTGCGCAGTCTGCACCGGGCACACGTACTGGCGATCCCGTTCGAGAACATCGACGTGATCCTCGGCACACACCCCGGGATCGGGCTGAGCGCGATCCAGGCGAAGCTGGTACGGCGGCAACGCGGCGGCTACTGCTACGAGCACACCCTGCTCTTCGGCGCCGCACTGGAGCAACTCGGGTTCGAGGTGGAACGCCGGGTGGCCCGCGTGCAACCGCACAAGTCGGGGCCGCGGACGCATGCTCTGCTCAAGGTCGGTGTGGACGGGCAGGAGTTCCTGGCCGATGTCGGGTTCGGCGCCGGCCAGCTCTACCCGACTCCGCTCAAGGACGGCGTGATCGTCGACCAGGCCGGCTGGGACCACCGTCTCACCGCCGAGGGTGACCTGTGGACGCTGTCGAAGAAGACCGCGGACGGCTGGGAGCCGCAGCACGCGTCGAACGACGAGCCGGTGCGGCCGATCGACTACGAGGTGTACCACCACTACGTCTCGACGCACCCGAACTCGCCGTTCACCGGCCGGCCGGTGGTGATGCGGGTCGCCGACGGCGTCGTACGTCGCCTGATCGGGAACGAGCTCACCACCGAGTACGCCGACGGCCGCACCACGCAGCGCGCCGTACCGGCCGACGAACTCCCGGCCGTCCTCGCGACGCTGGACGTCGTACTCAGCGACGAAGAGGTCGGCCGGCTCCGGCTCGTCTAGGTCCCCGTCGTTTCGGCGCGGGCCGAACTGTGCCGACGGCATGATGGAAGACGTGAGCACGCAGACGGAGGGGCAGGAACTGGCCGCGTGGGCCAGGATGCTGGCCGACACCACCCGGGCGACGGTGTGCCTCGCGCTGCTCGACGGACGGGCATGGACGGCGACCGAGCTGGCCCGGGTGGCGAAGGTGTCCCGGCCGACGATCAGCGAACATCTCAACCTGCTGGTCGACGGCGGGTTGCTGACGGAGGTCCGGCAGGGGCGGCACCGGTACCTGAAACTCGCGGGTCCGGACACGGCCGAGTTGATCGAAGGGCTCGCGGCGCTCGCACCCCGTCGTACCGAAGTACTGAACAGCTTGTCGGCAGTGAGCAGGCGGGACGCGTTCGCGCGCGCTCGGACCTGTTACGACCACCTCGCGGGCAAGCTGGGGGTGGCACTGGCGGACGCGATGACCGAGCGCGGCCTGATCGACTGGTCGGACGGTGTCGCGCTGACAGCGAAAGGTACGGCGTGGCTGGACGATCTCGGCATCGTGGTCGAGCGTCGCCGCGGCCGACCCTCGCTGCGGTCCTGCCTGGACGTAACCGAACGCAGGCCGCACCTGGCCGGCGCGGTCGGCGCGGCCTTGTGCGCACATGCACTGCGGCGAGGCTGGGTGAGCCACATCCCCGGAGGACGCGCGTTGAAGGTGACCGGCTCGGTGCGGGAGTTCGGGCTGGCCGGCGGCGTTGTCCGGGAACTTCTGCCCAGAGTCTGAGAAGACCGTGCGGAAACACGCCTCGAGGAGGCGCGTAACGCCGAAACGACTTAGCCTTCGGCCATGACTGAGTTCGAGCCCGGCACCGAACTGGTGTCCCGCCTCCCTCTGCCCAGCCATGTGGTCGTCCTGGTGGACGGTCAGTGGCGTCCCGGCTGGCTGATCGGCCGTGAGCACGAGGAGACGGGATGGACCGGCCTGGTGCAGTACGAGGGCGACGACGGCACCGAGCGGACGGAACGCCTGCCGGCGGACCGGATCGCGTCGCCGGAGTCGCACCGACCGACCGAACAAGCGTCATAGCGAATGCCTCGTGACGAGGCGCAGAGGGAGGATTCAACGCGAAGGCCCCCGGCGGAATGCCGGGGGCCTTCGTGCGTAACGCCCGGCCGGGGCGCCTCGCGGCGGACGAGAACCCCGTCCCAGGCCCTTCGGGCGGTTGACCTGGGACGGGATCCTCAGTGGCGTTACACACGGTGTATCGCCGGTGACGGCGCGAGCGTTACACGATCGGAGGAAAAAAATTCCGGCGCGCTGGTCGCGGGCGTTGACGCCGGAGTCAGAGAGCGACCCCGGTGCACGTCCCTGAACACCGGGGTCTCGAGAAGAAGCCTCTCGAGCGACCACTCCTCTTGACTTCTCAGGTGCCCCACCGGCAACCGGCCATTCGTGCCGAACGCGACCACGTTGGCGCGGTCCGTGGTCAGAAGTGGACCGCGAGCAGGATCCGGCCGGTCTCCGAGCTGCGGATGTCCAGCGCCCGGATCTCGTGGCGCTGCAGCTTCGTGGTCGCGGCCGGCTTGACCGTCGTACCCGGTGCCGCCGTCCAGCTCGCGATCAGCTGGGACTTCCCGGAGGTGTCGGTGACGTACAGCTCGTAGCCCCGGGCGCGTTCGCTCGGCGTGGCCAGTTCGTCGTACCGGCAGCTGATCTCGATCGTCGTACCCCAGCGCTCCGGCACCAGCCGGGCGTCCGCGGACAGCTTGCTGGCAACGGTCTGCGCCAGGACGACATAGTCGCCCTCAGGCTCCTCGCGGCTGAGCGGGATCGCGACCACCGCCCCGATCACAGCCGCCGCGGCGGCGATCCCGGCCATTGCCATGCCGAGCCGGACACGCCGCTTCCGGACGTCCTGCTGGACCGCGCGGACCAGACCGGGCAACAGGTTCGGCGGGGCGTCGGGGATGGTCGCGAGGGCGCGGTCGCCGGGCAGCGCCGCGAGGACCCCCGGTACGCCGGCCAGCGACGCCACCTCGGCCGAGCACTCGTCACAGGTGCGCAGGTGTTCCTCGTAGGCGTGCCGGTCCTTCGCCGGCAACGCCCCGAGCAGGTAGGCCGCGTCCCATTCCTTGTACGGGTCGCTCACTGGCTCGTCACCCCCCTCTCCTGCAACGCGAGCTTCAAGGCCCGCAACCCGTAGTGCAGCCGCGACTTCACGGTGCCCGACGGTATGTCCAGCTCCTCCGCGATATCGGTGACCGTACGACGCCCGTAGTACGCACGAACGATCACCTGCCGATGTTCCTCGGACAACTGGGCCAGCGACTCCGCCACCAGCCATGCGTCGAGTACGCCGTTCGCGTGGTCGGCACTCGGGTTCTCCGGCAGGTCGTCGCTGGCGACTTCGCGACTGACCCGGGCGCTGCGCCGGTCGTCGATGACCAGATTGCGTGCCACGGTGAACAGCCAGGCCCGGGCTCCCGCCGCGTCCTCGGTCAGGATCTGCGGCCGGCGCCAGGCCCGTAGCAACGTCTCCTGGACGACATCCTCGGCCAGCCGGTCGTCGCCGGTCAGCCGGACCACGAACCGCCACAGCGCGGGCGCGTGCACGTCGTGCAACTCGCGCAGCAGCGCCGCCCGGTCATCGGCCATCGGCGCTCCTGGTCTGTCGTGCATCGTGCGGCCCCGGCCGGGATCACTCCGCTGCTGCTGCCGCCTTCTCGCCACCATTCTGCACAGGAAGCGAAGCCTCCACCTCGCGAACCGTGGATTCGGTCGTGGCGCCCCGGGTGCGCAGGTAGTACCCGTAGCTGGCGACGGCGAGGCCGGCGCCCCAGAGGACGTAGGCCGGCACAGCGACCCAGAAGAAGGCGGCGGGCAGGTCGATGCCGTCGTACGCGGGCTCGCCCTGGACGGCGGCCGCAATCATCTGGAGGAGACTGACGCCGAAGTACGCCGTGATGCCCGCACCGAGGCTGCCGCCGGGAAGGAGCAGCATCCAGCGCGGGAAGATCCGGCCGAGACGGTGGACGAGCAGCAGCGGCAGGACGATCCCGGCCAGCAGGAAGCCGCCCTCGAACAGGATCATCGAGAGGCCGGCGTCGTACGGCGTCTTGCCGAAGCCGACGACCGCTTGGGCGCCCAGCCGGATGAGACATCCGGCCACGGCGGTCCACGCGCCGATCACAGCCCAGGTGGGGGTTTCGGTCACTGATCGGCCGGGGCCGAGCCTGCGCTGGTGCGTCAGGGCAGTTCGGGCGAGGAGGGCGGCGCCGGTGAGCGCGGCGAACCTGCTCAGCATGCCCGCCAGGTCGAACGGGATTCCCAGGCCGGGCAGCACGCCTCCGACAACGTCGAGCAGCGCGAGTGCGGACGCAGCGACCCAGCCGGCGGCGAGCAGCCACACCGACCTGATGAGGAGGCGCGAACTCGGCCGCCTGGCAAGAGCAAGCACTGCTGCAGCGCTGACTGCGCAACCGAACACCGCAACCCAGTCAGGCACCAGGAGATCGTCGCCCGGAAGCTTCCACTCCGGCCCGTTGCCCAGGGCAAACCACAGGCGCACGACTCCGTACGCCGCTGCCCATGCCAGAACTGCTGCCGTCTGCCGGATCACCATGCAGCGAGTCTCGTTGTTCCGGCGACGTCGCGGATCACTCTCGCGAGGGAGCGGCCTCCATCCGGCGGTGGACTCAGCGGGCGTCGTACAGGGTGCGGATGGCCCGGAGGAAGGCGTCACGGTCGGCGGGCGGGAGGGTCGCGAGGATGCGGTCCTCTTCCGCCCGGATCGCCTTGCGCACGGAACGCCGTACCCGGCGGCCCTTGAGCGTGATCGACAACAGCCGGACCCGGCGGTCGCTCGGGTCGGGGGTGCGCTCGATCAGGCCGGCGTCCTGCAGTTCGTCGAGGGTGCCGATGATGCGGGACTTGTCGGCGCCGATCGCCTCCGCGAGGGCCGCCTGGGTACGCACCGGGGTGTCGTCGAGCGCGGTGAGCACCGCGTAGCCCCACATCGAGACGTCGTGCGCCTCGATCACGGGCAACTCCGCCGCGATCAGGGCCCGCAGCAACGGATGCAGCATCGCGGCGAGATCGGGGCGCTCGTCGTCCGGACTCACGTCGGGAAAGATAACACTGGCGCAATCATAAGCTCGTGCATATGATATGCACATGTCTACTGTTGATTACGTTTCCCTCGACGCGCAAGCGGTTCGGGCCAGCATCGACCTCGCCTCGCGTGTCACCGCCGACGACCTCGGCAAGCCGACGCCATGCCGCGCCTGGACCCTCTACGGCCTGCTCGCCCACATGGCGACCCAGCACTACGGCTTCGCCGCCGCCTCCCGTGGTGACGGCGACGAATCCGTGTGGAAGCTCCGCGACCTGGGCGACGATCCGGTCAAGGCCTACATCGACTCCGCCGAGCACGTCCTGGCCGCGTTCGCCGAGCCCGGCGTACCGGACCGTCTCTTCCCGCTCCCGGAGTTCGGCACCGACCAGCCGTTTCCCGGCCACCAGACGATCAGCTTCCACTTCATCGACTACGTCGTCCATTCCTGGGACGTCGCCAAATCCCTCGGCACCACGGTCACCTTCAGCCCCGAGGTCCTCGACGCCGCCCAGACCGTGGCCCAGCTCGTCCCCACCGGCGACCTCCGCCTGACCCCCGGCTCCCCCTTCGGCCCCGACGTCGCCTGGTCGGGCTCCGACCCCCTCGACCAGATCGTCGCTCACCTGGGCCGCAAGCCCAGCTGGCCGAACTAGTCCTCACAGCCGAGGCCGTCGTTGTCGCGGTCCAGGTCGTAGATGTCGTCGCCGACGACTGTGACCGGACCGCGCACGTACTCCGGCCCGTTGCCACTGCCGCCTGAACAGTCGACGTCACTGGCGACCGGGACACAGCCTCCGCTGTAGTTCGGGTCGCACGCCGACTCTTGCTCCTCGATCTTGGTGCCGACCGTCGTCACCTGGGTACGCGGCTGCTTCGCCACCTCTTGCCTGACGAGGTCCTTGGCCGTCTGTACGCCGTTGACGAGGGTGACCTCATAGGTCAGCCGCCGAGTCCCGTTGACACCTTTGGTCGTGACGACCTTCTCGCCCTTGGGTAACGACGAGTCAGTCACCGTCCGCTTCTTGAACGGGATCACTTGAAGCTCGACGACGGTCTTCTTCACCGTCGTCAGCTTCGGCGCCGTCGTTTGCTTCGGCGCCGTCGTTTGCTTCGGCGCCTCTGCGGTCGGTTTTTGCGCCGGCGCCTGCGTCGCGGTTGCCGTCGCCTTGGGCGCGGGCGTCACCACCACCTGGCTACTCGCAACCGCACCCGGGTCCGCGCTTCCCGCCGTACCCTCGGTCCCACATCCACCAGCAGCAAGGACAACCCCGACCACCAGCGCACCACACAACAACCGCACAATTCCCCCCAACCCACCGCAGTTCCCCCCGCGGCAGGATCGTCCCCAGCCGGCCACCCCGGATGGATTCCCGATCCATACCACCTGCTCGATAGGCCGGTCGAGAGTTCAGCGCCGACCGACCGTCAGACGGGAGTGCCGGTGAGCAGGTGACTGCCTATCGGGCTGATGGTGTGGCGGACGGCGGGGCCCACTCGGTGCGTGGTGACGAGGCCGGTGCGTTGGAGGACCCGCGCGTGTTCGCTGGCGGAGGCGAGGGAGATGCCGGCCCGGGCGGCGAGTTCGCTCGTCGAGCACGCGCCGGCCGAGATGGTTCGGAGTACGGCGGCCCGCGTACGGCCGAGCAGATCGGCGACGGCGCGGTCCGGGTCAGGGTGGTGCTCGGCGGGCTCGGACCAGCCCGGGTCGTGGTTCACCGGGTAGACCAGGACCGGCGGCAGGTCCGAGTCGGCGGGCATGATCGGATGCCGCCAGCAGAAGAACGACGGAACCAGTCGCAGACCGCGGCCGCGCAGTTCCAGATCCCGGTCGATGTGCTGCATGTCGACGTACAGCATCGGCGGCCGCCACTGCATCGCCGGATGCAACGTGGCCGCAAGCGTCTCGAACCCGCCGGTCGTCACCGCCTCGCTGTGCAACTTCACGTCACGGGCGATCGTCGTCGCCATCGACGGCAGTTGCGGCGCGATCTTCGTCCGGTGGAAGTGCCTGAGCCCGTGACAGACCTTCTTCAGTACGGCGGGATCGCCGGCCGCGAGCCGTCGAGTCCACCGCGGCAACCGCACCTCGTCGGACAACCGGCGAAGCTCACTCTCCAACCGGGTCGGCGGTGTCGCCGCCACCGCGGCCAGCCCGGCCTCGAGCCCGTCGACCGCTTCAGCGGGCGTCAAGAAGTCCGGCGAATACCCCACCGGTGGTGCCAGGACGAGCAGTTCACGTTCGAGAGCGGTCAACCGGGCCCGGGACCGCTGCCGCCAGGCCCCGAACACGGCCGGTTCGTCGTCCGTCTGCAGCATGTGCATGCCCAGCAGCACTTCCCACAACGGATCCGGCTCGCGCGCGATCGTCGTACGCGCAAGGTCGGCACACCCGAAATGGATCCGGAAACCCATCGCCATCCTCCCCCGAGGAAGCGGGCACGCCAGTGAACACACCCCCAGCGTGACCACATTGACCTATGTGCTGCACCCAGCGTAACCGGGGCAGGGGGTCACACCTCGGTCCCGGCTCCCACCAGGGCGGCGGCGGCGAGACCGGCGACGACGCCGGCCACACCCAGCACGATCAGCGGCCCGGCGGTCACCCGCGGGTCCGGCACCGGCTTGCCGAAGATCGCGAACAGCCGCTCCTCGGCCGGCCGCACCTCCGCCAGCAGAACCGTCGACGGATGCGACACGTGCTCCTCGACCGCGGCCCGAGCGGCCACGACCGCGCCCCGCAGTACGCCGGCGATCACGGCACCCGAAGCCCCGGTCAGTACGGCGATCAGCGCCGCGGTCGTCTGCGCCATCGCCGCATCGGACAACAGCGTGTTCTTCAACGCCGTCAACGACCACAGGCCGAAGAATCCGAACCCCGCCGAGGCGAACCCCACGGCGAGGAACACCTTCGCCAGCGGATTCTGCATCCGCACCGCCACCGCGAAAGCCCTCGCGTCCCTGGCCAGATCCCCCGCGTCCCGGGCCAGTCCTTCGTACGCCGCCAACGCATCGGCCCGCGCTCTCAGCTTCACCGCGATCACGATCCGGTCGGCAAGATCCAAGGTGCTCGCCTGGTCCATGATCTCTTTCCAGGCGTTGACCACTTCGTCGTGCGACGGCGCGATCACCGCCCGCTCCACGACCCCCATACCAGCCCCCTCACGCCGAACGGCTCCCCAACACGTTCGTCTCCCCCTGGCACGAGAGTACGCCGCCCCTCCCCCCACGAACAGTCACCGCCGGTCAACCCCCGACCGCACCCCGCCACCCCACCCCGCGAACAAACCCCTCGACAAACCTGACACACTATTCCCCACACCCCTCGGTGCGAGGGCCTCTAGCTCAACTGGCAGAGCAGCGGACTTTTAATCCGCGGGTTGTGGGTTCGAGTCCCACGGGGCCTACGAGCTCAGAAAGTGGCCTCTGACCTGCAAACAGGTCAGAGGCCGTTTCGTTCAGATGGCACTGAGGCCCGCGAACTCGCGTCATGACACGGTTCGTGACGCAAACGGGCCTAGATCTGCTTCATGGCAAAGGCGAACGGTCGCAGGAAGCGCGAGCGTGGCGGCTCGACGTGCTGCCCAGCGGCGCGATCAGGGTGCGCGTGTATGCCGGGATCGACCCGGTCTCGAAGCGCCGCCACGACCTGAGCGAGGTCATCCCGGCCGGCCCGGACGCTGAGAAACTTGCCGAGGAGATGCGAATCCGGCTGCTCAACCAGGGTGTACGAGCGCCGCAACCCGCGCACGACGGCCACGGTCAACCAACTGCTCGACAAGTACCTGGAGTTCAACACCCTCGACGTCTACAAGGGCTACGCCGACAAGCACCTCGCCGTCTCCTCGGCGACGTCAAGGTCGGCTCCCTCGACGCCGGCATCATGGACTCGGTGTACGCCGACCTCCGACGCTGCCACGACCATTGCAAGAAGACCAAGGGCCAGGTCGACCACCGAACGACCCGTAAGCATGAGTACGACGACCGCTGCCAACCACACAGCTGCAAACCTCTCGCCGCCTCCACCATCCGCCAGATCCACTTCATCCTGTACGCCGCACCCGCGCCTCGCGGTCCGGTGGAAATGGGTCACGACCAACCCCATTGCCGATGCACAACCGCCGGCTGCCCCCAAAGGCAACGCGCGACCGCCGACCCCGGCGCAAGCCGCACGCATCATCAACGAGGCGTTCAAAGACCCCGACTGGGGCGCACTCATCTGGCTCACCATGATCACCGGTCAGCGCCGGGGCGAACTCTGCGCGATCCGCTGGCGCCATGTCGACCTTGACAACGGCGTACTCCACCTCGCGAAGGCCATCGGCCAACGCAGCGGGAAGAAGTGGGAGAAAGACACCAAGGCCCACCAGGACCGCCGCATCACCGTCGACCCCGACACCATCGAACTCCTGCGCGAACACAGAGCACGCGCCATCGCCCGAGCTGAGGCACTCCAGGTCGCCCTTGCTGACGACGCTTTCGTGTTCTCGCTAGCTCCAGGCGGATCCACGCACCTAATCCCTGACTCCGTCACCCAGCGATACAGCAAGCTGGCGAACCGCCTAGGACTAAAAACCACTCTCCACAAGCTCCGCCACTACTCAGCCACCGAACTGATCGCCGCCGGCGTCGACATCCGAACCGTCGCCGGCCGACTCGGCCATGGCGGCGGCGGAACAACCACCCTCCGCGCCTACACGGCCTGGGTATCCGAATCCGACCAACGGGCAGCGGTCAGCCTTGCTTCGCGTATGCCTATCCGCCCCGGAGCCGCACCCGCACCCACCATCACCACCACTGATTTGGACGCGACGAGCCCGTACGAGCGGATCGCTGTAGATCTCCGAACCAAGATTTCGCAAGGCGTACTCCGACCGGGCCTCCCAATCCCACCGGTGAAGGCGATCGCGGCCGAGCATGGCACATCAGTCTCAACCGCCCAACGAGCAGTCAAGCTTCTCGACGAGTGGGGCCTCGTTGAGGTGAATTCCGGCCGCCGCACGCTGGTCAAGTACGTCACACCTGCAGCCTCGACAGCTCCAAGACCGCCCGACGATCAGGCTCAGCGCTCGGTCGGAGAGCCGCGTCTCCTCGACTTGGAGGTTCGCCAACTCGGCAAGCCGATCGCCAAGTTCAGAGCCAGTGCCGATCCAGGCAGCTCCCAAGAACTTCGCCAGCTGCTCGTCGGCGCGATTCGACGGAGCGGCGGAGAACTCGCGGACATCGGCGACTACGAGCTCTCTGTCAGCCTGGCAGGGTCCGCGGATCTCATGACGACCTTCGTGGCCACCAGATAGCCGCAGGAGACATGGCCGGCCACGCGACGGTTACCTAAACCGTGCGTCGCAGGTACGAATCCTGCCCCGGGGCACCTGACGAAACCGCAGTCAGGGGCGGGCCGCAAGAAACTGGCTCACTCTGCGGCGTGCTACGTGGGGCTACTCATGAGTGCGAGCCAACGGCGAACAGAGTCAGCTGTGAAGTTCCGGTCCTGCGGGCGGGACCGCGATCGGCCGGCGAGGCCGCGCAGGTCCCGGACAGTGGGACGCGCGGCAAGTGCCTCAGGAGTCGACCCGCTCGAATAGGCTGCTGGCGTCAATTCTTCAGGGCCTCGGGGGTGCGGGTGAACCAGCAGTTCCACAAGAGCAAGAAGTCGGCGGCAGTGCTGAAGCACGCCATCATCGACAGCTACGCAACGCCGTTCGCCAGCAAGACGGGCAGCAGGTCTAAGGACAAGCGTGTGGCGTTCATCGACGGGTACGCCGGGCCCGGACGGTATGCGGACGGGGCGGAGGGCTCCGGGGCGATGCTGCTGCGGAAGGCCAGGGAGCTGGCGAGATTGCGCCCACCGCGGCAGGTGGAGTGCCACTTCGTGGAGGACGACGCCGAAACCGTGGCCCGGCTGCGCGAGGTGGCCGAGAGGGAGGGCGATGGTGTCGCGTACACGATCACGGACGACGACATCTCCACCCACCTGCCCGTCCTTCTCGAAAGGGTGAAGGACATCCCGGTGTTCGCCTACCTGGATCCGTGTGGTCTGCCGATCCCGCTCGACGAGGTCGCTCGGATTTTTGACCGCCCGAGCGGTATCGGCGTACCGGCAACCGAGGTCCTCATCAACCTCACCGCCCACCTGCGGCGCTTCGCCGGGATGCTGTACAGCGAGAGTCCGGTGGAGAACTCGTTGAAGCGCATGGACGCCGTCTGCGGCGGGGAGTGGTGGCGAGCCGCCTGGCTGGAGAAGTGCCCCACCAAGGACGCCCCGGAGGAGCAGAAGATGGCGGCCGAGCTGGCCGTCGTAGAGGGATACGCCAAGAAGCTCCGGGAGCGAGCGGGCGGTGGTGCCGGCACCTGGATCATCGACGTGAGACCACGCGCCGACCTAAAGCCCATCTATTACCTTGTCTTCGCCACCAGGAGCATCCACGGCATGGTGACCTTCGGGGAGTCAGCGTCGAAGGGACTGGAGCGGTGGCGGAAGTACCTCGCCGAGCAGACCGCCGAGGACACATTGTTCGGCGACGCCGCCAGCTGGGAGGAGGACTGGAAAGCTTCGGAGGCTAAGCTCACGGCGCAGTGGGTCGCCACGCTCGCGACCCGGCTGACCAGTGAGCTCGCAAAGGGACAGGCGTTCCGCATCATCGACCGACACGCCGAGATCCTCGGCACCGATCTGGTCGGCCTGGTCCGCACGACGCACCTGCGCGCCGCGATCAACAGGGTGCTAGCCGCCGGGACGACGACTACCAACCCCAAGGGCGTGGACGACCTGTACACCCTCTTGATCAAGCCCGCGTAGGCACGGGCATCTCGTCCCACAATCGCCCATCGAGCTCACGCCCGTTGCTTTTCGGCCTGTGCCCTCCCCACTGCTTGAAGAAGAACGCGACGCCCTGATCGTGGCAGGCGTCGCGAAGCTCGCGCACCCACTCGATATCGACTGGGCGGTGGTTCGGGCCACTTTCCCCGCCCACGATGAGCCAGTGCATGCCCGTCAGGTCGAGCCCGAGTAGCGAGCCGAGCAGCGGCTCGGCTGACACGAATCGCGTGACAGCGGGAACCTTCCGCAACTCGTCCAGCCGCCACAGGTGGTGCGTGTTTTCCACGCTGACACCGAGCCAGACGTTGCTCGGCCAGGGCAGCTCGGCCGCCATCCTCGCTGCCCGCCGGGGTCGCTTGGTCAGCAGTTGGTATGTGTGCCGGGGCGTCTCTTCCATCACCTGGAAAACGTCACGGATGAACGACGATGACACACGAGCATGAAACAGGTCAGACATGCTGTTGACAAAGATCACACGTGGAGCCGCCCAGCGCCGCGGAATCTCCAGCGCGGCCGGGTGCTCGGTGACCGCAAAACCGGGGCCACTTGTGCGCGGGTCCCCGTCGGCCTGGTACTTCGGATTGCCCATCGCCTTCAGCCGCTTGGCCAACGTCAGGGCGTAGCAGTTGTCGCATCCCGGGCTGATCCGGTCGCAGCCGGTCGTGGGATTCCATGTGGCTTCCGTCCACTCAATGCCGCTACCGTCCGCCATGACATCAAGTTATGTCATTCGCCACCGACAACCCGGGAGGACGAGCCAATGGGAGTCGAGCGTCACGCGCCACCGCCGGCGCGGTCAGAAGGCCGTCACCCGCTGCGAGATGAAAGTCGGCCAAGGGGTCGACGAGGCGACCGGAGGAACCTTCTCATTACGAGGAAGACTTTCAGCGTTGCGTACGCCCTCTACCAGCGTCTTTCCAGACACGGCCTCACGCACCACACGCCGCTTCCACCATGGGTTTCCAGGATTTCGCACCACGTGTGGCACCACGCGGTGTCTCCATCTCGAGTAGCTCTGGGAGGTCGGCTCTTGCCGGACCATCGCGGTTCGATCGCGCTGACAAACTCGAGCCTCCACGCACTGCCCAGCGCAACCTCGAAGGCCCTCACGCATGAGGTGGCGCACCACTTGCCCCTGCCACAGAGGGTCTCGCTGCCCCGACCCGGGCAGCCATCTCGGCCTCAGTTGGCTCGCCGGTCGGGCTGGCGGGGCAGAATCACACTGTGAAGAAGCCCGAGGCCGACCCCGTGATCGCGCGCAACCGCAAGGCTGCCCACGACTACCATCTGGGCGAGTCATGGGAGGCAGGGATCGTGCTGCAGGGTGCGGAGGTCAAGGCGCTCCGTGCCGGGCGGGCGTCCCTGGTCGGCGGCTTCGCCACTATCGAGGACCGGGAGATCTGGCTGCACGCCGTGCACATACCGCAGTACTCCCAGGCCCGCTGGTTCAACGACGGCTCACGCCGCAAGCGGAAGCTGCTGCTGCATCGTGCCCAGATCGACAAGATCGAGCGCAAGGTCAACGAGAGCAGCCTGACGATCGTCCCGGTGACCCTCTACTTCAAGGACGGTCGCGCGAAGGTTGAAATCGCCCTGGCCCGCGGCAAGAAGACCTGGGACAAGAGGCACACGCTCGCCGAGCGCGAAGCCAGCCGGGAGGCCGAGCGTGCGGTCAGCCGCCGGCTGAAGGGTCGCCCAGACTGACCACCTTCTCATTACGAGGAGGAACTTCGTCGTCGCATCGGCCCTCTACCAGCGGTTTTGATCACACGGCCGCCCGCAGCGCGCGCGAGATTCCCCATGAGTATCCGCGATTTCGTGCCACGAGTGATGCCACGTACGTCGACCACCCCCGGGTCGCGGCACACGCCTGGTCGGGGCTACCCAACATCGCTGGCGCCCTGACCGGCCCCTTCACCCGAAGCGGTTCAGTCCTCACCTCGCGGTGACGGCGTCAGACCTGGTGAGTTTCCTGCCTACGCTCTGGGGCTCACTTCTGTGGATTGACTGGGCCCCCAGTGCACTCGGCTCGGCGTCGAGAATAACCTGCTGCGAACTGTTCACGGCAGGAGTCTGCCGAGCGCCTGCGCAGTCCAATCACAATCGGTGCGGCACTGCCGTCGGCGGAGCGCAAGCAGGATCTCTTCGGCGGGGACGGAACGAGAATGTGGCGACGCGGCGAAAGCCCTAGACACGCCCGCGTTGAGAATGTTACATGTGACCGGGGAGGTGTCCGAATGGCCAGTCGCTCGGCGGCGACGGAGCGCTGAACCTACGGGCCGCGTTGTGGGGAGTGGTCACGTCACTCGGAGTAGGACATTAAGCGCCGCGGCGGACTCGGGGGAGCTGCTTGAGGTAGTACGACACCTCGATCGCGATTGTGTCGTCAGCGGGCACGTAGTCTGCTTCCAGCCAGCTCAGCGCGTACTACGCCGTAGCGATCATCTTGGCAACGTGGTCGGTTGCCTCGCGTGTCGCGTGTAGCAGCGCGTCCAGCGCGAGCATCTCGTTTCGGTCCTGGCTCTGCTCCATCAGCTCCACCAGTTCAGTGATCGCGTAGTCCCTGCGCTCGTCAAGATCGATGGCCGCCGGTAGTGCCCGCACTTCGCGTTCACGGCGGTCGAGGGGATCCGCGCCGGCCGCGGCATCGACATCCGGTACCAGACGGGCGTCTTGTGCAGGCTGCAGGAACTCCACGAGCGCCGTGCGCAGCTTGCCGACATTCACCAGTTGCGGGGGCGGATTGGGGGTGAAGGGCATCGCCCGCGCGCGCTCGGCCGAGCAAGCGCTCGTTCTAGGGCAGGTAGGAGTCCAAGTAGACGTTGCGGAACTTTCCGGTGGGGTCGAACTTGGCCGCGAGCTCGATGAACTCGGGAACCTTGGGGTAGCACGAGCGCAGCGTTGCCGCGTCGGCCTCGAAGACCTTTCCCCAGTGTGGCCGCGCCCCCAGCGGCAAGAGCACGTCCTCGATCGCGGCGACCACAGGTCTTACGGCGGCCTCGTCCTGAATCCAAGTGAAATGCAGAGCAACCGTGTCCCGGTCCTGGCTGGGGCTGAGCCAGAGCTGGTCGGCGGCGATGGTCCGTATCTCAGAGACCTGGAGCACTGGTGTCATCGCTAGGCCCAAGGATCGCATCCGCTCAAAGGCTTCAGCTGCGTGGGCGCGCGGCAGGAAGTATTCCGATTGCAGCTCGTCGCCGTTACTTGGGGTGAACTCGAGCCGGAAGTGTGGCAAACGCTCGTTCCATGGCCCGGCGACGCCGCCCTGCTGGGTGGCGAACCGCGACGGCATCGTCTTGATCGGGTGTCGTGGCCCGTCGGCCAGCACGGCGTCCAGCCAGTGTGAGGTATACGGTGTTCCGGCGTGCAGCTTTCGCCAGACCATCAGGTCTGGGCTGACCCAGTCGGTGAACGCGCTGACGCTGTAGCCACTGGCAAAGATCTCGTTGAAGTCCGTCTCGAGCCGTTCTATCGGCAAGCCTTCGTACACGACCTGGCTGATCTGGTACGACGGCTGGGTCTCAAGGGTCAGGCTGACTACGGCACCGAGCGCTCCGAGTGCGATGACTGAGCCGGCGAATGTCTCGTCGTCGCGGGACAGCGTCATGAGTTCGCCTGAAGCGCCGACGAAGGTGATTGCGGTCGCCGCGGCGGCGAGCGCCGCGTTGGTGTCGCCGGAGCCATGTGTGCCGGTCGAGCAGGCGCCAGCGACAGAAATGTGCGGTAGCGAGCCCAGGTTGTGCAGTGCCAGGCCGCGGGACTGCAGCGCGGCGGTGATCTCGCCGTAGCGCAGGCCGGCGGAGACGGTGACGCCTTGGTCGCCCGTCTCGATCACCTTCGGCAGCTCGGAGACGCTGACAAGGGTACCGTCAGTGTCCGCAATCGGGTTGAACGAGTGGCCGGTGCCGAGGACCCGGACCTTCTCCGCCGCACCGACCAACTCCTGCAGCTCCGGCACAGATCGAGGTCGCATCAAAGCGCTCGCGAACGTGATGTTGCCGGCCCAGTTGGTCAGTTCGGTCATCTGCGTTCCCTTCCGGCCCGCGACCAGCATCGGTCTCAGGGCGGTCGACAGTTCTGCGTTGCTGCCGGTGTTCGGCGACGGCGGGTTGCTAGGCCGGTCGCGTCGATGCTCGCTGGATGAGCGCGCCGAGCAGTGTCGTGCGGGTGGGGGCGAGTTCTCGACGCTCGAGCAGAGAGTGCAGCGTCCCTGCTGCGGTGCGGCCCAGCTCGAATCTGGGGATGTGGAACGTGGTCAGTGGCGGAGACAGGAGCTGGCTTTGGTGGACGTCGTCGGTACCCACGATGGAGATGTCGTCGGGAATTCTGAGCCCAGCCTCGGCGATGGCCTGGTACGCGCCGATCGCGCTCTTGTCGCTGACCGCGTAAATCGCGGTCGGCGGGTTGCGCAGCGCGAGGAGGTGCTGGGTCTGCCGGTAGCCCTTGACGGGGTCGCCATGATGTTGGGCGGGCATGAGTGCAGGGTCGGGGATGAGCCCGGCGTCGAGAAGCGCTGCCTGGTACCCGTGGCGGCGGTCGCGCAGGCTGACGTACCGGGTTGATCCGACGAGCATGCCGATGCGTTGGTGTCCGAGCTCGAGCAGGTGCTGGGTGCTGAGGTAGCCGGCGGTGAAGTTGTCGGCGACCACGGCGTAGGTGTCGGCGCTGTCTTCGAGGTAGTTCTCGAGGAGGACGACGGGAAGGCCACTGTCGACGACGCGGTGGACGGCGTCTGCGTCGATGTCGCCGCCATTGGCGAGAATGACGCCGTCGACCGGGCGGCCCAGAACGGTCTGGAGCTCGGCCAGGGGGTCGTCGCCGTTGCGGTAGAGCTGGAGGGCCATCTGCAGCCCACTATCGCGGAGCCCGACCTCGACGCCGGACACGACCTCGGCCATGAATCCGTCCTTGGCCGCCGCAGGTGAGAGCGCCTCCATGACCAGGCCGACAGTTGCCTTGGCGCGGCGCACCACGGGTCGTTGCCGATGTGTGTAGTCGAGATCTTCGACTGCTCGCAGGATCTGCGCCCGGCGGTGATCGGAAACGCCCGAGCGACCGTTCAGGACCAGCGACACCGCGGACAGCGGGACCCCTGCTGCCTTGGCAACGTCTCGCATGGTCGGTGGCCGGTCGGGCTCTAGCTGCGGCGTGCTGCTCATGCCCCACTCCCCTCAGTCGCTGCGGGTAGGCGTCAACCTACACGACACCACCGGAAAGAACAAATAAGAACAAGAGAAGGTCTTGTCTATTTGTTCTCGTTCGTCCTACGGTCCTGTTCCGTGAACATTGTCACTGAACAGACCATTGAGTTGAAGGGTTGTGATGGCGTGGCGTCCTCGCAATTCACCCACGTGACGCGGGGACGCGTGAACGTCGGGCGGCGCCGGTGACCGGGGGCGCTGCGGTCGAGATCGGCCTTGCCGGGCGGCCGACGGGTTACTCGCGTGATCTCTTCGGCCACTTCATCGAGCACTTCCACCGCCAGGTCTACGGCGGGTTGTTCGAACCCGGTTCCGATCTGAGCGACGAGCGTGGCTTCCGCCTCGATGTCGTGGAGGCGATGCGGGAGCTTCGTCCTTCGGTGGTGCGGTGGCCTGGCGGCTGTTTTGTCTCGAGCTACCACTGGCTGGACGGTGTCGGTCCGCAGCGTCGTTCGCATTACGACAAGGCGTGGCGGGTGACCGATCCGAACACGTTCGGGACGCGGGAGTTCGTCGACTGGTGCGCGGCGATCGGTGCCGCGCCGTACATCTGCACGAACGCGGGCACCGGCACCGCGGAGGAGATGAGCGACTGGGTCGAGTACTGCAACCTGCCGGCCGGATCCGGCCGTTGGGCCGATCTTCGCGCCGAGCACGGCAGCGTCGAGCCGTTCAACGTCCGGTACTGGAGCATCGGGAACGAGAACTACGGCGACTGGGAGATCGGCGCGAAGGACCCCGACGAGTGGTCCCGGCTGGTCACCGAGTCGGCGAAGATGATCCAGCACGTCGACGAGAACACAGTGCTTCTCACTGCCGCCCGCGCCGACCTGGACTGGATGCTCCCACTGCTGTCCAGGGCCGGGCGCTACCTCGACATGCTGTCGATCCACGGCTACTGGGACTCCCTGGCCCTGGTCAACGAGCCGTCCGACTACGTGACCGCGCTGTCGCGCTCACTAGAGCCACAGGACGACATCGAACGGACCCGGAACATCATCGGCGCGACCGGGTTGGCCGGAAAGGTCGGCATCGCGTTCGACGAGTGGAACCTGCGCGGCTGGCACCACCCGAACGGCAACAGCCCCGATGTCATCCAGGCCCGCGACAAGAACGACGACAACAGCTGCTACACGATGGCCGACGCGCTGTTCACCGCGAGCTTCCTCAACACCTGCCTGCGGAACGCGGACATCGTCACGATGGCCAACATCGCGCCCAGCATCAACACCCGTGGGCCGCTGTTCGTCCACGAGGCCGGTGTCGTACGGCGAACCACGTTCCACGTCATGGAGATGTACAGCTCGCTGCTCGGCGACGCCGTACTGCCGAGCACCGCAAGCTCAGCCTCTCTCGCCGGTGCCGAAGTCCCGATCTTCGATCACATCGCCACCATCGACGAAAAGGCCGCGACCGTCTCGCTCGTTCTGGTCAACCGGGATCCCGCCGAGAGTCTGCCCTGCGATGTGACCGTTGCCGGGCGGCCGTTGAGCGGCACGTTCGATGCGACCGTGCTGAACGGCCCGAAACCCGATGCCTACAACGATGTGGACGCCCCGGCGAGAGTGACCCCGAGCCGAACCCGGGTCGACTTCAACGATAGCGGCCGGACCGTACTACCGCCTCACTCACTGACCATCTGCCAGATCCCGCTGCCGCTGCGGCGCGCCGACGACACGGTGACGTGGAAGCCGGCACCGCAGAGCCACGGCTGGTACCTCGACCAGCACGCGTGGCGCCCAGCCCGCTGAAGAAGCCTTCCCGCTGAAGACCCATCCCGCCCCACACCAGTAATTCCGTCGCGTTGAAGGAGAATTCGCAATGGAACGCACGACGCAGGGTCCCGTGATGAGCCGGGCCACCCTCCTCAAGGGGCTGGGTGGTGTGGCGCTGGCGCCGCTGCTCGGCAGCACCCTGGCTAGCTGCAGCAGCGACGCCGGCTCCTCAGGGGGCACACCTACCTCCGGCAGTCTCGTGTTCACCTTCTACGGCGACGCCGAGGCGCAGAAGGACTACAACAAGCTGTTCAAGAAGTTCTCCGAGAAGTACCCCGACATCAACCTCAAAGTGCAGGCCATCGCCGCCGACACCTGGGCCGACTTCCTCAACACCGTTTCTACCCGGCTAGCCGGCGGCCAGCAGATCGACGTGCTGCAGGTCGCCACCGAAGGGCAGCGGCTGTTCGCGACCAAGAACCTGCTCGAGCCTCTCGAGCCGTTCATGGACAAGGACAAGGCGGTGGTCGACGAGTACTACAAGGACACCCCGCCGGAACTGGTCACATGGCTGAACACGTTCGGGTCACCCGACGGCAAGACCTACTACATGCCCACCGGTTACAACACCATGGCGATGTACGTGAACACCCAGGTGTTCAAGCAGGCAGGAGCGGAACTGCCGACCGAGGACTGGACCTGGAACGACTTCCGCGCGGCCGGCCAGAAGATCAAGCAGAAGACCGGCGCGTTCATCGGTACGGCCGGTTCCGGCTACTTCATCGACGTGATGCCGTGGCTGGTGACCAACGGCGCCAGCACCATGGACACCGGATGGACCAAAGCCACCTTGGACAGCCCGGAGGCCGTCGAGGCCCTGACCTTCGTGCGGTCCCTGGTCGTCGATGGGTTGGTACCTAAACCCGGCGGCACGTTCGAGGCCTCCACCCAGATGTCGAAGGGCAAGCTCGCGACCTTCGGCGGCGGACGCTGGCCGACCCCGGACGTCCAGCGGCTGAAGATGGTCGATCACGTCGCGCTCAACCGCTGGCCGAACAACGGCAAGGTCGCGACCGTGGTCGGCTGGGAAGGCTGGCCGATCCTGAAGTCGTCGAAGAACAAGGACGCGGCCTGGACGCTCATCAAGTTCCTGATGTCGGAGGAGTACGGCAAGGCGATCACCACCGGCGGCGCGAGCTTCGTCCCGGCGCGCATCTCCATCGCGACCGGCGAGATCTTCACCCAGAACGCACCGGCCAACACCACGCTGCTGTACGAGCAGGTCAAAGATGCAGTACCGCTTCCCGCGCCACAGCGCAGCACCGAGTTCCAGAAATTCATCGAGGAGGCATGGCTGCAAGGAATCAGCGGTACCAAGGATCCACAGGCCGCCTTGAGCGAGGCGAACGCCAAGATGCAGGGCCTGTTGTCGTGACAACAACCGCTGTGCGACCACCGATCCATGGCCGTCGGACCCGGGTCTCCGGGTCCGGCGTCCGATCGCGATCCGACAGCGTGGCTGCCTGGTTGTGCATCAGCCCTGCGGTGGTGCTGTTCCTGACCTTCGTGCTGGGTCCGTTCATCGCGGCACTGGTGCTCAGCTTCTTCAGCTATGACCTCCTGACATCACCGCAGTTCACGGGCCTGGACAACTTCTCGAAACTACTGAGTGACTCGCTGCTGCTCAGATCCTTGATCAATACTTTCGCCTTCAGCTTCGGTTCGATGGTCACCCACCTGATCGGGGGCCTGCTCCTCGCGATCGCCGTGAACGGCGGCATCAACCGCGTCGTGAACTACGTCGTCCGATCCGCGGTGTTCTTCCCGTTCCTGATCTCCTGGGCCGCGGTCGCGCTCCTGTGGCAATACGTCATGGATCCGGCCTTCGGTCTACTGACCTATTACCTGAAAGAGATCGGAATCACCGCACCCAACTGGTTCGCCGAGCCGGCCTGGGCTCTGCCGGCGATCATCGGCATCGACTTCTGGCACACCATCGGCTACACGTTCCTGATCATGCTCGCCGGCCTACAGACCATTCCCCGCGAGATGCACGAGGCGGCCCGCGTCGACGGCGCGAACAGCTTCCAGCGTTTCATCCACATCACCATCCCCCTCATGTCGCCCACGCTGTTCTTCGCCTCCGTGATCACGTTCATCGGAGCCTTTCAGATCTTCGACCCTATTCAGATCATCACCAAAGGCGGGCCGAACGACTCGACGATCTCGGCCGTGATGTACCTCTACCGAGTCGGATTCGAGGCCTTCCAAGTTGGCTACGCCTCCACGATCGCCCTGGTGATCTTCCTGATCATCATGCTCGTGACGATCCTCCAATTCGTCGGACTACGCCGATGGGTGCACCACGCATGAACACCGGAAACGCCAAGCACAGCAGCACGTTCAGCCCGCGCCTCGCTCGCTGGGCGCTCCACGTCGTCCTCGCGGCCGTCGCAGTCCTCATGGCAGCTCCGCTGATCTGGCTGTTCACCACCAGCCTCACCAGAGCTGACGGAGCGTTCCAGGTCCCAGCCAACTGGCTCCCGCGGCCCTTCAGCCTCGCCAACTTCGCGGACGTCGCCGGCCTGATCCCCATCGGTCGCATGATGCTCAACAGTTTGATCGTCACGGTCATCAGCGTCGGCGGCTCGCTGTTCATCGCCTCATTGGCCGCTTACGCGTTCTCGCGTATCCCGTTCCGGGGCAGAGAACCGATCTTTATCGGGCTGCTGTCCGCGATGATGGTGCCGGGTCAGCTCACGGTGATCCCGATCTTCATTCTGATGCGCACCATCGGCCTGATCGATCAGCTCGCCAGCCTGTGGCTGCCCGCGCTCATCAACGTGTTCGCGATCTTCTTCCTCCGTCAGTACTTCAATTCCATCCCGCGCGATCTCGACGAGGCGGCTCGCATCGATGGGGCCGGCCATCTGCGGATTCTTTTCCAGATCGTCCTGCCGCTCGCCGTTCCGGCCCTCTCGGCGCTGGCGATCCTCGGCTTCGAGGCCTCGTGGAACAACTACTTCGGTCCGCTCATCTTCCTCAGCACCCCCGAACGCATGACCCTCCCGATCGGCCTGGTTTCCCTCTCTGCCGGCGTCGGAGGGAGTCAAGCCGTCGTCGTGTTCGCAGGGATAACCATCGTGGTCTTCCCGATGCTGATCCTCTTCCTCGCCTTCCAGCGGGCATTCGTTGAAAGCGTCGCAACGGTGGGGCTGCGTGGCTGATGTTCAAATACTCCGATCGCGAACTCCCGAGCGACGATCTCCTCCGAGGCGCCATCGTCGTCTGGGACAACCTCCCGGTGTTCGTGGCAACAGGCGCGGCGGCTGCCGCGTTATGGTCGCTCGGCCGCTCAACCGGCCTCCTGCTGCCGCTCGCCTTCGCCGGCGTCCTGCCGCTCCTCACCGCGCTGACCAACGGGTTCAACCGACTGATGCAAGGCGAACGATTCAGGCTGCGGAACCTCGTTCGATGCCTTCCCCACAGCGCGCTGGTGACATGGAAGCTGCTCTGGCCAAGCACCCTCGCGCTAAGCCTGGCCGCCGTCGCGAACGCCATGTGGCTCTCCACCGGCGAAACCTGGATTCTCCTCAGCTTCGGCGCAAGCCTGGCAACCGCGCTAGCCAGCGGCGCCCTCGGAATCACCGCGGTACCGATAGCCATAGCGACCACCCGCAGTGCCCGCGAAGCGTGGCAAGACGCCACTCGAGTGGTTCTCCGAAACCCCACCGGAGGACTCAGAGGCCCCGCCGCATTCATTCTCGCCGGATGGGCCAGCCAGCACCTCAGCTTCGCCCTCCTACTGCTGCTTCCAGTCCCCCTCGTGGGCCTGTGGTCGGCAAGCGCAACAAGGACCAACGTGCAGACCTCATGAGATCAAGCGCCGTCAGGACGCCGACGCGTCTCGCCCACCCGTCGTGAGGCCCCGTCGGCAGGCAGACTCGGTGCCGGCACACGTACCTCAGGCGGGCGGTCGGAGTGAATGCCCGCATCCGAGCTACCGCGATTGTGCGGTCCCCGGTGAGCGCCCTACCCCCCAGCGCTCCCGGGAACCGTGTCGTTCTGGCGGCCGGCCCACTTCTACGAGGGGTGGGCCGGTTGGGCGAGATCGTGCAAACGGCCAGCTGGTCGAGTAGTGCGTCGTCGGCGAGCACAGCGCGGTCGAAGTCGGCTGGCGGTGGCGAGTCGGTGACGGCTCGCCACAGCGCGAGCAGACGGGCGATGACAGCCTGATCGTCGTCCGTCGGTGCAGGCCGCTCGTAGCGGCAGCGTTTGCGTGGCACGGCCCCTCCCCACCGGTGTATCGCGGGCTGAGCGGTGAGTGTTTCACTGTCTGAGCCATTGCCCGGCAACAGTTTGCTGCTAGATCGGTGGGGCGCTCTGGCAGGCTGTAGGCATGTAACGAGATAGCTGTCAGCCGCCTGCAGCCGTGCGTCTCAGGTCCGAATCCTGCCGGGAACGATAGGACGTGCTGAGACGCTCGTCGCGTCGAACTGGGTCCAGATGCGCCGCGGTCGCGTGGGGCCGTAGTGGTGCGATCTAGGCGCTACACGTCGACTCACTCATTGCTCAGAACCGTGTGGGACTGCACACTGCACGTAACGGCCGAGAGCGACCGGCGGCCCGTCGACGGGAGGCAGTGGATCATGACTGTCGGGTTCGGCGACATACTCTTCGGCGTACCCCTAACCGGGGTCGCGATCCAACTCCACATCAACCAGCACCGTGCTGCGCTGGGCCTTCTCCCCGTCTTCGTTGACGGGCAACTGTCGTCCGCTGCAGGTCAGCACACGTCGGACATGGCGACCAACCCGTGGATGTACAAGACGCCTGGCCGTGATGCCCACATCAGCTCCGACAACCACACCACGCCAGGCGAGCGCATCGTTGCCGCCGCCGCTGCTGGTGGGTGGCGACCGGAGTTGACCGGCGAGATTCTCTACTGGGGTGGTGCGCTCCTGAACGGCGACGCCCCTTTCAATTGGTGGATGGGAAGTCCACCTCACCGGCGGATCATCGAAGACGGCTCATACACGCACATGGGGTTCTCGGCCAGCCACACCAACAGCGCTAACGAGTGGGTGTACGCCGTGACGTTCGCCCGGGCGCCGGCTCGCGCGTTCTTCGCCAAGCACAGCGACCGGGTGATCGACGTTGACGGCATTTCGATCGCCAACGGCGCGAAGATCCATCAGTGGGACTGGTGGGGCGGCGCCAACCAACGGTGGAAGTACTGAGAACTCACAAGGCGGCAGTGTGATGGCGAATCCGACGGTGAACCGGCCGCAAGGACTGCTCGATCGACTCTGGTCGGGAGGATACGGCGTCGAACGCCAGGGCGAGTGGTCCGAGCAGATCAGGAATGAGGAGGGTGAGATGGCGGACCGGCTCGTCCGCATCGCCGAGCTGATGGCGGCCGGCACGCGGCCCAATGACCCGGCCGTCCTAGACGAGGTCGAATGGTATTACCGCCAGGCGAACCAGTACGGAGGCGTCAACGCCGCCACGTTCACCGCCATCGGCGACGCGCTCGTAGACAACGAACAGACCCGAGCTGTCTTCGATGACGTCGCCGAAGAGTTGGCCGCCTACCACCGCGAGGCGATAACTGCCTACGTACAGGCGCGCCTATCCGAGGGCGGCGCCTGAGGAACGCCGCGACGAAGGTCGCCAAGCACACTCCAACCTCTCAAGGGCCTCGAAGGGAGAGGGGGAAGCCGAACGTTGGCTGATCGCGGCGCAGACAAACTGTTGACCGTGACGGCGCCGTGGCGACCAGGGGTTGTTGATGTCCGCGGACTCGTTGGCCAACGAACAACCAGCCGCCCTCCGGGTCCGTCCTCGAACTCATCGTGGACCGAGGCTACCGCCACGTCTAGCGCTCGACCGCGGCCGCCAAGATCGCAGTGCGCGCTCGCGCCTTGAGCTATCGGAACGCGGCATGTGAGGACGTTGCCCACCAGCGCTTCGCGCCTATCTCGCTGGTGGAGTCATCGTGACCCAGTGCTCATCAATTCCGAATCCCAGCGACTGGTTGGCAGGGAGGATGCCGCGGTTCTCCTCCGATCCGCCCGTGCGAACGACCGTCACGCCGTCGCGCGCCAGGGCTAGCAACGACGCGGCCTTGGGTGCAGTCGCCAGGCCCTGCCGGCGTCTGTCCCGCGCAACGACGGTGAAGTCCACCTCTGCCCGCTCGGCCTCCACCTCGAGGAGGGTCATGGCGGCCAGCCGCCCGTCCGGGTCGAAAACGCCGAAACTCCGACGACGTGCCGTCGGCACCGCGTTCTTCGCTGTGAAAGCCTCATGGGCTGTGGCCACGCTGCCCGGGTAATCGCCGGCGATCGCCGCGTCCAGGGCCAGCGCGGCGGAGACATCGGCTTCGCGCAAGTCCCGGCACGTGTCCGCCGCGGGGAGGCGGGTGGTTGCGGCGGTCCACGCGTCGGTGTGCGCGGGCGCCAAGTCGAGCAGGGCCGCCCACGATGGCGCGGTCACGATCCACCCTCGTTGGTCAGCATCTGGCAGAGCTGATCCTCGGCACGGAGGACCATGACGTCACTCGGCACTGGCGTAGCCTGACACACCTTCACCCAAACTCGCGGCATGAGCGGGCGTCTGAACGGCTGACCGGCTTAAAGTCTGCGGCATGGCCCAGATTGGCTCCCTGACCCGTGAGCGGTTTCTGGTTGAAGGCGTCGAGTGGACTTCCAAAGTCGTTCGTACCGGAGGTCCGTCCGGTCTTCTCCACGACGAGTGGGCGCTCTCGGTGCGGTTCGCGTGCGAGGTGCCCTTCCGAGCGGCAGCGTTCCTGGATTCGGATGGCGTCCGTCTCTACGCACGGGATTGGGCCCGTCATTCCGAGCGTGTCGCCGAGTTGAGTGTCCATTTCAGGCCCTACGACTGGGACCGGTCGGACGAAGTGCAGGTCATGGCGGGCGGAATCAGGGCGGCCCTGGAGTCCTCGGCGCTGAAGGCGGATCCGGTCGCCGCGACAAGCGTGGACGTCGCGGCTGGCGCGTCGGCCTACACCGGTGACCCTCTTACTGTCCTCAGGATCCCCGAAGTCGGCGTCGTCTTGGGAGTTGTGCTGGTTCGGAGCACGGACACCAAGGGGGACCGAACGCGGTGGCGTCTGCGCGACCAGCACGTCCAAGACCTCGGGGACTTCTCGTTCCTTGCTGCTGGCCGGCGATCAGGCTGGATCCAACTGTCCGTCTGACGCCCAAGGAGTTGATGTTTTGCTACGGCTCTTCTTTGAGTTGGTCCTGCAGTTCGTCAACTAGTCCGGTGTATTCAACCCAATCCTGGTGATCGGCGTAGAAGTCTTCCAGCTCGGCCCCCGTCAGCCGCTGGATCAGTTCACCGGTGTAGTGGTCACATGCAATCCAAAGGTTGGGTGCCCCATCCGAATCGTCATCGGGGTCGATGAACATGTCGAAGACGTAGATGTTGCTACGCCGATACTCGGCGAGGCGCTCGTCAACCAGGACCTGGAGGCGCGCATCTTGCTGCTCGAGCCACTGACGATCATCCGAGGTCCACTCATCCACTTGCGACATGGCCAGATGCTAGTGCAGCGCTGCTCACGTGCTCGCTCATCGGCAGATCCGTGCGTCGACGCGCATCCGTTGGCGGACTCACAAGAGGTAGCTATATCCACAGTCCGTTGGCGCGCGATATTCGCTCGCCAGGCCCTGCGCCGTCCTCCCGAACAGATGCGCACTCGATGGTCTCGATCGTTTGTCGGATCTGCCTGGGATGGTCTGAGTATGGAGATGACAGTGCAGCTGACGATCGACTGCTCCGATCCGCAGAGAATGGTGACCTTCTGGGCCGAGGCGCTGGGCTACGTGTCTGAGCCTGCGCCGGGCGGGCACGCCACCTGGCGTGCCTACTGGGCGGCCATGGGGGTGCCGGAGGCAGAGTTGCCGGCCGGTGCCGGGGACGTTCCGGAGTCGATCATCGATCCTGCGGGACGTGGACCGAGGGTGTGGTTCCAGCAGGTTCCGGAGCCGAAGGTCGCCAAGAACCGGTGGCACTTCGACCTGAAGGTCGGTGGGGGACGTGACGTCCCACTGGACGTCCGCGTACAGCGGGTCGAGGCCACGGTGGAACGGCTGGTCAAAGCTGGCGCTACCGTGCTGCGGATCAAGGATGAGCCAGACATGGCGCTCTACGCCGCCGCCATGCAGGACCCCGAGGGCAACGAATTCGACGTCGTCTGAGGGCCGTTGCGACGGTGCTGGTCACAGCCACTCGTTCACGGCCGCGACCAGCACCAGTCGCCTCGTAGCGGACGGAGAGCTTGTCGTACCTCGTGGCCACTGCCCGGTGCCTTCATGTCGGTTGATCCCGCGGTCGACCGCGCGAACCCCGAATTGCTTGCGGAGCTCGGCCAGCTGCTCCGGTGTCCGGCCAAACAGGACCGCCTCGTCGACGTCGCGGCGTTGGGCGTAGATGGCGGTCTGGGCTGGCCGAACCCGGTGCCGAGCAACGCGATTTTCATGATGGTCGGCTTCTCTCGTGGCGATCCGCCCGCTCCCGCGACCGGACGGCGAGAGGGGGCAGCTGCCGCGCGGGGTCTGTCATGGTTGCTGGGTGCCGAAGAGTTCTGCCGTACGGATGATCGATGCCCGCGACGAGACGGTGCACGAGAAGCCTGCTCGGGCGCCGCGGGCGATTCCGGACAGCCTGTGGGGCGAGCTGTCTGCTCAGTTGAGGTGCGTCCGCGATTGGGAGCCACCGGCGTGTTTTGTGTCGTCCGGCGAGTCAACCCGCCCGTGGCAGTCGGCGACCGATCTGCGCGCTGGCCGGATGACCATTGACTAGCAACTGGTGGGACTGCACCAGGGTTAGGTTCGCGGACGGCCAAAGAGCATGCGTTACTTCAGCCGCCCGCCGCGACAGCAGCAGTACCAGCCGACCGCGCTGCGGATCCAGCACCCGGTCGAAACTGGCCATCATCCGCCGGGCGAAGGTGGCAAAGTCGACGTCCAGCCCGTCGTACTCACCCCAGGGTGGGTCGGTGACGATCGAACTCACCGAACCAGTCGAGATCGACGGAAGCTCCAGGGCGTCCTCGGCGAGCACGGTGACCCGACTGCGACGCCGGATCTCCGGCGGCACCTGCAGATGAGGCTCCCCAACGGCGAGATCGGAGTACGTTGCCCGGCCGTACGGCAGCGCCATCCGGGCCCGGACGATGGAACCACTGCCTGCAAAAGGGTCCAGGAAGACGTCGTCTGGCCTAGGATCTGACGCCCTGACCAGCAACGTGGCGAGGTCGGCCCCCAGGCTGCCGGCGACCCCCGGCTTAATACCCGTCGTCAACCGCTGGCAGAAGAACATTGATTCGACGTCACGGCGGCCGATCAGCCAGTACTCCACGCCGCCGCCACGGGGGTTCAGCCGCGCCCCGGTGGCCTTGGCGATCGCCGACTCGAGCCGAGTCTTGGCCCGGCGGGGCAATCCGAGCAACCTCCCGTCTACGCTCACCATCGTCCGGAAGCTCGTTACCCGCCCCTGTCCACGCAACATCGGGGTCGAGAGCACCTGCTCGGCAAACTGTTCGGCCGCACGCTGAGCTGAGGATTGTCGGATCGTGCCGAGCACACTGAAGGCGTTCTTCAGGTAGCCCAGGTTGGCAACCTTCGACGGATCGCTACCACTGTCGAAGATCAGACCGCTCTCATCGGAGCTGACCACCTTCACGCTCGAAAGATCCCGCCGCAGAGAGTCGATGACGAGCTCGCCCAGCCACGCGCGGAACTGAGCGAAGTAACGCATCCGCCGAACGCTATCGCCAGTCCGTCACGCCGTCAGGCGAATTTCCGGCGTGAGCAGCACATGCCCGGCCGCGGAACCGGCAGCAGCCAGCTCCCACCGCACGGACGAACCTCCCCGCCCGGCTCGACACCGTCGCAGGCCTTGACTAATGCAGAGAAGGTAACCAATTGCGCCTGGCTTCTCTGGCACGCTGTGCGGACGATATGTGTCAACCAGGAGCCGCTCGGAGCTGCTGAAGACGTCCACGATCGAGGAAGCCAACGCCGACGAGGAGAAGGCACCGGACTACAACGTCGCGCCAACCAAGACCAGCCCGGCTGTGCTGGCCCGCCCGCCGCGCAGTGCCAGCGACGACGCCGAACCGGTTCGACAGCTGCGCAACGTCAAGTGCGAACTAGTCGCTGTCGCAGTCCGGGTGTGTCCTGGGTGCAAACACCCGTTGTTCGGCGGAGGCTGTCGCGAGGAGGAGGGTTTGCCGTCGACGCGGGGCACGACTGTTGCGGCAGATTGAGGGAGTTGGGGCTAAGCCCCGCGCGCAGCGAAGGCCTCTATCAGAGACACCGCAAGCCAGTGACCGCCAACCCGAGCCAGGTGGAGAGCAGAGCCCACTCCCCCTCTGGGCGATGCAAGTGGATCTGCGCCTCGAGCGAGGAGGTACGCCGTGACGTCAACGTGAAGTGGCATGCCCGTTTGCGTGTGTCCATCAAGTTCGACATCGACCGCGTGTTGGAGCAAGGTCATACCTCCATCGATCTCTTCGATGTCGACACCGCCATCGAGCAGCTCCCGCAGCTTCGGCAAGTCCTCGTTCTCGACGGCAAGGTGTGCAGGTGTCATCGTCGTTCCTCTGGTCGGCCGCGGACCATCTGCCTAACACAGTTTGACGACGTTCGCCGCGGTAAGGGCGGCCTCGTCGAACACATCCGTGTAGACAGCGGAGCCAGACGAGGTCGTTCTGGGTCCCGCTGCTGACGGCGCTACTGGCTCGGCCATGATCTGGGAATGGCCACCATGTATGAGCGTTACCTCGCCGGCGACCGGGCGCGCGTGTGGCATGAGCTCCGTCAGGTCGGCGACCGTGTCCGAGAACCGGGACTCTGGGCGGACGCGCAGGCGGTCTGCGACGAGATGGCTCGCCGAGCCCGGCGCAACGTCGAGACTCTCATTGACCGACTTGAGAGCCAAGACTATGTGTTCCACAGCAACGACGGACGGCGCAACCCGGTGCGCCCCTACTACCCAGCCACTGAGCGTGGTGGCCTCGCGCTCGCCTGGCTGGACGAGCACGTCGGGATAGTCCCTTTGGCGCTGTCGTCGTGGCTTCGGTTGGTGGCGACGTTTGGCTCGTTGGGACCCACCCACATTGGCCTGACTCGGCCTCGGCTGATCCTCTCGTGATCGAGGTCGAAGGGTCCTCCGATCCGGACGCCTCCGTCGAACAGTATCTGGAGGACGAGTATCGGGGATGGGTCGAGATGGCTGAGGACAACCCCGAGGAGGCCGTCAGCTTCGAGTTGCCTCTGGCACCCGACCACCTGACGAAAGCCAATATCAGCGGTGGCGTCTACCGGATGCCGCTGCCGGATGGGACAGCGGAAGGCCTGATCGTCGGAGAGGTCGCTATGCCCTTCGTGTCCTACCTGAATTGGGTTTTCCGGAACGGCGGGTTCCCGGGACTGGCGGTAGGGGACGCTCAATTGAGGATCAAGCGCGACTTGGCTATGGGGATGCTTGAGCTTTAGCAGAGCGCGGCAGATGCCGAGGGTTCGTCGGGCTTCTGCGTTGTGCAAGGGCGAACCGCCCCTGTCCTCCCAGGGCATCGGCCGAGGCTCGACGCGAGGACATCGTTCTCGCAACGAAGGTCCACGGGAAGATGCATGACGGTCAAGGCGGCAGCGGCCTCTTGCGCAAGGCCATCCTTGAGCGTTGGACGAGTCGCTAAGGCGGTTGGGAACCGACTACGTCGACGTGTACTACGTTCACCGTTTCGACGAACAGGTGCCGGTCGAGGAAACCATGGCAACGCTGCATGACGTCTTGAAAGGGGGGTGCGCTATCTGGGCGCCTCCTCCATGTGGGCGTGGCAGTTCGCGAAGATGTCGGCGCGCGCAGCGAAGTCATCTACCTGCCCATAGACCACGAGGAACAACGCAGGCGTGTCACCAATCGGTTCGCAACTACGCCCCACCAAACGTGGCGCATGAGCGACGTCGAACTGAAGCAGTGGCGGGCTCAGTTTCAACCGCCGGACGACGAAGAACTGCAGGGTGCTGAGATTCCACCAGTCCCACCAGAGCACGCAACATGGTCGAAGTTGGCCTCCCTGCGCTGACCATCCTTGCCTGACCAGTACGCCCCCGCCGCCGCCAACTCGCGTTGCTCAAACGAACCGTGACCCATCCGATCCCGCCGTCCCGCTGCTGAGAAGCTGGCGCCGGGACCGCTTTGTCATTCCACCTGGTCGACGTCGGCGGGCCCGAGCCAGCCTGACGAGTTCGGTGAAGGCTAGTTGACTGAACTCTTCACCGGCTGGGTTTTCGGGCGATCAGCAGGTCGCCGGAGAAGGAGCGGATGGCGCGGTTGACCGTCTCGGGCTGTTCCCAGGGCATGAAGTGACCGGCGCCCTTGACCCAGAACGGACCGACCGCTTCGGGGAAGGCGAGTGCGCACCGCTGCTCGGCGTGGTCGCCTTTGGTCACCTGGTCTTCACCGATCAGTACCAGGGCGGGCTGCCGGACCGGCCGGTCGAGCATCTCCGGGGCGGACAGCGGCCGGGTACCCACGACGACCTCGTAGTCGGCGAAGGAGGCGCGCAGCCGGGCAGCGTCGCCGTACGGCTCGGTCAAGAAGGCCAAGTCCTCGTCGTCGAAGGCATCGGGCGGACACCACAGGCGGTGCCCGTAGAACTCACCGATGTAGCGCCGCCGCTGCTCGGGCGTGTCCAGCTCGGCGACCAAGGCGTCGGCGTGATGCCCCTGGAGGCGGACGTAGTCATAGACCGCGCGCTTGGGCATGCTCGGCGGAATCCCCGCCGCCGCGAACGCGTCTTTCAGGTCGGGCGTGGAGTCGTCCAGGATCACCAGACGGTCCACCCGGTCGGGGTGGCGGTTGGCCATGTCGATGGCGATCATCGCCCCCAGATCATGCCCGGCGACGACTACGCGATCCCAGCCGAGCTTGTCGAACAGCCCGGTTAGATCGGTGTTGAACGCGTTGAAATCGTAGAAGTCATCCGGCGCGAAGTCGGAGTCGCCGTACCCGCGCAGGTCCGGCGCGACGACGTCGAATCCCGCCTCGGCCAGCGGGACGAGATTGTGCGACCAGATCCGGCTCGTGCAGGGGAACCCATGGATGAGCAGCAGCGGCACCCCACCATCCCCGCGACGCCGCACCGCGAGGTGATGCCCATTGCGTACTTCGACCCGCACGGGCGCAACTACTTCAGCAGGAAGAACCATGCACCTGGCTTACACCACATTCCGGACGGTGAACTTCCGGAATGTGGCCTACTTGACGAGTTCTGTGAAGGTACTGGTCATGGTTCGCGTGCTGCTCGGGAGGAGTTGATCAAACGACGGCTCCGGCACGGCAGGCCTCCACGATCATCGCCGCCATCGCGGCGGGCAGCTTCACCACGGATTCCGAGTCCGAAAGCCCGCAATCGTCGAACAACCCTCGCGAGCACCGCTGGATCACTACCGTCTCACCCTGGAAGTGGAGGTCTCCAGTCTCCGCGTCACCGAACGACCGCAGGACAGTTGTTGCCTGGCAGTCTCGGTCGTTGCCGTAGGTCTGCGTCCGCAGTCTCGGATGTTGAGGTCGAGCTCGGCTGACGCCTTCGGTCCACGCACGCCACTCGACGGACCGCGGTTGAGCACCGTCCCGTCACGAACTCCCGGACCGCTTGACGTACCTGATCGATATGTTCTAGTGCGATATGGCGTCTCTGAGCGTCGAGCGTCTGCCACTGGTCTCCTGGATCGGCCTCGCCGTACTGGCACTGGGCCCGTACTGCTGACGCGGATCAGACCACGTGCAGGTCTCGGCCGAGGAGGGTTGCCAAACGGGCGGCCGCGGACTCGATCTCGTCACTAGGTATGTCCGTGGCACGGACGAACCAGGAGATGGTGAGGGTGTCTTTGCGGATCTTCCATGTTCCGCTGACGATGCCCGCTGTGAGGACGAGGGGGGCACCGCGGGTGATGACGGCACGGTGTTCGGCGGGTACGACGCGGGCGTCGGCCGTACCGGGGCCGACGACCCACTGGTCGTACCCCGGCAGCAGTGTCACGGCCGTGGTTGCCGACTGCTCGGCCAGGGCATCCAGGTGTTGCCTCGCGTGCAGCATCGGCTCGCCGTCGACGGTGATCTCGACGATCTCGTCGGCCAGATCGGCCAGCCAGCGGGTGATCCGCTTTCGGCCGGCGCCGAGGCGGTCGCCGAGCCAGTACTGAAGATTCTCAGGCTTCGCCGGGCCGTACGCATCGAAGTACGCAAGGACAGCCTCGCGGCCGGCCCGCTCAAGTTCAGGGATACCGGCCCAGCCGGGGATCGCGTCGGGAGACTGGTACGTCGCCTGACCGTTTCGGGCCGGCCCGAAACACAGATCTCCTTGCCAGGCGAACGGTTTCAGCAACGTGTCGCTGGTATGCGCGAAACCGGGCCCGAGGTGGCTGAATCGGCGATGTGCGGTCGCCCCTGCGATCAGCTCTTCTCTGGTCACCGGACCGTCCGAGAGCACCTCGCGGACGACCTTACGCAGGGCCGGCCAATCCTGTGCACCGAGCTGGTAGTGACTCACCCAGCTGGGCAGCTCCCACATTCGACTGGCCGCCCGCAGCGCCAGATGAATACCCGCTTGGGCCGGTGTCATGAGGTGGGTGGCGCCGCCGAACGCGTAAGTCTTCATGATGCGGCCCGCCTGGAATGCCCGCTCGACATCATCTTCGCCGGGTGTCGACAACCGCCGTCGTACGGCGAGCCCGGGGTCGCCCGAATGCGCTCCCACCGCGACCAGCCGGCCCACGACCTCCTCCACCGACTCGGCGCCCTCGGTGAGGAACTGCCGGCTCATCCGCCACGCCAGCGCCCGTCGGAGAGAAATCTCCATGAAGCCACCATAATCAGAAGTCGACTTCGCGCGTGACAGTAATCGTGTGAGGCCAGTCGGGGCTGTGAGCGAGGCGCTAGAAATCTTGCGCTGCCAAGCCCGGTTCGACAGCCCGCGTCCGAGTCTCGCCGTAGCAGAACCAGGCCAGCACGTCTCGCGTTTGCGTCAATTTGAGGACGCCCTGTCGGCTATGGATGTGGTCCAGTCGGTCTTGAATCACCTCCATCCCAACGTTCCAGGAGGCGCGACGTGCAACGTGTCATGCTGCTCATCGGTGCCGCTGGCCCCAGTCACCACATTCATTCCGAGCGGGTCGTGTCGCGGTCGCCTTCTTCGGTCTTGAAGGTACGGAAGCCGCGGCGGTGATAGTTGGGCAGCGCGTGGGGATGGTCCAACGACGAGGTGTGCAGCCAGACCCGGTTCACCGCGGGGGCCAGGGCCCACGCCTGCTGAATCCCGAGCGTCAAGGCGTAGCCGCCGAGACCCTTGCCGACGAACTCCGGCACGAGGCCGAACGTCTCGATCTCCAGGTCGCCACCGGGATGGAGATCGTAGGACACCAATCCCGCCGGCACATTCTCGAAGGACAGTAACCAGAACGTCCGGTCCGGGCACTCGGCGAACCAGGCCGCCCATTCCTCCTCGGTCCGGCGCGCGCTCTGCCAGCCGAAAGGAGCGCCGATCCTCGTCTGGAGGTCGACCACCAATGGAGAGTCCCGCTCCAACGGCTCGATCACCAGACCGGACACGGCAGTCGCCGGTCTGAGCTCAGCAGGCGCTGTCATCTCGACATACGTCACGATCTCCTTCACGCAGGAAGGCTATGTGATCCACAAGGTTGGCGTGCGCGGGCGTCAGCAGGGGCTTCGGTGCTCGGGCTCTCAGTAGAGTGCAGGGCGTGCGCGCTCTGGCGAAGGTGTTGCTCTGGATTGTCGGCGCCGTGGTCCTGGTCGGTCTGTTCTGCGGCGGCTTAGGGCTGGCGTTCTGGGGCTTCGCGGATCAGCACGCGGCGCGCTACACCTACAAGATCGGGTTCAAGAAGGCCGGTGACAGTTGCGGCAACAATGACGTGTCGGTCGACATCAACACCGGCGTGCCGTTGGGCTGCGGTACGCAGGCGTACAACGAGCCGAATGTGGACCTCCCCGGGTTCAGCAGCGAGCAGAACGACAAAGTGGTGTCGCTGTCCATGCAACTGGGGAAGGACGGCTTCACCGACGCCGAGCGCACACAACTGCAGAACGAGGTAGACAAGATCGTCGCCTCACTCCCACCGGAGCGGCTGCCGCAGCACCCATGGTGGTGGGGCTGGAAGATGGGCGTGGTCGGCCTGCTGATGATGGTCACGCCCATCGGTCTAGCCAGCTACGCCATCCAGCGGCTCTAACTCGCCGAGGATGCCCTTTCAGGAGCCTGGCCCTGCGGGCCGCGGTGAAGAGACGAATCGCTCATCTTGTACAGGTTGCAGCCCTCAGGCCGAGGCAGCAGTCGCAGCCGATGCAGGTGTCCAGGTCTCCGTGGAGCCGTTCGCCGGCGTGGGCGTAGTCGCCGCCGGTGAGTCCTGGAGGTTGGGAGTGAGTCCGCTGGACCCCGAGAAGGCGGCGCGCGTTGCGCTGGGTCTTTATCAGGTCGCCGTCGCGGGTCTCGGTCCGTACGTCGCCTCGATCGGACACCCCTTGCTGGTCGTCTTGGGGGAAGCCGTGAATGACGACCTACTGTTCTGCCAACTGGACCGGACATGCAGGTGGGCCATCCGGTTTCCGGGGAAGCGGGAGCGTAGGAGGCCGCTGAATGTGCTGGTGGACGGTGAGGGCCGATACTGCGCTCCACCGTTCAAGGCCGCCGTGTGCGGCAAGGAGCTCGCCGAGCAGCCTGCTCATGGCTAGAGGAATCTGGGCGCCATACGGTCCGCGGCGCGGTGAATGAAGGCTAGGGGGCGGGCGAGGGCCGCCAGGAGGGCGCCGGTCAGGGGGCCGCGTCGCCTTGACGCTACTCGCGGTGGGAGCGTCGCGAAGAGGGTGGCGAGGGCCGGGAGCGGGCGGACGAAGACCGTGTACTCGGCGATCTGTCCCTGCTCGTTGACTCGGACCAGGTTCATGGCTTCGAGTTCCACCCCGCGCACGCGCGCACGGAAGGAGAAGGATCCCGTATCGCCGAGCACGAGTGGGTCTGTCGTGTCGACGTTCTCGAGGACGGCGAAGATGTCACGGTGCAACGCGGTGACCTCCTCCTTGCCCTCGAACAGTTTTGTCGCCGACATCGGGGAGTGAAAGACGACGTCGGGTGCCAAGACCTCGGCTACTGCATCGGCGTTGCCGTCTTCACCTGCGGCGCGCAGTACGTTGATCGCCGTTGAGACCGGCGAGATCGATGGGGCTGCGGGGTCCGGGACAGACATGGAAGCTCCATTGAGAACGAAGGTGCGTTGGCGCCGTGTGGCGATGGACGTCGGTGACCGCAGGTTAGGGGACGTAGCGGGCGCGGACTTCTACGGACCGGTTATCAGTAGTGTGTTGGCGTCGGGGTCGCGGAGGGTGAAGAAGCGGACAGTGTCCGGTGTGCCTTCGATTGGGCTGGGCTCGTGGCCCTGGTCATGGAGGTCGGCTCGAACCTGGTCGAGGTCTGCGACGGCGAAGTTGCAGGTCGCCCAGTCCAAGCCGGGCTTGGCTTGAATGCCAGTGGTCGGTCCTAGCAACGTCACGGCCATTGATTTTGCGCCATCGCCGGGTCGGAGAACGGCGCTCCACTCGTTCACCTCCTCGACTCGGAGTCCCAACGTACGGCTGTACCAGTCGGCCGAGTCTGCCGGGACGGCCACAGGGATGAAAGCGGTCGTGATCTTCACAGGTTGCATGCTCGGAACCGTACGCGCCTCCACCGACAGCCTCTCGATGGACATCCTCCCCGACGCGGCGTCCTGCCGGCGACCTACATGAATCGGTGCGTACGGCAACGGTGACCGACCCGGGCTGAACACCCCGACGCCACGCACTCTCACGGCTTGGCTGCGATCGACCAACCGCAGGCGCCTCGCGTACGTTTGGGATCGATCATGATCGCCGATGCGCTCGTCGCAGCGGACCAGTCTGAGCCGGGAGGCGCGCGTGGCTGTGCAGACGCTGATCTCGGTGCCGGACGCCGACCTGCATGACCTCCGGAGTCGGCTCCGCAGTACCCGCTGGCCTACTCCGTGGCCAGTAGACCCGTGGCAGGCCGGCACCGACACCGACGAACTCCGGCGCCTCGTGACTTATTGGGCCACCGACTACGACTGGCGCAGGCACGAAGCAGCTGTCAATGCTCTGCCCTCGCACGTGACCGAGATAGACGGCACGCCCGTCCACTATCTCCGTTTCGAAGGCGAGCATCCCGACGCGCTGCCGATCGTCCTGACCCACGGGTGGCCAAGCTCGGTCCTTGAGCTCACCGATCTGGCCCGGCGCTTAGCTGTCCCCTCTCGGCACGGCGGGGCGCCGGCCGACGCGTTCACTGTCATCGTGCCGTCCTTGCCTGGCTATGCGTTCTCACCGCAGCGCCCGTCGCTGCCGCCGGCACTGCAGTACCACGAGATCTGGCACGCCCTCATGCACGACGAGCTCCGCTTCGAGCGGTACGCCGCCCACGGCGGTGACCTCGGCGCCGGCATCAGCTCGCGGCTGGGCGAGGCCTATCCCGACTCGGTCGTCGGCATCCACCTGCTCGCCGTCGCCGCACCGATCTCGTACGACGAACGGAGTCTCACAGCCGAGGAGAAGGCCTACCTCGACGAGGTCATGGCGTGGACCGCGGAGGAGGGCGGCTACCAGCACCAGCAGAGCACCCGACCACTCACCCTGGCTCACGCCCTGTCGGATTCCCCTACCGGCCTCCTGGCCTGGATCGTGGAGAAGTACCGAGCGTGGAGCGACAGCGGCGGTGACTTGTCGGCCCGGTTCAGCGACGACTTCCTCCTCACGCAGGCGTCGCTCTACTGGTTCACCGGCAGCATCTCGACGTCCTTCCGGCCGTACTACGAGTACGCGCGCGGCTTGACCCGGCGCGTCGAGCGGGTCGAGGTGCCGACCGCCGTTGCCGTCTTCCCCGCCGACCTCACCCGGCCACCGCGCTCCTGGGCGGAACGCACGTACAACGTGACGAGGTACACCCGGATGCCCCGCGGTGGGCACTTCCCCGCACACGAGGAACCGGAGCTCCTCGCCCAGGACATCACCGAATTCTTCCGGCCGCTCAGATGACCGCCGCCACCGGCGCCGTTCTACCCACGGCTCGGTGCAAGTCGGCGTGGGTGGCGAGCATCGCGGCCGGTCGCAGGTAGGCGCTGGTGGTGCCGGTTACGGCGAAATCGTGAGCTCCAGCGGCGCCGACAGCATGCTGCCGCTGTCGGTCTGTAGTTCGATGACCAGCCGCCACTGTTCGGGCGGGACTGCGTACCCCAGGTCGGGGACCACCGAGGCTGTCCCGATCAAGACCGGCACAGGGCGGCTTTGGTGAGGTTCGATCCAGAACTGCACCCGCACAAGAGCATGAGGGCCGATGTACCGACCTACGACGCTGCCGGAGTTGTCGGTTACCGCTGATTGCAGCTGGCCGTTGGTCGACAGCATGTGCCGGTGGGCGGCTCGATTCGTTACCAAGACGTCCTCGCGCCTGCACCGGCCGGTCCGGGCCGACAACGGAGATAGGGGTTCCACGGTGTGGCCGGGCGGGTTCGGCGGGTGCTCCGCGTAGCTGGTAGGTGTGCTCGCTCAGCCACAGCTGTCTGGTCGGGAAGGTCATCGCTCCGACACGCAGGAGGCTGCGTACTTTGCGGTCAACGTGGCGGCGATGTTGGTTGCCAAGGGGGCCAGATCGATGCGGATCCGCCGCTCGCTGTCGGGGTCGGGAAATGCCATGAGCGCGTCCGGTGACTGCTCGCGCAGCTGGCGCAAGTCCGCGCGCAAACTCTCCCAACCTGTCATGCCTCACGATAGATCGGTACTGCGGCCGACGGGCGGGCTGATCGGATAGGTCGCGTGGTCAGTCCTGGTTGCGGAGTTGTTCGTTGATTTTGAGGGCTTCGGCCAGTTGGTCTTCGAGGATGATGATTCGGCAGGCGGATTCGAGGGTGGTGCCCTGGTCGACCAGTTCGCGGGCTCGGGCGGCCAGGCGTAGCTGGTAGCGCGAGTAGCGGCGGTGGCCGCCTTCGGAGCGTTGGGGGGTGATCAGTTTCGCCTCGTCCAGGCTGCGCAGGAATCCCGGCGTGGTGCCGAGCATCTCCGCGGCGGCACCCATCGTGTAGGCGGGGTAGTCGTCGTCGTCGAGATGGGCGGTTCCCGTGGTCGGGTCTGAGTTCATCGGATTCTCCGGGTGCGATCTGGGGTCATAGGGCCTCCGTGTCGAAGGGCCCCGGTGCCGAAGCACCGGGGCCCAGGGGTTGGATTTGTCACCTTTACCGGCTGTCAGGCCGGCCTTTCGTGTCCGCAGCACGCCTCAGGTGGGCCGTCACTGCGGGTATCGCTGAATGCGTAACCGAAGACCACCTTCCAATCCGATGTGACTGCGGTCTCCGCCCGGCGACGTACTGGCCCGGGCGGACGATCCGACGGTGTAACCAACTCCTGCTTACTCGGACTACTTCTTACTGCAACTGCAAACCGCTACTACACGTACGGAACTGCAACTACTTACTGCAACTACCTACTACTTACTGCAACTGCGTACTACCTACTGCGAACTGCGAACTGCGAACTGCGAACTGCGAACTGCGAACTGCGAATCACCACTCTGGACAGGTCGGTAGCTGTCCACCTCGGCTTCGATGTTCTCCTCCGTCAACACGATCAACGCTACACACCCGACCGACGAATGTCTAATCCCGTCAGCACAGATTTTGTGAGCCGTCAGCAGAAGGGAAACCGAGGCGGATGGCAGGGCGGACCCACGCGTCCGGCACCGACTGCGGTGTGTGTAGGAGCCGGGTACTGGGGCATCGGTGTCGCTCGACACTTGCTGAGGTTCCGGCGCGGGAGGTGGGGCCATGAGCGATGGACGCGATGGCGACCTCGAGAACTCGCCCGCGCCGAGAGAGAGCTCGCCAGGGACGAGAGAGAGCTCGCCAGTGGCCAGAGAGAACTCGCCGATGACGAGAACAGACAACGGCCCCGGTGAGGTCGCGGCCACGCCGCCAGCGGATCCGGATGCCGTTGTCACGGACGCTGAGCCGCAGCCGGCAACGCCCGCGGTCACGGCGTCATCGGCCCAGGACGCCGACACGGAGCCCGCCCCTGAGCAGACTCCGGAGCCGGTGGTTGTGCCCCGCTGGGTGCAGGCGGTCGTCGTGGCGGTGGCCCTGTTCGCGCTGACCGCGTTTGCGCGGGCGGCCGCGCCGGTACTGATGATCTTCCTGGTCGCCGCCGTCGTGGCGTTGATCGTCAACCCCCTGGTGACGGGCTTGCAGCGGGCACGCGTGCCCCGCGGGATCGCGATCGGGGCCGTGTTCGTGGCGTTCTTCGTGGTCCTGGCCGGCGTGGTGACACTGCTGGTCCGGCAGGTCGCCGCCCAACTGTCGGCGTTCCAGGCCGACCTGCCCCAGCTGATCAACTCGGCGAACAACTCACTGGCGAACGTCCAGGAGCGGCTGGATCAGCGGGGTATCGGCATCCAGATCAAGCGCCCCGGCGAGACCGCGCTGGAAACCTTGCAGGACCAGGTGGTTCGGGGTTCCGGGGATGTCGTCGCGTTCACCCGGGACCTGGTCACCATGGCCGTGGAGGCGGGGTTCGTCCTCATTCTGATCCTGGTGATCACGATCTACATGCTCATCTACGGAACCCAGATCGGCACGCTCTTCCGGCACATCATGCCTCCCGGCGACGGAAGCACCGAGGACGACTACCCGGCGAGGGTGCAGCGCGCGGTGTCGGGGTATGTGCGTGGCCAGCTGACGTTCAGTTTCATCATGGGGCTCAGCGCAGGGATCTCGCTCTGGCTCTTCGGTGTGCTGGGGATCTTCCCCGCCGGACGGACGTACGCCGTGTTCTTCGGCGTGTTCTACGGGCTGATGGAACTCATCCCGTACGTCGGTCCGGTTCTCGGCGCGACTCCCCCGGTGCTGGTGGCGCTCTTCCAGGGCGACCTGTGGACTGCGCTGTGGCTGGTGCTGCTGTTCGTCGCACTGCAGCAACTCGAAGGGCACGTCGTGGCTCCACAGGTGTTCGCCCACAGCCTTCGCATCAACCCCTTGCTGGTGATCTTCGCCCTGTTGCTCGGCGGTCACCTGCACGGCATCGCCGGTGCCCTGGTGGCGCTGCCGCTGGCGGCGATCGCGCGCGAGACCGTGCTCTATCTTCGGCGCCACCTGATGCTGGAGCCTTGGGGTACGCCGAGCGCCGCCGCACTTCTCGCGTCTCCGACCGAACCGGCGCCGGCGTTGTCCAGGCCGCGTCCCATCCGGCACACGACGACCGGACTCGCGCGCCTGCTGTCAGCGGACGGGCTGAGGGGGCGCCTGCGCCCCAGGCGCAACCGAGCCCAGCTACCGGACCAGCCTCCTGTCGACCACGACCAGCCGAACGCGTAGCGCAGGCCGACCATGGCAGATCGGAGTGTCGCGGTGAGTGCCGGCAAGCGACAGTGGATGCACAAGAGTGGAGTCCGGATCGGTGCGACAGTGCAAAGCGCCTGGCGGCACCGGGTGCTGGGCATGGCAGCGGAGATCGCGTTCTGGATGCTGCTGGCGCTGCCGCCACTGGTGTTGTGCCTTATCGGGCTGGTCGGTTACCTGGAGTCCGTCTTCGGGGCCGACCTCGGCTCCGCGATCGAACAGCGGGTCCTGGAGGTCGCAACCCAGGCGCTGACACCGCAAACCGTGACCGACCTCGTCCAGCCGCTGTTGACTCAGGTGCTCACCGAGGGCCGTGCCGACATCGCCTCCGCCGGATTCCTCCTCGCGATCTGGGCTGGTTCCACCGCGACCGCCAGCTACGTCAACGCGATCGCGATCGCCTACGGACAACGCAGCGCCCGCGGCGCTGTGCACAGTCGTCTGCTGGCCCTCGGTATCTACCTTGCCGGCGTGGTCACCGGAGTCGTCGTCCTGCCGCTGCTTGTCATCGGCCCTCGCACGTTGCTGCGGCTCATCCCGGACACCGGCCACGACCTGGCCGTGACGACGCTGAGGGTCGCGTACTGGCCGACCATCCTGATCTTGTCGATTCTTGCCCTGGTCACGCTTTACCACTACGCCGTACCGCTGCGGACCCGCTGGCGCGACCACCTGCTCGGTGCCGGCATCGCGACGGCCATCTGGCTCGCTGGTGCCGCGGCCGTTCGCGCATACCTGCGCTACGCCTTCGACTCGATCAGCGTCTATGGACCCATCAGCACGCCGATCGCCGCCCTGTTGTTCTTCTACCTCACCGCGCTTGCCGTGCTACTCGGTGCGGAAGCCAACGCTCAGACCCACGCCGTCCCTGCCGGCCCAGCACCCCGCATCCGTCGGCCTTCAGGAGGTTCCCATGACGATCCGGCCCGACAACCCTCGCGACCCCCAGTCCACGACCCCCACGACGACTCCGGCCACCCCGGAACCCGGGCCGACCGATGACCTGAAGCCGCGCGACGAAAGCCAACCAGCCGCACGGCCCGCCGACGAGGCGCAACCCGAACGCGCGCCGTCGTCGACCGCGCCCGCCAAACCAGTGCCTCCCAGCCGCGCAGGCGCTATGTGGGTCGCGCTGTGCGCCACAGCCGTCGTACTGGTCGCCCTGATCGTGTTCTTGCTCCAGAACACCCGCACAGTGCAGGTCTCGTTCTTGTGGATGGACGGGACCGCGCCGTTGGCGATCACGTTGCTGATCGCCGCGGTAGGCGCTGCCCTGATGACCGCTTTGCTCGGCACGGTCCGCATCACCCAACTCAGACGCGTGGCCCGGCGCAGGCGAACCGGCCACCGCCACTGACCTCACCGGTGAGGCCTCGCGACCGCGGGAGCACCTCGGCGGCGTCCCGGCCGGGGTTTGGTGCTCGGCGGGTGGGCCGAGCACCAAACCGCATCAGCGTTCCTCGAGCCAGGGATCGGCGGGGCGGGGGCGGTCGAAGGTGGGACGGGCCGCCTTCCAGTGGCCGCGGGTGAAGTCCGGGATCTTGACCGGCCGCATGTGCGGGGTCTTCATCGACTCGTGGCTGAGCGGGATCACCGAGCACCACGCCGCCGAGTCGTACACGTCGATGTCCGGCGTCATCCCCAGCCGCATCAGCTGAACGAGCCGGAAGATCGCCACGAAGTCGCCACCGCCATGACCGCCGTACTGTTCGGCCAGGCGTTGCAGAGCAGGCCACAGCCAGTGGTCGTGCTGAGCCAGGATGCTGTTGTACGCGCTTCCGGTCCGCCAGGTGTGGTTGTTGTGGCCAAGTGACTCCAGGTACAGCCGGGCGTTGTCGAGCTCGATGGAACCACGGGTTCCGGTCAGCGTCGTGTCACGCGTGTACGGGTGCGGCGAGTTGACGTCGTGCTCGACCCGGATGAACCGGCCCGATGCCGTCGTCACGAAGGCGCTGTGCCGGTCTCCGGAGATGTACGGCGCGTCGTCCCACGACGAGTGGTCGGGTCCGACGCGCGAGTCCTCGGATCGGAACAGCGCCAGCGCCTTCGGCGGGCTGGCCACCGCGACCAACTCGTCGAAGCGGTCGCCGCGGTTGATCCCCATCGCGGCCGAGACCGGGCCGAGGCCGTGCATCGGGTAGTGCAACGCGTTCATCCGCGTCTGCCAACGCCGGCGCCAGGGCTCCGGGTAGTACGCCCCGCCGAACAGGTACGGCCAGCGCAGGTCGTGGATGTAACCACCCGACGCGTGCTGCACGTCGCCGAACAGGCCGGCCTTGACCATGTTGAACATCTGCAACTCGGGCCGGAAGTAGTTGACGTTTTCGAGCAGCATGCAGTGCTTGCGGGTGCGCTCCGACGTACGCACCAGGTCCCAGATCTCGTCCAGGTGCGGCGAGATCGGCAACTCGATCGCGACGTGCTTGCCGTGTTCCATCGCGGCTTTGGCCTGCGGGTAGTGCCATTCCCACGGCGTGGCGATGTAGACCAGGTCGATGTCGTCGCGCTTGACCAGGTTGAGGTAGTCCTCCTCGCCGCCTGCGTACCCGACCGGCGGGGTGTCCTGGAATCCCTGCGCCATGATCCGGCTGATCGTGCGCGCGACCTGGGCGGGCCGGATGTCACAGACCGCGGTCACGGTGGAGACGGCGCCGAAGCGCACGTCCTGCCCGCCGCCGCGGTTGCCCAGGCCGATCAGGCCGACCCGGACCTTGTCGAAACCTTCGAACGGTACGTCGACCATCGGCTTCTCGGTCGCCTCGCGGGCTGGTTCCGGCGCGGCCGATGCGACCTGGCCGGTCACGGCACTGATTCCGACGCCGGCACCGAGCGCGGCCCCGGATCTCAGCACGTCCCGGCGGGAGGGTTGGTAAGACGACACAGCGATCACTTCCTCGGACGGTAGGTGTGACTGAACTTGTCGTATTGCTCGTTGTAGCGAGCAGTATTGATCACTACTCCACCGAGGACAAGACCCCAGCCGTGGTGACGGAGCGTTGCCGCGACCGGACCACTGGTGACAAACGCGTTGGTAGGGAAACGCGCTCCTCATCGTGGAGTCATGACGTCATTCACTGACGACGGGACCGGGTGGACGGACAGGATGTTCGGCGAGGCGTCCGACACATCAGGGGGCGGTAATGGAGCGATACGAGCTCTACTGTCTCGCCGACCGGCACTTCTACGAGACCCCGGCGAAGCGCGGCATAGAGGATCCAGGCTTCGCTCTCTGCTCCCGGCCGGTGCCCGACGGCTGGGAGCACGACGCCGGCGATGTTTGGATGCACTACGCACCGCGCAACGTCGATCTGCCCTTGCAGGGCTGGAAGATCCACGTCTCGTCGTGTCTGGCGGACGCCGAGCGGACGCTCGAGGCGGTCTGGGACTACTGCGTTCCACGCGGCGTGGCCTTCAAGTTCCTGCGGAGCACCTCCGTCGCGATCATGATGAACTCCAAGGCCGCCTTCCGCGGATCGAGCGGCAAGCTCGTCACCATCTACCCGGCGGACGAGGACCAGCTCGAGCTGGTGCTGAAGGAACTGGCGGAGATCCTCGAGGGCATCCAGGGCCCCTACATCCTCAGCGATCTCAGGTACGGCGAAGGCCCGCTCTTCGTCCGGTACGGCGCCTTCGCCGAACAGCACTGTCTGTCGGACAGCGGCGAACGGGTGCTGGCCCTCGCGGGTGCCGACGGCCGGCTGGTCCCCGACGTCCGCGGTCCGGTCTTCTCGACGCCGGCCTGGGTGTCACTGCCCTCGTTTCTCGAGCAGCACCTGGCCGCGCGCAACGCGGTGACGACCAACGACATGGAGTACGACATCGAGAACGTGATCCACTTCTCCAACGGCGGAGGCGTGTACCTCGGTCACCACCGGAAGACGGGTGTCCGCGTCGTCCTGAAGGAGGGACGGCCGTTCGCCGGGCTCGACGAGGCCGGTCGGGACGCGGTCGCACGCATGCAGCACGAGCGGGACATCCTGGGCCGGCTGGCCGGGCTCGACGTCGTACCCGCGGTGCACGACTACTTCGTCCTCGGCGGACATCACTTCCTGGTGCAGGAGTTCATCGACTCGAATCCGCTCCAGCGCCTGCTGGTCAGGCGCTACCCGCTGACCCGGCCGGATCCGTCGCCCGAGGCACTTGCCGACTACGCGGACTGGGCGCTCGGCATGCTGGCCAGGGTCGAGGCGGCGGTTCGGGCCCTGCACGAGCGCGGTGTGGTGTTCGGTGATCTGCACCCCGACAACATCCTCATCGACGCGAACGACCGGCTCGTGCTCATCGACTTCGAGGTGGCCACGCTCGCCGAACAGCGAGCCCGGTCGGTCCTGGCGCATCCCGGTTACGTGGCGCCCCCAGGCCGCCAGGGCGTCGACGTCGACCTGTACGCGCTCGCCTGTCTCTGCCTCGGGTTGTTCGCCCCGCAGACGACGATGCTGCTGCAGCTCCACCCCGGCAAGGTCCGGCACCTCGGCGAGCTCATCGCCGACATCTTCCCGGTGCCCAAGGCAACCATCGACGCGGCCGTCAGCACCATTGCCGGAGGCAACCACGACACGGAGCTCGACTCGGTTCCACTCCCTGGCCGCGACTCCTGGGAGGAGGTGCGCGCCGCGCTCACCCGGGCGATCGTGGCCAGCGCGACTCCGGAGCGGGACGACCGGCTGTTCCCCGGAGACATCGCCCAGTTCCAGCCCGGCGGCGGCATCAGCCTCGCGTACGGCGCGGCCGGTGTGCTGTACGCCCTCCACCGCACCGGCGCCGGCCGCTTCCCGGAGTACGACGACTGGCTCCGCAAGCACGCCCTGGATCCGGTGAAGGGGATCGGGTTGTACGACGGCCTGCACGGCGTCGCGCACGTGCTCGACGAACTCGGCTACCGGCAGGATGCCCTGGACGTGCTGGACCGGTGCGTCGCGGAGCCGCTCGAGTCCTGCGAGTTCGGACTGCACTCCGGGCTGGCCGGGATCGGACTGAATCTGCTCCACTTCGCCGGCGAGCCCGGCCTGGAGGCAGCGGCGACCCGGGTGATCGACCTGGTGGCCGACCGGCTCGGCGGCGCGGACGATGTCCCGGAGATCAGTGGTGAGGGACATCCGCGGGCGGGACTGATGTTCGGCTCGTCGGGAGCCGCGCTGCTCTTCCTGACCGCATACGAGCGATCCGGTGACACCGGCTTGCTGGACCTCGCGGCGACGGCGCTCCGGCAGGACCTGCGCCGCTGTGTCCGCGACCAGTCCGGGACGTTGCAGGTCAATCAGGGCTGGCGGACGTTGCCCTACCTGGAGGAGGGTTCGGCCGGCGTCGCTCTCGTCCTGGACCGCTATCTGCGATACCGCCCGGACGACGATCTCGCCGAGGCCTTGGCCGGACTCCGGCGGGTCAACCACTCCCGGTACTTCGTTCAGCCGGGCCTCTTCATGGGCCGGGCCGGCCTGATCGCTTCGGCCGCGCTGCAGGCGGGTACGCCGGGACGCCCCGACGCGGTCGTCTCCGCCCTGATTCGCGGACTCGACTGGCACGCCCTGCCGTACCAGGGCGGCCTCGCTTTCCCCGGCAATCAATTGCTTCGCCTGTCGATGGACCTGGCGACCGGTTCGGCCGGCGTACTGCTGGCCCTGGGCACAGCGCTGCACGACCAGCCCGTTGCCCTCCCATTCCTCGGACCCCCGACCGCGGCGGGTCGTCCGATCATCCCTACCAGTGTGCGGAAGGAGGTGTAAACCATGGCGCTTCTCGATCTTCAGGGACTCGAGGCTCCCGGCGGCGGCCACGGCGGTCACGGCGGCGGCAGCGGGCTGACTCTGCTCACGTGCGGTTCGCAGTCCCCCAGCAACCTCAGCGTGGCTCTTTGTCACTGACACGCAGGCAGGTTCCACGATCCTGGACGGGACGAAGTCGTCCCGTCCAGGATCCCACCTCTGGGAAGGAGAGCCTGGGTGCAGAGGCTCGACATCAGGTACCCCGAGGCCGCCCGGACGCCCGTCGTGGACCAGCTTCACGGTCACACGGTGGCCGATCCCTATCGCTGGCTGGAAGATGCGGCTGATCCGCGGACCGTCGCCTGGCAGACGGCGCAGGACCAGCTGTGGCTCCGGCACGCGGCCGAACTGCCGGGGCGCGCCCGTTTCCGGAGCCGCGTCGCGGAGTTCAGCCGAGTCGGAATGGAGAGTCCGCCGCTGTGGCGCGGCGGACGCCGGTTCTTCCTGCGCCGCTCGGCGCCCCAGGATCAACCGGTCCTGTACGTCGCCGACCCGGAACAGGCCCTGATCGATCCGATGCAGCTCGACCCGGCCGGCGGGACGACTCTCGACGCATGGCAGCCGTCTCCGGACGGCCGGCTGTTGGCCTTCCAGCTCTCGCGCGGCGGCACTGAGGAGTCCGTTCTCTACGTCATGGACACCGGGACCGGTCAGGTGATGGACGGTCCACTCGACGGCTGCCGATACTCCCCCGTGGCCTGGCTACCCGACGGGCAGGCCTTCTACTTCGTCCGCTCCCGGCAGGTTCGGCTGCACCGCGTAGGCCGGGCCGACGAGATACCGGTGATGACCGACGAAGCGTCGTACGGACTGGAGCTGAGCGCCGACGGCCGGTGGCTGACGATCTCCGCGGCGCATGGTGCGAGCAACGATCTCTGGCTCGCGGAACTGTCCGACCCGGAGAAGCCCGAGATCACCGTCGTACAACGCGGTGTCGACTGGCGGAGTGCCATGATCGTCGGCCGCGACGGGCGTCTGTACGCCGTGACCACACTGGGGGCCCCGGCGGGCAGAATCTGCGTGGGCGATCCGAGCCGGCCCGGACCCGAACAGTGGCGGGACCTCGTGGCCGAGGATCCGGGAGCACCACTCAGCGAGTTCGCCCTCCTCGACGGACCCGAGCTGTCCCGGCCGCTGCTCGTGGTCGCCCGGACCCGGCATGCGCTCGGCGAACTCGCGGTCCACGATCTCCGGACCGGCAAGCGGGTCGGAGACGTACCGCTGCCCGGGCCCGGTTCCGTCGGCTCGCTGACCACTCGGCCGGAGGGTGGTCACGAGGTCTGGTTCAGCTTCACCGGCAGCGTGACTCCGGCAACGGTGCATCGGTACGACGCCCGCACCGGCGAGACCACCGTGTGGGCCGATCCTCCCGGCGCGGTCGACGTACCGAAGGTGACGTCGCGGCAGGTGGTCTACCGCTCTGCCGACGGTACGCCGGTCCGGATGCTCGTCATCGCTCAACCCGGCCGGCGCGGACCACGTCCGACGATCCTGTACGGGTACGGCGGTTTCGGCCAGCCGCTGACACCGACGTACTCCTCCTTCACCCTCGCCTGGGTGGAGGCCGGCGGGGTCTTCGTCACCAGCAACCTGCGCGGCGGCGGTGAAGAAGGTGAGCGGTGGCACCGGGCCGGACGGCTGGACAACAAGCAGAACACCTTCGACGACTTCATCGCCGCGGCCGAGACACTCATCGCCGACGGCTGGACGACGCCGGAGCAGCTCGGCATCTGTGGTGAATCGAACGGGGGCCTGCTGGTGGGCGCCGCCGTGACCCAGCGGCCGGAGTTGTTCGCCGCGGCCGTCTGCTCGGCGCCGGTGCTGGACATGGTTCGCTACCAGTACTCCGGCCTCGGCCCAGCGTGGATTCCGGAGTACGGCTCCAGCGCCGATCCGGACCAACTCGAGTACCTGCTGGCCTACTCGCCGTACCACCGGGTGAGCGAGGGCACCGACTATCCCGCGGTCCTGTTCACCGTCTTCGGCGGTGACACCCGGGTCGACCCGCTGCACGCGCGCAAGATGTGCGCCGCACTCCAACACGCCACGAGCGGATCACGGCCGATCCTGCTCCGGCTGGAGGCGAACACCGGACACGGCACGTCCGCGGTGAGCCGTGGCGTCGACCTCACGGCCGACATGCTCGCCTTCCTCGCCGCTCACACCGGGTTGTCGACGTGACGACGTTCGGCGCTGTCGCACGGCACGGCCGCGGCTGGCTTCCACTCATCGGACTGGCGGCCTTGCTCGACAGTGCGGTCACGCTCGCGCTGCCGACGGTCCTCGGCCGGTCTGTCGATGCCATTGCCTCGGGCAACGACTCCGAACGCTGGCTGGGACTGGCGGCCGGGCTGATCCTGCTCGGCGTCTTCTGCGCCCTGGTCGATGTGCTCGCCAGTACGGCGTGCGTCGCGGGAACCACCGCGTGGCTGCGCCACCGAGTGGTTCGGCGCGTCCTCGGGGGCGGGCCGGAAGGGGTACGCCGGTTCGACACAGGCGATCTCGTCAGCCGGGTGTCCGGCAGCGCGAGCGACGCAGCCCAGGCCGGACCTGCCGCTGTGACTGCCGTCGCAGCAGTGATTCCCCCGGTCGGAAGCCTTGTCCTGCTGGCGTTGATCGACCCCTGGCTGGCGGCCGCGTTCCTCGCCGGAGTCCTGCTGGTCATCGCGGTGCTGTGGGTGTTCGCCCGTCGCACCACCGAGATCAGCCTTGCCTACCAGGAAACGCAGGGGCGTATCGCCGCGCTGCTGACCGAGGCCCTCGCCGGTATCCGTACCATCACGGCCGCCGGGACTGCCGGCCAGGAGGAACGTCGGGTGCTGGGACTGCTGCCGGACCTGCACCGGCACGGCCTGCTCACCTGGCACGTCCTCGCCCGCTCCGGCGCCCAGGCGGCGATCGTCGGACCGCTGGTCCTGGTCGCAGTACTGGCGATCGGCGGCCTGCAACTCGTCGACGGCCGGATCACCGCCGGTGAGCTGTTCGCTGCCGCGCAGTACGCCGTGATCGGCGCAGGCCTCGGCAGTCTGACCGGCATCCTGGGCGAGCTCGCCCGGGCCCAGGCCGGCATGCGGCGCAGCGCCGAGGTGCTGGCCGTGGAACCCGTTGCCTATGGCGCGCTTCCGCTCCCGCCCGGACCCGGGCACCTGGTGTACGACGACGTCAGCGTGATCGTGGACGGCGTACCCCTGCTCGATCACGTCGACCTCGACCTTCCCGGTGGAGCGACCGTCGCCGTGGTCGGTCCCAGCGGCGCGGGAAAGTCGGTGCTGGCGGCGCTGGCCGCGCGGCTGCGTGACCCGGACTCAGGTCTCGTGCTGCTCGACGGCGTACCGCTCCAGGCTGTGCGGCGGTCGGTACTGCGCCGGGCGGTCGGCTGTGCGTTCGAGCGGCCCGTACTAGTGGGCAGGACGGTGTGCGAGTCGATCTCGGGCGGGCGGATCGCACCCGTCGAGGTGCTCGCGGCCGCTCGGGCGACCCATGCGCACGACTACGCCAGCCGGTTGCCGCAGGGCTACCACACCCCGTTGCCCGAGGCACCGATGTCCGGTGGGGAGGCGCAGCGTCTCGGGCTGGCGCGCGCCTGGCACACCGGTCGGCTGCTGGTGCTGGACGACGCCACCTCGAGTCTCGACACCGCGACGGAGCGGCAGATCAGCCGGACCCTGACCGAGGATCGGCACCGCCGTACCCGGCTGATCGTCACCCATCGGGCGTCCACGGCGGCCCGCGCGGACCTGGTGGTCTGGCTCGATCGCGGCCGGGTTCGCGCGGTCGGACCCCATCAGCGGTTGTGGCAGGACCCGTCGTACCGGGAGATCTTCGGATGAGGCGGGAACTCGGGTTCGGAGTGGCGGCCCTGAAGCGGCGGCCGGCGCTGGAGTTCGCCGCCTGGTCGATACCGGAGATCCTGCCGACCGCGGTCTACGGGCTCGCGGTCGCCCACGCGACAGATGCGTTCCTCGCCGGCCGGGCGGAGACCGGCCTTGCCTGGTTGGGTGGCCTCGTCGCGGCCGCGTGTCTCGGAGCCGTCGGCGCCAGGCAGGCGTATCGGCGACTCGGCGACCTGGTCGAGCCGTTCCGGGACGACCTGGTCCGCCGGGTGGTGAGTGGTGCGCTGCGCAACGCCGACCGGATCGACGGGGCGGTGTCGCGGCTGAACCGGCAGGTCGAGATCGTGCGGGACACCTTCGCCGGGCTGATCGTCGTGACCCGGACTTTCACCATCACCGTGGTCGGCGTCGTGACCGGTCTGCTGTCACTCGACCCCTTGATCGCGGTACTCGTCGTACCGCCGTTCCTGGTCGGCTTCGCCGCCTCGCTCGCCATCCTCGGCCTGGCAGCCGACCGGATGAAGGCGTCTTTGTCCGCCGACGAGCAACTGGCGACATCGGCGGGGACGGCGTTCGCCGCGGTTCGGGATATCACCGCTACCGGGGCCGAGGACTTCACCGCGGACCTCGTCGGTGAACCGATCGAGGCGCACGCGGCGGCCGAGCGAGCTCTCGCCAAGGTCGCCGCGCTTCGCACGCTTTGCTTCGCCGTGGGCGGGTGGTTGCCGTTGCTGATCCTGCTGGCAGCGGGTCCTTGGCTGATCGGTCGCGGCGTGAGCACCGGCACCCTGCTCGGCGGATTGACGTACGTCCTGCTGGGGCTGCAGCCCGCCCTGAGCACCGTGATGTCGGCACTCGGCGACGGCGGGCTGCGGTACGTCGTCACGCTCGGCCGCATCCTGGACACCGGCGCTCCGGTCGAGCGGCCCGCGTCGGCCTCCTCGCCTCGCGGTCACCAGGTGAGACTGCACAAGGTCTCCTTCGCCTACGGACCACAGGCGGAACCGGTGCTGCGGTCGCTGGATCTCGTCGTACCGGAAGGCGACCACCTCACCGTCGTCGGTCCCAGCGGCATCGGGAAGTCGACCCTCGCCGCACTCATCTGCGGCATGTTCCCGCCGACCGAGGGGAGGTTGCTCGTCGGTCGCGTCGCACCGCACGAGCTGTCCCCCGAGCAGCTGGCGCGGACGCGCGTACTGATCCCCCAGGAGGCCTATGTCTTCTCCGGCTCGATCCTCGAGAACCTCACCTACCTCGCTCCGGGTGCTCCGACGACTCAGGTGAATCGCGCGATCGAGGCTGTCGGGGCCGAAGCGCTGGTCGCGCGGCTCGGGGGGCCGAAGGCGCTGATCCGGCCCGCCCAGCTCTCTGCCGGAGAGCGGCAGCTGATCGCCCTGGTCCGGTCCTACCTGTCGCCGGCACCGCTGGCCGTACTCGACGAGGCCACCTGTCATCTGGACCCCGAGGCCGAGCGTCGGGCCGAGGAAGCATTCTCGGCCCGGCCGGGGACGCTCATCGTCGTCGCGCACCGGATCAGCTCGGCACTGAGAGCACACCGGATCCTGGTCCTGGACGGGAACGAGGCCATGGTCGGCCGGCACACCACCTTGCTTCGGGAGTCACCGCTGTACCGGGACCTCCTCGGTCATTGGCAACCGCAACCCGATCAGATCCAGCCCGCCTCCTGAGCCTTCCGGACCGCCTCGATCCGGCTCCGCGCATCGGTCTTCGTCAGGATGTGCGACAGGTAGTTCCGGACCGTTCCCGCGGTCAGGTTGAGCCGCCGCGCGATCTCCTGGGCGGTCGCACCCGTGGTCACCAGCCGCAGCACCTCGCACTCCCGCTCGGTGAGCGGATTCTCCACCGCACGCAGGGCAGCCACGGCCACGCCCGGATCGATCACCGCCGCGCCGTGCGCCAGCTGTCTGACCGCCTCCGCCAGATCGGCCGGCGACGCGTCGGTGGCGATGAACCCGACCCGCGGTGCCAGCCGGACCAGCGCCAGGCTGACGCCGTTGAGCAGGTCACGGTCGATCAGGATCAGGATGCCGGGCTCGCGCAGTTGCAGGCAAAGCTCCTCGATCCTGATGGCCCCGTCCAGCATCGGATCGAGCACCACCACATGCGGCCGCGTCCTCTCCACCGCGGGCAGAACCTCGTCGGCCTTCTCGACCTCGGCCAACACCTCCAGATCAGCTTCCTGCGACAGCACCGCGGCAAGCGCCCCTCGTACCAACGCGCCGTGATGCCCGAGTACGACTCGGATCACGCCCCTGCCCCCCAGGTATCGCGAGACTTATTCGGAGACTCCCCAGTCACGAAAAGTACCCAGCAACCCCCCTCCCGGTGACGCAAGTGTGAATCGTCCACGCCGGATTTGTCACGCCCTCGACTCCCTTGACATCCGATGTCCTCGGCGAAGGAGTGCGGGGGTACACCCGGGTTGTCCCGGGGAAACCGGGTGTTATCGTCGAGACAGCCGCGGGAGCTCGCACCGGAGCGGGCTGAGAGGGCGACTGACCTAGTGTCGCCGACCGCTGAACCTGAATCGGGTAATTCCGGCGTAGGGAGGAAGCGATGTACGACGTGTGGGTCAACGGCGAGCCGACGAGTGTCCCGCCGGACCGTTCCGTCGCCGACCTGGTGCGGGAGTATTCCGACCGCGAGACCGGGATCGCGGTCGCGGTGAACCAGAACGTGCTCACCAGGGCCGAGTGGGCCGGCACCACGCTCACCGACGGGGACCGGGTCGAGATCGTCAGTGCGGTCCAGGGAGGCTGACATGGACGATCCGCTGGAGCTCGGCGGCCGGACCTACTCGTCCCGGCTGATCATGGGGACCGGGGGTGCGGCGAACCTCGAGGTGATGGAGGAGGCATTGGTTGCCTCTGGCACCCAACTCACCACGGTCGCGATGCGCCGGATCGGCACCGGCCACGAGGGCTCGATCCTCGACGTGCTGAAGAAGCACGGCATCGACGTCCTGCCGAACACCGCCGGTTGTCACACCGCCGCGGAGGCAGTGCTGACCGCGAAGCTGGCCCGGGAGGCGCTGGGGACCGACCTGATCAAGGTCGAGGTGGTGGCCGACGACCATCTGCTGATGCCGGACCCGGTCGAGTTGCTGGATGCGGTGGACGCGTTGGTGACCGACGGTTTCACCGTGCTGCCGTACACCAACGACGACCCGATCCTGGCGCGCCGGCTGGAGCAGGCCGGATGTGCGGCGGTGATGCCGCTGGCGGCGCCGATCGGGTCCGCGCTCGGCATCCGGAATCCGCACAACCTGGCGCTGATCGCCGAGGCCGCGAACGTCCCGGTGATCGTCGACGCCGGCATCGGTACGGCGAGTGACGCCGCGCTGGCCATGGAGCTCGGCTGCGCCGCCGTCATGCTCGCGACACCTGTCACCCGGGCCGAGAAGCCGGCCCTGATGGCGGCCGCGATGCGCGACGCGGTCACCGCCGGCCGCGCCGCGCGCCTGGCCGGCCGGGTCCCCCGCCGCTGGCACTCGGCGCTGGCGTCGTCCCCGGTCACCGGTCTCGCGTCGTTCTGAGCCTCTCGACCAGTTCGGGAGCCTCGGCCAGGTCGATCGAGCGATCCAGCAGCAACGCCGTCAGGGACAGCGGCAACTCCTGGTCGGGCTGCAACGCCAGCGCGCTCTGCCACGCCAGCGCAGGTCCGGCGCCCACGTAGTCGGTGGAGCGGAGGAACCACGGGCGTACGTCGTCCGGTTGCACGAGCAGCAGCGTGGTGACCGTGTCACCGCGTTGCTGGACGAAGGCCAGCCAAGGGCTGAGCGAGCCGTAGGCGGCGTCGGTGCCTTCACCGGCCTCGCTCAGAACCACGGTGGTTTCGGCCGAGGGCAGCCGCCAGAAGATGCCGCCGTACCCGGCGCCGGGACGTCCCGCGGTGGCCGGGCTGTCGATGCGGATCGGGCCGTAGCGGGCGGTGAGGACGCTGTTCCAGTCGAGGCGCCAGCCGCCTTCGGCCAACGAACCGCTGAGCCGCCGGCGTTCGACCAGTTGCGGGCGACCCTGTTCGTCGTACCAGGTGATGTCGTCGGTCAGCGAGTTGCCCGGACCGTCGTCGACCGTGACACCGCGGCTGCGCTGCTGACCGTGGTTCGTCAGCAGTGTCGGCCCCCGCCCTGGGAGGAACGTGCGACCACCCCAGTGCGACGTTCCGTTCACTCCGGCCACGGCCAGCGAGACGCCGTAGTGGTGCCGGTGGTCGACAGGGCTGACCTCGGTCAGCGGATTCCCGCCGAGCGTACGAACCGGATGCAGATAGGGCCGCGGCGAATGCACCTGCGGCATCCGGCGCCCGAACTCGTAATGTGCCAGCAGGCCCGACTCGGACCCCAGCACGAAGATGTCCCCCTGCTGCTGCCACCGCACCGGCCCCAACCGGCCTCGCGGCGCATCCCCCTGCAACCGGGTCGCCTGCGGAACCGGCCCGGTGCTCGCCCGCAACGCCAGCCGCAGATCCGGTACGCCGTCCACCTCGCCGGCAGCCCCCGCGACCTGCGAGTACAGCACCCGCCAGGCCAGCTCCCCCAGACCTTGCTGCGGCACCCGCACGGTCGTCAGCGACGGTACGGCGAACCGCGACAACCCGATGTCGTCCATCCCCGCCACCGACAGATCGGCCGGTACGGCGACGCCGACCTCGTTCAGCCTGGCCAGCAGACCGAAGGCGACCAGATCGTTGAACGCGACCACGGCCGTGACGTGCGACTCCAGCACCTTCTCGACCGCGCCGTACCCGTCCTCGATCGACGAACCGCACTCCAGCCGGACGATCTCCAGACCGGGGATCTCCCGCTCGGCGATCTCCAGTGAACGCAGGCGGTCGGTGTTCGACGCGCTCCCGGGCGGACCGGCCAGGTAGGCGAGCCGGCGGTGCCCGTGGCCGACGAGGTGGTCGACCACGATCCGCACCGCGCGGCCGAAATCGACCCCGACCGACGCGACGTCGGGCGGTCCCTGGCGATTGACCAGGATGACCGGTTTCACCTTCGGCAGCAGCTCGAGCAGCCGGTCCTCGGCCAGTCGCGGCGACACCATGATGAGCGCGTCGCACCGGCGCCTGGCCTCCACCGCGATGTCCGCCTCGGCCGCCGGGTCCTCGTCGGTCTCGGCGACCAGGACCCGGTAACCGGCCGCCGCCGAGGCGTTGGTGATCCCGCGCATGATCTGCTGGAACAGCGGGTTGCCGAGGTCCGGCACGACCAGCGCGACCATGTTCGTCCGGCCGAGTGACAGGTTGCGGGCCAGGTCGGAGGGCCGGTAGTTCAGCCGGTCGGCCGCGGCCCGGACGCGTTCGGCGATCTCCGGTGCGACGGTGACCCGTCCGTTCATCACCCGCGACACGGTCGCCCGCGACACCTCCGCCGCGCGGGCGACGTCGGCGATGGTGATCGAGTCCTTCGGTGTCCTGCCCATCACGCCGTCTCTCGTTCGGTGACCCGGACGGGACCGAACACTGCCCCGCCATCGTCCATCGTGCCTTGAGGGGCGACAGCGAAGAGGCCAACTTCGGCCCCGATCCACCGGCCCTCCACAGCCTGGAAGGTTCCCGCCTCCACCCACTCACCACCCGCCCGGTAGGAGAACCGCACGACCGCATTCTCATCCACGTCGGCGGCCAGTTCGACGTACGGCGATTCCGGTCGGGCCTGATGCAAGAGTTCCTCGTCCGGCGTACCGCGCTCCCGCAGTACGACGTCCACCCCGGCCGGGGTCCGATGCAGGCCGATCCAGGCGTAGGACCGGCCGAGTACAACCAGACCGGCACGGGCACCCGGGCCGCCAGCGTCGAGCCGCACCGAGGTCTCGAAGCGACGGCGATGCCCCGGCAGTTGCTGGCCGAGCACCTGGGGGAGATTCCGCAGGTCGCCGTCATCGTCCGGAAGCAGCGCCAACCGCAGTTCGCCGTCCTTCGGAGCGTCGTACCACTTCGGGTGCGGGTTCGCCTGCCAGTGCCAGATCGGAGACAACTCCGGCCCCTCGAAGGCGTCGCTTCGCTCGGGTTCGCGCTGCTCGCCGGCGGGCACCGGATGCCGCAGTACCGGCTCACCGGCCGCCCCGATCACCGGCCAGCCGTCTTCCCACGTCATCGGCTGCAGATGGACGACGCGCCCGACCGGACCGCGGTCCTGGAAGTGCAGGAACCAGTGCTCACCGCTCGGGGTGTCGACCCACGCACCTTGATGCGGTCCGTTGACCGGCGTCGATCCTTGCGCCAGTACGACGCGATCCTCGTACGGACCGTACGGCGAACGGGCCCGGAACGCCGACTGCCATCCGGTCGCCACCCCACCGGCCGGCGCGAAGATCCAGTAGTACCCGTCGCGCCGGTAGAACTTCGGCCCCTCGAGCGTCGTGTACCCGGGCAACTCGTCCCCGTCGACGACGGTCCGGGCCGGCCCGATCACCCGGTCCAGATCCGGTGAGACCTCGCGGACGGTCAACCGGTTCTTGATCCCGGCCCGGCTCTTCGCCCACCCGTGCACGAGGTAGCAGCGCCCGTCGTCGTCCCACAGTGGACACGGGTCGATCAGCCCGCGGCCGGCCAGCAGCAGGTGCGGCTCCGACCAGGCGCCCGCGGGATCGGCGGCACTGAGCACGAAGAGGCCGTGGTCCGGGTCGGGATAGACGATCCAGAACCGGCCGTCGTGGTGGCGGATGCTCGGCGCCCAGACACCGCCGCCGTGCCGCGGGATCCGGTAGTGCCCGGCCGGCGGCACCTCGCGGAGCGCGTGGTTGACGAGGGTCCACGAGATCAGGTCGCGGGAGTGCAGAACCGGGAGGCCGGGCGCCCGGTTGAAGCTCGACGCGATCATCCAGTAGTCGTCGCCGACCCGGATCGCGTCGGGGTCCGGCCAGTCCGCATCGAGCACCGGGTTGGCATACACAGGTCTCGCCCTCCGATCGGGAAACCGCCTTCCGAACCCTATTGCGAGCCCGGTGCGCTGTGTTACTTTCTCACGAAGAAACCGGTTTCTCAAACTGTTCCGGCGTGGAGAGAAGGATCAGATGACAGGCAGAGGGTGGTTCCGGGCGGCAGCCGCGGCGGTGACCCTGACGCTGGCGATCGGCGGCTGCGCCGGCCCGACCAGCGGTGGCGGCACCGAGGCCGCGAGCGATCCCGGCGACTGGGGTGAGGCGAAGGGCACGGTCCAGTTCTGGGACACCAACGCCAATCCGGCGCTGACCAAGAAGTGGGAGAAGCTGATCGGCGAGTTCAACGCCGCCAACCCCGACATCAAGGTCGAGTACGTCGGCCTGCCCAACTCGTCGTACCTGCAGAAGGTCGACAACGCGCTGGCCTCCGGCGAGATCCCCGACGTCCTGCTGATCGGCAACGACGTCGCGCACCTGATCGCCCAGAACGCACTGGTCTCACTCGACGACGCGTACGAGAAGTCCGGGCTGACCGCCAAGGTCGACCCGACGATGATCGCGAACGAGCGGCGCAACTCCGCCGACGCCAAGCTCTACAAGGCGCCGCTGAGCGCCCTGTCCGACGTGATCTGGTACCGGACGGACTGGCTGAAGCAGAAGGGCTTGGCCGAGCCGACGTCGTACGACGAGTTCTTCGCGATCACCGAGAAGCTGACCGAGAAGGACAAGAACCGGTTCGGGTTCGCGTTCCGCGGCGGGCCGGGGTCGATGCCGCCGATGTTCGCGATGACGTACGGCCAGGCGGGGATCGGCAAGTTCTTCACCGACGACGGCAAGGCGACGTTCAACGACCCGGAGGCGGTCAAGGCGCTCGAGCGGTACGCCGGGCTCTACGGCACCGTCAGCGCGCCGGCCGACCTGTCCAACGACTACGCCAAGATCGTCGCCGCGTTCGACGGCGGCTCAGCGTGGGCGACGCACCACAACCTCGGCTCGACCCAGGACCACTTCAAGGCCCTCGGCCCGGCGAACGTGGCCGGCGTCCAGCCGTTCCCGAACGCCGACGGCGTGATCACCGCGACCGCGCCGGCCATCTCCGGGCTCGGCATCCTCGCGAAGAGCGAGAAGAAGGCGGCGGCCTGGAAGTTCGTCGAGTACATGAGTACGACGGCCAACTCGGAGTGGTGCGAGACGGTCGGCCAGGTGCCGGCGAACATCGAGGCCGCGAAGGCGCCGTGGGTGCAGCAGTCGCAGCCGCTGCGGGCCATCGTCGAGACGTCGAAGGACCCGAAGACGCAGTACCTGCAGCTGCCGACGTACCTGCCGGACTGGAGCAAGATCCTGAAGACCGAGATGGAGGCCGACTTCCAGAAGGTCCTCCAGAAGCAGCTCACCGCGCAGGCGTTCGCCGACAAGTACGCCACCCGCTTCGAGGCCGCCAAGAAGGAGTACGACGACTCCCTCAAAACAGGCAAGTAAGCCCACAGCCTGTCATCTTTCCTTAGAAACCGGTTTCTCTCTGTGAGGAGATCCGCATGCCGCCCTTCATGCGCACCACCGCAGCATTCCTACTGATCACCGCCCTACTCGGGCTCGCTCCCACTCCACCTGCGTCGGCACAACCACCTCCTCAAGGCTCCGATCCAGCTCGGCAGACGCTTCCGGCTGGGGATGGGTGGGCTTCGGTGGGGGTGGGGACTACGGGTGGGGCTTCCGCGGAGCGGGTGGTGCGGGTTCGGACGGCGGCTGAGCTGAGGGCTGCTGTGGTGGGGGACGAGCCGAAGATCGTGCAGGTGGTGGGGAAGGTCGACGCGAACACCACCGACGACGGGCGGGCGATCGCCTGCGCGGAGTACAACGTCGCGCCGTACACGCTGCAGGGCTACCTCGACACCTACGACCCCGCGCGCTGGAGCGGGCCGGCGAGTGGGCCGATGGAGGAGGCGCGGAAGGCGTCGTCCGCCCGGCAGGCCGAGCGAGTGAAGCTGAACATCGGCGCCAACACCACCCTGATCGGTCTGCGCGACGCCCACCTGACCGGGTTCGTCGTCAACATCGAGTCGGTCCACAACGTGATCGTCCGGAACCTGCGGATCTCCGACGCGTACGACTGCTTCCCGGCCTGGAACGGCGAGACCTGGAAGACCGAGTGGGACAACGTGGTGGTCAGCCGCTCCACCCACGTCTGGCTGGATCACCTGACCCTCGACGACGGCGAGACCGTCGACGCCGAGCAGCCGGAGTACTTCGGCGAACCGTTCCTCCGCCACGACGGCCTGCTCGACGTCGTCCGGCAGGCCGACCTGGTGACGATCTCCTGGAACAAGCTCCAGGGCCACGACAAGTCGTTGCTCTGGGGCAACGGTGACGGGGTGATCGCCGACCGCGGCAAGCTCCGGGTGACGATGCACCACAACGAACTCACCGACCTGGTCCAGCGTGCTCCGCGGGTCCGGTTCGGCCAGGCGCACGTCTACAACAACCTGTACCGGATCACCGACCCGGACCGCTACCAGTACTCCTGGGGTGTCGGCGTCGAGTCGTCGATCATTGCCCGAAGCAACTGGTTCGAGGGCGTCGGGGCCGAGCGGATCATCCACGGCTGGGGTGGCACCGGCATCGCCGAGTCCGGCAACTGGGTGAACGGCCGGCCGACCGCCGTACTGGACGCCTACAACGCCGCACACCCCGACGACCGGCTGCTGCCGACGGTGTCCGGGAGCTCCGGCCCGCATCTGCGGATCAACCCCGCGCCGAGCGTGCCCGCCCTGGTCGGCGCGGGGGCGGGTGCGGGCCGGCTGGACCAGGACAAGCACCTGCTCGACCTGATGAACGCCCCCGCCACAACCACCGCCGACGGTCCGGTCTGGTCCGAGCAGGCGACCGGCATGGCCTCGATCCCCACGGCCGAACTCCCCGACGGCACCACCGGCGGGCTCGGCGGACGGATCGTGGTCGCCGGCACGGCCGAGGAGCTGACCAGGTACGCCGGAAGCCCGGAGCCGCTCGTCATCGTCGTCCGCGGCAGTCTGCGGATCCCGTTCGGCACCCAGGTGCCCGTCGCCTCGAACAAGACCATCATCGGCGCCGGCACCGTGGCCGAACTCGTCGGCGGCGGCCTGTTCCTGAACGGTACGCACAACGTCATCGTCCGCAACCTGCGGATCCGCGACTCGTACGTGCCGGGTGACTGGGACGGCAAGTCGGCCGAGAACGACAACGACGGGATCCGGCTCGACACCGCGCACCACGTGTGGATCGACCACGTCACGTTCGAGCGCCTCGGCGACGGTCTGGTCGACGTACGCAAGGACTCCGACTACGTCACGCTGTCCTGGAACGTCTTCAGCGCACACAACAAGACGGTCGGGGTCGGGTGGACCGCGAACGTGATCACCAAGATCACCATGCACCACAACTGGTTCGCCAACACCTACCAGCGCAACGCGAGCATCGACAACGTCGAGGCCGCCCACGTCTACAACAACTGGTTCCGCGGCTTCGGCCACTACGGCACGATGTCCCGCGGCGCCGCCAAAGTAGTCGCCGAGAGCAACTACTACTCCGACGGCGAGGACCCGGTCGTCGCCAAGGACCCGGCGTCGCAGGTGGTCAACCGCAACAACATCTTCAACAGCACCCGCGGCCGCCGCGACAACGTCGGTACGGCGTTCGACCCGGCGACGTACTACTCCTCCGCCCCGGACGCCGCGAGTACCGTCCCGGCCCTGGTCGGGAAGTACGCCGGTCCGACCACGAAGGCCCGCACTTACGGCCGCACGGTCACGGTCGCGTTGGACGGCACCGGTGACTTCGGCAGCATCGGCGCGGCCGTGGCGACGGTCGGTGGGCAGGGCAGCCCGGTGACGATCGTCGTGCAGCCCGGCGTCTACCGCGAAGTCGTCCGGATCTGGGCGTTCCAGGACAACCTGACCATCCGGGGTGCGACCGGCGACCCGGCGGACGTCGTACTGACCTATGACCTCGCCGCCGGTCAGCAGAAGTTCTACGGCGGCACGTTCGGCCACACCGGATCGGCCACGCTGGGCATCCTCGGCGACGACGTCACCGTCGAGAACATCACCGTCGAGAACGGCTGGGACGAGCAGGCGAACTTCCCCAGCCAGGCGATCGCCCTGCGCACCGCCGGTGACCGGATCCGCCTGGACAACGTCCGCGTGCTCGGCAACCAGGACACCCTGCTGCTGGACACACCAACCCGCGAGGCGATCGCCCGGACCTGGATCACCGACTCGCTGATCCAGGGTGACGTCGACTTCATCTACGGCCGCGGTACGGCGGTGATCACCGACAGCACGATCCGGTCGGTGGACCGCGGCCAGCCGGTCAACGGGTACGTCACCGCGGCCGCGACCGTCGACACGAACCCGCACGGCTACCTGATCGAACACAGCCGCTTCGAGTCGGACGCTGCGGCCGGCACCGTCTTCCTCGGCCGCCCGTGGCATCCCAGCGGCGACCCCAACGCCGATCCACGCGTGGTGGTACGGGATTCGTGGCTGGGCGCGCACATCGGTACGCCGGCCTGGACCGACATGAGCGGGTGGTCGTGGCGGGACGCGCGGTTCGCCGAGTACCGCAACACCGGCCCGGGCGCCGCGACCGGAGACGGACGGCCGCAACTGAGCGACACCGAGGCCGCCGCGGCGAACCGATCCGCCTGGCTGGCCGGCTCCGACGGCTGGAACCCGGTCGACCCCGACTGACGCAGCGACAACCAAGGAGATTCCACGATGGCAGTTCTGCAGGCCGATCCGGTGGCGCCGGACGAACCGGTACGCCGGCGATCGCGGGAGCGATGGACGCCGTACGCGCTGCTGGCGCCGACCCTGGTCCTCGTCGCGGTCTTCCTGCTGTACCCCATCGGCAGTGTCGTGTACTACTCGCTGTTCAAGTACAACGTCACCAAGCCGCGCAGCAACGGATTCATCGGCCTGGAGAACTACCGGGACATGCTGAGCGACCAGATGTTCTGGGACTCGCTGCGGTTCACCACCCAATGGGTCGTCGTCGAGGTAGGGCTCCAGTTGATCCTGGGGCTCGGCCTGGCCCTGGTCATCAACGAGACGTTCGTGGGCAGGAGCCTGGCGCGGTCGCTGGTGTTCTCGCCGTGGGCCGTCGCCGGCGTACTCACCACGACGATCTGGCTGCTCATCTACAGCCCGACCACCGGGTTCTCCCGCTACCTCGCCGACATCGGGATCGGCAGTTACGGGGAGAGCCCGCTGATCGACGGTACGTCGGCGTTCTGGGCCGCCGTACTGGCCGAACTGTGGCGCGGGGTGCCGTTCTTCGCGATCCTGCTGCTCGCCGACCTGCAGACGATCTCGCAGGATCTCTACGAGGCGGCGGAGGTCGACGGCGCCGGCCGGATGCAGCGGTTCTGGTCGGTGACGCTGCCGCATCTGAAGAACGCGATCATCCTGTCGACGCTGCTGCGCGCGGTCTGGGAGTTCAACAACGTCGACCTGCTCTACACCCTGACCGGCGGCGGCCCGGGCAACGCGACCATGACCTTGCCGTTGTACGTCGCCCGGATGGCGGTCGACGCGAAGGAGTTCGGCTACGGCTCCGCGCTGACCGTCTCCGCCTTCCTGATCCTGGCCATCTTCTCGATCGCCTACCTCAAACTGTCCCGCTTGGGCCGAGAGGACCACGCATGACAGTGCTGATGGCCGGGCCTCCGGCGCCGGCGGGTCATGGGGCCCTGGCTCCCGGCCTTCCCTCGTCGCTCCAGTCGCTGCGCTCCCTGCGCTCCTCAGTCCAGGCCGGGAGGCCCCATGACCACCGTTCTTGAAGCGCCGACTCAGCGTCCTGCCACCGCGGGTCGTCGACCAGCCGGGCGGCCGAATCCGGACAACCGGCGGGCGCCGCGGTGGATGATCTACGCGCCGCTCGCCCTGTACCTGCTGTTCACGCTGGTGCCGTTCTACTGGATCCTGCTGTTCAGCCTCCGCCCGGCCGGATCCACGTCCGTCGTGCCGTGGCCGATCACCTTCGAGCACTACGCGACGGTCTGGAACGGCGCCGGGTTCGCGGTGTTCTTCAAGAACTCGGTGATCATCGCGCTGTTCACCCTGTTCGGTACGACCGTGCTCTCGCTGCTCGGCGGGTACGCGCTGGCCCGGTTCCGGTTCCGCGGCCGGGGCGCGTTCATGGTGATGACGCTGTGCACGCAGTTCATCCCCGGCGCGATGATGCTGATCCCGCTGTTCGACATCTTCCGCACCATCGGGCTGATCAACACGCCGTGGAGCATCGTGATCGCGGACACCGTGTTCGGGCTGCCGCTGTCGCTGATCATGATGGCCGGGTTCATCCGCAACATCCCGATCGAACTCGAGGAGGCGTCCTGGGTGGACGGCTGCGGCCGGCTGCGCGGGTTCCTCACCGTCGTCCTGCCGTTGCTGCGGCCCGGGATGGTGGCGATCAGTTCGTTCGCCTTCATCGGGTCGTGGAACAACTTCCTGTTCGCGCTGATGTTCCTCAACGACCAGGACCAGTTCACCATCCCGGTCGGGCTGAGCTACATGCTCGGCGAGTACAGCGTCGACTTCGGTGCGCTCGCGGCGGGTGGTGTGGTGGCCGTCGTACCGGTTGTGCTTGTGTTCGCTTATGTGCAGAAGTTCCTCGTGCAGGGCCTGTCGGCGGGTGCGGTGAAGGGTTGAGACCGAGCGCTCTCGGCGGGTACGACGACTGGCCCGGCTTCGTCCGTGACGCCTCGCCGCTGACAGGCGACGAACTGACCACGCGGGTCGCCGGGCTGCTCGGCGTACCCGAACCCGGTGATCCGCCGCTCGTGCGGATCGTCGACGAGTGGCAATCCGACGATGTCCGGGGCAGCGTGCTCGAATGGAACACGCCGTTCGGCCCGCCCACTCGCGCCTGGCTGGTGCGACCGCGTGACGGCGATCAGCGACCCGGGCTGCTCGGGCTGCATTGTCATGCGGGCGTGAAGTCGGTCGGTGCCGAGCGGCTCGTGGAGACTCCGGAGCCGAGCGCCGGCGCAACGAGGTTGCGCGAGGATCTCTATGAGGGCCGGGCTGTCGCCAACCACCTGGCCCGCGCCGGCTTCGTCGTACTGTGTCACGACACCTTCGCCTGGGGTTCGCGCCGGTTCCAGCTCGATCCGTTGCCGTGGCGGCTGCGTGACGTGATGGCGACGTACGAGGCGGCCTGGCTGGCGGCGGATCACTCGCCCATCGACGACGAGTGGTACGACGTCGCCGCCGGCCACCACGAGAACACGATCGCCAAGGCGGCCGGGCTGCTCGGTACGTCGTTCGCCGGCATGGTCGCGTACGACGATCTGGTTGCACTCAGCGTGTTGCGGGCGCTCGAGGGCGTGGACCGGGACCGCATCGGCGTCTTCGGGTTCTCCGGCGGGGGCGGCAGGTCGGCGACACTCACCGCTCTCGACCCGGGGATCAAGGCCTCGGCGATCGTCTGCATGATGACCACGTTCGACTCGCTCGTCCCGGCGTACCTCGACGCCCACTCCTGGCTGTTCACCACACCGGGCCTCGCCCGGCACCTCGACCACCCGTCCCTCACCGCCGGCCGGGCCCGCCACCACCAACTCGTCGTCTACGCCCAGGACGACGAGCTCTTCCCACCCCAGGGCATGCTCGCCGCCGACCGCGAACTCACCGAACACTTCCACTACGGCCCCGGCACCTACACCGCCCTCTTCCTCCCCGGCCCCCACCGCTTCGACACCGAAATGCAGCAAGCAGCAGAAAACTTCTTCGCGCATCGCCTCGCCGTGGAGTGACAATGGGCCGTCCGACAGTCGGGAGGAACTCGTGAGCAAGCTTGTGCATCCGGAGCCGGAAGGGGTTGCGGCGGGGAATGGGTACAGCCATGTGGTGACGGGGCCGGGGCAGTGGGTGGCGGTCGCGGGGCAGGTGGCGTTGGATGCCGATGGCAACTTCGTTGGGGTCGGGGATCCGGCCGCGCAGGCGCGGCAGGTGTTCGCCAACCTGGATGCCTGCCTGAAGGCCGCGGGTGCCACGTTCGCCGACGTGGTGAAGCTGAACTTCTACGTCACCGACATCGCCCACCTCCCGGCCGTCCGGACCGCCCGCGACGAGTACGTCGACACCGCCAACCCGCCGGCGAGCACAGCGGTCCAGGTCGCCGCCCTCTTCAAACCCGAAGCCCTCCTCGAGATCGAGGCCTACGCCGTCATCTGACCGCGACCATTCGAACGGATATCCCCTCGGCTCGCCCCTTCTCCCCCTCGTATACGACCGGACAACGGTGCATTCGAGGGGATCTCCCCTGAAATGCACCGGCCGGGGGTGGGTGGCGGGTGGAGGGCTAAACAGCGGGGGTGGTCAGCGGAGGAGGTCTACGGCGGTTCGGGAGGCTTCGCCGATGGCGGTGTCTACGCGGGGTTGGCGGAAGTCGCCGCGGGCGGCGAGGGTGAAGACGGCGACTGCGAAGGCGGCGCCGCCGGGCAATGTCACCACGCCGACCTCGTGCCGGAGCGCTCCGAAGGTTCCGGTCTTCCCCGCGACGCGTACGCCGTCGTGCGGGAAGCCGGACGCCATCCGGTGCTGGAACACCTGCCGATGCATGGTCGCCTTCACGAACTCCGTCTGCTCGGCCGACAGCAACTCCCCCGCCCACAACCGCCGCAGCAGGAACGTCATGTCGCGCGGCGTGCTGGCCGATGCGTTCGCCGCCTCGTAGACACCGGCCGGATCGGTCCGGTCGTTGTCGGCCAGTACGGCGAGTGCCGCATCCGGATCGTCCAGTCCGGTACGCCGCTGCAGCTCACGCAGGTGCGCCCCGGTCCCCCGCCGTACCCAGGTCCGCTGCAGACCGAACGACTCCAGCAACTCGGCCAACCGCCGCAGCCCGACCAGACCGAGCAACGCATCGGCCGACGCGTTGTCCGACACCGTCATCATCGAAAAGGCCAGATCCCGCAACGACATCGTCACCGGATCCGCCAGGGCCGACAGGCCGGTCGGCCCGGGCGTCCGCTCCGACGGGTCCAACGTCAGCCTCGCCCGCGGATCGATCTCCCCGAGATCGACCAGCTTGCAGAACCCGGCCAGCAACGGCAGCTTGTACACCGACGCCATCGGTACGACGCTGTCCGCGTCCACCGCGACCGCGGCATCCGGCTCGTCCAGCGCGACCGCATGCAGCCAACCCCGTACGCCGGCGTCCTCGAAGACCGCTCGGATCCGGGCGTTCACGACGCCACCAGCGCATCGGTCAGCTGCGCCATCACGTCGGCCGGCCGCAGGAAAGGAGTACGGGTCCTGGACCACACCAACCGCAACCGGACCGGCAGCGGATCGCCGGCCAACCGATGCCGGCCGACCCCGGGCGCGGTCAGGGAAGGATCCGCCGTCACCACGATCGCCTGACCCGCGGCCGCCATCGCCAGCCCGGCCCGCTCGTCGGTCACCACGACCGTCCCGCCGTCGGGCCGATGCAACGCCAACGTGTCCAGGAACAGATCCCGGGCCGCCGGCGCCTCGGCCCGCGGCCGTACGGCGACCGGCACGCCACCCAGCTGCCGCAGCTTCACCTCGACACCGTCGTCCGGCACGACCGACGTCGGCACCAGCGCCCAGGTCGGCAACAACGTCACCGGTCCCGCCTCGAGACCGTCCAGTACGGCGGGATGCAGTACGACGGCCAACGTCAGCCGGCCCGCGGAGACCTGGCCGACGAGCGAGCTGGTCGGCGCCGACACGACCGTCACCCGGCTCCCCGGGATCGCCGCACCACAAGCCGCCGCCACCGCGGCGCCGGCCGACGACGGCACCTCCGGTGCCAGGCCGAGCCGGATCTCCGGTCCCTCGGGATCACGCGCGATCGCAGCCTGGTGCAGTTCCTCGATCGAGTTCAGCGCACGCCGCGCGTACGGCAGCAACGCCGCCCCGGCCGCCGTCAGCTCGACCCGGCCCTGACCACGCTCGAACAGCTTCGCCCCGACCAGCGCCTCCAGCCGCCGCAGTCCCTGGGACAGCGGCGGCTGGGTGATGCCGACGACGCGGGCGGCGTCGCCGAAGTGCTGCTCCTCGGCCAGCGCGATGAAGATCTGCAGGTGCCGTTCGGTCAGCATGGACCCTGCTGACCTGCGGTGATATGTCCCGGCAATCGGATCATGCCCGAGAGCATATTCGACACACGCCAGCAGCCTCGCCTTGACTGAGGCCCCAGGTACGGCGAGAGGAGACAGCGTGAAGGTGAGTCGCAGGGGAATCATCACGGGCGCGGCGGCGGTCGGCGCGACCGGCGTCATCGGCCTGGCCACCCGAGGCGAGGCGGCAACGGCCGAGGGTGCCGCGGACCAGGGAGACAACCAAAGCGCGTCCAAGGAGGCAGCCGACAGCGCTGGAGTGACGCAGGAGCGGCAGGGCGTGGAGCTGACCTGGTTCGGCACCCACGCGTGGCAGATCCGGTCGGGAAAGCATGTCGTACTGACGGATCCCTGGCTCACCCGCTTCCGGACCGGCACGTTCACCCCGGAGGGCGCGGACCCGAAGACCAAGCTGGTGATCAAGCCGGAGGTCATCGACCGCTACATCTCCACGGCGGACGCGATCCTCGTGCACCACGGCCACTACGACCACATGACCGACGTACCGTACGTCGCCAAGAAGACGCAGGCGACCGTCCTCGGCACCGAGTCGCACGTCAACATGCTCAGGGCGATGCGCGCGCCCGCGGAACTGCTGTCACCGGTGCGCGGCGGCGAGTACCTGCCGTTCGAGGGTTTCGCCGTCGAGGTGTTCCCGTCTCTCCACTCGTGCGGCGGCCGGCACCACACGTACGCCTATCCCGGCTACCGGCTCGACGGTGTCCCGCCGCGGCCGCGGGTGATCGAGGACCTGGTCGAGGGCGGCACGCTCGCCTACGTGATCACGATCGGCGGGGTGCGGATCCTCAGCCTGAGTACGGCGAACTTCGACCCGATCGCCCTGCGCGACCTGCAGGTGGACGTCGTCCTCGCGGCGCCCGGCGGCGAACCCGGGATCACCGACCGGCTGCTGCGCACGATCAAGCCGGTGAACAAGGTCATCGCCACCCACTGGGACGACTTCGACCAGCCGCTGGACAAGCCGGGCGTCCCGTGGACCGACCTGACGAAGCTCCGGACCTCGGTCGAGACGGCCGGCGCGGAGTTCGTCGTCCTGGATCACCGGGAGAAGGTCACGCTCTGACCCGGTAGTGGTACTGCGAGACGGTCCGGAACCCGAGGCGGTCGTACAGGGCCCGGGCCGGCTCGTTGGCCGCGACCACCTGGAGCCAGACCCGCCGGGTCCCCAAAGTCGTTGCCTCCTGCAACAGAGCCCGGATGACCGCGAGAGCGAGACCTTGCCGGCGGAACCGCTCGTCGACGGCGAGGCAGTAGAGGCCGGCCCAGTCGTCGACGAGCGCGAGCCGGCCGATCGCCTTGATCGGCCCGCCGGCCGGGACCACGGCGTACAGCGCCCGGCCGCGGTCGAGGATCCCCCGGGCGGTCGCCTGCTGCTCGGGGCTCCCGCCACGCCCGTCGACGGCCCACCAGAAATCCATCCACTCGTCAGTCGGGGAGCGGAAAATATTCACGTCGGCGGGCGCCTCGGGCAGCCGATCGAGTACGTCGGCGACCTCCGCGCACTGCACCAGCGTCGGCGTGACGATCCGGTAGCCGCGGGCCTCGAGGTGGGCGTCCAGATCGGTCGGCTGCGCCGCCGGGCCGACCTGGAACGACGGCGTGATGCCGTGTGCCTGGTACAGGTTTTCCACGTAGTCCAAGGCCTTGCCGAGGTCGAAGGGTGCGCTCGCGGGCAGCACGGAGTTCGCTCGCAGCGTGACGCCGCCGTTGCGACGGATCACCCAGCCGTCCAGTTCGGTCTTGGCCTCGGCGGGCCAGCCCTGGTTCATCAGACTGTCGATGCGTGCGGCGCTGATCACTCCACCGAGCGTAGAACCAGACGGATCAAATTGCAATCGCATGGATAATTATTCATCGGAGGGTCGCCACCGCGTCGGCGAGGAGGTCGATGCCCTCGGCAACAGCCTTCTCGGTCAGGCCGCCGTACCCGAACACCAGCCCGGCGGGACCGTGACCGGCCAGCCAGTACGGCGCCAGCCCGTAGACCCCCAGCCCGCGCTCCAGCGCGGCCTGCGCGACCGCCGCCTCGGACCATTCCGGCGGTAGCCACGTCATCACATGCAGACCGGCCGACACCCCGACCGGCACGAGCTCCGGCAGCCGCTCGCCCAGCCGGTCGACGAGCGTGTCCCGCAGCAGCCGGTACCGCGGGCGCATCCGGCGCAGATGCCGGTCGAATTCACCGCGCGCCACGAAGTCCGCGAACGCCAGCTGCTCCAGCACCGGCGACCCGCGGTCGTCGGCCAGCTTCGCCTCGGACATGGCCTCGACCAGCCCGGCCGGGAGGATCAGCCACCCGAGCCGTAGCCCCGGCGCCAACGTCTTGCTCGCGGTCCCGGCGTACGCGACCCGATCCGGCGCCAGCCCCTGCATCGCTCCGATCGGCTCCCGGTCGTACCGGTACTCCGCGTCGTAGTCGTCCTCGACGATCAGCGCATCCTGCCGCGCCGCCCAGGCCACCAGCGCGGCCCGCGTCTCGGCCGACGCCACCGCCCCGGTCGGGAACTGATGTGCGGCGGTCACCAGGACGACGTCCGCTCCGGACTGCTCGAGCGCGTCGACGTCGATCCCGGTGTCCAGCACCGGTACGCCGACCACCTCGAGCCCGGCCGCGGCCGCCACCTCGCGCAGCTCGTTGTCGGACGGGTCCTCGACCGCGAGCCGCCGGTAGCCCTGTTTCACCAGGACCTGCAGGAGCAACCGTGATCCCTGCGCGAAACCGTTGCAGATCAGCATGTTCTCGGGTCTGGCCGCCGTCCCCCGGACCCGGTTCAGATAGTCCGCCAGCGCGTGCCGTAGCTCCAGTGCGCCGCGGCCGTCGAGGTAGGCGAAGCTCAGGTGCGGCGTCTCGTTCAGGACCTTCCGGAGTGACCGCAGCCAGGCCGCACGCGGGAACTGGGAGACGTCCGGCCTGCTGTACTTGAAGTCGATCCGCGGTGGGCCGGTCATCGGTCGCGCGGCCGCCGCCGGCTCGACCACGGCGATGTCCGCGACCTGGGTGTAGCCGCCGGCCCGGCTGACCAGATATCCCTCGGCCACGAGTTGCTGGTACGCCTCGACCACGACACCGCGGGACAAGCCGAGGTCCTGCGCGAGCGCCCGGGTCGACGGCATCACCGTGCCGGCGCGCATCAGGCCCTGCCGGATCCGGTCCCGGATCGCCTTCTCCAACTGCTGGTGCAGCGGCGCGCCGGCGTCCCGCCGGAGCTCGACCAGCAGCTCGCCGGCACCGGAACTGGTCCTGATTCGGCTCACGGAACTGGACCTTATCGGAGTACCGCAGCGCTGTCAGGGTGATGAAGAGCCCACCGAGCGAGGAGCGCAACGATGAACCACCAGCTGCTGCAGACCGGCGACGCCGGATACGACGAGGCCCGGACCGTCTGGAACGCGATGGTCGACCGCTACCCGGCCGCGATCGCGCGCTGCCACGACACCGCCGACGTCGTCGCCGCGGTCCGGTTCGCCCGGAAGGCCGGTCTGGAGATCGGCGTCCGCTGCGGCGGCCACAGCATCGCCGGCCACGCCGTGCCGGACGGCGGCCTGATGATCGACCTGACCCCGATGAACGCCGTACGGGTCGACCCCGATCGGAAGCTGGCCTGGGTCGAGGGCGGCGCGCTGCTGGGCGAGCTGGACAAGGCCGCGCAGAAGTACGGTCTGGCGACGACCGCGGGCAACGTCTCGCACACCGGCGTCGGCGGGCTGACGCTGGGCGGCGGCATGGGCTGGCTGGCCCGGCAGTTCGGTCTCGCCTGTGACAACGTCGCGTCGTACGAACTGGTCACCGCGGCAGGCGACGTGGTGCGGGCGAGTGCCGACGAGAACCCGGAGCTGTTCTGGGGCCTGCGCGGCGGAGGCGGAAACTTCGGGATCGTCACGAGCTTCGAGTTCCGGCTGCACCACATCGGCACCCGGGCGTTGGTTGCCGAGTTCACCTATCCGATGTCGGCGGGGTTCGACGTACTGCGCGCCTGGCGGGAACTCAACACCACCGCGCCACGGCAGGCCACGTACACCGCGAGCATCACGCCCGACGGGGTGACGGTCGGCTATGTCTGGGTCGGCGACTGCGGTTTCGAACTGCTGGACGCCTTCCGCGCCATGGGTCCAGTGGACGAGCACGTCGAGGAGCTGGATTATCTGACCCTGCAGAGCCGGGACGACAACGTGCAGGGTCACCGCTACCGCCGTTATTGGAAGGGCCACTACTTCAAGGCTCTGCCCGACGACGCGATCAGGGCGTTGCTGAACACGCCGGGGGTATCCGCGAGTCTGCAGGCGTACGGCGGCGCGATCGCCGACGTACCGGACGACGACGCGGCCTTCAGCCACCGGGACACGCTGTTCGAGTTCGTCACCGCGACTCGCTGGGTGGACCCGGCCGAGGACGCGGCGCGGATCGGTCAGCTCCGCGAGTACGCGGCGGCGCTGGCGCCGTACTCGAACGGCGCCTACCTGAACACCCTCAACGGCGACTCCATCAGCCGTGCCTTCCCACCGGCCAAACTGGCCCGCCTGACCGCGCTGAAGACGACGTACGACCCGGACAACACCTTCCATCTCAACCAGAACATCCGCCCCGCGGCCCAGGCTGCTGCCCGCGGATGAAAGCGGACCCGAGCTGTCCGGTATGGCTCCTACGGTGGGAGCCATGACAGATGCCGACCAGTTCTTCGACGACTACGCGGCCGCACTCCTGGCCCGCGACGAGAAGCGGATGGCGAAGCTGTACGCCGTCCCCGGCCTCATCCTGTTCCCCGGCCAGCCGATCCCGGTCACCAGCGAGGAGCAGACCGAGCAGTTCTTCGCCGCGTCCTGGGCGCAGTACGACGGCGTGGACACGGCGGATCGCACGGTCGAGGTGATGGCCTCGACGCCGGCCAGTATCTGGGCAGACGTCACCTGGTCGTACGGCGGCCGGCCCCGCGAGCGCTTCTGCTACCAACTCGTCAACGACACAGAAGCCTGGAAAATCGCCGTACTGACTCCGTTGGACCTGGCCTGATCGCCTGACACGGTGTGCCTGCCCGGCGAGGGGGTACCGGGCGGGGCAACCGAGAACGGAGAGGGGTAAGCAGTCATGAAGAAGGCACGCGATCTGATGACGGCCGGCGCCACCTGCGTGGGCGAGAACGAGACCCTGGTCGACGCCGCCCGGAAGATGCGCGACCTCGACGTCGGCGCACTCCCGATCTGCGGCGAGGACAACCGGCTCAAGGGCATGCTCACCGACCGCGACATCGTGGTGCGCTGTGTGGCCGAGGGCGGTGACCCGGCGACCGCCGTGGCGGGCCAGTTCGCCCAGGGCAAGCCGGTCACGATCGGCGCCGACGACAGTGTCGACGAGGCACTCGAGATGATGACGAAGCACCAGATCCGCCGCCTGCCCGTCATCGACGGCCACACCCTGGTCGGCATGCTCTCCCAGGCCGACGTGGCCAGGGAACTGTCCGAGCGGAAGACCGGCGACACGGTCTCGAAGATCTCGCAGCCGTCCTGACCTGCCTCAGCAGGCGCAGGCGACGCCGCGCGGAGCCGTCAAGGGATCGACCGGACGCCGGTCGATCCCTTGACCGGTCTCCACCGGCAGCCCTTCGCGGGCCCAGTACTCGAACCCCCCGATCATCTCCTTCACCGGGTAGCCGAGTTTGGCGAACTCCAGCGCGGCCTTCGTCGCGCCGTTGCACCCCGGTCCCCAGCAGTACGTCACCACCGTCACGCCTTCCGGTACGACGGACGCCGCCCGGGCCGCGATCTCGCGGGTCGGCAGATGGATCGCGCCGGGGATGTGCCCCTGGTCCCAACTCTCCTGGCTCCGGCTGTCGACCAGCGCCCACCCGGTGACGCCGGCGCCGAGGTCCACGGCCACGTCCGACACGTCCGCTTCGAACGCCAACCGCCCGGCGAAATGCGCGACGGCCGCGTCCCGTTCGGCGGCGGGGGTCTGCAGGACAACCGAGGTGTGCAGGTCAACGGACATTCGTGGCTCCTTGGTGATCGACGGAGCCACCAGCGTCAGGCATCACCCGGGTGCGCCGACAGTGGCAGAAATGCCCTGGTGCCACAAGATTCTGCCCTCGCCATCGCCGTCCTCGTCCGGCCGCTCGACAAGCCGGAGAGTCCGTCCTTGCGCTCGCTGTATGGTTCTGGGTTCGAGGACCCAGGACCAGGCGAATGGCGGTCCGGCTAACAGATTGGGGGTCGCGGGCGGCATGATGTCTCCTGAGGATCACTCCAGCACCGGGGTGCCCGATGGCTCGAGCACGCCTGGAGTTCCTTTGACCGAGCAAGACATCGCCGCACACTCGGCCGACACCTTCGCCCGACTGGCGATCGAACTGCACGACGCCCCCGGTGTGGAGGAAACGATCGACGCGGTCGTCCAGTTCGCTCTGCAGGCGCTCAGCTGCACTTACGCCGGTGTCGCTCTCTATACCCGCGGTTCCCGCGCGGAGGTCGCGGCGGTGACCGACCCCGTCGTCGCTGAGGTGTACGACCTGCAGATCAGCAGCCAGAACGGCCCGCTGGTCACCGCGCTGCAGGACCGGACGACGGTCCTGATCCGCGACACGCTCGACGACGGCCGCTGGCCGGAGTGGGCGGCGAAGGTCGCCGCGCTCGGGGTTCGCAGCGTCCTCGACGTACCCCTGGCGACCGGCAACGGCGCTCGCGCGACGGTCGGCGTCCTCGGTCTCTACAGCCCTGTCGTCGACGCGTTCAGCCAGGACGACGAGGCGATCGCGCACATCCTCGCCCGGCACGCCTCGGTCGCGGTCGCGTCCGCGCGCCACGAGGAGACCATGGCGCAGGCGGTCGACGCCCGCAAACTGGTCGGCCAGGCGATGGGCATCCTGATGGAACGCTTCGACGTCGACGGTGATCGCGCCTTCGCCATCCTCAAGCGCTACTCCCAGGACACCAACACCAAGCTGCGCGACGTCGCCCAGCAACTCATCGACACCCGCAAGCTTCCGCACTAACCGTCCGCAGGTCATTGCTGCCGACAACCACTGCCGGCCGGGCGGATGGTAAAACCTTCCATCAACTCCTTGAAACGTTCCGAAAATATAGGAAATGGGTGAGCGCCTTCCCCGCGGAACGGGTGCATACTTCAAGAAGAATCGGGTACAGCGCCTGCGAATGGTCTGCACCAAAGGACGGACACCTGCAGGCCGTGGGTTGAGCTTGACGCCGGGGCTTGTGCGGCCAGAACCGCGGACCGGGTCACGTCCCGGCGTCCAACTCCCTCCCCGAATTCGGTCTGTGCCGCGACTACTCTTGTCGAGTGGGTGAATGGCGACCGTTGACCGGGCCGTCTCGGCAGGTGGCGCTGGAGATCCTGCTGGACGGACCGCTGTCGCGCGCCGAACTGTCCCGCCGGGTGGGGTTGTCGCCGGGCAGTCTGACCCGGTTGACGAAGCCGATGGTCGAGTCCGGACTGCTCGTCGAGGTGCCGGGCGGACCGACCGATGCGCGCGTCGGGCGCCCGTCGCAGCCGCTCGACCTCGATCCGGCCGCCCACCACTTCGTCGGTGTCAAACTCACCGGTGACAGCGCGATCGGCGTTCTGACCACGCTGCGCGCCGAGGTGATCGCAAGCGTCGAGCGTCCGCTGACCGATCCCACGCCGTCCGCGGTGTGCCGGCTCGTCCTCGAACTGGCCGATGCCCTCGCCGTCCAGGTTCCCGGCCGGCGATCGATCACCGGACTCGGTGTCACGGTCGGCGGCCGGGTGACGGAAGGCTCGGAGGTTCGCTGGGGCCCGTATCTCAACTGGGTCGACGTACCGCTCGGCGAGCTTCTGGCGGCCGCGACCGATACTCCGGTCGTCGTCGCGAACGACCTGAACGCGCTGACCGAGGCGACGCACTGGTTCGGCGCCGGCCGCGGCGCGGACCGGTTCGTGCTGGTGACGATCGGGGTGGGGGTCGGCTACGGCCTGGTCGTCCACAACCGGACCGTCGAGAGCCCCGACACGAGCATCGGGCTGATCGGCCATCACCCGTTGATCCCGGACGGTCCACGCTGCGACCGCGGTCACCGCGGGTGCGCGCTGAGCGTACTGACCGTCGGCGCCATCACCGAACAGGTCGGCAGCGCGCTCGGCCGGTCGGTCGACTACGAGGAATGTCTCGACCTGGCCGCCAAGGGCGACCCCGCGGCGCAGCCGATCATCAACCGGGCCGGCCGGGCGCTCGGCCGGCTCATCGCGGCGGCCGCGAACTTCACCATGCCCGAACTGGTGGTGCTCGGCGGTGAAGGCGTCCGGCTCGCCGAGGTCGCCCACGACGAACTGCTCGCCGGGCTGCATGCCGACCGCCACCCGTCCGGCGCGGAACTCCCGATGGTGCTGCAGCCCGCCGACTTCACCGAGTGGGCCCGCGGCGCCGCCGTAGTCGCCATCCAGACCTTCGTCCTCGGCCGGGGGTAACTGACTATTTCCGGTTGAGCAGTTACACTCGGCGGCATGGACGGGCTGTTGAGGCGATGGATCGAGGGCTGGCGGCTGTGCCGGGGGCTGGATCCGGTGATCGAGTACGACGACGCGCTCGCCGTCGTCCTGGGACTGCCGGGGCGCGACCGCGAACTGTTCGCGCTGACGGACGAGCCGGCGGTCGTGGCTCGGCTCGCGGCCAGGACGACCGGGGACGTCTGGCTGACGGTGACCACGCAGGACGGTGACGGAGTGGCTCGGCGGCTGGCCGAGGCCGGGTTGGAGCCGTTCGCGGAGCAGAAGATGCTGATGACGATCGCTCTGCACGACCACCCGCGGCCGGCGACAACGTCGTACGAACTGGAGATCAGCTCGGAGGGACCACTGGAGTACGTGCGGATCCTGGCGGCCGACGGATCGGTTGCCGCTCGCGGTATGGCGGCCATCGTCGGCACCGACGCAGTGATGCACGACATCCAGACGGATCCGGCGCATCGGCGGCGTGGGCTCGGCAGTGTGGTGATGGGCGCGCTGGCACGGCGCGCGGCCGAGCGCGGGGCAGAGACCGGCCTGTTGATGGCGTCCGCGGAGGGCGTCCACCTCTACCGGACGCTGGGCTGGTTGTCCGAGGCAACCATGGTGACGGCTCGCGGATCACGCCGTCCGGGCGCGGTGGGCGGCGACCTTGGTCCGGTTCTGGCAGGCCGTTGAGCAGAAGCGCTGCGTCCGGTTCCGGGTCGAGTCGAGGAAGAGATCCTCGCAGCGGGTCGCTGCACAACGGCGCAGGCGGTGGACGTCGTCGCTGCCCAGCAGCATCGCGGTCGCGGTGGCGAACTCCGCGATCCACCCGGTCGCCTCATTCGGATCGCCGAAATGCAGGTGCCAGGGCGCATCCTCGTGCCGGGTCAGCTGCGGCGCCGCCTTCGTGGCCTTGAGCAGCTCGTTCACCACGTGGACCGCTTCGTCGACCTCACCGTCGGCGAGGTGATCCAGTGCCTCGTACAGGCGCCGGCCGCCTGCCCCGAAGGCCGCCACCTCCACCTCGACCGGTTGATCCGTGGTCAGGCGCAGTACGTCGTGCACGGCGGCCTCATCCGGTTCGCGGGCCGGACGGCCCTGGCGCCACTGGGATCCGAAGGCGTTGGCGAGTGCGATCGCCGCGACCAGCGACGCCTTGAGATGATCCGTGGCTTCCACCCCGCCAGTATCCCCGGTCAACCGCGGTCGCTGAGATCCCGGGATGAGTCGCGTCATACCAGGGTCGTACGTGCGGTCCGCACACATCCGTCCGCGCTCCGATGAAGTCGATGGTTGCCACGAACAACACTGGCGGTCATGCCCTTGGTCCAGAGCTCAGCCCTCCACTGTCCAATGCCACAAGGGATCGCCGGCCTCGCCGAGGCAGTCGTCGACCTGTCGGCGGTTCGCCACAACGTCCGCACCTTCCGCCGCCGGGTCCCGCAGGACGTCCTGGCCGTGGTCAAGGCGGACGCTTTCGGTCACGGCGCCGTACCGGTGGCACGTGCGGCCGTCGAGGCCGGAGCGACCTGGCTCGGCGTCGCTCGCGCCGCCGAGGCGTTGCAGCTGCGAGCCGCCGGGCTGACCGCGCCGATTCTCACCTGGCTGTACGACGCCTCCGAACTCATGCTGCTCGGTGACCTCGACGGGGACGTCAGCATCTCCACACTCGCCGAACTGCACCGGGTCGTCTCCCACCCGGGGATCCACCACGTGCATCTGAAGCTCGACACAGGTCTGCACCGATCCGGAAGCGCGCCCGACCAGTGGACCGAGCTGATCCGGGCCGCCGCGCAGTACGAAGCACTCGGTGCTGTCACGGTCCGCGGCATCTGGTCGCATCTCTCGCACGGCGATGCACCGGACGCCGTCCAGAGTCGCAAGCAACTGCACCTGCTCCGCACCGGGGTGATCCTCGCTCGGCGCGGCGGCCTGCGGCCCAGCGTCGTACACCTGGCGAACTCGGCCGGAGCGATCACGCTGGATGCGCCCGACTGCGACCTGGTCCGGATCGGCGCGGGTCTCTACGGGATCGACGAGACCGGGCTCGGACTGCGGCCGGCGATGCGGCTGATCAGCAAACTGACCCAGGTACGGCGGATCCGCGCGGGTGAAGGGGTTTCGTACCGGCACGATTTCGTCGCGGACCGGGACACGACCGTGGCGCTGGTCCCCCTCGGATATGCGGACGGCATTCCGCGGATTGCCGGTGGCCAGGCGAGCGTGCTGTGCCGGGGTGTCCGGATGCGGGTGGCCGGGCGGATCGCGATGGACCAGTTCGTCGTGGACGCCGGCGATCTGCCGGTCGAGCCGGGTGACCCGGTGACGATCTTCGGCGACGGATCGGATGGCGAACCGACCGCCAGGGAGTGGGCCGATTGGGCCGGCACCATCCCGCACGAGATCTACTGCGGCATCGGATCGCGGGTGCCCCGCCGCTACGAGGAGGGAGCCCGATGAGGGTCGGTGTCGTGATGGGTGGCGCGAGCCCGGAGCATCAGGTGTCGCTGGCCAGCGGCCGCGGGATCGCCAAGGCGGCCAGCCTGCTCGGCCACACCGCGATCCCGCTGGTGATCGATGCCGAGGGCAACTGGGTGGACGGTCAGCACGAGGCGATCGAGATCCTCCAGGCCTGCGACGTCGTCGTCCCGGCCCTGCACGGCGAAGGCGGCGAGGACGGCACGCTGCAGGGATTCCTCGCCCACCTGAAGGTCCGGTACGTCGGCAGTCGGGTGGCGGCCAGCGCCGTCGGGCTGGACAAACACCTGACCAAGTCGGTGCTGAGGGCTCACGGCATCGCGGTCACGCCCGGCGTGACGCTTCGAGGACCGGAGCTGACCGACACCGAAGCGGCGATGCAGAAGCTCAAGACGGCCGGGATCGACCTCCCTGTCTTCGTCAAGCCCGGCAACGGCGGCTCCAGTTTCGGAGTGACGCGGGCGACCGACCTGCCGACCTTGTCGCAGGCGATCGCCGAGGCCGCCGTACTCGATCCGCACGTGCTGGTCGAGCGCGAGATGGTCGGCCGGGAGATCGACCTGGCCGTACTGGAGTTCCCGGACGGGCGGGTCGAGACCGCGCCGGCGCTGGAGATCCACAGTGATCCGGATCAGCCGTTCTTCAACGCGGCCGCGAAGTACGACAGCGGGGCGACGCGGTTCGTCGTACCGGCACCGCTCGACGCGGCGTTGGCGGCCCGGTTGCGCCGGACCGCTATCGAGGTCTTCGAGGTGCTCGGCTGCGAAGGGCTGGCCCGGGTGGACTTCTTCGTGCCGGTGGACGGGGAGCCGGTGGTGAACGAGATCAATACGTTCCCGGGGTTCACGCCGGCGTCACAGTTCCCGCGGATGTGGGCCGCGGCCGGGATGAGTTACGCCGAGGTGATCGACACATTGCTGCGGACAGCGGTGGCCCGCGGCTGACGGTTTCCCGGTGAGTTGATAGCCGATGCCTATCAGTTCATAGGCAGCATTGCTTTGACCCCGCAGCCGCCGTCACGGAATGTTGTATACATGACGAGTGAGGTCGTGGCCGCCGCCCCTGTCCCGGTTCCGGGGCGTGCCCAGCGAGTGCGCGAGATCGCCACGGAACTCCGCGGGCTCCGGGGTGCGTTGATCCCGATCCTGCACGCGATCCAGGAGGAGTTGGCGTACGTCGACCAGGCCGACATCCCGGTCGTCGCCGACGTACTGAACATCGCCGTGGCCGAGGTGCACGGTGTCGTCACGTTCTACAAGGACTTCCGCCGGGAGCCGGCCGGCCGGACCACCGTGGCGATCTGCCAGGCCGAGGCGTGCCGATCGGTCGGCGCGGTCGCGCTGGCCGAACACGCCAAACGCAGTACCGGCTGTGGTTTCGGCGAGACCACAACCGACGGCCGGCTGACGCTGGACGAGGTGTTCTGCTTCGGCAACTGCGCACTCGGTCCGGCGGTCCAGGCCGGCGGCAAACTGCACGGGCGGGTCACCCCGGCCCGGCTCGACGCGATCCTCGGGGAGGCACGATGACGAAGGTCTACGTCCCCAGGGACTCCGCCGCACGGTCGGTCGGCGCCGACGAGGTGGCCGAGCGGATCGCCGCGGCCGGCGGTGACGTGGAGATCGTCCGGACCGGGTCCCGCGGCATGCTCTGGCTGGAACCGCTGGTCGAGGTCGAGACGCCCGCGGGACGAGTCGGCTACGGACCGGTCGCGGCCGAGGACGTCGACGGACTGGTCGCCGCGGGGATGCTCCGGGGCGCGGTCCGCGACATCGGTGCGTACCTCGGCCTGGTCGAGGACCTGCCCTGGATGAAACGGCAGCAGCGGCTCACGTTCGCGCGGGTCGGCGTGATCGATCCACTCTCCGCCGACGACCATGCGTCGTACGGCGGAAACGCGGGCCTGCGGCGAGCACTGTCGATGACACCGGCCGAGGTCGTCGAGACTGTGGTCGACTCGGGTTTGCGGGGTCGCGGCGGTGCCGGGTTCCCGACCGGGATCAAGTGGCGGACCGTGCTCGGCGCCTCGGCGGATCTCAAGTTCGTCTGCTGCAACGCCGACGAGGGCGACTCGGGGACGTTCGCGGACCGGATGCTGATCGAGGGCGACCCGTTCACGCTGATCGAGGGGATGACGATCGCGGCGTACGCGGTCGGCGCGACCGAGGGTTACGTCTACCTGCGGTCGGAGTACCCGGACGCGGTCGCGACGCTGACGGCGGCCATCGAGGTCGCCCGTTCGAAGGGTTGGCTCGGCGACGACATCCTCGGTTCCGGGCTGACGTTCGACCTGCACGTGCGGGTCGGCGCCGGTGCGTACATCTGCGGCGAAGAGACGTCGATGCTGGAGAGCCTCGAGGGCAAGCGCGGGATGGTCCGGGCGAAGCCGCCGATCCCTGCGCTGGAAGGGCTTTTCGGCCGGCCGACCGTGGTGAACAACGTGTTGTCGCTGGCAACGGTCCCGACGATTCTGGCCAACGGTGCGCAGTCCTACGCGTCGTACGGGACCGGCCGCTCGCTGGGCACCAGCGTGTTCCAGCTCGGCGGCAACGTCGCCCGCGGCGGGATCGTCGAGACAGCCTTCGGCATCACCCTCGGCGAACTGGTGAACGACTTCGGCGGCGGTACGGCGTCCGGCCGGCCGGTCCGCGCGGTCCAGGTCGGCGGGCCGCTCGGCGCGTACCTGCCGGTCGAGCAGTTCGAGCTGCCGATGGACTACGAGGCGTTCGCGGCCGCCGGTGCGATGGTCGGGCACGGCGGGATCGTCGTGTTCGACGACACCGTCGACATGGCCGCGATGGCCCGGTTCGCATTCGAGTTCTGTGCGGCCGAGTCGTGCGGCAAGTGCACGCCGTGCCGGGTCGGCGCGGTCCGCGGTGCCGAGACGATCGACCGGATCGTGGCCGGCGACGACCGGCAGAAGAACCTCGTGCTGCTCGACGACCTGTGCGAGTTGATGACCGACGGTTCGCTCTGCGCGATGGGTGGGCTGACCCCCATGCCGGTCCGCAGTGCCGTCCGCCACTTCGGAGAGGACTTCCGCGCATGACACTGCTCAAGGAACCCGACTTCGGGACCCCGGCCCGGCCCGGTGAGGCCACCATCTCGGTGACCGTGGACGGGATCGACGTCACCGTCCCACCGGGAACGTCGGTGATGCGGGCCGCCAAGGAGGCCGGGCTGGACATCCCGAAGTTGTGTGCGACCGACAGTCTGGAGGCATTCGGGTCGTGCCGGTTGTGCATCGTCGAGATCGACGGCGTGCGCGGTACGCCGGCCTCGTGCACGACGCCGGTCGCGGACGGAATGGTCGTGCGGACCCAGAACGAGCGGCTCGGCAAGCTGCGGCGCGGGGTGATGGAGCTGTACATCTCCGACCATCCGCTCGACTGCCTCACCTGCTCGGCCAACGGCGACTGCGAACTGCAGGACATGGCCGGCGTCACCGGTCTGCGTGAAGTCCGGTACGGGTCGGGCGTGGACGCCGGCGCCAACCATCTCGACGCCCCGACGGACAGTTCCAACCCGTACTTCGACTTCGACGCGTCGAAGTGCATCGCGTGTTCACGGTGTGTCCGCGCGTGTGACGAAGTACAGGGAACCCTCGCGCTGACGATCGAGGGGCGCGGGTTCGACTCGAAGGTCGCGGCCGGCGCGGGGGTGTCCTTCTTCGAGTCGGACTGTGTGTCGTGCGGCGCGTGTGTACAGGCGTGCCCGACCGCGACGCTGCAGGAGAAGTCGGTCATCGAGCTCGGCATGCCGACCCGGTCGGTCGTCACGACGTGCGCGTACTGCGGTGTCGGCTGCTCGTTCAAGGCCGAGCTGCGCGGTGACGAGCTGGTCCGGATGGTGCCGTACAAGAACGGCGGCGCGAACGAGGGCCACTCGTGTGTGAAGGGCCGGTTCGCGTTCGGGTACGCGAGCCACCCGGACCGGGTGCTCGAGCCGATGGTCCGTGACACGATCGCGGACGAATGGCGCACCGTCTCCTGGGAGGAGGCGATCGGCTTCACCGCCCGGCGGCTGCGCGAGATCCAGGCGTCGTACGGACAAGGCTCCATCGGTGCGATCACCTCGTCGCGAACGACCAACGAAGAGGTGTACGCCGTCCAGAAGATGGTCCGCGCGGTGTTCGGCAACAACAACGTCGACACCTGCGCCCGGGTCTGCCACTCGCCGACCGGGTACGGCCTGAAGCAGACCTTCGGTGAGTCGGCCGGCACCCAGGACTTCAAGTCGGTCGAGGAGGCCGACGTGATCCTGGTGATCGGGGCCAACCCGACCGACGGGCACCCGGTGTTCGCGTCGCGGATGAAGAAGCGGCTGCGCCAGGGCGCGAAACTGATCGTCGTCGACCCGCGCCGGATCGACCTGGTCCGTTCGCCGCACATCGAGGCCGCGCACCATCTGCAACTGGCGCCGGGCACGAACGTCGCGGTGATCAACGCGTTCGCGCACGTCGTGGTCACCGAGGGCCTGGTGGACCGGTCGTTCGTGGCTGAGCGGTGCGAGGACTTCCAGCAGTGGGCGGAGTTCATCTCGCGGCCGGAGCACAGCCCGGAGGCGGTGGCCGAGATCACCGGCGTCCCCGCCGAGGAGCTGCGGGCCGCGGCCCGGCTCTACGCGACCGGTGGCAACGCCGCGATCTACTACGGTCTCGGCGTCACCGAGCACAGCCAGGGTTCGACCATGGTGATGGGGATGGCGAACCTGGCGATGGCGACCGGCAACATCGGCCGGCGCGGGGTCGGCGTCAACCCGCTGCGCGGCCAGAACAACGTCCAGGGCTCCTGCGACATGGGCTCGTTCCCGCACGAGCTGCCGGGCTACCGGCACGTCTCGGACGACGGCGTTCGCGAGGTCTACGAGAAGCTCTGGGGTACGCCGCTGCTGGACGAGCCGGGCCTGCGGATCCCGAACATGTTCGACGCCGCGATCGAGGGATCGTTCAAGGCGCTGTTCGTCCAGGGCGAGGACATCGCGCAGTCCGACCCGAACACCCAGCACGTGTTCGCGGCCCTCGGCTCGCTGGAGTTGCTGGTCGTCCAGGACCTGTTCGTCAACGAGACCGCGAAGTTCGCGCACGTTCTGCTGCCCGGTACGTCCTTCCTGGAGAAGGACGGCACGTTCACCAACGCCGAGCGGCGGATCAACCGGGTCCGGCCGGTGATGGCGCCCAAGACCGGGAAGCAGGAGTGGCAGATCGTCTGCGAGATCGCGCAGGCGATGGGCTACCCGATGCACTACGACTCCGCCGCCCAGATCATGGACGAGATCGCGCTCACCACCCCGACGTTCATGGGAGTATCGTTCCGGAAGCTGGACGAGGCCGGCTCCATCCAGTGGCCGTGCAACCTCGAGCACCCGGACGGGACGCCGATCATGCACGAGGACGAGTTCACCCGGGGCAAAGGCAGATTCATGGAGACCGTGTACGTGCCGACGAGTGAGCGGTCCACCCGGAAGTTCCCGCTGATCCTGACCACCGGGCGGATCCTGTCGCAGTACAACGTCGGCGCGCAGACCCGGCGTACGGCGAACGTCGCCTGGCATCCGGAGGACGTCCTCGAACTGCACCCGCACGACGCCGAGGTCCGCGGCATCGAGGACGGTGACACGGTCGCACTGTCGAGCCGGGTCGGCCGGACCACCCTGCGGGCGAAGCTGTCCGACCGGATGCCGGTTGGGGTTTGCTACACCACCTTCCACCACCCGGTGACCGGCGCGAACGTGATCACCACCGACAACTCCGACTGGGCGACGAACTGCCCGGAGTACAAGGTCACCGCCGTACAGGTCGATCTGCTGACCAAGCCGACGGCCGCGGCGGCCGAGCGCGAGCCGGTGGGTGCGCGATGAGCGGCACTGTTCCGCCGTACGTGCGGTTGGCGAACGAGATCGCGGCCCAGTTCGCCCACCGGGAGCCGGCGGACGCGGCCACCGCGATCGCCAACCATGTGAAGGCGGTCTGGGACCCGCGGATGAAGAAGGCCCTGATCGCCCACGCCGAAGCCGGCGCCGAAGACCTCGCCCCCGCAGCAGCCCTGGCCGCCCACCAACTGGCCACCAAGTGACCCAGCCCAACGACACCCCGCCGGCAACTCCCGGCAAACGCGGAGGAGCGAAACCCACCGCCCAGGCGATGGGTCGGGGGGTGGGGAGCGAAGGCCGTGGCCTTCGGCGGCGGTGGCATGGTGGGGGCGTGTTGCCGTGGGATGTGGCTCGGGAGTTGGCGCATGCGGCCGCGACACCGCTCGAGGCTGTGTCTCGGGGGTTGAACGACGCCGGGGGCACGGTGCTGGCGACTCCGCTGGTGTCGCCGGTCGCGGTGCCGCCGGTGGATCGGGCGGCCATGGACGGGTACGCCGTTTGCGGTGCAGGCCCGTGGCGGATCGTAGGACATGTGGGGGCAAGTTGTGACGCACAGGTCGTGCTGACGGCAGGTGAGGCGTGCAGCATCACGACTGGCGCTGCTGTGCCGACTGGTGCGACCTCAGTGGTGCGTGATGAGGATGCCGTGCTGATCGGCGGACTGGTGGACGGGCCAAGCGAGCCCGGGCGGCACATCAGGCGAGCGGGCGAGGAGTGCGCAGTCAACGAGACGCTGTTGCCGGCCGGTGTAGTCGTGGACCCGGCCGTGCTGGGTGTCGCCGCGTCTATCGGGCTCAACCGCTTGACTGTCATCCCGCAGCCACGGGTGGCAGCCGTGGTGACGGGCGACGAGTTGGTGCACCGCGGCCCCTCGGGACCCGGGCGGGTCCGTGACGCGATCGGTCCGATGCTCCCCGGACTTATCGCCCGCGCCGGTGCCCTCGCCGGTCCGGTCACCCACCTTCCGGACAATCGCAAATCGTTGGTCGACACGCTGCGGGCAGCCGACGCGGACCTGATTCTCGTATCCGGCTCGTCGGCGTCCGGACCCGCGGATCACCTGCGGCCGGCACTGAACGCCCTCGGCGCCGAGCTGATCATCGACGGGGTCGCGTGCCGGCCCGGTCATCCGCAGGCGCTGGCACGATTCGCCGACGGCCGGCTGGTCGTCGGCCTGCCCGGAAACCCGTTCGCCGCGCTGGCCGCGTTCCTCACCGTGGCTGTCGCGGCGATCCGGCGGATGCGCGGTCTCCCCCTCCCCGCGTTGATGGTCGCGCCGGTACCAGGTGGCCTGGCGTGTCATCCCCGCAGTACCCGGCTCGTCCCGGTCCGCGTCACCGCACAAGGCGCCGTACCGGTGGGGCACGGTGGTTCCGCGATGCTGCGTGGGGTGGCCGCCGCGGACGCGCTGGCCGTGGTCGATCCCGGGCCGGCGTCCGCCGTCGCTGCCCGCCTGCTGCCACTCGATCCAGGAGCACAGCCATGGGCCGTCTGATCGCACGTCGTCCGGTACTGCGACTCGGCCCGAGCGGCGACCGCAGTCGTCCGGACTCCATCGCCGTCGAGGAGCCGCTCGAACTGCGCGTCGACGGCAAACCGCTCGCGGTCACCATGCGTACGCCGGGCCACGATGTCGAACTGGCTCACGGGTTCCTGCATACCGAGGGCGTGATCGGCAGCGTCGACGACATCCGCGACGCCCGGTACTGCGATTCCCGCGACGACGAGGGCCGCAACACGTACAACGTCCTCGACGTCGGTCTGGCGCCCGGTGTGCCGCCGCCGGTGACCGGGGTCGAGCGCAACTTCTACACCACGTCGTCGTGCGGTGTCTGCGGCAAGGCTTCGCTGGACGCCGTACGACTGAAGACGCGCTACTCCCCGGCCGACGACCAGGTGCGGGTTCCGTACGACGTCCTGGCCGGGCTGCCGGATGCCCTGCGGGCCAGGCAGCAAGTCTTCGACCGCACCGGCGGCCTGCACGCGGCCGGGCTCTTCACCGCGGCCGGCGACCTCCTCGTCGTACGGGAGGACGTCGGCCGCCACAACGCCGTCGACAAGGTCGTCGGCTGGGCCGTCCTGAACGACCGGATCCCGGCGCGCTCCTGCGTCCTGATCGTCTCCGGCCGCACGTCCTTCGAGCTGGCCCAGAAGGCGGTCATGGCCGGCATCCCGGTCCTGGGCGCCGTCTCGGCGCCCAGCTCCCTGGCCGTGGATCTGGCCCACGAATCGGGTCTGACCCTGGCCGGCTTCATCCGCAACGGCTCGATGAACGTCTACACCCACCCCGACCGCATCGCGGTCGCCTAGGAGGCTGCCGTCGTCTCCGTCGGGGTGCTGGACGGCGTGACCCAGAGGCAGGACGCGGTGCCGTCGTCCAGGTGCTGCTGGTAGACGTCGACCTTGTGGGTGATGACGTTCAGGCACTCGGTGAGTTCCTGGATCTGGGCGGTGACGTAGTCCTGGTGACTGCGGAGCAGGGCCAGCCGGTCCTGTTCATTGCCGGGGCCCTGGCGAACCAGGTCGGTGTACTTGCGGATGGTGTCCAGCGGCATCCCGGACGAGCGGAACTTGATGCACATGTCGAGCCACTCCACGTCGTCCTCGGAGTAGACGCGGCGGCCGTTCGACTCACGCCGTACCGGATCCGCGAGCAGACCCTCACGCTCGTAGAACCGGAGGGCGTGCACGCTCAGCCCGGTCCGCTCCGCCACTTGCCCGATGCTCAGTCCCGTGCTCATACGCGGCACCTTAGCCCGGGCCTAGACCACCCTCTAGGTTTTTACAGCAGCGGTTTGAGGGCCGTGAGGGCCTGATGTACGTCGGCTGTCGTGGTGTAGATGTGGAACGACGCCCGGAGTTTGCCGTCGCGGACCGCGGCGCGGATGCCGGCGGCGTCGAACGCCTGCCGGGCCCCGGGGAGGCTGGTGCTGACGATCGCGCTGTTCGACGGCGGCAGGCCGAGGCCGGCGCGGAACTCGTTCGCCAGTTCGAGGTTGTGCCGGTTGATCGTCTCGACGCCGATCTGCTCGATCAGCTCGAGCGCCGGCGCCGCGGCGACGTAGCAGAACCAGGCCGGCGACTGGTCGAACCTCCGGGCGCCGCCGGCGAGCTCCATCCGGGTCCCGTAGTACGACGTGTGGACGTCGGCACCGGCGTACCACCCGGCGGCCAGCGGACGGCAGAGCTCCTGCAGCCGGGGCGAGAGGTAGCCGAGCGTGGCACCGCGCGGCGACATCAGCCACTTGTAGGTGTGCGCGACCAGCGCGTCGACGCCGTCGACGGTCAGCGGCAGCCAGCCGAGCGCCTGACTCGCGTCGATCACCACCAGCGCGCCGATCTTCTTGCTGGCGGCAACAACAGCGGGCAGGTCGAGGACGGCGCCGGTCGACGACTGGACCGCACTGACCGCGACCAGGTCGATCCCAGGCCGGATCGCGTCGACCAGTTGATCACCCGGTACGGCGACCACCTCCACGCCCCGGTCCTCGTGCACCTTCCACGGAAACACGTTCGAGGTGAACTCGACGTCGTCGGTCAGCACCTTCGCGCCGTCCGGCAACGCGCTCGCGATCGGCGCCAGCGCCGCGGACACCGTGCTGCCCACGAACACGTCGGACGCGTCGGCGCCGATCAGCCGTGCGAACGACTCCCGGCTGCGCGTCGTCGACTCGTCCCACGGCTCCCAACTGGTCGCGCCGACCCGCCAGTCGGCCAGCGCGGCATGCAGCGCCTCCCAGGCCGGGCGCGGCGGCAGCCCGTACGACGCGGTGTTCAGCCAGCCCGGCTCCGGATCCCACAACCCAGCGAAGTCCACGGCCTCCACCCTACGACCGGCTTGACCTAGACAGCGCTCTAGCTCCTAGCGTTCCAGGCACCAGACACCGCTAAGGAGCTTGTACATGCGTTATCGCACGCTGGGTGGGACCGGGATCGAGGTCAGTGCGCACTGCCTCGGGACGATGATGTTCGGTGCGGTCGGCAACCCCGACCACGCCGACTGCATTCGCATCATCCACGCCGCCCTGGACCAGGGCATCAACTTCGTCGACACCGCGGACATGTACTCCCGCGGGGAGTCGGAGGAGATCGTCGGCAAGGCGCTGAAGGGCCGCCGCGACGACGTCGTCCTGGCGACGAAGGTGCACTTCCCGCTCGAGGACGGGACGCGCAACCGCAGCGGCAACTCGCGCCGGTGGATCGTCCAAGAGGTCGAGAACAGCCTGCGCCGGCTCGGCACCGACTGGATCGACCTCTACCAGATCCACCGGCCGGACTACAGCACGGACATCGAGGAAACGCTGTGGGTGCTGACCGATCTGGTCAGCCAGGGGAAGATCCGCGCGTTCGGGTCCTCGACGTTCCCGGCCGAGGACATCGTGAACGCCTACCACGTGGCGGAACGGCGCGGCTACGGGAAGTTCCGGACCGAGCAACCGCCGTACTCGCTGATCAGCCGCGGGATCGAGCGCTCGCTGCTGCCGACGACACAGCGGCTCGGCATCGGGGTGCTGACCTGGAGCCCGCTGGCGTCGGGGTTCCTGTCCGGCAAGGTGCGCAAGAACCAGCCGGTCGACCTGACCACCGGCCGGGCGGCGATCACGCCGTTCCGGTTCGATCCGTCGATCCCGGGGAACGCGGCGAAGTTCGACGCGGTCGAGCAGCTGATCGAGGTGGCCGAGGGCATCGGCCGCACTCTGCCCGAACTGGCGCTGGCCTTCGTCACCACGCATCCGGCCGTCACGTCGGTGATCAGCGGACCGCGCACGATGGAGCAGCTCGAAGGTTTGCTGAAGGCCGCCGAGGTCACGCTCGACGACGCGACGCTGGACCGCATCGACGAGATCGTGCCCCCAGGCACAGACCTGTACCAACCGGACGGCGCCTGGCGACCCCCGTCCCTCACCACTCCGGCCCTGCGCCGGCGTCCGGTCGCCGACCGCTGACCCCGCCGGTGGGGCCGGACTTTTCAAACGGTGGAGATCGGGCACCGGGGAGGAGACCGCAAGGAGAGAAGTGAGGACGATGGGATTGCCGCAGTCCATTCGCAACGCCGCGGAACCGTGGACAGCGAAGGAACTGAGCAAACTGGAAGAACTCGCCGCGGACAACGTGCCGCCCTCGGTGATAGGGATGCTCCTCGGACGCCCGGAAGCCGCGATCCTGAGCAAGGCGATGCAGGCCGGCATCCGGCTCACCCCACTGAACCGCCCGCCGTACGGCGCTTAACCGCGTCGTAGCGGGATCAGCGCCACTGCGCCGGCAACGGTGCAACTCAGCGCCGACACGGCGAGGATCGTCGCCGGTGCGACGTGGTCGACGGCCACGGCACCGGCGGCGGCGCCGAGGGGGAAGGCGATCGACAGCAGCGCACGCTGCGTGCCGAACATCGCGCCGTGACTCGCCGGATCCGCCCATCGCTGCAGGGCGGTGGCCTCGATCGCGGAGTACGGGCCCCAGACCGCGCCGGAGACGAGGAAGATCGCGGCGGCGGCCGGAAGGCTGTCGGTGGCGACGATCGGCAGGGTGACGAGTCCCCAGACGATCGCGCCACCGGCGTTCACCAAGCCGGGCCGCCGTTCGGCGAGCCATGACGCCGAGGGCAGGGTCGCCAGCGCGGCCGCGCCGAAGAGCACCCAGAGCAGCGTGTAGCCACCAACCCCACTGCCCAACTGCTCACGGGTGAAGTGCGGCAACACGGAGTCGAAGGGTCCATAGGTGAAGTAGTAGGCGACCGACAACCCGATCAGCCCGACCACTCGGCCCGACGCCCAGCCGGACTGCACCTCCGCTCGCCGAGGTACGCCGGTACGACGGGGCAGCCGTACGGCGATCGCGGCCACGCCGGCCATCATCACCAGCGGGACGAGAAACGCGCGCCCTGGACCGAGCAGCGCAAGGGCCGGACCGGCCAACGCGGCACCGAGCAGCATCGGCAACTGATCGCCCAAGCCCAGCAAAGCATTTGCCCTGGGCAACAGCTCGTCGTCCACCAGTCGGGGAACCAGCGTCCGCGAGGCCGCGTAGCTGAGCGGCATGGTCGCACCGGCGACAGCGCACAGGGCGATCACGATCCACAGCGAGAAGTGCTGCTGCCATCCGGCGACCACGAGTGCCGCCATCAGCACGGTGCGCACGATCGCGTCCAGGAGCAGCATCCGCACCGGTCCGAATCGATCGACCGCACGACCGCCGACGATGCCGCCGACCACCGTCGGCACGCGAATGGCGACGAGCAGCAGACCGGTCTGAGCACCGGACCAACCCTGCGGCTCGGCAATCCAGAGCAGGACGAACAACAGGAAACTGTCAGCCGTCGAGGCGAGCGTCCAGGCAGCCGCCAGGCTGACCAGCGGGCGGCGCCTCATGAGGAATCGCCCACCGATTCGTCGACCGGGCATTCGGTGCAGACCGGCCAGTTGCAGAGGCGGCAGGTGGTGTCGGCCTCGGGGCGAGCACGCGCGGTCCGCCGGAGGGCGGTGGCGAGTAGGTCGGTGAACCGGCGCCGCTCGGCAGGGGTCAGCACATCGAGTACTTCGCGGCCGGCCTGGTCGCGGGCGGCGTTCCAGGCCTCGAGGAGGTCGGCACCGGCCGCGGTCAGGCTGAGTTCGAGAACCCGGCCGCTCCGGGCTCGGTCGACGTACCCGAGTCTCTCCAGCCGGTCGATCAGGCGAACGGTGCCGGACTGGGTGAGGCCGATCCGGTTCCACAACCAGTCGGCCGAGCAGCCGTCGTGGCTGGCGATCAGGGTGAGGGCGGCCAGGTCCCGCAGGCCGAGGCCCGGTGGGGCCACGGCCGCGACCGCGGCGGAGAGTGCGTCGTGGCTGCGCAGCGTCCACGCGGCCCAGATGTTCGACTCGGACATGATTCATTCATATGACTCGCTCATATATATCCGCCACCTGCGGCGTGTCGCGGAGGGTGCATTACGGTGTTGGGGAACTTTCGGACCGGTGACTTGGGGGTGATGCCGTGGCGGTGACGATGCGGGACGTGGCGCGGCACGCCGGGGTCTCGCCGAAGACGGTCTCCAACGTGATGAACGGGTACCCGTACATCCGCGAGGAGACCCGGACCAAGGTGCTCGCCTCGATCGATGCCCTCGGCTACCAGATGAACATCTCGGCCCGGAACCTGAAGTCCGGCCGGACCGGGATCATCGGCCTGGCCGTCCCCGAGCTGAGCAACCCGTACTTCGCCGAGCTCGCCGACGCGGCGATCGCGGCCGCGGGAGAGCACGGCCTGACCGTGATGATCGAGACCACCAACGCCGACCGGGAGCGCGAGCTGACCGCGCTCGCCCGGCCGCGCGGCCACCTCGTCGACGGTCTGCTCTACAGCCCGCTCGGCCTCGGCCCCGAGGACGTCGACCAGCTCCGCACGCCCACCCCGATAGTGCTGCTCGGCGAGCGGATCTTCCACGGCCCGGTCGACCACGTGATGATCGACAACGTCGAGGGCACCAGGGCCGTCGTCCGGCATCTGCTCGACCAGGGCCGCCGCCGGATCGCGGTGATCGGCATCCGTCCCGGTGAGCAGGTCGGCACGGCGGCCATCCGGTACGGCGCCTACGCCGAGACGCTGGCCGAGTACGGCGTACCCGTACCGGAGCAGCTGGCGGTGTCGGGCGGGAAGTGGCACCGGTCGAGCGGAGCGGATGCGATGGAGGAACTGCTCGGCACCGGGCAGAAGTTCGACGCGGTGTTCGCCCTCAACGACACACTGGCGCTCGGCGCGGTCCGCGCGCTGACCGCGCACGGCATCCGGATCCCGGACGACGTGGCGGTCGCGGGTTTCGACAACATCGACGAGGCCAGCTACAGCAGCCCGACACTCACCACGGTCGATCCGAACCGCATCCACATCGCCCGGACCGCGGTCGAACTGCTGGTGCAGCGGATGGCCGGCGACGACTCCGAGCACCAGGAGATCGTCGCGCCGTACCGGCTGCACGTGCGTGAGTCCACGGCGGGCTGACGGTCACCCAAAGCCACCGGACCCGAAGGGTTGACGGTCCCGAACCGCCCGGGCATCATTCCTACACCGATGTAGTACACCGATGTAAAAGCATGTGCCGGTGCTCCGTATCCCGGGCCGGCGCGGCGGTTCCGCACGCCCGAATCCGTGCTCCACCCCCTGCCAGGAGGACACGCTGATGCTTGATCGACCCCCTCCCCCGTCTCGCCGGGCGGTGCTCGGCGGCCTGCTCGGCGCCGCCGGCGCGCTGGCCCTCGGCGGCTGCGGCAGCCTCGGCGCCGGCCCCCGCGTCCGCGAGTGGAACCTGTTCGGCGGTGGTGACGGCGCCCGCCTGCTGCAGATCCACCAGCAGTACGTCGCCGAACACCCCGACGTCCGGTTCGAGGCCCACACGCTGGCCTGGGGACCGCCGTTCTACACCAAGCTGGCGATGTCCGCGGCCGGCGGGCGGGCCCCCGAGGTGGCAACCCTTCACTTGTCCCGGCTGAAGGGTTTCAGCCCGACCACGATGCTCGACCCGATCCCGGTCGACCTGCTGAACGAGGCCGGCATCCGCGAGTCCGACTTCCTGCCCGAGACGTGGAACCGGTGCGTGGTCGACGGGAAGCTGTACGCCGTACCACTCGACCTGCACCCGTTCGTCCTCTACTACAACACCGAGATCTGCCAGAAGGCCGGGCTGCTCGGCGCCGACGGCAGGATCAAGCCGGTCAAGGGGGTGGACGCGTTCCTGGAGATGCTGACGGCGGTCAAGGACACCACCGGCAAGTTCGCCGCCTCGGTCGAGACGACCAACCCGTGGCGGATGTGGTGGACCCTCTACGGCCAGCTCGAGGGAAAGTTCCTCAGCGACGACGGCACCCGGCTCGAACTCGACGACGCCAAGGCGCTGGAAGCCCTCGAACTGATGGCGAAGCTCGCCGCCGACGGTCTCGTCCCGCGGTCGGCGAACTACCCCGCCCTGGTCGCCCAGTTCACCAACGGCGACGCGGGCCTGAGTTTCAACGGCGAGTGGGAGGTGACGACGTACCAGACCGCGAAGATGCCGTTCAGCATGGCGCCGTTCCCCGTCGTGTACGACGTACCGAAGTTCGCCGGTGACGCGCACACCTTCGTGATGCCGCACCAGTCGGACCGCAACAGGGACGACACGAAGGCGACGGTCGAGTACATCGCCTGGATGCTGAAGCACAGTGCGGCCTGGGCGGCCGGTGGGCACATTCCCTCGTACCAGCCGGTGGTCCAGAGCCAGGAGTACCTGAGCCTCAAGCCGCAGGCGGAGTACCGCAGTGTGGCGCCGGACGTGAACTTCGACCCCGAGGCCTGGTTCAGCGGATCCGGCGCGCAGTTGCAGGAAGAAGCCGGCGCCGCCTTCAGCGGTGTGTTCTCCGGCCAGACGACGCCGCAGGCCGCGCTCGCGCAGTTCAAGGCCGCCACCCAGAAGCTGCTCGACACCCCGTCCCCGGTCTGACAGGAGGTCACCCATGGCCGTGCAGACACCATCTCGCGTAACACCCGGTACGCCGCGGTCCGCGGCGAAACCGCAGACCGGGCAGCCGTGGAAGGAACGCTGGGCGGGGCTGTTCTTCGTCGCGCCGTTCCTGCTGCTGTTCGCCCTCTTCCTCCTCTGGCCGACCTTCTCCGGCCTCTGGAACAGCTTCTTCAACACCAGCCTCGCCGGGGTCAAGGGTGAGTTCCTCGGCCTGCAGAACTGGCGGGAGATGTTCAACGACCCGGCCGTCTGGTCGTCGCTGAAGAACACCTTCGTCTTCACCGCGATGACCACCCCGCCGCTGGTCGTCATCGCACTCGTGATGGCCTTGCTGGCCAACCGCCAGGGCCTGCTGGGCTGGCTGTTGCGGTTCTCGTACTTCGCTCCGTTCGTGCTGCCGGCGACCGTCGTGTCACTGATCTGGGTCTGGATCTACCAGCCCGGCTTCGGCCTGGTGAACGGTCTGCTGACGGCCGGCGGTTTCGCCGAGATCGACTGGCTGAACACCGAGAACCGGGCGATGCTGGCGGTGGTGATCACGACCATCTGGTGGACGGTCGGATTCAACTTCCTGCTCTATCTCGCCGCCCTGCAAGGGATTCCGGCCCAGATCTACGAGGCGGCCGCGATCGACGGCGCGAACGGGCGGCAGAAGCTGTTCCGGATCACGCTGCCGTTGCTCAGCCGCACCACCGGCCTGATCGTCGTCCTGCAACTGGTGGCCTCGCTGATGATCTTCGACCAGATCTACCTGATGACCGACGGCGGGCCGAACTACGCGACCCGGCCGATCGTGCAGTACATCTACCAGAACGGCTTCACCAACTACCGGATCGGCTACGCGTCGGCGATCTCGTACCTGTTCTTCGTGATCATCGTGATCGTCTCGGTCCTGCAATTCAAACTGTTCTCCGGCCGCAAGGAGGTGCGCTGATGGCCACCGCGACGTTGCCCGCGACAACCCGAAGCTCGGGGCCGGTGGAACCGCGCTGGAACTTCCCCAAGGTGGCGAGCATCGTCGGCGCGGTGATCCTGGCCGCGATCTGGCTGGTGCCGTTGCTGTGGGCCCTGGACACCTCGCTGAAACCCGAACCGGAGACCACCCGGACGCCGATCACCTGGTTGCCGGAGGCACCGACCCTGGCGGCCTACCAGGGCGTGATCGAGCAGGGTGATCTGCTCCGCTGGTTCCTGAACAGCACGATCGTGGCGGTGCTGGTGACGTCACTGACCCTGCTGGTCTCCGTGCTGGCGGCGTACGGGTTCTCCCGGACCGAGTTCCCCGGCCGGCGGGCGCTGTTCGGACTGATGATCGCCGGCATCCTGGTGCCGCCGCAGGTGCTGATCGTGCCGCTGTTCCAGGAGATGACCGGCCTCGGCCTGGTCGACACCTACTGGGGCATCGTGCTGCCGCAGGTGGCCGCACCGGTGATGGTGTTCGTACTGAAGAAGTTCTTCGACGGCATCTCCCGCGACTACGAGGACGCCGCCCGGGTGGACGGTGCGACCCGGTGGCGGATCGTCTGGAGTGTGATGGTGCCGATGTCCCGGCCGATCCTGGTCGCGGTCGGCATCTTCACCTTCATCGGCGCCTGGAACAACTTCCTCTGGCCGTTCATCGTCACCACCGACCCGTCGATGATGACGATCCCGGTCGGCCTGGCCAACGTGCAGGGCTCGTACGGCCTGCGCTACGCCCAGATCATGGCCTCGGCCGTACTGGGCGGACTCCCGCTGCTCATCGTCTACGCCTTGTTCCAGCGGCATGTGGTCCGCGGCGTCGGCGACGCGGGCATCAAGGGATAGATCCCCATCCATCACGACAGGAGCAACCTGGTGCCTTCTGCCAACTTCACCATCGACCCCGCGTTCACGATCGCGCCGGTGAACCGCCGTACCTTCGGCACGTTCGTCGAGCACATGGGGCGGTGCGTCTACACCGGCATCTACGAACCCGGACACGCCACCGCCGACGAGGACGGCTTCCGCAAGGACGTGCTCGAGCTGACCCGGGAGCTCGGGGTGTCCGTGGTCCGCTACCCCGGCGGCAACTTCGTCTCCGGCTACCGCTGGGAGGACGGCGTCGGCCCGCGGGAGGGCCGCCCGCGCCGGCTGGACCTGGCCTGGCACAGCGTCGAGACGAACGAGTTCGGCCTGGACGAGTTCATCCGCTGGTGCGCCAAGACCGGGGTCGAACCGATGATGGCGATCAACCTCGGCACCCGCGGCGTCCAGGAGGCGCTCGACCTGCAGGAGTACGCGAACCACCCGGGCGGCACGGCGCTGTCGGACCTCCGCGAGCAGCACGGCGCGTCACCCTACGGGATCAAGCTGTGGTGCCTGGGCAACGAGATGGACGGGCCCTGGCAGATCGGGCACAAGACGGCGGAGGAGTACGGGCGGCTGGCGGCCGAGACCGCCCGGGCGATGCGGATGATCGAGCCCGGCCTGGAGCTGGTCGCCTGCGGTTCGTCCTCGTCGTCGATGCCGACGTTCGGCAGCTGGGAGCAGACGGTCCTGCGGGAGACGTACGACTTCGTCGACTACATCTCCTGCCATGCGTACTACGGCAACGACGACGGCGACACCGCCTCGTTCCTCGGCTCGGCGGTCAACATGGACCGCTTCATCGAGGCCGTGGTCGCGACCGCGGACGCAGTCGGCGCGGAGCTGAAGAGCCGGAAGAAGATCGACATCTCCTTCGACGAGTGGAACGTCTGGTACGGCGAACGCTCGCGCCGGACCGACGGACCCGGTGACCAGTGGGAAGTCGCGCCGCGGCGGATCGAGGACGAGTACAACGTCACCGATGCCGTTGTCGTCGGCAACCTGTTGATCTCGTTGCTGCGGCACAGCGACCGGGTCGGCGTCGCCTGCCTGGCGCAGCTGGCGAACGTGATCGCGCCGATCATGACCGAGCCCGGCGGCCCGGCCTGGCGGCAGCCCATCTTCCACCCGTTCGCGATCACGTCCCGGTTCGCGGCCGGCCAGGTCCTGCGGGTGGAGGCCGACTCGCCGACGGTCAGCACCGCCAAGCACGGCGACATCACGGCGGTCGACGCGGTGGCGACGTACGACGAGGGCAAGCTGGCGGTGTTCCTGGTCAACCGGTCCACCGAGGGTCCGATCGAGGTGACCGTCGACGTCAGCCGCGCGGGAGTGTCCACGATCGCCGAGGCTTTGATCGTGAACGACGCGGACCCGCTGGCGACGAACTCCGCCGACCACCCTGACCGCGTCACCCCGCAGCCGGCCGAAGCCAAGCTGGTGGACGGAAAGCTGACCATCACCCTTCCGGCGATCAGCTGGGCCGCACTCAGCCTGGCCGGCTGAACCGCGTGACGGTGATCCCCGGCGCGATCTCGATCCGCGCGATCTCGTGGTAGCCACGGGACGTGTAGAGAGTGACCGCCGGGGTGTTCGCCGTCCCTGTCGAGACCAGGCTGGTCCGCCGCGGTTCCAGCCGGTCGAGGTGATCCAGGAGCGCACGCCCGTGACCGCGGCGGGCGTGCGCCGGGTCGACGATCAGCCGGGTGATGTCGACGGTGTCGTCGTCGGGGAGTTCGTACGCGACCGCGCCGACCAGCAGGTCATCGTCGTACCGGCCGAGCCAGTGCTCGGTGGACGACATCAGACCCTCGAGGTCCTCCTGGAGCGGTGGGATCCCGTCGAAGCCGATCAGTTCGGCCTCGACGGCGTACGCGCGATGCTGGATCTCGAGGAGCCGTTCGGCCAGGGCCCGGTCGCGGACGTCGAGAGGTCTGATCACCCGCGCCAGGTTATCCTCAGGCCTTGGCCGAACTGAAACGAGGAACGCAGTGAACGCGAGGGTCTTCCGGGACGCGTACGGCGTACCGCACCTGCACGCCGGAGACCCGTTGGCGCTGGTCTATCTGCAAGGCCGCAACGCGGCGCAGGACCGGGCCTGGCAGATCGAGGTCGAGCGCCGCCGGTTCCTCGGCACGAGTGCGGCGTTCCTCGGCCCGGAGGCCGCGCCCTGGGACGTGTTCGCGCGCCAGGCCCGGCTCGCCGACACGGCGCAGCGCTGCTTCGACGCGCTCGACGACGAGACCCGCGAGTGGATCACGGCGTACGTCGAGGGCGTCAACCACGCGATGCCGATCGGGGCCGCGCGGGCGCCCGAGTTCGAGCAGACCGGGCTGACACCACAGGCGTGGGAGCCGTGGGCACCGCTCGGCATCTGGCTCGCGGTGCACGTCCTGTTCGCCGGCTTCCCGGGCAAACTGTGGCAGACGCACGTCGCGCGACGCCTCGGCGACGACCGCATCGAACTGTTCTCCTCGGAAGGTCCCCGCACCGCGGGCAGCAACGGGTGGCTGATCCCCGGCTCCCTGACCACCTCGGGCCAGGCGATCATCGCCGGTGACCCGCACCGCTTCATCGAAAGCCCGGGCATCTACCAGCAGATCCGGCTGTCCTGCCCGGAGTACGACGTCCTCGGACTCGCCGTCCCGGGCGTCCCGGGGATCGCCCACTTCGGCCACACCGGGAAGGTCGCCTGGGCGATCACCAACGCGATGGCGGACTACCAGGATGTGTACGCCGAACAACTCCGGCGGACCGGGTCCTCGGTGGAGGCCCTCGGCCCGGACGGCTGGAAACCGGCCTCGGCACACACCGAGGTGGTCGAGGTGGCGGGCACCGACCCGATCCAGATCGAGGTGATCGAGACCGAACGCGGACCGGTGATCATCGACAACGCCGAGCAGACCGTCAGCCTGCGGTACCCACCGCGGGTGACCGGCCGGCTCGGCTTCGAGGTGCTGCCGAAGTTGCTGCGGGCAACCACCGTGGCCGACGTCGACGCCGCGCTGGATGCCTGGGTCGAGCCGGTCAACGTGGTCCTGGCGGCCGACACGTCCGGCGGGCTGCTGCACCGGACCGCCGGCCTGGTCCCGACGCGCGACCACTCGAACAAGCTGCGCGTCGTACCCGCCTGGGATCCGAAGCACCAGTGGCAGGGCTGGCACGAGTCGATGCCCCGGGCAACCGTCGACGGTCCGGCGGTGATGGCGAACGCGCGCGAGCTGGCCGAACCGCTCGGCGTCGAGTTCGCCGCACCGCACCGGTCCCGGCGGATCCGCGAGCTCCTGGCCTCTCAGCTGACCTGGTCGATCGACGAGATGCCCAGGATCCACACCGACACGTATCTGGGCTCGGCGGGCACCCTGCTGGACGTGCTGTCCGGTCTGGTGGAGCTCTCACCGGAAGCCGTTGCCCTGCGCAGCGAGCTGCTCAGCTGGGACCGGCGCATGGACGCTTCGAGTACGACGGCGTCGTCGTTCGCGGCGGTCCGCAAGGCGCTGGTGTCACGGTTGGCCGACCACTTCGCCGTACTGGAAGGTGATGCGGGCTGCCCGGAGGTGTTCCAGCCCTGGATCGACACGTTGACGCAGGTGTCGTACGCGCTGGAGAACCTGATCACCACTGACCTCCTCCCCGAGGTCAACGTGAGCTGGCTCGCGCGTGAGGCGCTGGAGGAGGTCGCCGCGCGCAAGCCTCGGCCGCCGTGGGGTGAAACCCACCAGCTGTCACCGTTGCACATGTTGCGCAGTCCGGTGTTCGCGCCGGGCGAGGAGCCGATCGACCTCGGCCTCTCCGGTGACCACCACTGCGTGATGTCGACGTCGAGCCTGCCCGGTCTGACCGACGTGTGTATCCGCGCTTCGGCGGCCCGGTACGCCTTCGACTTGGCGGACCGGTCGGCCAGCGGGTGGGTGGTGCCGCTCGGTGCGTCCGGCGTACTCGGGGATCCGCATCACCACGACCAGCTTCCGTTGTGGCTGCGCGGTGAGCTTGCTCCGGTCCTGGGTGAGCTCACCCGCGAGGAGACCCGGTTCGAGCAGGTGGTCGACGGGTTCGGCGCGGTGCGGATCGCCGAGGCGGATCCGGACCGGGATCTCGACCTGGTCCACGGCTGGGTGACGGCCGAACGGGCCGGCTTCTGGGGGATGGCGCACCTGTCGCGGGACGAGATCGCCGGGATCTATCGGTTCCTCGACTCGGTGCCGACGCATCACGTGTACCTCGTGCACCTTGACGACGTACCGATCGCTCTGCTGCAGACCTACGATCCACAGGCCGATCCGGTCGGAACGGCGTACGACGTCCGGGCCGGGGACCTCGGCCTGCACCTCCTGGTCGCACCCGGCGACCCGCGGCCGAACTTCACCGGAAAGCTGCTCGACGTGATCGTCCGGTTCGTGTTCGTCCACCTCGGCCACCCGCGCGTGGTGGTCGACCCGGACGTCCGCAACGACCGGGCGATCGACCGCTTCCACCGCGCCGGTTTCACCGCGGGCCCGGAAGTCAAGTTCACCCTCCCCGACGGCACCATCAAGACCGCCCAGCTAGCCTTCCTGACCCGCGAGCGTTTCCTTGGCCTCTAGATAGGTCTCGAGCACCACTTGCAGCCGGCCACGCCGGAACCGCCCCGGCTCCGCGTCGTACACCCGCCTGCCTTCCTCCGTCCAGAAGGCGTCCGCAGGTACGACGTCCTCGCCGGGCGGAATGAACTTCATCACCTCGGCGACGGCCGCGGCGGCGATCGCGAGTGCCTGTCGGGTTGTCTCCGGATCGTCCGGTGGCAGCATGCTCGCCAACTGGTCGGCCAGCGCGAGCCACCGCCCGGCATCCAGCAGCTGCGACGGCTCCGGTCCACCGAAGTTCGGGTAGTCACCCCCGGTCTCCCTCGGCGGCAACCCGAAGAAGTACTCCCGCTCAGCGCCACACTCCCCACAGGTGGCGTCGTACGCACTGACCAGCTCCCCGTCGACCATCCCGGTCCCATGCCGCCACTCCGCCTCGACGGACCCACACACGCACGGCGTCAAATCCAAAGACAACCGAGCCTCATCCCGAGTCCTTGCTATCGGCAACGTCACGGGAACGGCCCGTCCTCTTCCCACCGCGCTTCCTTCCATGCCTGCCACCGCTTCTCCTCCTCGAAGTTCCTGTCGATCGGGTCGTCGTACCGGCGCAACCGGTGCTCGATCTTGTCGTCGTCGCCGAACTGACGGTCGTCGGGCCACGGTTCCGGCCGGGTGAGTTCGCGGCTGATCGCCGTCAAAACGGCTTGCTGCACCTCGTCCTCCAGCGGCGGCAGGCCGGCACGCCCGTACAGCAGCCAAGCGGCAACCGCTTCGAAGCAGGCTCGTTCCAGCGGGGTCGGCGGCCGGTCGCGCTCGGCGACGTACGTCTCGCGGGCTGCCGGCTCACCTTCACAGTTGCCGTCCCCGTCTTGGTGATTCTCGTGAAGAACGTCTCCTTCAGGGGTGACGACGTAGACGTCGGTGGCCCAGTCGCCAGTCTCCATGAGGTGCACCATGTCCGGCAGCTCGGCCTCCGCGACGTCGTGCCAGTCGAGCGGGGCCCAGGGGCGGCCGCGGCTGTCGGGAATGTCCCGCCCCGACTGGTAGCCCTCGATCCGGCCGAGCAACCTGGTGGTCTCGTGCATCGCGACGTAGACGACGCTGACTCGGTAGTAGTTCACGTCGAAGTCCGCGATGTAGGACTTCGTCTGCAGCGTGTGAGCTGCCGGAACGATGATGACGACGTCGTACTGCTCAGGTCCCTTGACAAAGGCCTCCAAGCTCAGGAACCGCAGACCCAGCACGGCCAGGCCGATCAGTTCACTTCCGGCAGCACCCCACTCGCGCATGATCGCCTCGTACCGCGGATGCGCGTGATAGTCGTCCTCGGGGTCGTACCGGACCACGGAGTCGGGGTCGTCGAACCCGGCGAGGATCCGTTCCTGCATGGCCCTCAGATCTGCGCCCTGCGCCCCGTCGAGCAGGACGACTCGCGGACGACGCGAGAAACGGTGCAGCAGGGTCGGCTGCTCCGGGATCAGCTCCTGATGGCGAATCTCGGCGGCCTCGATCAGCTCCTCCTGTGTCAGCCAGGGGATCGCCGGTGGCCGGAATCCGCGTGCCTCGATCGCGCGGGCGAGGCCTTCGGCGTCGCGGCGGACTTCCTCCACCGAGTTCTGGTCGTCCTTGGCGAAGGCCTCGGACCACTGCCGGACGAGGAACCGGAACTCGTTGTACTGGGCGTCGACACAGGCGTTCTCACCATCGGTGGTCAGCGCACCGGTGATCCGCTGCAGCGGGCCCTCGCCGGACGCAGCCAGCTCCTGCAGTGTGTGGCTGATCTCGTGAACCCACACCCTGGCCAACTGATCGACAACAACTCCTGGGGCGAAGGTGACGACGTGCGGGTCGCCCTCGCTGCCCTCGTGCAACTCGGTGAAGGCCATCCCGCTGTCGACGTCCCCGACCTGCACGCTGAAGTACTGCGAGCTGTCCCCTTGCCGGACGACAACGGTCCGATCGCCGACAACGGCGGGATCGGCAGTGATGAGTCCACCGAAGTCGGCCGACCTGGTGCCCAGCGCCGCCAGCACGGCGTCCGCCGGTTTCAGCACTCCGTCCGAAGCCCGCCGCCCATCGGCGACGTAAAGCGTGTCTTCGACCTCAGGCGAGCGAACGACCTTCTTCCGGGTCAGCTTTCGGTAGTCGTGCTCGTGCAGGGTGAGGTACGCCTCGCCCGTGGTCAGGCCGGGACGGTACCGGCTGGCGAGGTTGAGTTCGGTGCCGTCCGGACCGATGGCCCGATGCACGATGGTGAGGTCGTAGTCGACCCGGACCCGGATGGTGACCAGATCGCTGCGCTCCATCCGGCTGATCTCGTCCCGGGTGCCCCAGGCGTCCGTCGTCGTGTCCGTCACCTGCTCACCGGCCGAGACCCTGACGCTGACCCCCGACTCCGGGGAGGTTCCGGTCCCAGCGCCCGTGAGCGGCAGCGAGCGGCCCGCGGTCGTGCTGGTCGAGACCGTGCGCTGGAACCGGTTGATGTCGCCGAGTTCACCGTTGGCGAGCGGCCCGCTGACCAGCTCCGGGCTGGAGATGCGCGCGTGGACCGTGACGTCGACGGTTTCACCGGCCGACCCCGGCTTGGTCATCGGTTGCAGCCGGAAACCCTCCTCGGTCGCCATCCGGCTGAACTCGCCGTGGGCCGCCGAAGCGGCGAGCTGGTTCTCCAGCTGAGCCCGGTAAACCCTGATCCCGTCGGGTCCGAGCAGGTCCGCGAACTCCCCGACGGCCGCTTCGAACAGATCCGGCCGGTCGAACCGTCCCGGACCGACGCCCTCGACGAAGTACGTCGGCGGCATCCGTACCGCCGTACCGGCAACCGGTACGGCGGTCTGATCGCCGGCCTGCGGTGCGGTCGCCTGACTCGGCTGTCCTCTGAGCATGGCAGTCGGGACGAGCTGCACCAGGTTTCCACGCAACGACCGCTTCGCGCGCGCGATCACCTTCTCGTCGGCCCCGAGGATGCGGGCGATGTCACCGCGGGTCGGGTCGACCGCATCGCGGGTGACTTCGACGACGAGTTCGAAGTCGCGACCGACGCGGGTCAGCTCGCCGAACGTGGCGATGCGTTCCAGCCGGGTCAGTTGCTCGGCCGTCGTGGTGGAGCTGCCGTCGGCGCGATCCGTGGCCGCCGATCCCGACGGCAGATCGCCGAGCAGGCCGTCGGCGCCGATGCCGGCCGCGCGTCCCGTGGTCCGGGTCCGGCTGCGGTCGTCGTACAGGTACCGCTGGACGATGCTGACGACGTCCTTCGTCGATCCCAGGTTCACCACCTCCCCGGCGAACCGGGCGGTGATCCGGATCTCGACCTGTTCGGCGGTGAGGTCGCCGGGCCGGCCGACCGGGTAGCGACGGACGAGACCGCGAGGTCCGAGCATGTCCTCCAGCCGGCCCCACCAGCGCTTGCCGGCCAGGTCCGCGAACAGGCTCTGCGCAAGCGCCGGATCGTGGTCGAGCTCCACGGGCAGGATCTCCTTCAGCATCGCCCGGACCTCGTCGAGCAACTGGACGTCATCTGTGCCGTCGTCGAGCTCTGCGCTTTCGACCAGACTCGACCCGAGGTGTTCGCGGTAGTGCGCGGGCAGGTCGACGCGGGGCAGGTCCTCCGCGCGGAGGAGCGCCTGCCGGAGCCGGCCTTCGTGATCGTCGGCTGCAGGCTGTGGCGCGTTCGGCGCCGACGGGTTCGGCGAGGGTCGCCAGAACTTGTCGGCAAGGGCTTTCGTGGTGTGCGCCGCCGACAGTTCCGGCACCGTGGTTCCCGCGTCCCTCGCCTGCGTCAGTTCCGCGTGGTAACGCCGGAGGAGACCACCGATCGTCCTGCGGTCGAGGGTCAGGTCGTCCTGCAGGTAGCGTTCGACCGCATCCGCTGCCTGGCGCAGCGACAGCGTCAGCTTGCCTTCCCCGTAGAAGCGAAGCGCGTCCCGTTCGGCGAGCTGGAAGACGACACCGGACTCGAGGTGCACCGGAGCGGCGTCGCCGATCGTGAGCTCGAAGTCGACGATCGCGTCGAACACGGTGTGCCGTCCGGTCTCGATCGTCAGCCGCTCGACACCCCAGATGTGCTGATCGGTGCGGGACCTCGCCCCGCTGCGGCCGGCGGTCACCTTGAGCCCGCCGCCGGTGGACTCCTCCGCCTCGGACGTGCCCACGTCCCCGCTGTGACCGGTCGGACGCGCGGACGAGACCCCGTGGCTGCCGAGGGCGAAGTTGATGTCACCGGCGGTCCCCTCGGTCTGTCCGACCGCTTTCGGATCCCTGATCCTGCCCGTCAACGTGACCCGAACGCGCCGTGGTGTTCCGTTCGGCCCGGCAACCACGATGGTGGTCGGCAAGCCGGTCCGCGCCCACTCCGGGTGGGCCAGCAGGTTGCGCTCGTTCAGGAACGCCGACAGCTGCTGCAGCGCGGCCGGATCCGACGTGATTGCCTCTGGCAACTGATCGACGAGCTTCGTCTCACCGACCGCGAGCAAGATCGCCCGGTCGAGCACCGCGACCGGCACCGGCCCGGGATCCCGCTGCTCGGACTCCCACGGCGACGGGTCACCGGAGGCGGAGTCGGCGTACGGGAGAAAGTCGCTGTCGATTAGGAGACGGGCGGATTCGCCGGTGCCCTGGTGGATCACGGTCCCGGTGCCGACCTCGGTGACGGTCAGGGTGTGCGGAACCTCGAACACGGCCACCGGCGAGTTGCTCTCCACCAGGGTCACCTGGTTGATCGTGCCGCCGCTGAGCCAGGAGAGCACGCGGCCGAGGAACTGCCGGCCGTACGCGAGCCCGGACTTCACCTCGGCGCCGTCCACGGACCGCTCCGGGCCGCCCCTCCCCTGCGCCGTGAACGCCCTGGTCCGTCCCCCGGAACGCCCGGCGGTGTCGGACCCGATGTTCAGGAACACCACGGCCTCGTCCGTGGTCACGCCGACCGGTGTCCGTACCTCGTGCTGGTCGATCCCGATCCGCAGGCTGATCGTCTCCGTCGGCTGCCGACTGCTCGGCAGGTTCAGCGTGACCACGATGCCCCCGCGGGCGGCGATGTCGTACCCGGCTTCGAGCCGTTCCGTCGACAGCTGCGTGCGCAATTCCTCCAGGTTGAGGATCTGCGCGTGCCGCTCGATCGGATCTGTCGAGAGCTTCCTCAGGTCGGGGTTGTGGTCGGCATCCAGTGGCGGCACGAACCCTCGTTCGGCCAGGTACTCGACGGTCTTCCGGAACGCCTTCTCGCCGCCCGTGACTTCTTGGATGTTCCACGGTCCGGCCGCCCGGAGCTTGCCGTTGCCCGCCGCCCACGACGGCAGCTCGAGCTTGCGCCCGGGGACTTCCACACCCGATTGGACCTCGCCCTGCAGCCCCGGCCGGCCGTCCGGCCGCACCAGGGCGGCGGAGTCCACGGGGAAGCCGGACCGGTAGGCGTCCTTCACCCGGATTCGCATCAGGGCATTGCTCGAGCCAGGTGTGGTCGTGGGCGCCTTGCCGTTGAGGACCACGGTGACGTCGTGATCGAGCACCATCCGGTAGCCCTGCGTCGGTCCCACGAATCGGTGCACCCCGACCTGGTACGCCGTACTCCCGCCGGACAACGACTCCGAACGCGACGCGGTCCGGCCTGCGGACGCGCCCACGGCGAACCCGATGCCGGAGCCGTCGTCTCCGGTTTCCGCACTGGTGTGCCCGAGCCCGACCGATTCCGAGTCGTTCGACCCGAAGGTCTGCTGCACACTCACCACGCTCTGGCCGACCCGGACCGACTCCTGCCAGTGCGTGACACTCTGTGCGCCGGCCAAGGTGACCGACTCGTACCGGATCTTCGTCGTCACCTCGATGTAGCCGGCCGGCTTGCCGTCCGCCATCAGCGGAAGGAGTAGGGGTCGCCGGGTGGACTCTGTCAGTCGCCCGGCGAGGTCAGTGGTGAGAGCGGCGTGGATCTGCTCTTCGACGTGCCCGCGCTGTGCCCCGAGCTGACGCAGTTCCTTGTCATTCGCCGCGATCACGTCGTCGGTGAGTTGTTCCAGGCCACTGATCGAACTGAGCAGCTGCGCAGGCAACCGCCCGCTCCGGAGATCGCGTCGTGGTGTCACGTCAGTTGCCGGGGGCACCGTATACGTGTGCGGGATCCAGGCCCGTAGCTCGTCAGTGCCGACCACGGTCTGCGCCGGACTCCACCCGGACTTCCGGTCGGTGCGGAGGTCCACTTCGTACGACGCCCTGCCGCTGAACATGACCGACTCACCGCGAATGTCCTCGACCGCACCGTCCTGCGCGAACTCGGCCCCGGTCGCCGTCACGGCCCGGCTGTCGCCGACGGAAACCTCCGCCTTGACCGCCAGCAGGGACAGGACGGCGGCGCTCAGCCAAGGCACATGCGTGAAACCGCCCAACCACTCCAGTACGTCGTTCGCCGAACGGCTGTACGTCTGGTTGAAGCGGGAGATCATCGTGGTGGCCACCCGCCGGGCCGGCTGCGGGAACCGGCCGCGCATGATCTCGCCGGCCGTCTTCGGCGGACCGGGCACCTCCCGCAACCTGGTGACCTCGAGCCGGATCCGCAGCTCCGCCGTCTTCTTCCGGCCCACCCGCAAGATCACACCGTCTTCACCGGCGAGGGCGCCGAAGCCGGCGTTGAGCCTGCTCTGCAGACCCGCGGCAGTGAACCGTTCGTCGATGCCGCGCGCCGCGAGCACCGCGTTGACCTGCTTCACCAATGCCGGCAGGTGTGGCAGCTCGTCAGTCGGCGTCATCGCGGCGACCACACTCCGCGGAGAGAGCTCGTCTAGGGCTTGCTCGTACGACGCCACCTCAGCCGCGAGCCTGGTCGCCTCGGCCAGCAGGTCCTCCGTCGTACTGGCGTCGAATCCGGCCAGCAGCTGTTGATAGCCGTCACGTGCGGCAATCGCCTTGGCCTGTTCTCGCCGGTAGTTTGCGGCGACCTGCCGATGCCACTCGGCCAGATCCTTCTGCTTTCTCGCCTCGGCCTCCGCCGCCCGTACCCGCCCGTACCGGCCTTCGTCCTTGGCACGCCCTGCCTTCTTGGCCTTCTCGGACTCCTCGTCCGCCTTGTCGACGGCCTTGCCGGCGACCGCGGTCTTGGTGTCGATCAGGCCTTGCAGCGTGGCGATCTCGTCGTCGAGTGCTTGCCGCCGCGCCTCGATCTCGGCTCGCAACTCCGCCCTCGGCCCGGCGACCGGCGGTCCCTCCCATGGCAGGGCGGGCGGGGTGCGACCGTGGTGGCCGATCGCGGCGGCGAGACCCCGGATGTCCTCCTCGAGCAGGCGAACCTCGGTGTCGTCACCTCTCTCCACAGCCGCGGCCCACTGCCGCCGGAGATACCGAAACTCGTTGAACTGCGCCTCGACACAGGGATTCGGACCGCCCCCGGTCATCTTGTTCCACAGCCGCCGTACCGGTGTCGCCTCCGCTGCCTTCACGTCTTGCAGGGTGTGAGAGATCTCGTGCACCCACAGCCGAGCCAGCTGGTCGTCCGCGACGCCAGGAGCGACCACGACCCGGTGCTCGTTCCCGGTGCCCACATGGGTGGCGGCCAGGCGGCCCGGCCGGACGGGCGCGGGCTCCTCGACCTTGAACGTGTGCACGACGCCGTCCGCCGTGACGACGACGACCGAATCGTCGGTCACCGTGATCGGCGCCTCGAGCAAATCCCCGAAGTCGGACGGCCTGAGCTGCCTGGCCGCGTCGAGAACAGCGTCCCGACTGAGCGCGCCCGCACCCTCCTCCCGCCCATCCTCGACGAACCTGGTGTCCTCGACCCTCGGAGCATGCCCGACCCGGCCGGTCGGACCGTCCCCGTCGTCTGCGGGTCGATCCGGATTCAGGGCACGGGCGATGTCGCTGCGGCGCCCAGGGTTGGCTCCGGCCGAATGGTTGCTCGGAGCATCCACTGGGTCGATCGAGGACAGATCGGAATCAGGCGCGACCGCCGGTCGGATCTGGTCAGCAAGGGCGGCGATCCCCGCCTGCGGATAGGTCACCAGCTGCCCGGTGGCCGGATCGGCGACCACGGCCTTTGCCTCTAGCGACATGGTGTCCGGATTGGTGACGAAGGCCAGATCGACCTCCTGCCCCCGCCGTACCACCTCGGCGACCGCCTCCTCCAGCCGCGCGAACGCCTCCCATGCCACGACGGCGCCGGGCGGGAATACGCTCTTCTCCGCCGCGTCCAGGAAGAATCCCCAACCGGGCACCCTGCCGTCCACTACCGGCCGGCCCGTCAGGCCCGCGTCGCCGTCCGCGGGCTGTGGGTGAACCTCCCGCACCCGCAGGATCTTCTCGCCGTTCGGTTCGCGCACCACCTCGTTGGCGCCCCACGTAGGCCCCCGGCCGGACTTCACCGTGGGCGGACTCGACGATGGCTCGAACAGGTTCTCGTTCTGGTCTGGTGGCTGGTGCGAACGAATGCGTTCGCCGGGGAGACGCTTGACGCCACTCCGCGGCTCGTTGTCGAAGGTTCGCCCGCCGGAGTACACGGCTCTGCCGGTGCCGGGATCGACCACGGTGTAGACGAAAGTGACCTGATCCGGGCGATCCTGGTTGGGTGACAGGAAGACGATGAGCTCCACCTGGTACCCCGCGTTGACCCAGTCGGCGACCTCGTTCTCGAAGGTCTTGTACGCGCCCCGGTTGAAGGTCAAGTTCTGCGGGAAGTAGTTGGCGGGCAGCACCTGCCGGAAGAACCGCCAGCCGACGACGTGACCGCCGTCGTCCTTGTCGATCCCCCGGGCGGCGGCTGCCTCGCGTTCCTTGTGGTCGTCCCGAGGGCGCTCGCCCTCCCCGAAGTCCTCCCGCAGTACCGCCTCGGCCGCTCGACCCCGCCCCGGCGATTCCTCCAGCCATCGCACCTTGTTGCCTTCGTAGGAATGCCACTGCGTCCAGTCCGGATTCGGTTCCGCCCGCCTCTCGGCCGGTGCGACCGGCAGGTCCGGATCGAACCAGGCGTTCTCACCGCTCGGCCCCTCCCACCGCTCGATCCGCACCGGGGCGCCGGGCCCCGGACCGGAAGGCACCCGGACGGGAGCGAAGTCGCCGGTGGCGACCAGATACTCGAGCGGAGGGACTGGAACTCTGAACACCTTCCCGTCGGGCCCAGCCGCCAAAAAGGTCCGCCTTCCCGGCAGCCGCTGCACGACGCCGGTCGGATTCCCGTCGCGCTCACCATCGGGACGCTTGTAATACTCCCGCCGCAACTCCTGTGCCACCTGCGTCAGTTCGTCGTTCGCATCCCGCTCGTTCAACGCCCGCACGAACGCCGCGAACGCCGCCGCCCCGACGGTAGGCCCGTCATCCAGACCGAATCCGATCACCCGCTCCCCGACCGGTGCGACATGCCCAAGAGCCTGCACGTCGCTCTGCTCCTTGGCTTGTCCGTCGCTCCGCTCGCCGGACGCGATGTCGCTCCGCTCGGGCCGCACATCGCCCTGCTCAGCAGCCGCGCTGTCACTCTGCTCGGATTCGGTGCCGGTCGGCCCGTTGTGTTGCGGATCATCGCGGTCGTCGGCCTCGTCAGCGGGTCCCCGCTTCGGCGGAGGGGGCGGATCGTTGTCGACCGGCCCCTTCGTCCCACTCTGAGCCGCAGGCCTGGCGGAGTCGTCCTCCGTCCGCGGCGGCCGGCCTGATCGCGACGACCTGGTGTGAACCGGTCCCGCCGAACTGGACGCGTCCCGGTTCGGACCGCGGCGCGCGGAGTTGGCAACCTGCGGAATCCCCGTCGGAGAGGCAGGTGCCAGGGCAGCGACCGCCGGCCCAGTTTCCCCGAACGGTCCACCGCTCAGCAGCTCCGGCGGAACGACCGAATCCCTGCCCTGGAACCCATCGGCATCCGGAACGAACTCTGTCGTCCGCACCTTCGCAAACTCCACCCCCCGAGCCACCTGCGCCGCCCTCGCCGCATCCTCGGCGCCCGTCGGTCCGTTGCCCTCGGCCGCCACCTGGTCGTCGACCGGAGCCGCCTCGGCATCGCGGTTATCGGCAACGCCTTCGTCGGTCGCCTCATCGGTCGACGAGTGCACCGGGATCTTGCGGCCCTTGGCCTCGACCGGTGCGGCGGGGTGGACAGCGTTGCCAGTGTTGGTCTGGTGCGCACCAAGCACCGAGGTGTGTGGGGGCGGGGCGGAGTGTCCGGAAGCCGAAGGGGCTGCGGCAGAGCCGACGGTGGCCGACGTCTGTGCCAGCGGGGCCGAGTGTCCGGCAGCGGAAGGGGCTCCGGCAGAGCCGATGGCGGCCGAGGTTTGCACGACCGGTGCGGTCGCGGGCTGTTCACCACTCGCGGTCGTGGGCGGGCCGGTCTCCGCAGTCGGCGAGGATTGCGCCGTCGCCGGATCGGCAATTTGGTTGCCTCTAGCATCGATTTGATCCGGCGCCTCGAGGCTGTCGGCCGGGAGGCCGGGTCCGCCGGTCACCGGATGCGTCTCGACCGCCTCCGTCCCGACCTGTCCTGCGTCGTCGGAATCGGTGAAGTGATGGCCTGCATCGGCGTTGCCAGGTCGCACGGTCGTGCTGTCATGGTGGCCCGTGGCCTGCGGGACAGCACGCGACCCAAGCGCTTCCGTCGTGGCCTGGCCGTCATCCGTCGTCGGCAGGCCGCTGGAGGCGTGGCCTTCTGCCTCACCTCCGGATGCTGCCGTTCCTGAAGCCCCCGCGCCGGCGTTGGCCGTCGTACCACTTCCGGCGTGGCTGACGTGGCTCGCGCCATCTGTCGCACCGACCGTGACTCCTGACGCTCCCTTTCCCGCAGCCGCCGGCCCGGCCGGGCCGGGTGACGGTCCAGGATCACCGGCCACGACGGGTGGTCCGCCGGGTGGCGGCGGCGTGAACGTGGTCGGGTCGAAGCCGAACCGATTGGCCAGGTTCGTCGACGCGATCTGGCTCGTGTTCCGGGAGAAGTCGACTCCGTTGGCCCGTAGGCTTCCGTGGACACCTGAGCTCAGCCAGTTGTCTGCGATCGACTTGACGTACCCCTGGATACCCGACCAGGTCCCGTTCAGGATGTCGCTCGCCAACTGGCTCGAGACCGGCGAACTGATCGAGTTCGTGCCGAACGAGGTGACCAAGGTGGTGACCTGACGCCGCGCCAGGTCGGATGCGCCGACCCGGTCCAAACCGCGTCCGAGATAGTCTGCCGCCACTCGGAACGGCTTCCCGACCACGCGTGAGATGCCCTCGCCCAGCCCGCCCCCGAGACCCGCCTGCTGCAGCTGTTGCCGGCCGAACTCGGTGTTCAGGAGATCGTTGTTGACCAACGGCGGCACGGTCGCCAGCAGTTCATCGCCGATCTCGAATGCCGTGCTCCTGACGAAGTGTGCCGGTGCTTCCCGCAGCGTCAGTGGGGCACCCAACGCGCGGGGGAAGGTGGAGGACGCGGCTTGGGAGGCGAGTTTCGTCAACGCCGAGCTCACGAGGCGAGCGGTTCCCCGGGAGATCAGGTAGCGTGCGACCGCCGCCGCGGCGAGGGCGGCTGGTCCGGCCGCGAACGTCGCCGCGTAGAACGGCAGATTGACCGCGACCTCCCAGACGATCTGCTCCTTGGTGTACTTGACCTTGACCGCGAGGTCACGCACAGCCTGGGCGAGATCGTGCGCCGCTTGTTCCGTCGCACCCGCACCGCCCGGACCGGAGCCGGCGAACTTGCTCAGGGTGTAGTTGAAGGCACCGCCGGCGTAGTCCGGCCAGCTCGAGGCCACTGTCGGCACCTGGTCCCCGGCCGCGGTGGCGATATCGCCCCCGAGATTGCCCAGGTCGTCCCACGCGACCGCAAGGACCTCGCGCAGGACGTCTTCGTCCTGGTCAGGCCAGCCGAAGATGTTTCCGACGGCTTCGGCAACCAGGCTCCTCACCAGAGGCCAGAATCCCCAGATGTCGTCCGGCGGCGGTGCGACTGGCATGCCCGGTCAGGCCTGCCGGATCCGGTCCAGCGTCGCCCGATGCCGCTGGTCGACCTCCTCGTACCTGCCCGCCTCCTCGATCAAGCTGTTGCCGAGGTCCGTCAGCGTCCTCGCTGCTGACTCGGTTCCCTGCTTCACGTCGGTGGCGGGCAGGTTGTACCCGAGATGGAAATTGTCCGCGGTGGGCCCGGTACCGATGGCGTACTCGCTGGAGTTGATCCGCTGGATGATCTGCTGAGCGGCGGCCGCGAACTGGGCGCCGCCGGCCGCCATCGACGAACCCGACGTCCGTACGGCGTCGGTGTCCATCTCCATCCCGTCGACACTCACCTTCGCCATCGCTCACTCCCTCCCGTACGTCTGTCGACCTCTGCCAGTAGGGGCTCGAACAGGAGTTCGTCCCGCTCGGCTTCGGGCAGCACCTTGCGCACGACGGCGAAGGCCTGCTGGGTCGCGTCGTCCAGTGCGCGGGCGATGGTCTGCTTGATGCAGTCGGCGAGCAGCGCCGAGTCCGGGTTGCGATAGATCCGTGGATCCAGCTCCAGCTCGGCCAGACCGCCGTCGCCGTCGACCACCACCGTCACCAGCCCGTCGTCCGAGACCGCGCGGCCGCGAACCTCGGACGCGGCCCGCCGAGCCGCGCCCAGCTCCTCCGCCAGCTTCGTCAGGTCCTCGATCATGTGAGCAGGATCGGCCGGCGTGCTTCGGTGCGGATCTCGTTGACAGCTTTCTGCCAGCGCGGCGAGCGGCGGGCGCATCCCCGGCACGATGAAGCGTGCCCAAGCGAATCACCGCCTTGCTGCTCACAGTTCTGACCGGTGGCCTCCTGATGCCGACCGGCGTCGCCGCTGCCAAGCCCCCGCCAGGCCTGTGCCCGAACGCCGATCCCGCGCTGCCGGTCATCCGGCAACTGCCCTGGGCTCAGCAGATCCTCGATCCGCCGAGTGTGTGGCCGTACAGCACGGGCGCCGGCGTCCTGGTCGCGGTCGTCGACAGCGGTGTCGACTCCGATCACCCGCAACTGAGCCGGCCCGGCAAGGTGGCCGAAGGCGAAGACTTCTTCCAGGTCGGCAGGCTGCGGGCGAACTTCGACTGCGACTCCCACGGGACGGCGGTGGCCGGCATCATCGCCGCCGATGCCGCCGACGGCACCGGCTTCCGGGGCATCGCCCCGAACGCCCGGATCCTGCCGGTCCGGGTGAGCGACCGTGGCACCACCGACGGTACGACCAACGAGATCGACCCTCTGGTCCTTGCCCAGGGCATCAGATATGCGGCGGACAGCGGCGCGAAGGTGATCAATCTGTCGCTCGCCGGCGCCCGCGACGACAAGGTGGTCCGGGAGGCGGTCGCCTATGCCCAGCGCAAGGACGCACTAGTCGTCGCAGCGGTCGGCAACGAGCAACGCGACGACACCGTGCACCCCTCCTTCCCGGCGGCGTACCCCGGCGTTCTCGGTGTCGGCGCCACCGACATCGCCGGAGTCAAGTTGCAAGGCTCTCAGATCGGACCGTACGTCGATGTGGTCGCGCCCGGTGGTTCAGTGGTCGGTGCAGCCCGCCGCGGTGGCCACAACTACTACACCGGTACGAGTTTCGCTGTGCCGTTCGTGGCCGGCACAGCGGCGCTGGTTCGATCGGCCTGGCCGCATCTGACCGCACCGCAAGTCGCCCAGCGTATCCTCGCCACCGCCACGCCGGCCCGGGGCGGAAGCGCCCGACAGGCCTACGGCGTCGGGATCATCGATCCCTACCGGGCCGTCACCGAAGGGCTGAGCACCAAGCGACCCGCAGCCATGCCGCGGATGACACACCCGCCCGTCGATCAGGCGGCCATCGCCCGGGCCGGCGCCGAACGACATCTGCTGGCTCAGGCCTGGCGTCAGTCGAGCATCGCGATCGGCGCTGCGCTGGCCGGTCTGCTCATCGCGTTGATCGTCCCCCGGGCGGTACGGCGGCGCTGGCGCCCCGGCCGTGCCGCCGTACCCGCGAGCGAGCCTCGACGTGACAATCCGCCGGACCAGATCTTCCTGCTGCAGCCGCCGCCCGCCGAACGCTGACCGACAACGAAGGGCTCCGATGCCTGGCAGGGCAGGCATCGGAGCCCATCTTCTTCCGATCGAACCTCTCAGGACATCAGTACCTTGCCGCGGCGCGGGCGACGGTCGCCATGTTCTCCGCCACCGCCTGAACGCCGGCCACCCGCAGGTGGGCCTGCATCTCCTGCATCGCCGCGGTCACCTGGTCCCAAGCCTGGTTGACCTCGGTGAACCGGCCACCTGCGTTGTCCAGCAGGTCCTGGGAGGTCAGCCCGACCGTCCGCAGCCACGCGTCCTTGTCGGCCATCACCGCCGTGTGGGTCGCCTGGACCTGGCCCAGCATCCCCTCGACGCTGCCGAACTCACACTTCTTCAGTCCCACGACATTGCCTCCTTGACTCGACGCCGGTCAGAGCACGCCGCTGAACATGGGCGCCTGAATCCTGTTCAGCGCGCCGGCCTGGACGGCGTCGGTCTCGACGTAACTGTTGTGATGAGCACCCACGTCGGTGCTCACCTTCTGCAGCGCGACGATCAACTTGCCCATGCCGTCGGCCCAGCTCTGGTGAGCGTTGGCAAAGCCGATCGCCTGATCCATGTGCCAGCCGGTACCGACCACGGCGCCGACCTCGGCGTTCAGCCGGGTCACGTGCCCGTGCAGACTCTCAGCCGTCGTACTCGACGTCGCCTGGGCGTGCTGGGCCGACTCGGTCACCATGTGCATCTGGTTGGCGGGACTTCCCATCCTGGCTCTCCTTTCCTGCCATCGCGGTCGGGCACCGGGCGTTCCGGGCCGGAGACCGGAGTCGCGGATCCATGCCACGACTCGCCTCGACGCTACGGTCCGCGCGCGTCGGCCGCCGGGCCGCGGCACCTTCCTGCCAGTGGGCCCCAGCAAGGCCGACGGCCACGCACGATCGAGACCTGCCGAGCCCTGAGGAGAACCGACATGGCAACGGTCATCGTCAAGCGACCGGCCCGTCGTCCGGCACCCGAGCTGCCGTCCGGAGAACTGATGCTGGAAGCGCCACCCGAGATTCCGTTGCCGAGCGGACGGCAGTGGACGCAGGGCCTGATGATGCTGCCGATGGTCGCGATGATGGGCGCGATGCTGCTCACCTTCTCGGGCAGCCTGCGCTCCAGCCTCCGGCTGGTGATCTACGGCCTGTTCGGCGCGGCGATGCTCGGCATGGTGATCGTGGCCGTCGTCCAGGCCGGCGGCACCGGCAAGCGCGAGATGGGTCATGCCCGCAGGGCGTACCTCAGGCAACTCGCCCAGCACCGGATCCGGCTGAACCGCGCGATCGACCGGCAGCGGAAGGCGCTTCACTACGCGCATCCGACGCCGGAGGCGCTGTGGAGCCTGGCCGCGAGTTACCGGCTGTGGGAACGTCGACGCGACGACATCGACTTCGGCGTCGCCCGGATCGGCGCCGGACGGCAGAGCGCCCCGATCGCGCTGGTCCCACCCGACACGCAGCCGCTGGAGCGGCTGGAACCTCTCTCCGCTCTGGCGCTGCGCCGGTTCCTCGCGACGTACGCCGAAGTCCCCGGGCTGCCGCTCGCGATCTCCGTCGGCGGCTTCAGCCGGATCCACATCCGCGGCGATCGCGAGCGCGGACTCGGCCTGACCCGGGCGATGCTCGCCCAGTTGGCGACGTTCCACGCACCCGATGACCTGCGTGTCGCGGTCTGTGCGGGACGCCACGAGCAGTCCGACTGGGAGTGGATCAAGTGGCTTCCGCACGGGCAGCATCCACATCGCGTCGACGCCGTGGGCCCGTTGCGGCTGGTCGCCCCGGCGATCACGGCGATCGAGGCCATGCTGGAGGACCTCATCGCCAGCCGTCCCCGGTTCGACCCCGAACTGGACAGCCGGACGTCGGGACCGTTGATCGTCGTGGTCATCGACGGCGGCGAGCTGGCCGGTTCCGATCACCTGATGACCGGCGGCGGAGTCGAAGGTGTGGTCGTCGTCGACCTGAGCAGTACGCCGCCCCGGGCGCTGGACCCGAGCTCCGTCGTACTCACTGTCGATGCCGAAGGCAACTTGGCGACCGAGACGATGGACGGCGAGACGGAACTGGGCGAGGCGGACGGCCTCGGCCTCGCGCCCGCCGAAGCGCTCGCCCGGCAGCTCGCACCGCTGCGGCTCACAGCGGGCGCGGTCGGCGAGCAGCCGCTGAGCGCGGAGCTCGGACTGGCCGAGCTGCTCGAGATCGGCGACCCGTACTCCTTCGATCCGACCGACACCTGGATTCAGCGCCCGAACCGCGACCGGCTGCGGATCCGGTTCGGCATCCGTCCGGACGGTATGCCGATCGAGATCGACCTGAAGGAGTCCGCCCAGGACGGGATGGGCCCGCACGGTCTGCTGATCGGCGCGACCGGCTCCGGAAAGAGCGAGCTTCTGCGCACGCTGGTGCTGGGTCTCGCGATCACCCATCCGCCGCGTTCGCTGAACTTCGCCCTGGTCGACTTCAAGGGCGGCGCCACCTTCGCGCGACTGGACCGGCTACCCCACACGAGTGCCGTCATCACCAACCTGGCCGACGAGCTCGACCTGGTGGACCGGATGACGGACGCGCTGAACGGCGAACTGCTCCGGCGACAGGAGCTGTTGCGGGCCGCCGGCAACTTCTCCTCGCTCCGGGACTACGACAAGGCACGCGCGGCCGGCGCTCCGTTGGACGAGGTACCGACCCTGCTCGTGATCGTCGACGAGTTCAGCGAGCTGCTGAGCGCCAAACCGGACTTCATCGACACCTTTGTCCAGATCGGACGAGTCGGCCGCTCGCTCGGCGTACACCTGCTGCTCGCCAGCCAGAAGCTGGAAGAGGGACGGCTCCGTGGCCTGGACGCCCACCTGTCGTACCGGATCGCCTTGCGGACCTTCTCCGACATGGACAGCCGGGCCGTGCTCGGCAACGGCGAGGCCTTCAAGCTGCCGCGGCCGCCGGGGCATGGCTTCCTCAGCTCGGGCACGGAGACGATGGTTCGTTTCCGCTCCGCCTATGTCTCCGGCGTTCACCAGCGCCCGGTCGCGCAGCTCAGCGGGCGGGGATACCAGGAGATCCCCGAACTGATGCCGTACTCCACCAGCTATCACGCGCCGGCTGTCGACGACTCCGCCGAGGAGGACGCGTTCGACGAGGTCAACGACGACGCCGTCGGTGAGAGCCTGCTGGACATCCTGGTGGATCGGCTGAGCGGCCGGGGCGATCCCGCTCACCAGGTCTGGCTGCCGCCACTCGGCGAGTCGCCGGCCGTCGGCGAGCTCTACGGAACCCTGCAGACCGATGAGACCAGGGGCCTGTCGGTCACCCACTCGGCGTGGTACGGAAGCCTGCGGGCCATTGCCGGAGTCGTCGACCGTCCGCTCGAGCAACGTCGTGATCCCCTGGTCCTGGACCTGTCCGGTGCGGAGGGACACATCGTCGTGATCGGCGGTCCACAGAGTGGCAAGAGCACGACCGTCCAGACGATCATCACCAGCCTGGCGCTGACCCACACTCCGGCCGAGGCACAGTTCTACTGCCTGGATTTCGGCGGTGGCTCGCTCGGCGCACTGCGCGACCTGCCGCACGTCGGCGGCGTCGCGGCACGGCAGAACCCAGGTGCGGTACGACGCACCGTCGCCGAGGTCGCCGGTCTGCTCGATCGACGGGAGCGCCAGTTCGCCGCGCAGGAGATCGACAGCATGGACACCTACCGCCGGCGACGGTCCGCGGGCGAGTTCACCGACGACCCCTTCGGTGACGTGTTCCTGGTCGTCGACGGCTGGGGAACCGTGCGCAGTGACTTCGAGGAACTCGAGACTCAGATCACCGACATCGCTGCCCGTGGTCTCTCGTACGGCGTCCACGTGGTCCTCACCTGTGCTCGGTCGTACGAGCTCCGGCTCAACATCCGTGACCTGCTCGGTACCCGGATCGAGCTCAAACTCGGCGATCCGATCGACTCGATGGTCGACCGGATCGCAGCCCTGGCCGTGCCCGCCAACCGACCCGGTCGCGGCATCACGATGAGCAAGCACCAGATGCTGATCGGCCTGCCGCACCTGCCCGCTGAGATCGGCGCAGAGGCCGACACCTCCGGACGCGGTTCCGTCGCCAGTGGTACGGCCGAGCTCGTGCGGGCCGTCAGAGCGGCCTGGACCGGTGAGCGCGCCCCCGGCGTACGGTTGCTGCCCACAGTATTTCCCTACGCGAGCCTGCCGCCCCGAGATCGAGTGGACGGCACTGGTCACCGGTTGTCGATCGGCCTGGCCGAGCACGATCTCCAGCCGGCCGAGCTCGACTTCGGCACGGAGCCGCACCTGCTGCTGTTCGGCGACGCCGAGTCCGGCAAGTCCACCTTCCTCCGGGTCCTCGCCGACCGCATCGTGGCCTCGTACGAACCCGAGCAGGCGCGGATCATCCTGATCGATCACCGCCGCGCGCTGCTCGGCGAAGTGACCACGCCGCACCTGATCGGGTACGGCGCGGATCGGCCGGCCACGACGCACCTGATGTCGGAGGCGGCCCGGTCGATGGCCGAGCGGATGCCACCGGACGACGTCACTCCGGAACAGCTCCGGCGCCGGAGCTGGTGGACGGGACCGGAACTGTTCGTCCTCGTCGACGACTACGACCTCGTGGTCACCCAGCTGGAGAATCCGTTCCTCCCGCTGCTCGACTTCGTCCAGCATGGCCGGGACATCGGCTTCCACCTCGTCGTCACGCGCCGGATGAACGGCGCCGGACGAGCCTTGTACGAGCCGATCATCGCCCGGATGCGGGACGTCGGAACGCCGGGCGTGATGTTGTCCGGCGACAAGCTGGAAGGCCCACTGCTCGGCGGGCTCAAGCCCGAGTCGTTCCCGCCGGGTCGCGGCCGCCTGATCCGCCACCGGGGTGAGCCCCAGCTGATCCAGCTGGCCTGGCGCCCACCCAGCGAGGAGGGCGCCTGACCCTCAGCCGATCGAATGACCACCATCAACCCCGGCAAACGACAAACTTCGGGAGATCACATGGCCTACGACGGAATGCATGGCCACACAGACGACATGAGAACCGCCGCCGGCAGCATCACCGCTGCCAAGCCGGTCGTACCTCCGTGGACCGGCACTCCGGTGCAGGGCGACCTGATGAACGGTGTCAAGGCGGTGAGTACGACGATCAACGACGCTGTTCTGCGCGGACAGGGGTTCGGCAAGAGTGCTGCTGAAGGGTTCGACCTCTTCAGCCAGATCATTCTCTTGTGTGCCGGCGAGTACGACCGGTCGGACGCTGCCGGCGCCGCGGAGATCGCCAGAGCGGCGGCTGCGACGCCGTTCCAGACGGACCGGGTCGACTTCCTCAACCGCGGCGGTCAGTACGACCGTGACTACTACGACTACCTCCGGCAGCACGGCAGGCCGGAAGACTTCGAAGGATTCACATTTCCCGGTGACGGAAGGCCAGCTGAGCCTTCGGCGAACACGGAGGAGGGCAACTGATGGCCGGAGGCGATCCCATCGCGGAACTCAGAAGAATGCTGCAGGCCCTGGATCAGGAGGCCACGCCGGCTGTCGGTCTGATCCGCGCCTTCACCGGGTGGTGGGTCGGCTTCACCGAAAGCATCGCGAAGGCGCAGAGCGGTCTCGGGGCAGCGAGATCTGGTCTTCGTGGCGGACTCGTGCGAGGTGGTAGTGGCGGCTGGATGGACGCTGCGGGTGACTCGTTCGACACCCGGTGGAAACTGGCCGACAACTCGATGGAGCCGTGGGCAACCGCTGCGCGCCCGGATCCCAAGGTGGCGGACGATCTCGACACCGACATCGCCGAGACGCGGCGGGTGATCGAGGCCGCCATCGCAGCGATCCAGGCGCATCAGGCCAATGAGGCCGTGATCACCTCCGGCGGTCCGGACACGGCTGACAGCAGGATGGCGAAGAGCAGTGCGATCATGAGGTCCGCTGAACTTCTGAACGCGGCGATCGCGGCACAGCAGGCTGCCCTGGCGAGGTTCAAGCAGCTCGACGATCACTTCGCCCGGGTCGGCGGCGAGATCGCCGCCCTGCCGCCGAACACGGTATGGAACGGGCCGGCCGGAAGTGCGGGACAGGCGCCGGCGACTGAAACAGGGCCGGGACCGCAGGTTGCGCCCGGGGGGCCGTCCACGCCGGGTGGGCCGGGTGGATCTTCGCAGATGCCTACTGGTCCGGCGGCCACCGGTCCGGCGGCCACTGATCCGGCGGCACCGGCGCCTGGCGCCGAGGCTCAGGGGCCCGCGGGTGGGCCCACCGGCGGCGGCCCGACCGGGACGCCCGGACAGATGCCACCGCAGACTGGTGGTCCGGGGCTCGCCGGTTCGACACCTACCTTGACGCCGCCGGCGACCGGGATGCCCACGGTGCCGAATCTGCCCACGCCACCCCAGGTTCCGTACGCTCCGACACCGGCCGGTGTTCCTTACCTGCCGACCGCGGTCGTGCCTCCGGCCGCGCAGACGAAGAACCCGGGCGCCGGACTGGGCAGGTCGGTGATCGGGGGTGGCGGCGTCGGTGGCGGTGGCGGTGGCGGTGGCGGTGGCAAGATCGGGGCGTTCGGCGTGGGAAAGCACGGCATCGGTGGAGTCCTGGACTCCTCCACCGGCCGCCCGGAAAACGACACCAGCAACGCGCCCGCACAAGCGGCTCGGCAGCTGAACCGCGGGCCGTTGCCGTCGGTCCCGCCGGCGCCGACCCCACCATCCGCGGGGGCGCCTGCTGCCACGTCGTCTCCGGTCGGCGGGAGCTCCATGCCGCCGCCGATGATGCCACCGATGCTGGGCGGCGCGGGCGAGGGCAAGCCGAAGCCCGGGACGGCATCACCGGTGCTGCAGGGCAAGGGCGGACCGAAGAACCGGATGCCCGGTGTGCCGCCGAAGTTGCGGGGTCGCTCCGGCAAGACCGATACCGCCAACGGCTTCGCCGTACCGGCGAGCGCTCGCCGGTCGCGTGCGGTGGAGGCTGAGAAGCTCGACACCGTTCAGTTGCTGGACGAGGAGGTCTGGGCGGTCGAGCAACCGGCCGCCCCGACAGCACCAACCGGCAACCGCATCAACCTGCGCGACCACTGAACCGCGCGGACAAAGGGCCTGCCGTCTCTCCCTGAACTGCTCCCCAAAAGTTGGACTGGCTGGGTAGGAGTCTAGGCCGCGAGGGTCTGGGTCCGGTATTGCACCGGGCTCAGGCCCTCGAGTCGTGTTGAGGTGCGGTGGTTGTTGTACCAGTGGATGTAGTCGGCGAGCGCGGTGATGAAGGCGTCGGTGCTGGTGTAGGTGGTGTGGTGGAAGAGTTCTTCTTTGAGGTGTCCGAGAAGTTCTCGATGTCGGCGTCGTCGTAGCAAGAACCGCTGATCCTCAGACAACGAACTACGTCCGCGCATACAACTGCTCCCCAGGAGTCGGAACCGAGTTTCTCAGTCCAACTTCTGGGGAGCAGTTCACCCAGAGGCGGCAGGCCCTTCGGTTGCCGGTGCGTCGGCGACTTACCGGAACGCCGGGCCAGCGGGCTGGACCGCGGCGGCCTTGGGATCGAGACCGCTGCCCAGCGGGACGCGGGCGACCAGCCCGGCCGGCATCCGGATCGGGCGAACACCGTCGAACCCGAGGATCTTCTGCACTTCCTGGCCTGCCAGCGGATATGCGATGCCCTGGTCGCTGATCAGCATCACTGTCCCGACCGGGGCCCGGGTCGACGGCATGGCCTCGACCAGCGCGGCATGACCGGGCGGTACGACGACACGGTCGGCGAGGGGAGTGCCACGTCCGCTCCGGGCGGCGGTCAGGGTCAGTTCGTCACGGGGTGGCATCGCGACATCGACGGCGAGCCGCGGCACGTTGGTTCCGGGATCGAACGTGGCGCACAACGCCGATCCGGTCGTCCTCGGGCCGACGAAGTCCGGCCGCTGCGCCGGCGGCTGGTCAGCGGTCGTGGCCGGCGCGGCACTCTGCTTCGCCTGCCCCACGGCGATCAGCCCGATCGGCAAGGCGACCGGATCCCGGCCGTTGTAGGCCTTCGCCGTCGGTGCATACGCACGCTGGATGTCGTACTGCAGCGGGGTGATGGGACGGAGCTGGTCGGATTCGACCAGATAGTACTGGCGCACACCGTCGGACGTCTGCGCTACCAGGAGGTGTCCGTTGCGCAGCGAGCGACTGCTGGGAATGGCTTTCGACGGCAGTCCCAGACCCTTGACCAGGATCGGCCGCAGCGGCGGGCCGGACGGCAGACCGTCGACCAGCTCCACCCCGACCGTTGCCCAGGGCTCCTTCTTCAGCGCGAGGCCGACCGTCACGATGTCCGCTTCCCGGATCTGATGCCGGTAGCCGTTCCACAGCAGGTACTGGTCACCCGTTTCGGCCACCGCGACGAGGACCGCCCGATCGGTCGCCGCACGGCCGGCGGAAGGCGCCTGGCCGATCATCAGCACCGACTCGTCGACTGCCTCCCCGCTGCTGTCGCGGCCCGGCTCCGAGCAGAGGGACCATGGGCCTTCCAGCAACCCCTTGGCTGTGGGCAGGGAGTCCGGCGCGTCGGCGATGCCGATCCGCGGGCCCCGCGGCACGCCCGACAGCGAAGCCGCCGAGACGTTCATCAACGGGGCGTAGCTGCCCTTGGCCAGCAGGGCGGAGACATAGTTGCTGACCGGATGCAATCGGCCGTCCACGTAGACGAACCGGGTGCCGGTCTCCTTCTCCACGATGACGGCCTCGCCGCTGCGCCAGGCGTTCTTGCCGCCCGGGACGATCAGCCCGTACACGGTGAATCCGGCCAGCACGAGGAGGGCGACGGCAATACTGCCGAAGGCGGCGGCGAGCGGCCGGCGGAACGGCGGTTGCTCCGGATCGGACTCGCGCAGGACGAGCGCGGACACGACCCGCTGGACCAGGAACTGGTGCGACTGCAGTTGTTCGCGTCTGGTCGCCATCTCAGCCTCCGATGCCGCGGACCACGGCGTACAGGTCGAGGACGGCGCAGCACACCGGGATGACGGCCAGGACGATGCCGATCTCGAGGAGTTCGGCGGACCGGCCGAGGTACGGGCTCAGCGGTCTGACACTCGCGAGGATCCCGATGGCGATGATCGCCGCTGCCGCTGCCAGCAGGATCAGCCCAGCAGCCGGGCTCGTCATCAGCGGTCCCACGACGAGCGCGACCACACCTCCGCAGCCGGCGGCGAGCATGGCGGACCGGTGCCGGAGGGCCGGGTACAACCGGGCTCTGACGAGGAAGCCGGCGCTGAGCAGGCCGACGTACCAGAGAGCGGCCGTGCTGCCGTGCCGCACGAGGAGGATCTGGCAGGCGATCGCCACGACGGCGGTCGCCAGCAGGAGTCCGGTGAGGAAGGCGTCGGCGCGGATGACCGCCAACTCCACCAGCCGGCGCGGCGTTCGTGGATCATCGCGGACCAGATCGGCCGTGGTTCGTGGCAGGACCGGCATCGGGACCCGGCCGAGCCGGATCGACAACACACCGAACGCCGGGGAGAACGCCAGCAGGCCACCCGCGACGACGGCTGCGGCCTCGAAGGCGTCGAAGAAGCTCCGGCTCGCCAGCCAACCGCCGATCAGTCCGAGTACGCCGGTCACGATGGCGGCGGCGAACAGCGCCGGACGATCGGCGATACCGGCCAGGGCGAGCAGACCGGTGACGAGCAGTACGGCAGACGCCGTGAGCAGGTCGGCGGTGCCCAGCGCGGTGAGCCCCCGGTCACCGGCCTGTGTCAGGCCGCCGCCGGCGACGGCGAAGAGCAACGACGCGCCGCCGAGCAGACTTCCCGCCGACGAGTCACCGAACGCCCGCGACATCACTGTTCCGGCGACCAGCAGGATCAGTGTCACGCCCAGGAACCAGCCGGCCGCGGGTGACAGCGGCGACCAGCGTAGGCCGTCCACCAGGATGAGCAGGAGCGCCAGGGCGCCCAGCGCGAGGCCGGCCTGCCGGGTGTGGCGCGGCGCCCAGAGCCGTCCGGTCCGGCCGGCGCCCTGTGCGATGGCGTCGACGACGTCGTCGTACTCGAGCTCCGGCCAGTCGACCGTCCGTTCCACCAGGTGCAGGACCTCGCCGTCCCGGATCCGCTGATGTCCCAGGGTCCGGGCCAACTCCAGGGGACGCCCGTCCGCACGACGCAAGACCCAGCCGCCGGCCTCGACGCCGTCGTCGGCCAGCTCCTCGCCGGCGCTCCGCAGCAACCCGGGCACCAGTTCCGCGACGGACGAGTGCTCCGGCAAGGCGACATCGATTCGGCGGCTGGGCGCCGCGACGGTGACCCGGACCAGACCTGTGATGTTCATCGACCACTTCCTCGCTTCCAGATGTCGGCCGGTGGGTCAACCTTCGGGTGATCGGAGGTGGAGAAGGCGTCGACGACAGCTTCCTGCCGTCGGCGGTCCAGGGCTGGTGGGCGTCCTAGCCTGACGGCACAGGCGATGTGGAGGAGAACCGTGACGTCCGATGGCGAGCTGCTGATTCCGGTGGGACATGACCTGGGGGTGCTGTATTCGGGGCCGGACGAGCGTCGGCAGCAGGTCCGGGTGGGACTCGGCGTCGCCGAGCTCGGGGATCGGGAGTTCGCGGTCTGGTTGCTGGCGCACGGGGTCGACGACGAGGATCGGCCGACCCGCGGGTCGTTGGCGCAGCGGGCGGTGAATCTCGGGCTGGAGACCGGGCAAGCGGCCGAGGCGATCGAGCGGCTCTTGGCCGACGGATTGCTGGCGGCGGTGGATCCGGGGGCGGACACCGCGGTCGAGTTTGCGCGGGAGCATCAGTTGTTTCCGTTGCTGCACGGGCTTGGGCCGGACAAGGACGACCCGTGGCTGCAGACGGTGGGGGTGCTGAACCAGCCGGTGGCGCAGGTTTCGCGGGCGATGTACGACGTGTGGGCCTGGGCGCAGCTGGCAACGGAGTTGTGGACGGCGTGCCGGGACGCTGCCGTGGTGGCGCGGGAGGCCGGGGTGACGAACGAAGAGGAGACCGATCCACGTCAGGTGCTGACGGGAGTGCTGAGTCAGGCCCACGGGTTGCTGGCGGTGCGGGCGGCGTACTTCGATCGGCGGAGGTTGCGGTGAGTACGACGGTGTTCCCGGTCGGGCACTACGGCGGGATCCGGCCAGGCGAGGACGGGATGGACGAGCAGGTGATCCGGGTCGGGTGGACGCAGCACCGGATCGATGAGGAGGCGTTTGGGGTCTGGGTTCTGGCGCATGGGTTGCCGGAGGTGGGCAAGGGGGCGTGGACTGTGGACGACGTTGTCGAGCAGGCGGCCAAGGCCGGAATTCGGGACGCGGCGAACCAGCTCGGCGCGCTCAATGATGCCGGCCTGGTTGCCGTCGTGGACGATGCCGCGACCTTTGCGCGGACGCATCGGATGGATGTGTTGTTCGTCGGGTTGGGGAACGCGCCGGATCGGTTGGACGGGCATGCGGTGGGGATTCCGGGGTTGGGGACGGCGGCTGTGCTGGATCCGGATTGCTATGAGTTGTGGCAGTGGGGGTCGGTGGCGCCGACGTTGTGGCACAGCTGTGAGGTGCGGGCGGGGGTGACGGCGGAGCATGGGCAGGCGCCTGATCGGGACGGCGCGATGGTGGAGATTCTGGGCGATCTGCGGTTCCTGATCGCCCACGGTTGCGCGTACCTGGACGTCGCCGGGTGACAAGATGACTCTGATGGCTGAGATTCCGCTTGAGGCGTTGGTGCCGCATGCTGTTGGGCCGGTTGCGTCGGTCTATCTGGTGCCGGGGGCGCGGACGACGGTTCTGAAGGTGTATCCGCAGCCGCTGGATCGGCGGACGTACAACGGGATCGAGGTCGAGCAGGCGAAGCTGGCCGGGTTGCGGTCGGCGCCGTCGATCGTGCGGGTCGAGTCGCTGGACGAACTTCCGGACGGGCGGACCGGGTTGCGGATGGAGTTCTGCCCGCAGTCGCTGCCGGATCTGGTCGCGGTCGGGCCGCTGCCGATCGGCGACGTGATCATCCTCGGCCAGATCCTGAGCTCGGTGCTGGCCGAGGCGCACGACGCCGGGCTGGTGCACGGCGGGGTGACGCCGGCCAACGTGCTCGAGCGGCCCAGCGGCCAGCCCGCGCTCGCCGACTTCGGGGTGGCGTTGCGACTGCGGTTCCCCCGGGATCTGATGGGCGACGCCGCCTACACGGCTCCTGAGGTACTGCGGGACGGCGAACTGTCCGAACACGCGGACGTCTACGGCCTCGGCGCCGTACTGTATCTGGCCCTCACCGGGCAGTCCCCGTTCCCGGCCCGACCGGGTGAGTCCGCGGACGGCGTCGTACTGCGGGTACTGCGTGAACCGCCGCCGGAGGTGTCGGGCCGGGATGTGCCGAGGGCGCTGTCCGGGCTGTTGATGCGGATGCTGGCGAAGGACCCGGAGGCGCGGCCGGACGCGGCGACGGTGCTGCGGGAGTTCGAGGCGTTGCTGGCCGCGGAGCCGGCCGAGGACGACCTCGACTTCGACGACTTCAGCGAGGAACTGGCCGCCGCCAGGATCGTGCCGGTGGCAACCATCCCGGCCGCCCCGAAGCCGAAGAAGACCAAGAAGCCCAGAACGACGCCACGCAAGGGGTTGCTGATCGGCGCGGCCGCCGCGGTGGCCCTGGTCGCGGTGGTGCCGGTGATGATCCAGCCGGGTCAGGACGACGAGGCAACCGTTCCTCCTCCGGCCGTCAGTACGCCAGCCGGCCCGACCGTGACCACCTCGGCCCCGACCCCGATCGAGTTGAAGCCGCCGCAGGACAAGGGCACGTCCGTCGTGCTGGCATGGTCGTTCCCGAAGCCGCTCGACCAGTACGTCGTCTTCGTCGCCGAGCAGGGCGCGAAGACTCCGCGGGTCGCGTACCGCGGTCCGAAGACCTCAGCCACCGTGCAGGTCAGCCCCGGGTTGAAGTACTGCTTCCAGGTGCAGGGCACCGACGGCGTCGCGCCGTACCGGAGCGCCCCGCGGAGCATTCGCGGAGCCACCTGCCTCGGCGGTCGCTAGACGGAAACTGGACCGTTCCTGGACCGTCCTCGCCTAGGCTGTCGGCGTGCGCGAGACCAGGAGAGCCCGGGCAGGACTGGCCGCGGTCGTGGCCGGCTGTATCGCCCTGACCAGTGTCGTCGTCCTGACCGGCGCGGGCAGCGCCGATTCCGGTCTCGCCTTCACCCAGTCCGGGCACTGGGTCTACAACAGCACGCTCGGCCGGGTCTTCCACCTGGACGGCGCGACCCGGAACGTCGACGCCGAGGTGAGGGTGGGCTCGGCCGATCCCGACGCCCAGGTGGTGCAGACCGACCAGCACGGGTACGTGCTGTCCCGGTCCGGGATCGACCAGTTCGGCAAGTCCGACCTGAGAGTCGCGGACCAGATCGAGGCGCCGGCCGACGAGCAACCGGTGCCGCTGGAGGCGGCCGGTGCCGCGTTCGCCGTCTATCCGAAGGCCGGGCACGTGATGCGGCTCGGCGAGCGGCAGACCGCCACGTTCCCCGGTGGACCGCTCGGCGACCCGGTGGTGACTTCGGACGGCACGCTGTGGGTGCACCGGGTCGACCACGGAGACCTGTGCCAGTTGCCGCTGAGCGCGGACCGGATGTCCTGCCCGGCCTCGGTGCCGAAGGGCCACAAGGGCGCGCTGACCGCGTTCGGCACGAAGGCCCTGTTCGTGGATCTCACCGCCCGGCAGGTGTACCGGCTGACGAGTGACGGGATCGGCGACCGCGAGGATCTCGGCGAGGTCGTCGTACCCGACGACGCGCTGGTCGCGGGGAACGACGTCGGCGGCCGGCTCGCGATCGTGGACCCGGGCCGGAGCGTCGTGCACCTGGTCGACATCCCGGCCGACGGCAGCAAGCCGGCCGCCCCGATCAGCAAACCGATCAGGCGTGGGAACTACGACCGGATCGCGTCCTCCGGTCAGGGCCTGGCCCTGCTGGACCGCAAGAACGAGGACCTGCTCACGCTGGGCCGCGACGGCAAGGAGACCTCGCACCAGAAGGTGACGAGCCAGGCGGTCGACGGCGAGCAGAAGCGTGAGCCGAACCTGTTCCGCGGTGACGACTCCCGCGTGTACGTCGAGAGCGGCAAGGGCGACCGGGTCGTCGTGGTCGACCGCGACGGTGAGGCCGAGGCCGTTCAGGTCGGACCGGGTGAACCCACCACCAAGCCGACCCCGAAGCCGACGCACACGCCGACACCCACTCCACCGAAGCAGGCTCCGCACACGCCGGCCAAGCCGAACGTTCCGCCGGCCAAGCAGACCACGACTCCGCCGAAGACCCCGCCGGCGAAGGTCGAGCCGCCGAGGAGAACGCCGACCAACCAGGCGACCGCGAGAGCCGGTCTGCCCGGCGCACCGAGCGCGGTCCAGGCCCGGCTCGTCAACGGCGCCGCCACCGTGACGTGGAAACCGGCGGCCGCCCACGGCGCGACAGTCACGTCGTACCGGCTGAGCTGGAGCGGCGGGTCGATGACGGTGCCGGGGACCGCCAGGTCGGCGCGGATCACCGACCTGGCCGAGAAGACCGGCTACTACATCACGATCCGCGCGGTGAACCGCGTCGGGGCCGGTCCGGCGGTCCGTTCGAACCGGGTCGAGTTCCGCTGGGCGGTGGCCGCGTCGCCGGGCGGCCTGGCGGTGAAAAGCAGACCGAGCAGCGGCACGCTGGTGCTGGGCTGGACGCGTCCCGAGCTGTACGAGGGCACGTTCGTCCGGTACGACGTCTCGATGGGATCGCGGACCCGGACGTCCACCACCGAGCAGATCACCTGGACCGGCCTGACCGACGGGACGCGGTACACGTTCACCGTACGGGCGGTCACGCGCGCGCCGGACGGCCGCACGCTGATCGGTGAGGCGGCCAGCGTGACCGCGGCACCGCAGGCCAGGGAACGGGTGATCGCGTCCCGCGGTGCCGGCGCGGAGTACAACAACTGCGAGCCGCCGGACTGCGCGTTCATCCTGGTCCGGATCGAGAACCTGCGCCCGAACACCAGGTACGAGATCAAGCCGTGGACGTCCCGCTGGGGCAACTTCAACCCGGGCGCGACGTTGACGACAGATGCCAAGGGCAACATGGTGGTCGACGACCGCTTCCCGTGCAGCGCCGTCGGCCAGACCGTCTGGGTGACCGTCGAAGGACCCGAGGGGACCTACACGTCCAACAAGTTCGTCTGGACCTCGGGCTGACGGTCAGTTCTTGACCGCGAGGACGGCGGCGATGAGGCGCTGCCAGTCGGTCAGGTCGTCGACCGGCTCAGGGTTGCGCCACTCGGCAGCCGGGACCAGACCGGGCTCGAGGACGGTGAAGCCGTCGGGGATCAGGCCGAGGATCTGCTCGTCGGTGCGCCACCGGCCGCGGCCGAGCGACCCTTGCAGCAGCTGCTGGAGTTCGGCGCTGCGCGGGTCGTTCTCGCTGCGGAAGTGGCTGATGAACAGGTGGCTGCCGGACGGGATGCGGTCGGCCCAGAATTTGACCAGGCCGGCCGGGTCCTCGTCGTCGTTGACGTGGTGCAGCGTCGCGCTGAAGACGACGGCGACCGGCTCGTCGAAGTCGATCAGCGCCTGGGTGTCCGGGTGGTCGTAGATCACCTTCGGCGTACGCAGGTCCGCCTGGAGGACGGTGGTGTTGCTGTTCTCGGCCAGCAGCGCGCGGCCGTGAGCGAGCACGATCGGGTCGTTGTCGACGTACACGACCTTCGCCTCCGGGTTGTACCGCTGGGCGACCTGGTGGACGTTGTCGGCGGTCGGCAGCCCGCTGCCGAGGTCGACGAACTGCCCGATCCTGCTCCTCGACACCAGTTCGCGGATCGCCCGGATCAGCGCGGCGCGGTTGTCCAGCGCGATCTGCCGCGAGCCGGGCAGGTCCTTGACGAACTTGTCCCCGAACGCACGGTCGACGGCGAAGTTGTCCTTGCCGCCGAGCAGGTAGTCGTACGTGCGCGCGATACTCGGCTTGGTCAGGTCGAAGCCGGGGTACGGCGCTTTCTCGTCTCCGTCGGCCATCGCGGCAGTCCTCCGATCCGGTCGTGACCCCGATCACTCTAAGCGATCCCGGGGTTACGCCTGATCCGGGCCGGGCCTGGTCAGCCGCCGGCAGCGGTCAGAACGTCGGCCGCCAGCAATGAGCGGAGCTCCTCGGTGGTGGGCATCCGGCCGAGCGTGCGCAGGCGCTGCGACTGGGCCTTGCGCATCGCCTCGACCAGGCGGCGGGCCTCGCGGGCGTTGCCGAAGTTCGGGCTGTGCGCGATCCGGTCGAAGTACGACGTCAGCGGCGGGGCGGCGGCCGGGTCGAGCAGGTAGTCGCCGCCGGCGACCATCCGGTCGGTGATCAGCAGCAGTTCCTCGGCGCTGTAGTTCTCGAACTCGATGGTCTTGGAGAACCGGGACGCCAGACCCGGGTTGGCGTCGAGGAAGTCGTTCATCTCGGCGGTGTACCCGGCGACGATGATCGCGATCTCGTCGCGGTGGTCCTCCATCAGCTTGACCAGCGCGTCGATCGCCTCCTGGCCGAAGTCGCCGCCGCTACCGGCCGACCGGGACAGCGTGTAGGCCTCGTCGATGAACAGCACCCCGCCGAGCGACTTCTCGAACACCTGCGCGGTCTTCTCCGCCGTGTGCCCGATGTACTGCCCGACCAGATCCCGCCGCGACACTTCGGTGAACCCGCCGTGCGGGAGGACGCCGAGCGCCTTCAGCAGCTTCCCGTACAGCCGGGCGACCGTGGTCTTCCCGGTCCCGGGCGCGCCCGCGAAGATCAGGTGGTGGCTGACCGCGCCGACCGACAGTCCGGCGGTACGGCGCCACTCGTTGACCTGGATCTCGTCGACCAGCGCATGCACCTCGGCCTTCACCCCGGGCAGACCCACCATCGCGTCGAGCTCGCCGAGCAATCCGTCGACCGGACCGCCACCGGCCGAGACGGCCGGACTCTCCTCGATCACCTCGACGGTCGCACCGTCCGCGACCAGCAGCGCCGGCTCGGCGGTGTTCGCGAAGCGGCTCCCCTCGACGGTCCCGCCACAACCGGGGGCGAAGGTGATCGCGGACCCGCGGGTGTCGTGCACGCTCACGCGCCGGATCACCGGCGTACTGCCGTGGGCGACGCCGATCCCCTCGGTGCCGGTGTGGGCGATCTCGGTGTCGGTCAGCTCCGGCCGACTGTACTGGTAGATGTAGACGCCCCGGCCGCCGCAGGCCGAGACCGTGCTGTTCCGGATCACCGGATCGGCGCCCAGGGCAACGACTATGCCGTCGCCGGAGATGTCCCGGACCGCGGTGTCCAGGATGCGCCCGCCGGCGCCCTCGACGACGATCCCGGTCTCGGCGCCGGTGACCGTGCAGCGGTCGACGGTGAACGACGTACTGGCGTGCACACTGATCGCGGGCCGGGTCCGGCCGGTGATCGTGCACCGCTCGACGGTCAGCGCCGTACGGTCGGCCGAGATCGCGATGCTCTCCGCCGCGCGGACCTCGAGACCCCTCAGCGTGAGCGTTCCGTCGACGGTCCGGATCGTCGGCCAGTCGGCGCCGGAGCCGTTGAGGACCACCGTCGCCCCGTTCTCCGCCTGGAGGGTGACCGAGCGGCCGGTCAGCTCGAGGGTCTCGGCGTACGTCCCGTCGGCGATCGCGATCGTCGCCCCATCCGGCGCCTCGAGCAAGGCGGAGCCGACAGTCGGGTACGCGCCGGGACGATCCGGCGCGACAGTCAGGACTCTCATCAGCTGGCCCGGTCCAGCAGCCAGCCGCGGTCGGCGGCCTTCACGCCGGCCTGGAAGCGGCTGCGCGCGCCCAGCCGGTTCATGATCTGCGCGACCATCCGCCGAACTGTCCGGACCGAGATGCCGAGCTGGGCCGCGGCCACCTCGTCGGTCGCACCGAGGGCGAGCAGCCGCAGCATCTCCTGCTCCCGCAGGGACAGGTCGGTGTCGTCGGGCAGATCGTCACCGGCCAGCGGTACGGCGTCCGGCCAGATCCGCTCGAAGAGCTCGATCGCCGTGGTGACCACGCCGGTCAGCCGGAGGACGGCGACACTGCCGTTCGCGGTGTCCGCCGGGAGGACCGCGATCGAGCCGTCGATCACCAGGGCGTTCATCGGGACGTACGGCATCGTGCGCACCGCGACCCCGGCCAGCGACATCGCGCCCAGGTGCCGGCACGCGGTCGGCGTGGTCCGGGCGGTGTCGGGGTAGATCGCCCGGTAGCGCAGGCCGGGCCGGACGTCGCGCGGACCGAACGCGGGCCCGGCCGGCGTGAGGTTGCTCATCGCGATCACCTCGTCCTGGGCGGACGCCAGCAGCTCGGCAATACCGCTGTGGGCAGGAACCTGGTGAAAGCCAGTGGGCCGGTTCAGCATCGTGATGCTCATCGACGTCCTCGCTTCGCTCCGGGCGCCGATGAGACACGGAGCAGGCTGTGCTTGATGATGAACTCGCTTCGCTCGTTCATGTGAAAGGAACCCCCAGAGGTAGCGTGGCGGCGACGCCGGTGGCGTGCCGCCCGTCGAGGCGCTCAGGCTCGACCCCGAAGGACCGGGCCAGAGTGGTCAGGACGGAGTAGGCCGTGTCGAGCGTGGCCGGGTGGGACGCGGCCAGCCGGAGTACGGCGTCATGGCGGTGCGGTGTGGGGTGATCGGCCGACGCCGTCACCGTGATGGCGATGGTCTGGGCGGCACCGGTCGCGGTGCCGAGGAGTGCGCCGGTCAGCATCGACATGGTTGCTGCGGGCAACGAGGCGGAGCCGGTCAGCCGGACGCACAGCTGCCGGACCGGCCCGCAGGACCAGGTCGACCAGCGTTCGTGGATCCGGCCGCGGCCGGCGTTCGCGTGGGCCAGCGCACCGAGCGACGCGAGGACGTCGGACTCGTCCAGCGGCATGCACTCGATGCCCTCCCGGTCGAACCGGCGGACCAGTCGGCGGACCGTGTTCGCGAGCACCTGGCGGAGTTGCTCGTCGGTGGCGATGTCCGGCGTCCGCTCGGCGGCGACGGCGATCCAGGCGCGCGGCGGCTGGTTCTGCTTCACGCCCGTGTGGAGGACCAGTTGTACGCCGACCTCGACCGGCTGCTCGTCCGCCGCGTCGGCCAGCGACCCCAACCGCGGCAGGACGTTCTGTTGCGCACCCGGGCCCAGCCGGAGGGCGACACTGGCACCGGACGGCCGGCTCAGGACGCCGTACGGCTGCTCGCGGACGACGACCTCCTCGGTGCCGGTCCGGCCGAGGAACGCGCTGACCAGGTTGATCGCGACACTGTCGCCGAGGTCGATCCGCCGGCGTCGGACCAGGAAGCCGAGCAGGACGCCGAGCCAGCGGTACAGCCACAGGCCGCGGACGCGGATGGCGGTCAGGGCCACCAGTGACACGGCCGCGAGTGAGGTCAGGATCAACGCCGTACGCGAGCCGGCCGTCGCCGCGCCGACCGCGACCACCGCGAACTGCCAGCAGACGATCTGACCGACCCGGATCGACCGGTCCGGCCGCTCGACGACGTCGGTCACCGGCTCGGGCGCCGGCGGTTGCTGGGACAGGCTGAGTCGCTGCACACGCTGCGGCGAAGGGATCGCCATCGGGGCCTGCGGCAACTTGACCGACGTCGGCCGGGCGATCGGCGTACCGACCGCTGTCGCCTGCGGAACGGCCCGGGTCGCGGAGACCTGAGCGGCCTCGCGCTGCGGAGCGGCGGTGGCCGCGGCCTGCGGCCTCATGCGACCAACTCGGCTTTCGACTCGGTGGCCAGCAGCAACCGGTAGGCGTGGTCGCGCACCACGGGGAGCAGGACGAACCGCTCGGGCGCGGGCTCCGCGACCAGGTTGAGGTCCATCAGCAGGTCGACCATCGGCTCGACCTCGTCCGGACCGACCCCGGCGATCCGGGCGGCCCGGCGCAGGTCGAACTGCGGTGTCGCGGCGATCCGCCGGTAGAACCGCTGGACCGGTGCCGGCATCGCGTCGTACGCGGCGTCGAGCGGCGCCAGCACCTCGGCGAGCGCGCGGCACCGGGCGGCCGGATCGTCGAGACGCGCAGCCATCCGGGCCACAGTCCACGGCTGCCGGTTGCGCATCCGCTCGACCAGGTGCCGGATCGCGCCGGGGTGGCCGGCGCACCAGCGCAGGACCTGATCGATGCCGGTGAGCTGCTCGGCCTCGTCGGCGGCCAGTACGTCGAGGGTGACCGCGCCGGTGCGGTCCAGGCCGGTCAGGCGGTGCCGGCTGATCACCAGGACGAGCGCGTCCGGGTCGTTCGGCAGCAGGCGCCGTATCTGGTCCGCGTTCTCGACGTTGTCCAGGATCAGCAGACCGGTTGCCGGCGGCAGCGGAACCGGCGAGCGGAGGTCGAGGTAGGTCTGGGTCTCGAACCCCGAGGCGGCCGCGACCTCGAGGGCGAACGCGGTCTTGCCGATCCCTGGCATCCCGTCGATCGTGACCACACCGGTCGCACCCTGGAGCGCTCGCAGTTCCGCGACCCGGCCGACGAAGCCGGGAACTCGCGGCGGCAGGTTCGAGCTCACCGGAGGCGCGGCCGCCCGGGGCGCCTCCTCGCTCAGGATCTGCTGGTGCAGCGCGGTGAGCTCGGCGCCCGGCTCGATCCCGAGATCGCGGATCAGCGCGGTCCGGACACGCTGGTACGCCGCGAGCGCGTCGTGGCGGCGGCCGGTGGTCCGGTACGCCGTCATCAGCCGCGCCCAGGCCAGCTCGCGCAGCGGCTCCTCCTCGGTGAGATTCCGCAGTACGGCGATCGCCTCGGCGGGCCGTCCGAGCGCGAGCTGCGCGTCGGCCAGATCCTCACGCAGACTCCGGTGCAGCTCGGTGAGCCGGTCGACGGCCGAGGTCGCGTCGACGGTCAGACCGTCGTACGGGCGACCGCGCCACAGGGCGAGGGCGCGCTCGACCACGGTCACCGCCTCGGCGGCGACGCCGCGGGTCAGCAGGTCGCGGACCTCGTCGCGCAGCCCCGCGGCGACGTCGGCGTCCAGTTCGCCGGGCAGGACGCGGACCCGGTAGGCGCCCGGCCGGCTCTCGATCCGCTCGTCCGGGAGCGCCCGGCGGAGCTGCCAGACATAGGTCTTCAGGTTGTTCTGCGCCGACGCCGGGACGTCCCGGTCGGCCCAGACGGCGTCGATCAGCTGCTCGGTGCTGACCCACGCGTTCCGGTGCAGCAGGAGCAGCGTCAGCACGGTGGCTGGTTTGCCGCCGCAGACGTCGAGCGGATGTCCGTCCGGGCCGTCGACCTCGAGCGGGCCCAGCACCCGGAAGGCGATCCGGGGGTCCGGACGCCCCGGTGAGTGCGCTGAGTGACCGTTCATGACACATACGATCCGTGTCGACGATGACATTTCGATGACACACGAGGTTGCCGGTGCGCGTACTGGTGGTAGAGGACGACGAGGACCTGCAGGTGGCGGTCCCGGCCGCGCTCCGGTCGGCGGCACTGGCGGTGGATGTCGCGGGCACCATCGCGGCCGCGGACGAGGCGCTGTGGGTGAACTCGTACGACTGCGTGGTGTTCGACCGGATGCTGCCGGACGGCGACTCGATCGAGTACGTCCGCGGCCGCCGGCAGGAGGGCTGGGCGGTCCCTGTCCTGTTCCTGACCGCGCGGGACACGCTGGCCGACCGCGTGCGAGGCTTCGAGCACGGTGGCGACGACTACCTGGTCAAGCCGTTCGCGGTGGCCGAGCTGACCGCCAGGGTGCTCAGCCTGTGCCGTCGCGCGGGCACCGGCCGCCCGCCGGTCCTGCGGTACGCCGATGTCGAGCTGGACTCGGGTCGCCGCGAGGTCCGCCGGGCCGGCGTACTGCTGACCCTGACAGCGAAGGAGTTCTCCGTGCTGGAGTACCTGATGGTCCGGCCCGAGCAGGCCGTGTCCCGCAGCGAGCTGATCGAGCACTGCTGGGACTCGGCCGCCGACCCGATGTCGAACGTCGTCGACGTGACCATCAAGCGGCTGCGCGGCAAGCTGCGCGGACCCGAACTGATCCGGGCCGTCCGGGGTCAGGGCTACCGGCTGACCGGCGGCGTCTGATGCGTGGTCCTTCGGTCGAGCGGCTGCGCCGGTTGCGCTGGTGGCTGACCGCGCTGTTCACGGTGATGAACACGGTCGGGCTGATCATCCTCGCGCCGGTCGTGATCACGCTGGACTCCGAACGCCGTACGACGCAGGTCGACAACGAGCTGAACGTCGTCACCGCACCGGTGCTGCGCCTGATCAAGGAGGACGGCGGCTCGCTCAGCTACCCGGCTGTCAGCAGCGACCCGCTGAACGCGAGCTGCCCCCAGTTCGTGATCGTGCCAGGCTCGGCCGAACCGTTCCCGAAGCACGAGAGCGCGCTCGACTGCACGCCGGTCGATGCCGCGGTGCTGGACGAGGTGGCGAAGCAGGCGACGACCGGCGTGGGGACGACCCTGTACGCCGATCGGAAGGCGGCGGACGGTGACCCGATCCGGGTGGCCGCCGAGCCGTTCAAGGGCCAGAACGGCACGGTCATCGGCGCTGTGGTGGCGTGGATCGACACCGAGGAGCAGGCGTCGCAGCACCAGCGGCTGGTGATGGTGGTGCTCGCGGTCTGCGCGGTCCTGATCGGTGCCGCGGCGCTGGCCGGCTACTGGTTGTCCGGGCGGGCGATCCGGCCCGCGATGGCGGCACTCGAACAGCAGGAAACGTTGCTGGCCGAGACCGCCCACGACCTTCGTACGCCGGTCGCCGCGCTGCGGGCGCTGGCCGAGACGGCGGCGCAGGATCCGGGGCAGCGGGCCGAACTGCTGCCGCGGACGGTCCGGCTCGCCGGGCGGATGGGCGACATCATCGACGGTCTCCTCGTCCGGGCGCGGCTGGCGGCCGGCGTCGAGCAGCTGGCCGTCCAACCGGTGTGGCTCGACCAGCTCGTCGCCGGGGTGGTCGAGGATCTGCCGACCGACGGCGCGCGGATCTCACTGGTGACCGCGCCGACGATGGTGCGGGCCGACCCGACCCTGGTGCAGCGCGCGATCGGCAACCTTCTGGACAACGCGATGCGGCACGGCCGGGCTCCGGGTGCCGACCAGGCGATCGTCACGGTCACGGTCGCCGACGGCCGGGTCACCGTGGCCGACCAGGGCCCCGGCATCGACCCCGCGGTCGGCGAGGACCTGTTCGACCGGTTCACCAGTGGCGGCGGGTCGTCCGGGCTCGGCCTGTCCATCGTCCGCTGGGTCGCGCTGTCGCACGGCGGCGACCTGAAGGTCTACAACGCCGACGAGGGCGGCGCGATCTTCGAGTTCCGGCTGCCTACCTCTGAGTAAAGGACCAGTTCTGTACGCGGAATGGACCAGCGCTGAGTAGGGTCACTGAGTGCGGTCCGGCGAACACCTGGGAGAACGACATGAGCGCCACGATTCCGCCCGGCGAGGCGTACCGGCTGGTTGCGGACAACCTCGGCAAGGTCATCCACGGCAAGCCGGAGGTGATCAGGCTCGCGCTGACCGCGTTGTTCGCCGAGGGGCACCTGCTGATCGAGGACGTGCCCGGCCTGGGCAAGACGACGCTGGCCCGGTGCATCGCCCGCAGTATCGACGCGACCTGGAACCGGATCCAGTTCACCCCGGACCTGCTGCCCGGTGACATCACCGGCGTGATGGTCTACCACCAGGGCACCGAGACGTTCGAGTTCCACCCCGGCGGCATCTTCGCCAACGTGGTGGTCGCCGACGAGATCAACCGCGGTACGCCGAAGACGCAGTCCGCCCTGCTCGAGGTGATGGCCGAGCGCCGGGTCACGGTCGACTCGAACACCCGCGCCGTACCCGACCCGTTCCTGGTCATCGGCACCCAGAACCCGATCGAGATGGAAGGCACCTACCGGCTGCCGGAGGCGCAGCTGGACCGGTTCCTGATGCGGATCGAGATCGGCTACCCCGACCACGACGCCGAGGTCCGGATCGTGCTCGGCGACACCGGCCGGATCGGCCCCGACTCGCTCAGCCCCGTGATCGACGTACCGGCGCTGCGGAACGCGATCGCCGCGGTCCGGTCGGTCCACGTCGACCCGGCGATCAGCTCGTACGCCGTCAAGCTCGCGGCCGCGACGCGGGAGCACACCGCCGTCCGGTACGGCGCCAGTCCACGCGGCAGCATCGCGTTGGTCCGGGCCGCGCGGGCGTTCGCCGCCACGGACGGGCGGGCCTTCACCACGCCGGACGACGTGAAACAGGTGGCCCAGCCGGTCCTCGCGCACCGGCTGGTGCTGACCCCGGACGCGGAGCTGAGCCAGCGGCCGCCGTCGTCCGTGGTGGAGGAAGTGCTGGCCGCGACACCGGCCCCGACGGCCGGCGTGAGCGCGGGCTGAGCGAGGTCTGCCGTGAGACGCATCTTCCGCGCCGAGGACGGTGGAACCGGCACCGGATGGCGTTCCCGCGCCGCCCTGGCCGGAGTGATCGCCGTCTGCATGGCCGTGACCACGCTCGCGGTGACCGGAGCCGGTGCGGACTCCGCCGGGATGAAGTTCGTCCAGTCCGGCCACCTGATCTACAACAGCACCCTCGGCACCGTCTTCCACGTCGACGGCGGCACCAAGAACATCGACGGTCAGGTGCAGGTCCCCGGGCTCGGCACCGGCGTACGCACGGTCCAGACCGACACGCAGGGCTTCGTGCTGTCGCGTGGCGGCGTCACCGAGTTCGGCAAGTCCGACCTCAAGGTTGCCGACCCGCGGCCGGCGCCGTCGGACGAGCAGCCGACCGCGTTGGAGGCGCCGGGCGCTGCGTTCGCCGTGTACCGGCAGGCCGGGGCGATCAGCCGGCTCGGCGTGAAGCCGGTGACGATCTCGGTGCCCGGTGCGCTCGGCCGGCCGGTCGTCACCTCGAACGGGACCCTGTGGGTGCATCGCATCACCAATCGCGAGCTCTGCCAGCTGCCGATGGACGCCGATCGCCTGTCCTGCCCGGCCGAGGTGGCCGGCGGGCACGCTGGCGCGCTGACCGTGGTCGGTGACCAGGTCGTGTTCGTGGACACCACCGCGCGCGAGCTGCGGACGCTCGGCGCCGACGGCTTCGGCCGGACCGTGCCGATCACGGGCGTCCAGCTCACGCCGGAGTCGCTGATCGCGCCGTACGACGTGAACGGCCGGATCGCGATCGTGGATCCGGCGAAGAACGAGCTCCAACTGGTCGACGCGGCCCTGTCCGGTGACCGCCGGCCGGCCGCGGCCGAGGTCCACAAACTACCGCGGGGCAAGTACTCGCAGGTCGCCTCGTCCGGCAACGGCGTCGCCCTGATCGACGAGTCGAGCAACACCCTGGTCACGGTGGACTCCGACGGCCGGAAGAAGGACGCGCGGCCGATTCCGGGACCGTCCGGGAAGGCCACGCCGGGCAAGGACGAACGGCCGGAGCTGTTCCGCGGCGCGGACAAGCGGCTGTACGTCGACAGCGTCACCGGTGAGCACACGATGGTCGTCGACGACGACGGCGCGGTCACCGAGGTCGAGGCCCGCGATCCCGGTCAGAAGGGCGGCGGGAAGCGGGTCCCGGAGACCAAGCCGAGCACACCGCCACCGTCGACACCGCCTTCCACGAAGCCGTCGGCACCGCCGTCCATGAAGCCGTCGCGCACCGAGCCACCCCGGACCACCGAGCCTCGCCGGACCACGGAACCGCGCCGGACCACTGCGCCGAAACGGACCGAGGGACCGGACGAGGGCAACGGCGAGGACAAGCCGGTCCGGCCGCGCCGGACCCCGCCGCCGGAGAGGTCCGAGCCGCGGGAGACCACCAAGCCGACGACCACACCGCCGGCCCGGAAGCCCGCACCGAAGCCGAAACCCAAGCCGGTGAAGGCAAGTCCGGCCGCTGCGCCGCCCGGGCTGCGGGCGGCCGTGTCCGACGGCGCGGTGACGCTGACCTGGCGGGAGCCGAACCTCAACGGCGGCAAGCTCACCGGTTACCGCGTCGTCCTCGGCGGCGAAGCCGCGTCGACGGCGGCCCGCCGGTACACCTGGGCCGGGCTGACGAACGAGACGGCGTACACCTTCCAGGTCCGTGCCGTCACCCGCGGGTCCAGTGGCGAAGTGCTGATCGGCGCGGCGGCGACGGTGACCGCGACGCCGAAGGGTGAGGGCCGGGTTCGGATCGCGTACGGCGAGAAGGTGACCAAGTACGAGGACAGCCACTGCCCGGAGGGGACGAGGGACGACTGCGCCTTCGTCCAGGTCGAGGCGAGTGGTCTCGAGCCGAACACCACCTACCTGTTCCGCGCCTACGCCAGCGCCTGGGGTGAGATCCACGACGGCGGTTACGAGGTGGAGACCGACGACGAGGGCAGGATCAGCAAGAAGATGTTCCACAACGCGGCGGTCGGGCAGCGGATTTACGTGACCGCGACCGGGCCGGGCGGACCGTACAGGTCGAACACCGTGACCTGGCCGAGCGGGTGACGGGATGCGGTTGACGGGGCGTGGTGTCGCGGTGCTGCTCGGCTCGGTCGCGGCGTACGGGCTCGGAGAGATCGCCGGGTACGCCGTCTTCCGGGCGCTCGGCGGGATCGGGCTGGGTGCGCTGATCGCCGCGATGGTGCTGACCGTGCGGCAGCCGCAGGTGACGGTGCAGCGGATGCTGTCACCGGACCGGGTCGAACGCGGCCGGCCCGCGTTGGCGACGCTGCGGGTACGGAACGAAGGGACCCGCTGGCAGGCGTCGTTCGCGGCGCACGACTCCGCGGGCGACGAGCGGCAGGAGGTCCGGATCCGGCGGCTCGGCCCGGGCAGTGAGGCGACGTACCGCTACGAACTGCCGACCTCGAAACGCGGCAAGGTCGCCGTCGGACCACTGACGCTGGAGCGGCGGGACCCGCTCGGCCTGGCCCGGAACAGCAAGGCCACCGGTGAGGCCGCGACCTTGTGGGTGCATCCGAAGCGGCATCCGACCAAGACGGTCGTCGCCGGCCGGCCGCGGCACCACCACGTCGGCCGGACCGCCGACGACTCGCTGCGTGGCTCGGCGGATCTGCGCGACGTCCGCCCGTACGTCGTCGGCGACGAGGTGCGCCACCTGCACTGGAAGGCGACCGCCCGGACCGGGCAACTGATGGTGCGCGACTTCGCCGATCCCGACCAGCCGCGGCTGACCGTGCTGCTGGACACCCGCCGCGAACCGTTGTCCGCGGCAACCTTCGAGGAGGCGACCGAGGTGGCGGCCTCGATCCTGTTCGCCGCCTCGACCGCGGGTCACCGCTGCCGTCTGGTCACCACGGCCGGCGCCGACCTCGCGGCGCGGGGCGGCGCGGTCGCCTCCCGCCAGTTTCTCGACGAGTTGTGCGTGGTCGGGCAGGGTGACGACCGCTCCGGACTGCTGCCGCCGGTGCTGACCACGGGTACGTCGGCAGGCGGCGCGATCGTGGTCGTCACCGGCGTCCGTGGATCGGCCGCCGAACTGGCTCCGCTGCTCACTCGCTACTCGTCCGTCACCGTCCTCGGTCTGGGCGACGTCCAGGGTGTGGCACCGATCCTGGGTGCCCAGGTCATCCTCGCCGGCAGCGCCCGCGAGGCGCTCCAGCAGTGGACGGCGGTGATCCAGTGAACCGCCGGCGGACGATCGCGGCGCTGGTCGGTGTGCTCATCGGCGGGTTGTGTTTCGCGCCCGTCTTCGGGGTCGGCAACCTGTGGCTTCCGGTGGGTGCGGTGTGCGTGATCGCCTACCTGGCCACGGAAGCCTGCCGGCAATGGCGCGGGCTCATGACCTGGCGCCCGTTGCTGGTGGTCCTCGGCGGCCTGCTGGCCGTGGTGGAAACGGTGCTTCGGGCAACGACTGTTGCCGGTGTGCCGACGGTGGAGTCGGTTCGGGCCCTGGGCCGTGGGCTGACCGGGTGGCGGCTGACGCTGGAGTCGACCTGGCCGGCCCGGCCCGATCCGGAGCTGGTGGTCTTCGTTCCGCTGCTCACGCTGGTGGCCTGTGTCCTGGCGGTCGAGTTGATCGACCGCGCGCCACCACTGGTCGCCCTCGTACCCGGGGTCGCGGTCCTCGGCGTCAGCCAGTTGTACATCGCCGCGACCGGGCTGACCGCCGTACTGATCGCCGCCGGTTACTGCCTGACGGTCATCGCTCTGCTGATCCCGGAGAACCTGGAGTACCGGCGCATCGCTCCGTGGGCGGCGACCGCGGCGGTCGCCGTTGCGGCGATCGTCGCCGCAGTGGCCGCGGCGTCGATCGATCCGGTCGGACGTACGCCGTACTCGCTGCAGAAGGTCCAGGCTGCCACCGCGTCCGGGGCACGGCTGACCAGTCCGCTCGACGAACTCGGCAGCCGGCTCAGCTCGCGCGGTACGACCAGGGACAAGGTCGTGTTCCGGTACCGGGCGTCCGAGCCGGTCGACCGCTGGCGCCTGGTCGCGCTGGACGACTTCGACGGTGCGGGCTGGTCCACCGACCACCCGTTGCTCCGGATGGGGTCCACGCTCACCCCCGGCCCGGAGGTCCGGGTCGACACCACGACCCAACGGGCATCCGTCCAACTCGAGGACCTGGACGGCCCCTGGCTGCCCGGCCAGTTGCTGCCGGCAACTGTCTCGGGCGTCACCGAACCCCAGGTGGAGCCGGTCGGGAGCACCCTGCTGGCACCGCAGCGGCCGGGGCACTACGAGCTGACCTGGCGGGAGCCGGCCGTCGACAGTTCCTACCTTCTCGGCGCGGGGATCGACGCGGACGCGCCCGGCGGACTGTCCGATCTCGGTCCGGTGCCGCCGGAGGTCTCCGAGATCAACCCGCTGCAGGGCAAACGCGCCACCTTCTCCACCGCGCTCGCACTCGAGAAGTACATGCGGGACAACTATCAACAGGCGGTCGGCGAACAACTGCCGACCGGTCACAGCTGGCCGCAACTGCGTTCGTTCCTGCTCAAGGAGCGGGCGGGGACGAGTGAGCAGTTCGCCGCCGGGTACGTCGCGCTGGCCCGGCTCAACGGCATTCCGGCCCGGCTCGTGGTCGGGTTCCGGGCGCCCGCCGAGCCGGATCCGGACGGTCTCTACACGGTCCGCGACAGCGACGCGTACGCCTGGCCGGAGGTCGCGGTCGACGGTGTCGGCTGGTGGCCGCTCGACCCGGTGGCCCAGGCCGCGACCGGGAAGGCGTCCGTGGCCGGGTCCACCGCGAAGGTCACCGAGCAGGCGCGCGCCGCGGTTCCGCCGGTCGAGCAGATCGAGGACCCCGAGGTGCCACCCTCGACCGACGACGGCACGTCCGCCCGGAGCTGGGATGGGGTCCGGATCCCGCTGCTGTGGATCTTCCTCGGCTCGACCGGATTGCTGCTGATGTGGCTGGCCGGCGTCCCCCCGCTGAAGTTCGTCCGGGCGCAGCGGCGAATGCGCCGTACCGGAAGCGCGTCCGTGGTCGGCGCGTGGGCCGAGGCGCGCGACCGGCTGCGCGCACACGGAGTGCAGGTCACCGCCGGTATGACGGTCCGGGACCTGGCGCACGCCGCACGCGAACTACCGGACACCGAGGTCGGCCTCAGCCGTGTCGCGACGGCGGTGGACCACGCGCTGTGGTCCGGCGGGCCGGTCGGTGCGGACCTCGGTCAGCAGGCGTGGACCGGCGTCCGCGAACTCCGCAAGGCACTCCGCCGCCGGCCCTGGCTGGATCGGCTCCAGGCGTCCCTCGAACTGCGGACCCTGTTCAGCCGTTGAGCGTGCCGCAGCGGCCGTCGGGTTCCGGCACGACGGCCGCTGTGGTGACTTGCCGGCTGCGGGGACCCGGTCCGGCGGGCCCTGCCATCCGGTCGTTCAGCTCAGGACGGTCTTCTTCTCGTCCCGGCCGTGGTGCTCGCGCCCGGCGGTGCGCCGTTCGCGGGCCGGCTCGTGCAGCGGGTGCTCGGCCGTCCGTGGTGCCGGGCACACCGGGCCGCGGCGGATCGGTCCGCCACCCAGTCTCCGGCTCTTCCACTGCTTCTCTTCGTAGTCGTAGTAAGTGTCGACGCCTCCGACTGTCATAGATGTCCCTCCGTCAACCCCCGCTACCCCTGCTGGCGGATTCCACAGTCCGTCAACAGTGGCCTGTGACACAAGCAATTCCGGAAATCCCCACCGACAAACGGATTCGAACAGCCGGATGTGTTCGGTTTCCGCGCAATTCTGCCCAAAAGCTGTTCAACGCTTGACGTTCTCAGATCTCGAAGATCGCGGCGCCGTGGCCGGACAGGCGGATACCGTCGGTCACCGGATCCGCCGAACCGAAGGCCAGCACCTGGTACGCCGGGGCGCCGTCGACCGGCACCACGGTCTCGCCGGCGGCCAGGCTCACCACGATCCGGAAGCGGCCGCGGGTGACCACGAGCCAGTTCCCGCTGACGTCGTACGCGATGCCGACCGAGTCCAGCCGGTCCTCGCGGAGGTCCGGTGTCCGGGCGCGCAGCGCGAGCAGGTCGCGGTACCAGGCGAGCAGCTCGCGGTGCGGTGACTCGTCGAGCTCGGACCAGTCGAGCACCGAGCTGCGCCACGTCTCCGGGTCCTGCGGATCCGGGATCTCCTCGGCATCCCAGCCGTGCGCGGCGAACTCGCGCCGGCGGCCGGTCCGGACGGCCTCGGCCAGCTCGGGTTCCTGGTGATCGGTGAAGTAGCGCCAGGGCGTCGAGGCACCCCACTCCTCGCCCATGAACAGCATCGGCGTGTACGGCGAGGTGATCACCAGCGCGGCGGCGATCGCGAGCTGGCCCGAGGTCAACGCCGGCCGGTCACCGAGGGCGCGGTTGCCGACCTGGTCGTGGTTGGACGTGTACGCGAGGAACTGGCCGCCGCGGTGCCGGGCCGGGTCGACCGGGCGGCCCCAGTCCTTGCCCCGGAAGGTCGAGTAGGACCCGTCGTGCAGGAACACCTGGGTGAGCGTCTTGGCGAACACGCCCGGCTCCCCGAAGTCCACGTAGTACCCGGCTCGTTCGCCGGTCAGCAGCGTGTGCAGCGCGTGGTGGAAGTCGTCACTCCACTGCGCGGTCATCCCCAGACCGCCCTCGTCCACCGGCTCGACCATCCGCGGGTCGTTGAGGTCTGACTCGGCCACCAGACCCAGCGGCCGCCCCAGCTCCTTCGACAGCTCGCCCGTCTCCGACGACAGCTGAGCCAGCAGGTGCGTCGGACTGTCGTCGGCCAGCGCGTGTACGGCGTCCAGCCGCAGAGCGTCGATGTGGAACGACCGGAACCACCGGAGCGCGTTGTCGCAGATCCACCGGCGTACCTCGTTGCTACCGGTGTCGTCCAGGTTGACCGCCGGTCCCCAGGGTGTGGTGTGCCGGTCGGTGAAGTACGGCCCGAACTCGGCCAGCCGGTTCCCACTGGGTCCAAGGTGGTTGTAGACCACGTCGAGGCAGACCGCCAACCCGACCTTGTGGCACCGACTCACGAACCGCTGCAACGCCTCCGGCCCGCCGTACGGCTCGTGGACGGCGTAGAGGTGTACACCGTCGTACCCCCAGCCGTGACGCCCCGGGAACGCGGCAACCGGCATCAGCGAGACCACCTCGACTCCGAGCGTCACCAGGTGGTCCAGATGCTCTGCGGCCGCCTCAAGCGTGCCTTCCGGGGTGAAGGTGCCGATGTGCAGCTCGTAGAACACCGAGCCCCGGACATCGCGCCCGGTCCACTCACTGTCCGTCCAGCGGAACAGGTCCTCGTCGAACACCCTGCTGAAGCCGTGGACGCCGTCCGGCTGCCAAGGGCTGCGCGGATCCGGCAGCGGCTCACTGCCGTCGACGGAGAACGCGTAGTCAGTGCCGTGGCCGGCCTCGGCCACCTCCCGCTCCCACCAGGCCCCAGCCTGATGCATGGGCAAGCGGCCGTCTCGCAGGACCAGGTCGACCGACGAGGCGTCGGGCGCCCACACGCGGAAGGTGTGCATTCAGCTCCTTACGAGCAGCGCCACCGGGAGGTCTTCCAGCAGCTCGTGGATCCGGGCTGCTCCACTACCCACGATGCGGCCGGTCAACACGTTCTTCCATTCGCCGGGTGGCAGGACGACCGTGCTCTCGCCCCAGCCGCCGAGGCGGTGGAGGGCAGCCGGGAGACGGGTCGCGACGGTGATGACGGTGTTGGCATCGTCGCCGCGGGCGAAGGCGACGGCATGGCCGTTCGAGGTCGGCAGCGGCGTGTAGCTGCCGGAGAAGGCTTCCGCGTACTGCCGGCGGATGCGGAGTGCCCTGGACGTGACCAGGAGCTTCTCGTCGGAGAGGTCGTCCGGTTTGGCGCCGGCGTCGAGACGCTGCAGCCGCTCGATCCGGTCCTGGTAGTCGACCGGACGCCGGTTGTCCGGGTCCACCAGGGACAGGTCCACCAACTCGGTGCCCTGATAGACGTCCGGTACGCCGGGCATGGTGAGCTGCACAAGCTTCTGGCCGAGCGTGGCGGCCCGGACGAACTCGCCCTGCCTTGCGGCAAAGCGTCGTACCGACTCCAGCACTGCGGTGTCGGCGAGGACGCCGGTGCAGAAGGAGGCGACGGCCTTTTCGTACTCCTCGTCCGGCGACGTCCAGGTGGTGTGACGCTTGGCCTCGCGGATCGCCTTCAACAGGTAGGCCTGCAGCCGGTCCTCGGGCAGCGGGCCGTCGTCCCACGTGCCGAAGAGCGTCTGCCAGAACAGGTACTCCGTGCTGCCGTCCAGCAGCGGGCTCCGATGGTCCTCCGACAGCCGTCGCCACTCCCGGACCGCCTCCGACCAGGCGGCGGGCTGCTCGGCCAGCACGCCGAGGCGCGCCCGCACGTCCTCGGACCGCTTGGTGTCGTGGGTGGACAGCGTTGTCATCGTCTTCGGCCACAGCTGGTTCAGCCGGGCCGCGTAGGCGTGGAACTCCTCCGGCGTGACGCCGAAGTGCTCCGGGTCCCCGCCGACCTCGTTGAGCGCCGCGAGCCGGAACCACCGGTAGAACGCGGTGTCCTCGACACCCTTCGCCATCACCGGCCCGCACGTCTGCTGGAACCGGACGATCAGCTCGTGCCGCGCGTGTTCGTCGATCCGGCCCGCCGTACCGGCCTCCCGGCCGAGCAGCAGGTCCAGTACGACGTCCAGCGTCTCCTGCCGGTCCTCGTCCAGGTTCTCCCGGGCCTTCGCCGCGGCGTGCTCCAGGGCGCGTACAGCGGCGGGTCCGGGCTGCTCCCCCGGTACGACGTACGCCCGGTAGATCTCGAAGTTGACCAGCAACTCGACCACCACCTCGTGGAACGCACGGCGGGTGTGGTCACGCAGTCGTACGTCGTCCTGGCAGATGCGAGCCAGCAACTCCACCAGCCGGTGCACCTCGGCGTACTGGCCGTGCTTCACGACCTCCCGCTTGGCCTCCTCCACCACCGGACCGAAGTCGGCCGGCTCACCGGTCAGCTCGGAGTGGAACGCCGCCAGCGGTGCAGCACCTGCCGGGTCGACGAACAGGCCGCCGACGCGCAGCAGCGCGTCGTACCCGGTGGTCCCGGCGCAGGGCCAGTCGTGCGGGAGCTCCTCGTCGCCTTCGAGGATCTTCTCCACCACGACCCACGCACCACCGGTCCGCTCGGCCAGACGGCGCAGGTACCCGCGCGGGTCGGCCAGACCGTCCGGGTGGTCGATGCGGAAGCCGTTGAGTTTCCCCTCGTGCAGCAGCTCCAGCAGCAGCTCATGCGTGGCTTCGAAGACCTCCTGGGTCTCCACGCGGACAGCGGCGAGCGTGTCGACGTCGAAGAAGCGCCGGTAGTTGAGTTCCTCGTCAGCGACCCGCCAGTGCGCCAGCCGGTACCACTGCTCGGTCACCAGCTCCGCGATCGGCAGATCCTCGGTGCCCGGCCGCAGCGGGTATTCGTGGTCGTAGTACCGCAGTACGTCGCCGTCGACCGAGAACTCGCCGTTCGCCAGCACCTTGCCGATGCGCTGACCGAGCACCGCCATCAGCAACGGCTGGTTCCCGGAACCCCAGTCGACGTCGAACCACTCGGCGTACGGCGACCCCGGTCCGTCCCGCAGCACCGACCACAACGCCTTGTTGAGCCGCGCCGGCGTCGGCACCGCCACATGGTTGGGTACGACGTCCGCCACCGCACCCATCCGGTGATCGGCCAGCCGGGCCGCCAGCCGGTCGAACGCGGGACGGCCCCCGGCCGGCTCCGACAGCCGGCTGTGGTCCACCACGTCGTACCCGTGCATGGAGCCGGGCGCCGCCTGGAGGATCGGGGACAGGTACGTGTGCGAGATCCCCAGGCTGTGCAGGTACGGGACGATCTCGGCCGCGTCGTCGAATCCGAACCCGCCGTGGAGCTGCAGGCGGTAGGTCGCCTGTGGGCTCTGACCTGAGCGGGTGGGCGGGGACGGATTCGACGCAGAACTCATCCGGCCGCCTTCCTGGGGCGGGTCAGCACCAGCGTGCTGCGGGCCTCGAGCCGGATCGTGCTGCCGGCCGCGAGCGGCTCGTCACTGGCCCCGCCCTGAGCAGCAGTCGTGTCCACGGCCACGGTCCAGTTCTCTGCGTACTGCTTGGGTGGGAGCAGGAAGTCCAGCGGCTCGTGGTTGCTGTTCAGCAGGACCAGGAACGAGTCATCCACAACCGGCTCACCGCGGGGATCCGGCTCGGAGATCGCGTCGCCGTTGAGGAACACCGCGACCGCCCGGGCGTCGTCGCGGGTCCAGTCGCCGTTCTGCATTTCGGTGCCCTTGGGCGTGAACCACACCAGGTCCCCAAGCCCGTCGACGCCGGTGTCGCCGTGGAAGAAGCGGCGCCGGCGGAAGACCGGGTGGTCGTTGCGCAGCCGGACCAGCGTGCGGGTGAACTCGAGCAGGTCCTTCTGCGCGTCGGTGAGCTTCCAGTCGACCCACGCGATCTCGTTGTCCTGGCAGTAGACGTTGTTGTTGCCGCTCTGGGTCCGGCCCAGCTCGTCGCCGTGGGACATCATCGGCACGCCCTGCGAGACCATCAGCGTGGTCAGGAAGTTGCGCTGCTGCCGGGCCCGCAGCCCGAGCACCGCCGGGTCGTCGGTCGAACCCTCGACACCGCAGTTCCAGGAACGGTTGTGACTCTCGCCGTCCTTGCCGCCCTCGCCGTTCGCCTCGTTGTGCTTCTCGTTGTACGACACCAGGTCGCGTAGCGTGAACCCGTCGTGCGCGGTGATGAAGTTGATGCTGGCCAGCGGCCGGCGGCCGTCGTCCTGGTACAGGTCCGACGAGCCGGTCAGCCGGGACGCGAACTCGGCCATCGTGTACTTCTCGCCGCGCCAGAAGTCCCGCACGGTGTCGCGGTACTTCCCGTTCCACTCCGTCCACAGCGGCGGGAAGTTGCCCACCTGGTAGCCGCCGTCACCGACGTCCCACGGCTCGGCGATCAGCTTCACCCGGCTGACCACCGGGTCCTGCTGGACCAGGTCGAAGAACGCCGACAGCCGGTCCACCTCGTGGAACTGCCGGGCCAGCGTCGCCGCGAGGTCGAACCGGAACCCGTCCACGTGCATCTCGGTGACCCAGTAGCGCAGCGAGTCCATGATCAGCTGCAGCACGTGCGGGTGCCGCATCAGCAGGCTGTTGCCGGTGCCGGTGGTGTCGTAGTAGTGCCGCTTGTCCTCGTCCACCAGCCGGTAGTACGCGGCGTTGTCGATGCCCTTGAACGACAGGGTCGGGCCGAACTCGTTGCCCTCGGCGGTGTGGTTGTAGACGACGTCGAGGATCACCTCGATGTCCGCCTCGTGCAGCGCCTGGACCATGGTCTTGAACTCGGCCACCTGCTGCCCGCGGGTGCCGGTCGAGGAGTAGGCGTTGTGCGGGGCGAAGAAGCCGATGGTGTTGTAGCCCCAGTAGTTCGACAGTCCACGTTCGGTCAGGTGCCCGTCCTGGGCGAACTGATGCACCGGCATCAGCTCGATCGCGCTGACCCCGAGCTGCTTGAGGTGGTCGATGATCACCGGGTGCCCGAGCGCGGCGTAGGTGCCGCGGATCTCCTCGGGCAGCCCCGGGTGGGTGACCGTCAGGCCCTTGACGTGGGCCTCGTAGATCACCGTCTCGTGGTACGCGTGCCCCGGCGGGCGGTCGTTGCCCCAGTCGAAGAACGGGTTGGTCACCACCGACAGCATGGTGTGCTCGCGGTTGTCCATCGTGTTCAACTCGTCCGGCTTGTCGAACCGGTAGCTGAACAGCGACTCGTCACCGTCGATCTGCCCGTCGATGGCCTTCGCGTACGGGTCCAGCAGCAGCTTGGACGGGTTGCACCGGTGTCCCTCGGCCGGGTTGTACGGCCCGTGCACCCGGAACCCGTACCGCTGGCCCGGCTGCACCGCCGGCAGGTACGCGTGCCAGACGAACCCGTCCACCTCGGTCAACTGCACCAACTGTTCGGACCCGTCGTCGCCGATCAGGGCCAGATCTACTCGCTCAGCTACCTCCGAGAACAGCGCGAAGTTCGTCCCGGAGCCGTCGTACGTGGCTCCGAGGGGGTAAGGACGGCCAGGCCATTTCTGCACGCGATGACAGTAGCCACCTCCACCCCCAGACCATGCATGGCGGGGTGTTTTGCTCCTGAGAGTTCACCCGTGTGCGCCGGACCGCTCACCACCGCGGCCCGGCGCACCGGATCAATCAGTCCGAACAGGCCACCGGTTCGTCGAAGTGCCCCGGCGTCCCCGGGTACGCCGGCCCGACGGCGTGGGTGTTGTAGTCCGGGTTGTAGGCGAAGGCCAGTTCCCGGTACGCCGACGTCCCGGCCGTCGTGACGTCCGTCACAGACCGTCCGGCGCCAGACCCCCAGGCCAACGAGGTCAGGAACCCGTGCATCGCCGGGGAGTGCTGGCGGACGTCGTTGAACCCGCCGTACGCCGCGTTGCAGTGGGTGTACAGGTTGTACGCGCCGTTCCAGTCCATCAGCCGGTCACCGGCGTTCGGCCCGTTCTGGGCCACGTCGGCCTGCATCACGTCCCGGTCCCAGCCGCCGTAGATCCAGTCCGTGCCCTGGTGGTGGTTGTTGTTCGCCAGGCTCGCCGGGCCGGCCGTGTCGTCGTCCTTGCCGGTCAGCTGGAACCAGAGGCACGGGTCGACCGTGACACCGTTGGCCGTCACCGGCCAGTCGCCCGGGGCACAGTTGCCGGGGAACGAACCCCGCGGGTTGAAGTCGAGCAGGTCCGACCCGGCCACGTCCTGCTTGGCCGCGTCCGACTCGCCGACGCCACCGAAGACGTGGTCCACGAACCGGTCGTTCGTCCCGCGCGCGTCGGGATCGAACGCGCCGTTGGTCAGGCAGTCCGGCGTGGCCGCGTCGAGGACCGGGTCACAGCCCTTGCCGCCCCACAGCACGTCCTCACCGTCGGCGCCGAACACCTGGTCGCCGCCGCTGTCACCGTTGGCGAGGTCGTCGCCGTACCCGGCGTGGATGTTGTCCGCACCCGCACCGCCCCGGAGCCGGTCCCGGCCGCCCACAGAGATGCCGTCGTGCGGCATCTCGGCGGCGGTCGAGGCACCGATCCACTGGTCGCCGTCGACGTCGTGCTCGAGGTCGACCCGCCGGTCGTAGGCCGTACGCCGGAAGCCGACGTAGGTCTCGGCCGGTGGCGAGGTCAGCGAGAAGGTGAACTGCGCCGGGCTGTCACCGGTGTCGAGGTACTGGTTCACCACGCCACCCCGGTCACCCAGGATCGCGTCCTCGCCCGACTCGCCGTGGACGGTGTCGTCACCGAGCTCGCCGTACAGGTCGTCGTCGTCCTGCCCGCCGAAGACGGTGTCGTTCCCGTCCTGACCCCAGATCCCGTCGTCGCCCGCTTCGCCGTACAAGGTGTCGGCGCCGAAGGCTCCGGTGACCTCGCACGTCGCCTGCGCCTCGGTGCAGAACCGCGTGCTCGGGTCACCCAGATCCGGGTCGTGGGTCCGGGCCACCGTCGCGCCGGCCGGCGGTGCGCCGTTCGGGTAGCGATCGGCGTACACCCGCTCGGTCCCACCGGTGACGGTCCGCAGCAGCGATCCGTTGTCACCCAGAACGACGTCGTCCGCGCCGTCGGCCTCGACCGTGTCACCGGTGTCGCGGAAGCCCTTGGCCGAGCTGCCGCCGATCAGGTCGTCCTGACCGTCAGGTGCGGTCGCACCCTCCAGGAGGGCCGGCGCACTCGCCGTACCGGGCCAGCCCGGGTCGGCGAGCGGCTGGACCGTGGTGAACGGCGAGTCCGCGGCCAGCGAGAGGTCGCCGCGCATGACGTCCGCTCCACCGTTGCCCTCGGCGTAGTCCGCGCGGGCACCGCCGGACACAAAGTCACCACCGTCCTGGCCGTACAGCACGTCCACACCGTCGCCACCCGACATCCGGTCCGCACCGAACCGGTCGGCCGGCGGAAGCGCGGCGAGGTCGTAGCGGTTCACGATCCGCGGCGCCATCGGCGTCCCGGCCTCCGTACCGAGCCGGACGGTCGCCCGGGTCGGCAGCTGGCCGGGAGCCGGCCGCAGTACGGCGGCGTTGTCGCCGGTGACGACGTCATCGCCAGGACCGCCGTGGATCGCGTCGGCGGTGTCCAGCTGACCTGTCGAGCCACTCAGCGGCGTCGAACTGCCACCGACAAGGTCGTCGTCGGCCAGATCGCCCTCGATCCAGTCGCTCGCCTGACCGCCTTCGACGTAGTCGTCGTCACCGTCACCCTTGGCCCGGTCGGCACCACCCTGGCCGTAGAGCACGTCCTGACCCTCACCACCCGACATCTGGTCGTTGCCAGAGGTGTTGGCCGCCGGAGTCAGCCCGAGGTCGAGAAGTGTCACGACATGGCCCTGTTGGAAGCCGCGCTGCCTCGTCACCGGGGTCGCCGCCGCCGGGTCGGTGGTCAAGGCGAGGACCGCGTTGTCACCGGCCAGCAGGTCCGGACCTTCGTCACCGAACAGCAGGTCGCCGGCGTCCGGTCGGCCGACCCCGTCCGACGCCTGCTGGAACGACCCACCGGCGATCGCGTCCTCGCCTGCGTTGCCGTGCACCACGTCGGAGCCGTTGTTGCCCTCCAGGTGGTCGTCGTCACCGTTCCCGTCCACGACGTCGCCACCGAGACCGCCGTACGCGACGTCGTTGCCGTCACCACCGCGGATCCGGTCACCGGTGCCGGCCGCGGGCGTCTCCCCGTCGAGATCCAGCGGTACGGCGAGTTCGCCGGCCGTGCCGTTGTCACCGATCAGCCGGTCGTTGCCCAGGTCGCCGTACAGGTCGTCGTCGCCGGTGTCGGTACGGCCCGCCGCACGGGTTCCGCCGTACAGGACGTCGTTGCCGTCGCCACCGGTCACCCAGTCCTTGCCGTTGTTGCCCTCGACGACGTCCGGGTCCAGACCGCCGTACCCGGTGTCGTCGCCGCCGTTGCCGAAGACCTGGTCGACGCCCGCGTCGCCGTACAGGATGTCGGCCTCCGAACCGCCCCAGAGCTGGTCCGCGTCCCCGCCACCGCGCAGGGTGTCCTTGCCCTGCTGGCCGCAGACGAGGTCGTTGCCCCCGGCAAGTTCAGCCAGGTCGTCCGCGCCGCCGGCCGAGACCGTGTCGACCCCGGCACCGCCGAGGATCCGGTCGTTGCCGTCACCGGTGTCCGCACCGGTGCTCTCGTCGATCGGGTCGGACGTGACCGGCGTACCGGCGGCACACTTTTCCGCGTCGATCCGCTTGTCACCGAACACCGTGGCCGGACCGTCGCCGCCGTAGATGTGGTCGTTGCCCAGACCGCCGACGAGGGTCTTCGCGTTGGACTGCACCCCGGCCGGAAGCGGCTGCTTGTCGACCTTGCGGAGCGGGCCGAAGCCCTGGTCGGTTCCGGTCACGTCGCCCACGGCCGCCGGCTCGGCGATCACGTAGTCGTCACCGGGACCGCCGTACACCGCATCGGTGCCGTAGCCGCCGGTGAGGACGTCGTTCTTGCCGCCGCCCCGGATCGTCGCGCCCTGGTCGCCCAGCGAATGACTCGTCACGGTCTCGATCGCGTCACTGCCCCAGACCTGGTCGTTGCCGGTCCCGGTGTCGACGGTGTTGATCGCGTCCCCATCGTCCGGCCCGGACGCGTCGACGCCGAACTCGCCCTCGGCCGCGGTGAAGATCCGGTCGGCATTGGAACCGCCGGTGATCCGGTCGCTCCCGCCGTCACCGACCAGCGTGTTCACGCCGGCCTTCTTGGACCCGTCCGGCGCGTCGGTCGCGACCGCCAGCTTGTCGTCGCCGGCGTTGCCACGGGCCTTGTTCGTGCCGAGGCCGAGTCCGATCGTGTCGTCGCCCGGCAGCGGCCCGTCGGTCTGCGTGGTCGGGTCGGCGATCGCCTCCCAGTTGAAGACACCGTCCAGTTTCCTGGTCCCGCCGCCGTCCTGGGCGTTGTGCGTCACTGTGCGCTCGACCCGGGCGTTGCCCAGCGACGCGTCGCCGCTGACCTTGTCGTCGCCGTTGCCGACCGTGATGGTGTCCTTGCCCGGACCGCCGGCCACGACGGCCTTCGAGGCCGCACCGCCGGTGTCACCGGTGACGATGATGTCGTCGCCGCCGCGGCCGTCGACGTACGACAGACCGCGTCCGGTGGTGATCACGTCGGCCGCCTTGCCGCCGATCACGACCGCGTCCTTGTCGAAGACCGCCGGGTTGTCACCCGCCGCGCCGCCGGACTGCTTCTTGCCGTCGCCGATGAACGTGATCGCCATCGGCTTGGCGTAGTCCTCGCCGTCGACCACGACCCGCTTCAGGTTCGGGTCGAGGTACTCGCGCCGTTCGCCGAGCATCTCCACGGCGAAGCCGTCGAAGTTGCCGTTGGCACCGGTCGGGTCGGCGGGGGTCTGCGCGTAGTGCAGCGAGATCACCTTGACGGTGTCCTTCTCCACCGGTTCGGCGTCGTTCGACCACGGCGCGCCGCGCTGGGCGTCCTTGCCGAACTTCCCGGCGAACACCACCAGCGTGTCGCCGACCGTGCCACCGAGTTTCGGCGGCGGCGGTTCGCAGTCCGGTGCCACCGAGAAGTCGAGCAGCGTCACGTCGGCCAGCGTGAAGCTGAACGACACCGAGAAGATGCTCACCCCGATGGTGATGTAGACCCGCAGGAACAGCGACAGCCGGCCGCTGACCGTGAACAGGCACAGCGGGTTGTTCAGCGCGGCGTGCAGGAACTCGCTGACCCGGAACTTGCCGTCCTTGTTCGGGTCGTTCCAGGAGAAGCCGATGGTCAGCCGCAGGCCGCCCTCGATGCCGACCGTGATGACCACCGCGCTGACCGCGGCACCGGCCGCGATCTCCCCGGTCAACTGGACGACCGGAAGCGGTGCGCCGGCGTCGTCCACGGTCTTGAAGAACAGCCCGTCCAGGACGTCCACCGCGTCGACCGGCGTACCGTTCTGGGCCGCCTCGACCGCCTTGCGGATGCCGTAGGTGTCCAGGCCGGCCACGATGCGCAGGCTTACCGACGCCGACCCGGCCAGCGTGACGAACACGGGTGGCGGCGCGTAGACCGGGCCGAAGGCCTGCCGCCAGCTGAAGCCGAGGGTGAGCGGGCCGGAGTCGAACTCGACCAGCGTCACGTCGCCGCCCATCAGCAGGTTGAAGGCCGTCGCCGGCTTCTCCAGGATCGGGAAGCTGAACCCGGACTTCTCCGCGTCACCCTTCTCCGCGGCCAGCCCGGTGCCACCGAAGACCGGGTGCCCGGCGGCGTTCGGGTTGTCGTTCTTGCTGTTCAGCGCCGACTTGATCTCGGCCGGCGACTTCTCCGTGACATTGGCGTACATCTTGTCCGCCGTGGTCGGGGAGTTGCTGGTGGTGAGCGCCTTGTCCCCGGCGATCTCGAAGTCGCCCAGCGGGACGTAGCAGTCGTTCGGATCGGCCGCGTTGCAGCTGGGCAGCCGGTTGATGAACTCGATCACCGCCTTGACCGTGTCGACGAAGTCCAGCTTCGGCCCGTCGGCCAGCGTGCTGAACGTCTTCGCGAGCGTCATCAGCGTGACGTCGTCGCCACCTGCCATCCGGCTCAGGTCGGACAGCACCGGGATCGGCGCGTACAGCGTGTCCATCACCGGCTGGAGCGGCCCGGTGACCCGTTTCATCTCCTTGACCACGTCACCGAGCAGACCTTCGAAGAATGTGCCGGCATTGATCCCGACGTCCTTGAAGGCGATGTACGGCGCCGGCGCGGCGTCGGGAGCCTGGTTGTCGAAGGCCCACTTCAGCTGGAAGTTCGCCCGCACGCCCGGGAAGGCGGAGTCCACCTCGGCCCGGACGATCCAGTCCAGCACGAACGCGCCCTTGATCGAGACCCCGAACAGGCCCTCGGTGCTGCCGAGGTCGGCGAACTTGATCTTCGCCTCCTCGACCGGTGCGCAGGCGGCCTCGTTGCCCTTGAAGCAGCTGCCGTCACCCGGCGCCTTCAGGTCGAGCTGGAACGCGCCGGCGAACAGCGGCAGGGACTTGTCGTGCCCCGGACCGTCGGCCTTGTCGACGTTGACCTTGATGAAGGCCAGTTCGGCGACCATGGTGTCCGGCAGGTCGAACGCCAGCCCGACCTGGAGCTCGGGCAGTGCCTTGTTCTCCGCACCCCAGCCGTCGTGGGTGTTGACGAAGAACCCGTCGTCCTTGGTCAGCCCGACCCGGAAGTGCAGCGCGAAACCGGCCGCGACACTGATCCCGTCGGTACCGTCCTTCCCCTGCCGCAGCGCCAGACCCGGGATGCCGATGTCCAGCGGGATGTTGGTCTTGTAACAGGGCTTCGGTGCCCCGGTGTCCTCACAGCCCTTGTCCGGCGTCACCTTGCCGCGCTGCGCGGTGAAGTCGAGGAACGCTCCGGTGATCTTGTCCAGCGGGCAGACCTCGAGTGCCTCGGTACAGGTGAAGGTGACCTCGATGTCCGTGGCGGCGATGTTCACCTCGGCGAGCGCGGTCGCGAGCCGGCCGTTGATGAAGTCCGCGAACTCCTTGGAGTTGGCGGGCCGGCCGGCACCGGGGAGCTCGTTCCAGATCGACGCCCGCAGTTTCGCCCGCAGGTCACCGATGAAGTCGGCGCCCTGCTGCAGGTCCTCACCGACCAGCGGCAGCTTGCCCTGCAGGCTCGCCGTACGGAAGGCCTGTTCGACCAGGGCCAGGTAGCCCTCGATGCCGTCCCCGAAGTTCTTGAAGTCGAGCAGCGCGGCGGTGAGCCGGTCGTCGAGGTCGTCGGGAAGCTGCAGTTCCTTCAGCGCGGCGTCCGGCGCCGGCAGGTTGTCGTCGAGGTCGAGCAGATCGGCCGGGTTGGTGGAGTCCGGCACCCGCAGCGCGATGGTGCCGATCGGCGCCCAGCCCGCCTCGGTGCCGGTGTTGTTCAGGTAGATCGGCAGGTTGCCGCAGACCATCAGCGGTGTGGTGACCGACTCGCCACAGGTCACGGTTCCGTTGGTGGCGTTGAAGTCGACCCCGACGGCGCCGAGGAAGTCGCTGAACGAGACCGGGGTGTCCGCGCTCGCACCGGACTTCGCCAACGCGATGCTCAGGTCCGCCTTGGCCTGCGCCTTCTCCGCGGCCGGAGCCCCGGCCGCCGGGTTGCCCAGCGCGATCGACAGCGGACCGATGACGCCCCGGATGACGCCGTTCTCCAGCTTCGCCTTCGCACCGATGCTGATCGAGGAGTCCTCCAGCACCTTGAGCGAGGCGGCGTCCGACGGGCCCTCACCGGCCTCGAGCGGGAGGACCAGGCCGACCTTGACCCGGCCGTCGACGTCCACCTGGGCGAGACCGGTCGCCTGTGCGCCGGCGAACGTCTGGTTCGCGCCGTTCAGGCTGCCCAGCGACAGTTTCACCGGCGACGCCGCGCGGTACTTCCGCTTCCAGTCGACGTCGAGCACCAGGTTCGGCTTGCCGTCCTTCTCCAGGTACCGGAACTTCACACTGTCCGTGCCGAGCGCCTTGTTCAGCAGCACGACCGCGTCCTGGATGCTGTCCGGCGTGTTCGCCAGCAACTGGTCGGTCACGTCGTCGAGGGCCGACCTCATCATGTACGCCGTACCCGCGGCCGGGATCGACTCCCACGGCTTGGTCAGCGTGAGCGTCTTCCCGTCCGGCGACACCGACTTCACGATCGCCACCTGGCTGCCGACCACGATCGACCGGCCCACCAGGGACGGCGTGAACACGTTGTCACCCGCGCGGGTCGCGTCGGTCACGGTGTCGGTGCCGTAGCTGACGCCGGTGCCGGCGTTCGACTCGTCGCTGACCAGCAGGTCGCGCAACGACTTTCCGAGGCCCGGGATCTCCTTGTCGTAGACCCCGCCGCTGGCGCCCGGGTTCGCCTTGGCCAGCTGCGCGGACAACGTCTGCAGGGCCTTGATCAGGGCGGTGAACAGCGCCTTCGGGTCGTTCGCGTCGAAGTCGAGCCGGAAGATCTCGGACAGGTCGGCGGTGTCGAGGGACAGCGTGGCCGGATCGGTCAGATCGGTCCACTTGGCCTTGAAGGCCGTGGTGGCTCCTGCGGGCAGGAACTGTTCCGCACCCGGGACGCTGACCGACAGGTCGCCGTACGCGCGGACGTTCACGTCGACATCCAGCAGCGTGGCGGGCGAGTCGACGAGTTGCTTGAAGAGCTCGGAGATCCGCAGGTCGCCCTGCGGCTTGAGTCCGACGCTCAGCATGTGGCCCGTCGGCGTACCGGCCGGGCAGGTCTCGGCGAGCGAGGAGTTGCAGACCTTGAGCTGGCCGTTGACCTTCACCTCGAAGAAGCCCGCGTTCGCGGTCAGATCCACCGCGGTGTCGATCGGGAAGTCCGCCGAGAACAGCGCCGAACCGGTCCGGATCAGGACCCGGTCGGTGTTCAGCGGCAACGCCGGTACGACGGTGTCGAGCGGACCGTTGTGCTGGGTGAACGGACAGGCCTGGGTGCTGCCGAGGAAGCCGATGCAGTCGTTGCCGGTCTTGGGGTCCTGCAGGTCCAGCACCAGGGTCAGCGCGGCGCTGAACGACGGTGTGACCTTCGCGAACGTCTGGTCCGCGTTCGCGTTGACGATGCCGTGGCCGCCCTGGTCGATCCGGTTCGCGAACGTGACCGCGCCGACGTGCGGTTCGGAGCCGGCGATCACGTACGGCGTGTCCTTGGCCGGGGTACCGCCGATCCAGTCCTGCTTCAGCGTGATCGTCGCCGCGTCGTTGCCGATCACCTCGCCGGCCGACGTCCCGGCGACCACGCGGCGGCCGAGCCACTGGTTCGGCTTCCAGCCGGCGCCCGCGACGGTGAGTGTCTTCGCGCCGTACGTCGCGACCTTGCCGGACGCCTCGATGCTGATCGGATCCAGGTCGGTCTGCGCACTGGTCTTGGTCATGTTCAGCGTCAGCGCGAGCTTGCTCGCCGCCGCGTCCCAGTCCAGGTTGCTCAGGTCGATACCGGTCGCGGTGTCGAGCTTCTTCAGCAGGTCCTGCAGCGACGTGAACGTCGGCTTGCCCGCCTGGGCCGGATCGGTGACACCCGGGACGAACCCGGGCTGACCGGGCGCGGGCACGGTGTTGGCCGCGATGAAGTCCTTGAGCACCTGGTTGACCTGGACCGCGTCGGCCAAGGTGCCCTTCATGAACGGGAGGTCCAGGTCGCCGATGGTCGGCAGCGGCCCGTCCTTGTCCGGATCGAACTTCGCCTTCTGTACGGCGGTGAGCGTGGCGACCACCTGGGCGAGGCCCTCGGCCAGGTCCTGCAGGCTCATGTTCTGGAACCGGCCGACGGTTGCCGCGAGGTCGGGCGCGGTCACGACCGGGGCGCCGGTGCCGATGTCGGCCCAGTCGACGTTGACCGTCGTAGTGATCTCACTCGGCAACGCGGCCGGAATCCCGGCCGCGGCGGCACCCAACTGGAAGCTCGCATGGACGGACCCGCGCGAGTTCGGGTCGGAGTCGTCGATCGGCAGCGAGCCCTGCGGGTCGAGGCCGACGCTCAGCAACCCCTCCAGCGAGCCCGGCTGGGCCAGCTCGCCGGCGGCGCCGAAGAACAGCTTGCCGTCGTTGTCCGGGTCGCTGACCGTGCCGGCGAAGTGTGCGTCCAGGTCGAGCGTGGAGCCGGTGAGCGAGACGCCCAGGATGCCGATGGCGGCCTGCGCGGTGGCGTTGTCGATGCTCGCGTGCGCGTCGACGTCGAGGCGCGGGGTGCTGTTCGACCGGACCAGGTAGACCTTGTCGTCGGCCAGGCCGGTCCAGACCAGGCTGAGCGCGAACCGCGACTTCAGCGTGGCCGTGATGCCGTCGGACACGGCCAGCTCGACCTTCGGCGACGCACTGGTGAGGCGCAGGTCCTGCTTGGTCACCGTCTTGTCCACGGTGACGACGACGTCGAGCTTCTTGCCCTCGCCCAGATCGCTGACCGACGTCTCGAGGTGGCCGCTGCGGTCACCGTCGATCGTGATCGGCTCGTCGACCTCCAGGTCGCCGAAGTCGCTCGCGGTCTTCAGTTCGTCCGCGATGCCCTTGGCCACCACGTCGTTCAGTCCGAGTAGGCCACCCGGACTGGCTCCGACGAGTGGTAGCTGTTCGCCCAGCTTGTCGATCGACGCGAGCCCGGAGGTCCACGTGGCCAGGCTGTTCGCCTCACCACCGGCACCGAGTGCCGCGAGCAGATCGTCCACACCGGCCTCGGCCGCACGGGCCGGTTGTGGCGTGTAGACGATCAGGCCGATCAGCAGGCTGAAGGCGGCGACAACCGCCGTCAACCGCGAGTGGACGAGCATGCGAGCACGACGGACCATCCCCATGGTTCACCCCCGCGGCCCCAGAGCCCGCGCTCCCCCCACGGTCGCGCAGTGGGCGACCCCCCGGCCGCCGGGCAAACCTAGATGACCCAGAGTCACTCTGGCAATACCTCAGGTGCCCTTTTGGGCACACCTGACCTCCGGGTAACTCCGCGGCCTGGTCCGTCCGGGCGTGTCGCGAGCGTCGGACAGACGGCTCGCGACCCGGAGATCCTTGCGATACAAGCGTTTGACGCATCTCAGCGGAGGTGTTCGGTGGTGCCCAGGCGCGGTCGGGGCTAGTAGGATCTCGCGCTTGTGAAGCCGCCCTCCGCTCGGCGGCCGGTTTTTCTCGACTCGACCGGGCGCCGTCATCGCACCATCCGCCGTGCCGGCGCGGTTCTCGCGGTTCCGACCGTCGGCTACGTGATCGTGCTGGCCAGCAGCCTGCTCGGGGGGCCCAGCCTGGACACCCCGCTGGTTCCGTTGCCGGAGGCGGTCAAGCCGGCACCCGGGAAACCGCTCGTCTCGCCCGGTCCGGCCGCCGTACAGTCGGTGCGCCCGAGTGAGGTGGCCGCGACGCCGGAGCGCGAGACCGAGCCGACCAGCACACCGAGTTCGGGTAGTACGCCGGTCTCGAGCAGCACACCGCGGCCGACCGGCACGCCGACCGTCGTACCCACTCCGACCATCGCACCGACCACTCCGGTCACCGGTTCGCCCACGGCTCCGCCCGGCAAGCCGACCACGCCGCCGACGACGGCACCCACGACGGCCACTCCGACGACCACGCACACCAGCAACAAACCCACCGTGCCGCCGGGCCGGACGAAGTCGCCGTCCAGGCCGTGAGCCGTCCCGTCGCGCGGCGTGCGAAGCCCGTCCCCCTGCGCACCCACTGGATCGTGCTGACCGTTCTGCTCGTCTGCCTGTCGAGCATGCTGGTCCTGCACGGCTACACGCATCACATGTTCGGCACGCAGCCGGACGGTGCTGTCACACCCCAGGGCGGGAACACCGCCGTACCGCGGCAGGTCCTCGACGGCGGTCCCGTGATCGACGCGACGCCCACCGACATCCGCTCGGTGCGCCCGGCCGCGCGGACCATCGCGCTGACGTTCGACGACGGTCCTGATCCGGCCTGGACGCCCAAGGTCCTCGACCTGCTCGCGGCACAGCAGGTGAAGGCGACGTTCTTCGTCGTCGGGACCGAGGTCGCCGCCCATCCCGAACTGGCCCGCCGGATCGTCGCGGAGGGCCACCAGATCGGCGTGCACACGTTCACCCACGCGAACCTGAGTACGGCGGCCGGCTGGCGACGGTCGCTCGAGCTACGGCAGAGCCAGCTGATCCTGGCCGGCGCGACCGGGATGATCACGCCGCTGCTGCGGCCGCCGTACTCGTCCGAGCCGGGCGAACTGACCGACGCGGACTGGTCCGCGATCAAGGCGGCCCGACGGGACGGGTACCTGACCGTGCTGAGCACGCAGGACAGCGAGGACTGGCGGCGCCCCGGGACGACCGAGGTCATCGCCAACTCGATGCCGCGCGGCAGCACGGGCGAGGTGCTGCTGCTGCACGACGCGGGTGGTGACCGGAGCGAGACGATCGCGGCGCTGGGCAAGCTGATCCCGAGGCTGAAGGCGCGCGGGTTCAGGTTCGCGACCGTGAGTGACGCGGTCGGTCTGCCGCAACCGGTCCACCAGGCCGGCCTGGTGGAGCGTGCGCGTGGCCTGGCCGCCATCTGGGCGCTGCGGATCAGTGACGGCATCCTGAGCCTGCTGACCTGGTTCCTGTACGCCGCCGGCGCGCTCAGTGTGCTCCGAGCGATCACCACCGTGGTCGCGGCCCGGCGGCATGCCCGGATGCGGGACTGGGCGTGGGGTGACCCCGTCACCGAGCCGGTCAGCGTGATCGTCCCGGCGTACAACGAGAGCGCCGGGATCGAGGCGGCGATCCGGTCACTGGTCACGTCCGACCACCCGATCGAGGTGATCGTCGTCGACGACGGCTCGACCGACGGTACGGCGGACATCGTGGAGGCGCTGCGGATCCCGGGCGTCCGGGTGATCCGGCAGCGCAACGCGGGCAAGCCCGTCGCGCTCAACACCGGGTTGCGGGCGGCGCGCTTCGACCTGATCGTGATGGTCGACGGTGACACGGTCTTCGAGCCGGACGCCGTGCGGATGCTCGTGCGGCCCTTCGCCGACCCGTCCGTCGGCGCGGTGTCGGGGAACGCGAAGGTCGGCAACCGGGGTGGGTTGCTGGGGCGCTGGCAGCACATCGAGTACGTGGTCGGCTTCAACCTGGACCGGCGGCTGTTCGACCTGGCCGAGTGCATGCCCACCGTTCCCGGTGCGGTCGGGGGTTTCCGTCGTACGGCGCTGGAACGCATCGGCGGACTGAGCGACGTGACGCTGGCCGAGGACACCGACCTGACGATGGCGCTGTGCCGCGACGGGTGGCGCGTGGTCTACGAGGAGCGTGCGATCGCCTGGACCGAGGCACCGGCGTCGCTGGGTGCGCTGTGGCGGCAGCGGTACCGGTGGTGCTACGGGACGTTGCAGGCGATGTGGAAGCACCGGGGTGCCTGGGTGCAGCGCGGTCCGGCCGGCAAGCTCGGCCGACGCGGCCTGACCTACCTCCTGCTGTTCCAGGTGCTGCTGCCGCTGCTCGCACCGGTGGTCGACGTGTTCGCGCTCTACGGCCTGCTCTTCCTCGACCCACTGCGGGTCGGGCTGGTCTGGCTGGGCTTCTTGGCGCTGCAACTCGGGATGGGCCTGTACGCGTTCCGGCTGGACGGTGAGCGCGCCGGGCCACTCTGGACGCTGCCGCTGCAGCAACTCGTCTACCGGCAGCTCATGTACCTGGTCGTCATCCAGTCGGTCTTCACCGCCCTCGCCGGCTCCCGCCTCCGCTGGCAGAGAATGGAACGCTACGGAAGCCTCGACGCACCGCGTACTCCGGCCGGCGCACGGTCCTGACCCGCGTCACACCGCCTCGGCTGTGACCAGGCTGATCGGTCCGGCGAGCGGTCTGTGCCCGGTCGGCTTCCAGCCGGTAGCCGTCAGCCAGCTCGCGCCTTCCTCCGCGCTGTAGACGTCTCCGTCGTTGACATGGACAGCGAACTCGCCGGCCATCAGCGCGGCTGCGAGCGGCTGGGTGTGGGTCGGGTCGGTCCAGAAGTCGGCGAGCAGCAGGTGAGCACCGGGGTCGGCTGCTCCCCGAATCCGGCTCAGGATCGACTGATTCGTCTCCGGCGTGTAGTAGTGCACCACGTTGGCGAGCAGGAACGCGTCGTACCCGCGTGGCAGGTCGTCGGTGAGGACGTCACCCGCGCGGACGTCGATGCGGGCGGAGTATGGCGTAGTGCGCAACTGGTCCTGCGCGACGGCGGCGACGTCGGGGAGTTCGAAGACGGTTGCGGTCAGGGTCGGGTCGGCCGCTGCCAAGGCGATCACCCAGGAGCCGGTGCCGCCGCCGATGTCCAGCACCCGGCTCCCGGGCGGCAGCGCGGCCGCCTCTGGAAGAGCGTGACAAGCGGCAGCAGTGGCGGCAGCGATACCGGCCGACATGATCGGGACCAACTCGTCGTCGATCTCGAAGATCTCGTGGGCCGGCCGGCCGCGCCCGAGTGCCCCGGCGAGATCCTGCCAGGCGGGGTAGCTCAACCGATCCCAGAACCTGAGCAGGGGCCGGAGATCGGCTGGAGTCGCCCCGGACAGGAAGGCGGCCGTCACCGGACTGTTCGCGTAGCGGTCGCCGTCGCGTTCCAGCAGGCCGAGCGCGACCATGGCGTCCGCGCTGATGCGCGCCGTACGCCGGGTCAGGCCCGTCCGGGCGGCGAGCCCGGCGAGATCCACCGGGCCTTCGCCCAGCGCCTCGAACAGGCCGAGCTCGCTGGCCGCGAACAGGTGCTTGCTGATCATGAAGCCCTGCGCGATCTCGAAGATGCGGCTCGGCGTCACGTCCTGGAGTGCCCCCGCGGGGGCCGCGTCTGTGGTCGTCATGCGTTCAGCCTGCGCAGCGGCTTCTTGCCGCCGCCATCCCACGATTCTGGGGGTGCCACGGCGGAACGACGCGCCGTACGCTCCAAGGGTGACCACCGGTGGTTTGGTGCCGCGGGTCCGGGACGAGATCCAGCGGCTCGGCGGCGACGGGCTGACCTGGGTGGACCTCGGGGCCGCCGTCGCCGACGTGCTCGCGACGGCCATCCCGTTCGACGCCTACTGCTGCCACACGGTCGACCCCGGAACCATCCTGTTCACCGGCAGCCTGAACCGGAACGTCGGCTGCTCGGGATCGTGGCTGGCCCATCACGAGTACGTCGTCGAGGACGTCAACAAGTGGTCCTTCCTGGCCCACAGCGGCCGGATCGCCGGCGCCACCAGCCTCGACACCCACGGCGACCTGTCCCGCTCGACCCGGCACCGCTCCCACCAGACCTACGGCTTCGGTGACGAACTGCGCGTCTCGCTGGTTGCCGATGGCATCTACTGGGGAGCGGCGGCCTTCCTCCGCCGCGCCGGCGAGCCGTGGTTCACCGAGGCCGACGTGCGGACGCTGGCCATGCTGGCTCCGCTGATGGCGGCCGGACTGCGACGTGCGCTGCTGGCGCAGCCGATCTCGCCGTCCGGCGGAGGTCCGCTCGACCACGGTCCAGGGGTGGTCGTCTTCGACGAGTACGGCGAACCGGAGTCGATCTCGGGCGCCGCGGAGCGGTGGATCGGCGAGATCATCGAAGAGCCGCCACCCAGTACGCCCAGCGAGTCGAAGACGGTGCAGGCGATCGCCGCCCGCGCTCGCGCCATCGCGCCAGGCACCGACCCTCTCGAGTTGGCGGCCCGGGCCCGCGTCCGCACCCGCTCCGGCAGTTGGCTGATGTTGTACGGGACGCGGCTCGGCGCGGACGCCGGCCGGACCGCGGTGGTCATCCATCCCGCCACCCCGCAGGACGTCGCGCCGGTGATCGCGCTGTCCTACGGCCTGACCGAGCGGGAGTGCCAGGTGGCGATGCAGTGCGTCCGCGGCCGGGTGACGAAGGAGATCGCCCGCGCCCTGACGATGTCGCCGTACACGGTGCAGGACCACCTCAAGTCCATCTTCGCCAAGACCGGTGTCCGCAGCCGGGGTGAGCTGGTCGGACAGATCTTCCTCGACCACTACGCGACCCGGTGGGAGGCACCGGCGGCTGCGGCACGCGGCCTGCTGGTCCGCGGCATCTCGCCCGACGGAACCTGACGCCGCGACTCGAGCACCGAAGGTTTTCCCTACACCACGGGAAATTTCCCGGTGATCGCTTCCGTCGCAGGGAAGTTGTTGCGCAGGATGCCGGGCAACCGGCCGCCCGCCCCGCGGCCCGACCCCGGAGGAGCGCAGGTATGCGATCTTTCATCACCCGTCCCCGAGCCCTGGCGGTCCTGCTGGCCGGTACGGCGCTCACCTTCAGCCCACTCGGCGGTCAGGCGACGGCGCAGTTGCCGATCGACCAGTTGCCCTCGGCCGACTGTCTCGTCCCGGAAGGCTCCGCCGCGAGGGGCGGTCCCGGCCCGGACACCCGCGAGGTGTCGCCCGCCGAGCAGAAGGCGATCGAGGCCCGGACCGCCCAGATCCTGAAGGCCAAGGCCGCCCGTGGGATCGGCGTTCCGCAGGGTGCGCTGGCGGCCGCGAACGTCCCGGTGTACGTGCACGTGATGCGCGATGCGGCCGGCAACGGCGACGTCACCGACACCCAGATCGCGCAGCAGATCGCCGTCCTGAACAAGACGTTCGCCGGCCAGGAGTCGTCGGCCGCCGCGAACACCGGCTTCACCTTCACGCTGGCCGGCACGTTCCGCTACAACAACAACAACTGGCACAAGGACAAGCAGAGCAGCACGTACCGCAAGCAGACCCGCAAGGGCGGTGCGAACGCGCTGAACATCTGGCTGGTCGACTTCGCCTACCTCGGGATCGCGACGTTCCCGTGGGACTACGACCGCAACCCGGGCGTCGACGGCATCCGGGTGCACTACGACTCGCTGCCGGGCGGCGGCATCGCCAACTACAACCTCGGTGAGACTGCGACCCACGAGGCCGGCCACTGGTTCGGGCTGTACCACACGTTCCAGGGCGGTTGCACCGCGACGAACGACGAGGTCGCGGACACCCCGGCGCAGAGCAGCGCCACGAACGGTTGCCCGGAGGGCCGCGACTCCTGCTCGCTGCCGGGCCTCGACCCGATCCACAACTACATGGACTACTCGTACGACTCCTGCTACAACCAGTTCACGCCCGACCAGAGCACCCGCATCAGCAACATGTGGACGGCCTACAGGGCCTAGCCTCTGAGACGTGGTCACCCCGGCATGCGTGGCCGGGGTGACCACCTTTTACACGATGTAGCGGTCGCCGGGCCGGATGATCCGGAGCCAGCGAGAGCCGTACGGCTCGAGGTCGAGTTCCATCACGCCGTCCTCGCGGACGGTCGCCGTACCGTCCTGCAGAAGGTCGACGGCCTGGACGCCGACGCCGGTGCCGCCCACCGCGAGCGTCACGTGCGCGGGCTGGTCGGCGAAGTTGTGTACGGCGACGATGCTGCCGCTCTCGTAGTCCGAGCGATGGGCGAACACCGACGGCGACTCGTGCTCGAGCACGGTGCAGTCGCCCCAGGAGAGCTCCGGGCACTCGCGGTAGCGCCGGATCAGCAGTTTGATCCAGTTGAGCAACGAGTCGGGATCGCGACGCTGGGCCGCGACGTTGACGTGCTCCGGGCTGTAGTCACCCTCGGGCAGCGGAGTGGCCAGGTCGTTCGGGTCCGCGGTCGAGAACCCGCCGTTCGCGTCCGCGGTCCACTGCATCGGCGTACGGACGGCGTTCCGGCCTTCCACCGCGAGGTTCTCACCCATACCGATCTCCTCGCCGTAGAACAGCACCGGCGTACCGGGCAGGGAGAACAGCAGGCTGTAGACCATCTTCAGCCGGGCGGGGTCGTTGCCGAGCATCGGCGGCAGCCGGCGGCGCAGGCCGCGGCCGTACAGCTGCATGCTCTCCTCGGGCCCGAAGGCGTCGAAGACCTCCTGCCGTTCCTCGTCGGAGAGCTTGTCAAGGGTGAGTTCGTCGTGGTTGCGCACGAACGTGCCCCACTGCGCCTCCTCCGGCGGATCCGGACGCTCCCGCAACGCCTTCACCAGTTCGGCCGGATCGTTGCGCGCCAGCGACAGGTAGAGCCGCTGCATCACGACGAAGTCGAACGACATGGTCAGCTCGTCGCCGTCCTCGTCACCGAAGAAGCGCCGCGTCTCCTTGTAGGGCAGGTTGACCTCGCCCAGCAGGATCGCCTGACCGGTCCGCCGGGACAGGAAGGCGCGCAGGTCCCGCAGGTAGTCGTGCGGATCCGGCAGCTCGGCGGCGTCGAGCGAACCTGCCGGGTCGATCAGGAACGGTACGGCGTCCACCCGGAACCCGGACAGCCCCAGCCGCAGCCAGAAGCCGATCACCCGCATGATCTCCTCGCGCACCGCCGGGTTCGTGATGTCGAGATCCGGCTGGTGCTTGTAGAACCTGTGCAGGTAGTACTGCCCGGCCTGCTCGTCGTACTGCCAGAGACTGGTCTCCTGGTCCGGGAACACGATGCCCTTGTCCCCGTCCGCCGGCGGTTCGTCCCGCCAGACGTACCAGTCCCGGTACGGCGACTGCCGCGAGGCCCGCGCGCTCTGGAACCACGGATGCTTGTCGGAGGTGTGGTTGACGACCAGGTCGGCGATCACCCGCATACCCCGGTCGTGTGCGAGCGTGATCAGCTCGACCAGGTCGCCGTGGGTGCCCAGCCGCGGGTCGACGCCGTAGAAGTCGGTGATGTCGTAGCCGTCGTCGCGGTCCGGGGTCGGATAGAACGGCATCAGCCACAGGCACGTCACCCCCAGTTCGGCGAGGTGATCGATCCGCTGGCTCACGCCGCGCAGATCACCGCGCCCGTCGCCGTCGGTGTCGAAGAAGGCCTCGACATCGAGGCAGTACACGACCGCGTTCTTCCACCAAACGTCCGCTGTCTCGGTCAGCCTCATGCTCCTCCCAGTCCCCATCGCCGGAAGGAATACACGGTCACCGATTGCTCATCGAGCGATTACGTGCAGTAAGTTCGGCGGCATGTTCAAACGTGCTGCCGTCCTTGCCGGGATCCTCGTGCTGGTGTCCGCCGGGGCGGTGTCCGCCTCGGTCGACAAACGGCTGATCGTCGGCGGGACCCTGGCGAGCGTCAGCGAGGCACCGTGGGCGGTGGCGTTGACGAACTCACAGTCGGCGCGGGCGACCGGGCGGTGGTGCGGTGGCGCGCTGGTCGCGCCGGACAAGGTGCTGACGGCCGCGCACTGCATGACGAAACCGCTGTCGACGTACACCGCGATCCAGGGCCGGGCCGATCTCACCGACACCTCGACCGGACGCGTGTCCGGGATCAGCAAGGTGTGGATCCATCCCGGTTACAACACGAAGAACAACCGCAACGACTTCGCGATCCTCACCCTGGCCCGGCCGTTCACGCAGGTCCCGGTGATCGCGCTCGAGACCGACCCGAAGGCGGATCGGAAGGGTGCCGTACCGACGGTCTACGGCTGGGGCGACACGGCGGACACCGGGCCGGACGACACGCTGCAGAAGGTCGCCGTACCCGATCTCGGTGACGCCGCCTGCCTGGCGAACAAGGAGTACGTCGCCAACGGGTACGCCGCCGCCTCGAACGTCTGCGCCGGCAACGGCACCGGTGACGCCTGCCAGGGCGACTCCGGCGGCCCTCTCGTCCTCAACGGCCGCCTGCTCGCCACCGTCTCCTGGGGCAAGGGCTGCGCCGACCCGGCCTACCCCGGCGTCTACGCCGAGATCGCCGCTGCCGCCAAGACGCTGCGGCAACAGGTTCGTTAACCGGAAACATACCTGTCAGTTCCGATCCCAGGTCGTCACCGCGCGGACACGGCGGGAAAACATCAAGTCCTTACCTTTCTGGTCAGCTACCCCGTTGCCCAGTGAGGAGAAGGCATGGCGCAAACCAGACGTCAGTTCCTGCAGCAGGTCGGTATCACCGGTGGGGCCGGTGTCCTGTACTCCACGATGTCGGCGCTCGGCCTCACGGGCGCCGCCGGAACTCCCGCGTACGCCGCCCCGTCGCGGGTCGAACTGAACGGCCGCGGCAAACACGTCGTCGTCCTCGGTGCGGGCATCGCCGGGCTGACCTCGGCGTACGAGCTGCTCAAAGGCGGGTACAAGGTCACCCTGCTGGAGGCCCGCAAACGCCCAGGCGGCCGGAACTGGACGGTGCGCGGCGGCACCACCGAGACCGACCTGGCCGGGCACACCCAGCGGGGACGGTTCTCCGCCGGGGAGTACATGAACGCCGGCCCGGCCCGCATCCCGCAGCACCATGTCACCCTGGACTACTGCCGTGAACTGGGCGTCGCGATCGAGCCGTTCGTCAACCAGAACGCCGACGCCTACCTGTACCGCGAAGGCAGCACCGCCCTGTCCAACCGGCCGATCCGGCACCGCACCGCCAAGGCCGACGTCTACGGCTACGTGTCCGAACTGCTCGCCAAGGCGACCGATCAAGGTGCCCTGGACAGCTACCTGACCGCGACCGACAAGCAGGCGCTGATCGGTTTCCTGACCAGTTTCGGTGCCATCGGCAACAAGGCGAGCGGTTTCCGGTACACCGGCACCGACGGCCGGCGCGGCTACGAGGTCGAGCCCGGGGCGGGACTGGAGGGCGGTACGACGGCCGCGCCGTACGCCCTGAGCGACGTCTTCGCCAGCGGGGTCGGCAACTACTTCTCGTTCGAGTTCGGCTGGGACCAGGCGATGATGATGTTCCAGCCGGTCGGCGGGATGGACCGGATCCCGTACGCGTTCGAGCAGGCGATCGGCCGGGAGAAGATCCAGTACGGCGCCGAGGTGCTCGGACTGCGCAACACCACGACCGGCGTCGAGGTCACCTACACGACCGGGGCACGGCCGCGGGCGCTGACCGCAGACTTCGCCATCTGCACACTGCCGCCGCACCTTGCCGCGAAGGTCCCGTCCAACCTGCCGGCCGACATCGTCGCCGCGCTGCGGTACGCGCGACCGACCAACGCCGGCAAGATCGGCATCGAGTACGGTCGCCGCTGGTGGGAGGAGGACCTGCGCATCTACGGCGGGATCACCAACAGCAACCTGGACACCGTCAACACCTGGTACCCGTCGAGCGGCTTCCACGGCAAGCGCGGGACGGTGATCGGCTACTACAACACCGGCGCCAACGCCAACGCGTACGGCGCCCTGGCCCCGGCGGCCCGGCTGGAGCGAGCGATTGCCCAGGGCACCAAGATCCACGGCGACGTGTACGGCAAGGACGTCGAGGCCGCGTTCTCGGTGAACTGGCAGGGCACCAAGTACTCCGAAGCGGCCTGGGTCGGCTGGCCGTCCCAGACCGACGGGGTCTACGCGAAACTGCTCGATGCCACCGGCAACATCTACTTCGCCGGTGACCACCTGTCCCACGCCATCGCCTGGCAGCACGGTGCGATGACGTCCGCCCGGGCGACCGTGACCGCCCTGCACAGCCGGGTGGTGGCGAGCCGATGAAGAAGACCCGTCTGATCGCCGGAGTCGTCGCTGTCGTCGTGTCGTTCGCCGCGGGCGCGGGCACCGCCGCGGGCTGGTGGGACAAGCCGAAACCGCCACGTCCCGGCACCGTCGAACCGGCACTGCCCGCCGGCCAGTCCAACCCGATGATCGCCACCGGCGTCGCGATCGGCGCCAACACACCGATCTACAAGACCAGCGGACTCGGACCGTCCGCACTCAACACGAGTGCTCCGGCCGGATCGGAAGCGTCGTACATCGACACCGCGGTCTTCCCCGGCGGCGTGCTGCCGGCCGGCGTCACGATCACCGAAGCCCAGGGCATCAACGTGTTGCGGCGGATCGGCGAGAACCTGCAGGCCCGGGGTCTCTCGTACGCCGACGTCTACACGATGCGCGTCTTCCTGCAGAACCCCGCCGGCGCCGCCACCGCCGACTTCGCCGGCTGGAATCGCGCGTACCGGCAGTACTTCGCCAACACCGACCTGACCACGGGCGCCTATGTCCCGGTCCCCCTCGGTACGGCGCCGCCCGCGAAACCGTTTGTGGTCAACTCGTCCCGCCCGTCCCGGTTCGCCCTCGAGATCGAGAACCTCCCCGTCAACGGCTGGCTCGTCGAGGTCGAGGTCGACGCGGCGTACCCGTCACGCTGACGGTCCCGGATGCCCTGGTGGATCCGCCAGGGCATCCGGCCGTCTACAGCACCGCGCCCCGCGGCGCGACCTCCAGCGCGGCAACACCCCGCGCGAACAACACGACAAGCCGGCCGCCGTGCCTGCACCGCAGCACGCCGCCGTCGTCGGTCAAGGCCGCGACGGCGTGCTCGACGGCGTCCTCGTCATCGACCGCCCCCGGATCCTCGTAGCTGACATCGAACTGGTCACCGCTCACAAGCCGGACGCGCAACACGACATTGACCATGCACGCAGCCTAGGCGCTCCGCTACGTTCTCGCCCGCTCACGGCATGCGTTCGTACGCCGGGAGGGTGAGGAAGTCGACGTAGTCGTCGTCCAGGGCGGTTTCGAGGAAGAGTTCGCGGGCCGCCTTGAAGCGCTCGGGGTCTCCGCCGAGCTTGGCGATCTCCTCGTCGGCGATGCGGTGGACCAGGTCGGTCGTGACGGTGTCGCCGGTGTCGAGGACCACCTGGTTCTGGCGCCACTGCCAGATCTGGGAGCGGGAGATCTCGGCGGTGGCGGCGTCCTCCATCAGGTTGAAGATGCCGACCGCGCCGGTGCCTTCCAGCCAGGCGGCCAGGTACTGGATCGCGACGCTGACGTTGTTGCGCAGCCCGGCCTCGGTCACCTCACCCGGCGTCGACGCGACGTCGAGCAGGTCCGCGGCCGTGACGGACACGTCCTCGCGCAGCTTGTCCAGCTGGTTGGGGCGGTCGCCGAGCACCGCGTCGAAGACCGCCTTGCAGGTCTCGACCATGCCGGGGTGCGCGACCCACGACCCGTCGAAACCGTCACCGGCCTCGCGCCGCTTGTCCGCCTCGACCTTCGCGAACGCCTGTTCGTTCACCGCCGGGTCCTTGCTCGGGATGAACGCCGCCATCCCGCCGATCGCGTGCGCGCCGCGCTTGTGGCAGGTGCGGACCAGCAGTTCGGTGTAGGCGCGCATGAACGGGACTGTCATGGTGACGCTGTTGCGGTCCGGCAGCTGGAAGTCCGTGCCCCGCGTCCGGTGGGTCTTGATCACGCTGAACATGTAGTCCCAGCGGCCGGCGTTCAGCCCGGCCGAATGCTCGCGCAGCTCGTAGAGGATCTCCTCCATCTCGAACGCGGCCGGGTAGGTCTCGATCAGCACGGTCGCCCGGATGGTTCCGCGCGGGATGCCGAGGTACTCCTGCGCGGTGACGAAGACGTCGTTCCAGAGCCGCGCCTCGAGGTGCGACTCCATCTTCGGCAGGTAGAAGTACGGACCCTGGCCGCGGTCGAGCTGCAGCTGTCCACAGGTGGCGAGGTACAGCGCGAAGTCGACCAGCGAGCCGGACACCCGCTCGCCGTCGACCAGGAGGTGCTTCTCCGGCAGATGCCAGCCGCGCGGCCGGACCACGATCGTGGCCAGCTCCTCGTCCGGCTTCAACTCGTACGACTTGGTCTCGGTGCTGAAGTCGATCCGCCGGGTGATCGCGTCGAGCAGGTTGAGCTGGCCGCCGATCACGTTCTCCCACAGTGGGGTGTTCGCGTCCTCCTGGTCGGCCAGCCACACCCTGGCGCCGGAGTTCAGCGCGTTGATCGTCATCTTCCGGTCGGTCGGCCCGGTGATCTCGACCCGCCGGTCGACCAGGCCGGGCGCCGCCGGGGCGACCCGCCAGTCCGGGTCGTCCCGCACCTCCTTCGTCTCCGGCAGGAACCCGAGCGACGCCCCGCCCGCGATCTCCGCCACCCGCTGCTGCCGGCGCTCGAGCAGTTCGAGCCGGCGCGCGCCGTACTCCCGGTGCAACGTCTCGATCAGCCCGAGGGCGCGCTCGGTGAGGATCTCGTCGTACCGCTCGTTCATCGGCCCGGTGACGTCGACAGACACTGAAGGCTCCTTTGGCTGACTACCACGACTTCGTGATCGGCTCTCCCTCCGACCGTAATCCAGCCGTCCTCAACCTTCACCCCCGCCTCCACCCCGCGGCCTGACAGCTAGTCCGACGCCGCCGAGCTCAGGACCGGTAAGACGTCGCGGAGTACCGCGGCGTGGTCTTCGGGGTGTTCGAGGCCGAGCTTCATGGTGTTGACGGCCAGGTGGGTGGCGCCCAGGGCGCGCCAGCCGTCGATGAAGGCGGGCCAGTCTCGCTCGGGGACCTCGGCCAGGGTGAGGCGGGGTTCGATGCCGATGGTGGCCGGGTCGCGGCCGGCTTCGGCGGCGTACGACCGGAGGCGTTCGACCCGGGCCTTGGTCTCGGCGTCCGGACCGGTCTGCGGCATCCAGCCATCACCGATCCGGCCGGTACGGCGAAGTACGGCGTCCGCGCCGCCGCCGAACCAGATCGGGATCTGCCGCCCCGGCAACGGGTTGAGCCCGGCCTCCTCGATCTGGTGGAACCTGCCGTCGTACGAGATGACCGGCTCGGCCCACAGCCGCCGCAGTACGTCCACCTGCTCTTCCAGCAACGCGCCGCGCTGCCGGAACGGTACGCCGAGCGCCTGGTACTCGACCTGGTTCCAGCCGATGCCGACACCGAGCCGCAGCCGGCCGCCGCTCAGCACGTCGACCTCCGCCGCCTGCTTGGCCACGAGGGCCGTCTGACGCTGCGGCAGGACGAGTACGCCGGTCACCAACTCCACCGAGCTCGTGATCGCCGCGAGGTAGCCGAACAGGACGAAAACCTCGTGAAACAAGGACTTGTCGGTGTATCCGGTCCACCCGGGCCGGTTCGCCGGGTCGGCACCCAGCACGTGGTCGTACGCGTGCACGTGGGTGTAGCCGGCCTGCTCGACGGTCGTCGCCCAGTCGCGGACGACGGCCGGATCCGCACCGATCTCGAGTTGGGGAAAGACAGCGCCGATCTTCACTTGGCCTCCGGTAGCAGGTCGATAAGTCCTCGGACGGCGAGCTCGAACGGCTCGTCGGAGTTCGCCGCGCGGGCCAGCACGTAGCCGCCCTGCAGTACGGCGGCGATCGTCGCCGCGGTCCGATCCGGGTCGAGGGACTCCGGGTACTCGCCTTTGCGTTTGCCCTCGGCAACGATCTCCGCGAGCCGGCCGCGCAACCAGCGGAACGTCTCGTCCACCGGCGCCCGCAACCGCGGATCCGCCATCACGTCCGGGTCCGCGGTCAGCCGCCCGATCCGGCAACCGCGCAGCACGTCCCGGTCCCGCTGGAGGTAACGGGAGATCCGCTCGGTCGCCGTACCGGGCCGCCCGAACTGCTCGTCGGCCGCCTGCCGCAACTCCGCGGCCGACCGCTCCATCGCGGCCTTCGCCAACTCCGCCTTGCCGCTGAAGTGGTGGTACATGCTGCCCTGGCCGGCATCGGCAGCCCGCTGGATCGCCTTCGGACTCGTGCCGACGTACCCGCGCTCCCACAGCAGTTCCTGCGTGCTGCGGATCAAGCGCTCCATTGTTTCCACCCCGTGAATTGTACCTACCGACAGGTACACCGGATGGCCGCTTGTTGGCGGGGACCGATAGTCTCGGGCGCCATGAGCACCCGGGTCGCCATCGCGGTCATCACCTTCCGGCGGCCTGCTCTGTTGCGTGCTCTGCTGACCAGCCTGGAGGCGCAGGAACTGCCCGAGGATTCCGATTACGCGGTCCGGATCGTGGTGGTCGACAACGACGCGGACGGTTCGGCGGCCCGGGTGATCGAGGAGTTCGGCGGCGGTACGCCGTACCCGATCGAATCCGTGGTCGAGCCGGAGCCGGGCATCCCGTTCGCGCGGGAGAAGTCGGTCGAACTGTGCTGGGACGACGACGCGCTGATCTTCGTGGACGACGACGAGATAGCGCCACCCAACTGGCTGGCGACCCTCCTGCACGCCTGGGAGGCATCCGGTGCCGACGTTGTCACCGGCCCGGTGAAGGGCAACCTGCCGCCCGGCGCGCCGGCCTGGAACCACTACAGCGACGTGCACGACTCGACCGGCAGGCACACCACCGGCGAGGAACTGCGCAAGGCGTACACGAACAACACCCTGGTGAGCCGGCGGGTCTACCACGCGATCACGCCCGGGTTCCATCCCGCGTTCCGCTACACCGGCTCCAGCGACCTGCACTTCTTCCTGCGCGTGCACCGGGCCGGGTTCCGGATCGTCTGGTGCGAGGAGGCGTGGATCGCCGAGGAGGTGCCGGCCGCACGGACGACGCTGCGCTGGCTGGTACGCCGGGCGTTCCGGTCCGGCAGCGGGGACACGATCAGCCGGCTGCTGATCCGGCCGGGCGCGGTCAGTTACCTGCTCGTCCTGGCCTATGCTTCGGCGCGGGTGGTCTCGGCAATCGGGTTCGCCCTCGCCGGGCTGCTGCTCGGCCGGAAGACGCACCTGCTGAAGGCAGTCCGCCGGTTCTTCTCGGGCGTCGGTAGTCTCGCCGGGATAGTAGGGATCAACCATGACGAGTACCGGGAACGGCACGGAGCCGAATCCAGGGCCGAATCCAGGGCCGAGCAGGGGGCCGAACACAGGTCCGACGGTGGCGGGCCTGTGCCGGGCGATCTGGCAGGTGGAGCGGGAGCTGAGTCTGCTCGACTGGCGGATCGGCGCCGTTAGCCCCTGGCCGGTCATCCGGATGCGCGTCTTCCACGAGCTGACCCGGCGCACCGGCATCCACGGCGCTCCGCATCCGGTACGACGTACGCAGTACGACAAAGCGCGTCTCGTCGCGCGGCACCTGACCGGCCTGGTCACCCGCAACCCGTTCTTCGGCTCGTACGACGCGCTGGTCGTACCGCATCCGCGGAAACCGGGCGGTGTCGAGATCTACACCGACGAACTCCGCCGGGCCCTCGGCCCGAACGCGCTGATCCTGGATTCGGGGATCAACGGGACGCCGCTCCCCGGCAGCCGGAACCTCGACTTCTTCACCTCCGCCGCCGGCGCGGTGCACAAGCGGCAGGCCGACGATCGCGGCATCGGTCGCGCGCTGCGGGAACTGACCGGTGTCTCGGTGCCGGTCGGTGCGTTGCTGGCCCGGGAGGTGCCCAAGCATCTGCGACTGCGGGCGCTTTATCGCGCGTTGTTGCGGAAGCACCGGATCGAGACGGTGTACGTCGTGGTCGCGTACTTCCACCAGCACATCGTCGGGGCGGCCCGCGACCTCGGGATCCGGGTGGTCGAACTCCAGCACGGCGCGATCAGCCCGTTCCACCTCGGCTACAGCTACCCGGGTCGTCCGGCGGTGGCCGACCAGCCGGACGAGCTCTGGTGCTTCGGCTCCTACTGGACCGACGTCGCGGACCTTCCGGCCGGGATGAGTACGTCGGTGATCGGGGCGTCGTACCTGCCCACGGCCGCGCCGAAGGACCCGAAGCTGGTGGTGTTCCTGTCCCAGGGCACCATCGGCGCCGAGTTGCTGCATGTGGCGGAGTCGGTGGCCAAGGAGCACCCGTCGCTGGATGTCGTCTTCCGGCCGCATCCGAGCGAGCGGGCGGCCGACTACACGATCCCGGCAGGCGTCCGCCTCTCCACCGAGGGCAACACGCTGGACCTCCTCGCCTCGGCCACCTACCAGGTCGGGGTGTCCACGACGGCTTTGTTCGAGGGTATGGCGCTCGGCTGCCGTACGGCGGTGGCGAACCTGCCAGGCCACGAGTACCTCGAGCGGCCGATCAGCCGTGGCCACGCCCTGCTGATGACCAACCCGACGCAGCTGACGAGCGCGCCGCTCTGCTCGGCGCCCGCGGAGTACTACGCGCCGAGCGATCTCTCAGGGCTGACGCCCGATCAGACCGAGTAGGCGGTCCTGGAGCGGAGCGTCCGGCGGGACCGCGACCTCCGGGCCGTAGACCTCGACACCTTCGCCGAAGGCACCCGGCGTACGGAACTTCTCCATCACGTCCGGAGGAATCGCCACCGCGGCGGCCCAGAGCCGCTCCACGTCGACCGGGTCCATCGTCTCGTCCTGGCCGGTCGCGCGGGCCAGGTCCCAGCCGTGCAGGACCAGGTCGTCGGAGACCACCTGGTCGATGTGCTGCTCGGCCGTCATCCGGCCGGTCGGCGTGTCCGTCTCGGTGAGAGCGAGCACCGGGTCGTCGAGCACCTCCTCGACCGCCGCGCGCGCCTCCTGGAACGCGGTCAGCGGGTCGTCGGCCGGCTCCAGCTTCCGGGCCACCGGCATCAGCATGACGCCGTGCATCATCACGACGTGGTCGACCACGTCCCGGGCCGTCCACTTCTCGCACGGCGACTGGTTGGCCCACTGGTCCGGCTGTACCGCGGCGACCTTGCGCTCGAAGGCGTCGGCACGTCGCCGGTACCGCTCCGCGATCTCACCCATGTCCGCATGGTGCCGCCTCGGCGGTGGCGTGAAAAGAGCAGGGGTACGACGGGCGCTCCGCGGGTACCGGGCCGGCTGGAACGAACCGAGGAGGAACGACCATGAGCACCATCACCCAGTCCGTCGACGTCGAGGTCCCGGTGACGACGGCGTACAACCAGTGGACGCAGTTCGAGTCCTTCCCTCAGTTCATGGAAGGCGTCGAGGAAGTCCGGCAACTGGACGACACGCACACCCACTGGGTGACCAGGATCGGCGGTACGACGCGTGAGTTCGACGCGACCATCACCGAGCAGCACCCGGACGAGCGGGTCGCGTGGCGATCCGACTCGGGCCCGCAGCACGCCGGTGTGATCACGTTCCACAAGCTGTCCCCGGAGCGGACCCGGGTGACGGCGCAGATGGACATCGAGCCGGAAGGGATCGTGGAGACGGCCGGCGACAAGCTCGGCGTCGTCGAGGGCCGGGTCAAGGGCGACCTGCAGCGGTTCAAGCAGTTCATCGAGGAGCGCCCGAGCGAAACCGGAGCCTGGCGAGGCGACGTCCCCCGCTGAACGGACGGAACTGTCGGCGGCGGCTTCTAGGGTCGCCGCATGCGGAGCGTGGAGCTGGGCCGGACGGGGTTGCGGGTGAGCAGGCTGGGGCTCGGACTCGCCTCGATCGGCGGGATGTTCGCCGCCGTACCTGAGCAGCAGGCGATCGCGACCATCGACCGCGCCTGGGAGCTCGGCATCCGCCTGTTCGACACCGCGCCGGTCTACGGCTACGGGCTGTCGGAGCATCGGGCCGGGCTCGCGCTCCGCGGGCGGCCGCGGGACCGGTTCGTGCTCTGCAGCAAGGTCGGCCGGCTGATCGAGCCGGGTGGTCCGGACATCCAGCCGATCTGGGCCGACCCTCCGTCCGGTCTCGGTCCACGGCTCGACTACTCATACCGCGCGGTGATGCGGTCGTTCGAGGAGAGCCTGGAGCGGATGGGCATCGACCGGATCGACGTCCTGCACATCCACGACCCCGATCTCGACTACCCGACCGCCTCGACCGAGGCCCTCCGCGCCCTCGCCGAGCTGCGCGGCCGCGGGACCATCCAGGCCGTCTCACTGGGCGTGAACCACGCCGACGTCGCGGCCCGCTTCCTCCGGGAGACCGGGACGGCCGGGCCGGACTGCATCCTGCTCGCCGGTCGCTACACGCTCCTCGACCAGTCAGGCGCCGACGAGCTCCTGCCACTCTGCGAGAAGCTCGGTGTCGCGGTGCTCGCGGCCGGCGTCTTCCAGGGCGGCGTACTGGCCGAGGGCGCCCCGCATGGGCACGAGCGCCTGCCGTCGGCCCTGGTACGGCGGATCGAGCTGCTGCGTGAGCTGTGTCGCCGCTACGACGTGCCGTTGCTGGCCGCCGCCGTCCAGTTCCCGCTCGCGCACCCCGCGGTACCGGCGGTGGTGGTCGGGGCGCGCAGTCCGCGGGAGATCACCGAGGTCGCGGAGTGGATGGACCACGAGATCCCGTCGGCGTTCTGGAAGGCACTCGACCACCACTAAGGTCTGCTTATGCGGTACATGCTGCTCCACAAGACCAACGACAGCCTCGAGGCGGGCAACCCGCCGGACCCGGAGATGCTGGCCCGGGCGGACGCCGTCCTCGAGGAGATGCGGCAGGCCGGCGTACTGCTCGCCGCCGAAGGGCTGATGCCGAGCTCCCGCGGCGCCCGGATCACCTTCCCGGCCCTCGGCGCGGAGCCGCGCGTCCTCGACGGCCCGTTCGCCGAGACCAAGGAACTGATCGCCGGTCTCTCGATCATCCGGGTCGACTCCAAGGAAGAGGCGATCCACTGGGCCCTCCGCTTCGCCGAAGCCGACCCCAACACCCCCATCGACATCCTGGAAATCGCTGACTGACGCGGAAGCCGCGGTGCAGATAGAAGCCGATCGCCTGCGGGTTCTGCTCGTTGACGTCGACCGAGGTCGCGGCGAACGCCGATAGAGCATGGTCCAGGAGCAGGGTCCCACCGCCGCGACGACGTGTCAGGCGAGTGTGCCTTCTTCGGCGGTGACCAGCGAGTCGATTGCGGCGAAGAAGCGGGCGATGCCGGGGAGGTTCGGGCCCTTGGCGCGGGAGGCGGCGTAGTCTTCCGGGCTCGCCCATTCGACGACGTCCAGCCATTCGTCGTCCGGGAGGCGGATCAGGCGGGCGCCGAGGAAGCCGGCGCGGTCGGCGGCGAACTCCTTCAGCATGTCCGGGCGAGCGGCCAGCAGTTCCTCGACCTTCTCCGGCCGGACCCGGAACCGGGTCAGTTCGATCGTCGTCATGTCGATCAGCAACTGCCGACGGGCTCAGTTCCTTCCCTCGAGGTTGGTTGCGGCCCAGCCGGTGATGTCCTCGCGTTTGATCGCGGCCGCCATCAGGTCGGGGAAGAGATCCGGCGTGCAGGCGAAGGTGGGTACGCCGAGGTCCGCGAGGGCGGCGGCGTTCTCGGCGTCGTACGACGGTGTGCCCGAGTCGGCCAGGGCGAGCAAGGCGATCAGCTGGACGCCGGAGTCGACCAGGGACCGGGCCCGGCGCAACATCTCCTCGCGGACACCGCCTTCGTAGAGGTCCGAGATCAGCACCATCACCGTCTCCGCGGGCTTGGTGACGAGCTCCTCGCAGTACGCGAGTGCCCGGTTGATGTCGGTGCCGCCGCCCAGCTGCGTCCCGAACAGTACGTCGACCGGATCCTCCAGCTGATCGGTCAGGTCGACCACCGCGGTGTCGAACACGACCAGACTCGTCCGCAGCGTCCGGATCGACCCGAGCACGGCGCCGAACAGCGACGCGTACACCACCGACTCCGCCATCGAGCCGGACTGGTCGATCGCCAGCACGATGTCGCGCTGCACGCTGTGGTTCCGCCGCGCGTACCCGATCAGCCGGTCCGGGACGATCGTGCCGAGGGCCGGCGAGAAGTGCTTGAGATTGGCCCGGATGGTCCGGTCCCAGTCGATGTCGGAGTGCCGGGGGCGTCCGGTCCGCCCGGCCCGGTCGAGTGCGCCGGTGACCGCGGCCCGGGTCCGCTCGGCGAGCCGCGCCTCCAGCTCGGCGACGACGCGGCCGACGACGTCCCGTGCGGTCTGCTTGGTCTCCTCCGGCATCACCTCGTTGAGTGCGAGCAGTGTGCTGACCAGGTGCACGTCCGGCTCGACCGCGCCCAGCAGCTCCGGCTCCATCAGCATCCGGGTGATACCGAGCCGCTCGACCGCGTCCCGCTGCATCACCTGGACGACCGTGCTCGGGAAGTACTGCCGGATATCCCCGAGCCACCGCGCCACCCGCGGCGCCGACGACCCCAGCCCGGCCGCTCGCTGACCGGTGGACTCGCCCGGTGTCGCGTCGTACAGGGCGGCCAATGCCGCGTCGACGGAGCGGTCCTCGGCCGAGAGCGTCGTACCGGTCTCCGGCTCGGCCTCGCCGCCCAGCACGAGTCGCCACCGGCGCATCCGTTCGCCATCCATGGACGACACAGTCATCACACCCCCAGCAACCGCGCGACGACCGGGAGGACCGATGCGGCCAGCTCGGTGTCGAGGTCGTTGTCGTCGGCAACCACGACGGCCGCCGGGTCACCCAGCGCGCGGGCCCGGGTGCCGATCGACCGCCGTTCCGGCGACGCGAAGGTCCCGAAGGTACGGCGAAGCAACGGCAACACCTCGACGAACGCGTCGTCGGGAATCGCGGCCAGCCACGCGTCCACCAACGCCAGCAGCCGCTCGTCGTGCACCAGCAGCAACCCGCCCCCGGCCAGGAACCCCTCGACATAACCGGCAGCGTCGGCGGTCGGCGTACCAGGAGACAACGCCCGCCCGAGGCGTAGCGCGACCTCGTGATCGGGCAGTCGCGACGTGTCGAGCATCAACCGGGTCAGCCGCCCACGGATCAACGGCGGCACCGACGACCGATCGCTCAGTCCCTCCAGCGTCGCCAGCCACTCGGACCGCACATCCTCGTTCAGCAGGGCGGTCGCGTCCTGCACCCCGTCGATCAGTTCCTGTACGGCGGCCGCCGCATCCGGATCGAGTCCGTGCACAGTCCGGCCCAGACCGGCACAAACGCGAGACACCATCCGGCCCGCGACCGCCGCCAGCCCGGCCGTGTCGGTGCCACGCACATCGCCGTACCTGGAGGACCGCGCCAGCGCCGGCAACGCCGCCATCAGATGACCGACGTCCGCATCGGCCGCCGCCCGGGTGTCGACGGCACGCAATAAGTCGGGCAAGGCGTCGGCGAGGTCGGCCAGCAGCGACTTCTCCAGCGCCGCGGTCACCTCGGCCAGGGTCGACGACTCGTCGGCGACCCGCAGCATCACGGTCGTCGCCGCGCCGAGGACAGTCGTACCGTGCGCACCGGCGGCGACCAACTCCACCTCGAGCCCGGGATCCCAGGCGAGCCGCCACATCTCCCGGAACGTGCCCTGCGCCCGCCGCTCGTCGGCGGCCGGCACACCCCAGTGCACACCGAGGATCCGCAACCGGTGCAACAGCCGCGACTTCTCCAGGTCGTTCGGCTTGCGCAGGTCGAGTTCGACCACCCGCTCGGTCGCGTCCCGGCGCATCCGCAACCGCCGCGCCTGTGCCGCCAGATCCGCCGCGACCGGAGCCTGCGGCGTCTCACCCGGCACCAGGCCGAGCAGTTCGCCGACGACCGCTTCCCGCGTGACGAGATCGAGCAGTACGTCGTTCCCGCCGCACAGCACGGCCCGCGTCGCCTCGGTGACCTCACTCAAACCGGCGAGCGGACGTTCCCGCAGCGCGGCCAGGGTGTCCGCGAGGCGGACCGCCTCGATCACATGGGCACTCGAGACCGGCAGGTCCTCGTTCCGCAGGACCTGCGCGACCTTCGCCAACCACCGGGTGGTGATCTGATCGGAAGCGGTGAACAGGTGGTGGTACCAGCCAGGCGAGGTGATGCCGGCGCCGTACCCGCTCGCCGCCGCCAATCGACCGTGCGTCCACGGCACCCAGGTGCACGCGACCTTGCGTTTCGGCAGACCCTTCAGGATCCGCGCGTCGTGAGTTGCCGGAGGCAACGGCGCCTCCAGCGCAGGCACGTGCCAGGCGCCGCAGATCACCGCGATCCGCTCGTACCCTTCGCGCATCGCCTTCCGCAGCACGGTCCGCATGTACGCCTCGCGCTGCGCCTCGCGGCCACGCGCCTCCTCGCCGTGCCGGAGTTCACGCATCGCGTCGGCGATCACGGTGAACGGCTCGGCGCCCTCGCGCCGGGACTCGATCACGTCGTCCCACCAGCGCTCGGGATCGTCGTACCCGCCGGCGTGCGCCAGTGTGGCCAGCGGGTCCATCGACAACCCGCGCCGGCCCTCACCGGACGAGGCGAACTGGTGCGCGGCCGGAAGGTCGCAGAACCGCACCGGTACGCCGGCCGACAACGCGTAGACGATCGCCTGCCACTCGGGGCTGAACACCGCGAACGGCCAGAACGCGGCCCGGGTCGAGTCGTCCACCGCGTACGCGAGCAACGCGACCGGCGGCACCATCTCCTCCGACCCGGCCAGTTCGACGACCTTGTCGGCCTCCGGCGGTCCCTCGATCAGCACCATGTCCGGCCGGATCTCGGCCAGCGCGGCCGCCACCGCCCGCGCCGACCCCGGCCCGTGATGCCGAATCCCGAGCAGATGCACACTCACCCGCTGATCTCCCGGCAGGCTCGGTAGAACGGGGCCCAGTCGTCACGTTCGCGGACGACGGTCTCCAGGTACTCCGACCAGACCACACGATCCGCCGCCGGGTCCTTGATCACCGCACCGAGGATCCCGCCGGCCACGTCGGTCGGCCGCAGTACGCCGTCGCCGAAGTGAGCCGCCAGCGCGAGACCGCCGGTCACCACGCTGATCGCCTCGGCGGTGGAGAGCGTCGCGGACGGCGACTTCACCGCGGTGCGGCCGTCCTCGGTCCGGCCGGAGCGCAGTTCGCGGAAGATCGTCACCACCCGGCGGATCTCGTCCAGCGCCGCGTCCGGCTGCGGCAGTTCCAGCGCGGACCCGAGTTGCGCGACCCGGCGGGACACGATCTCCACCTCGTCCTCGGCCGAGTCGGGCAGCGGCAGGACGACGGTGTTGAACCGTCGCCGGAGCGCGCTGGACAGTTCGTTGACCCCCTTGTCGCGGTCGTTCGCGGTGGCGATGACGTTGAAGCCCTTGCGGGCCTGGACCTCGGTGGCCAGCTCGGAGATCGGCAGGGCCTTCTCGGACAGGATCGTGATCAGCGCGTCCTGGACGTCGGACGGCATCCGGGTCAGCTCCTCGATCCGGGCGATCTTCGCCTCCGCCATCGCCCGGTGCACCGGACTCGGCACCAGCGCCGCCTCACTGGGGCCCTGGGCGATCAGTTGCGCGTAGTTCCAGCCGTACCGGATCGATTCCTCGGCGGTGCCGGCCGTCCCCTGCACCAGCAGGGTCGAGTCGCCGCTGATCGCGGCGGCGAGGTGCTCGCTGACCCACGTCTTCGCCGTTCCCGGTACGCCGAGGAGCAACAGCGCGCGGTCGGTCGCCAGGGTCGCGACCGCAACCTCGACCAGCCGGCGCGGGCCGACGTACTTCGGCGAGATCTCCACGTCACCGGCCCGTCCGCCCAGCAGATAGGTGACGACTGCCGCCGGTGAGAGCCGCCACGCCGGCGGGCGCGGCCGGTCGTCCGCAGCGGCCAGCGCGGCCAGCTCACCGGCGTACTCGTCCTCGGCGTGCGGCCGCAGAACCTCTGTGGTCGTGGTCATGAGAGCTCCTCGTAGAGTTCGCGGCGGAAGATCAAGGTTTCGACGAGACGCCGACGCCAGGTGTCTTCCTCGCCGGTCGGTTCCCGGGTGATCGGATGGTCCAGTACGTCGGGCGGCACCGCGCGGGCCGCGATACTGGCCAACCGGGCCCAGCCTCGCGCGGTCCCGGCTTCCGCGAGTTGGTCCAGGATCATGGTTCCGAGCGACGTCGGCCACGGCACCGGCAAGCCACCGACCAACTCGGTCAGGTCGATGGTCTCCTTCAGCGCGGCCACCGCCCGGGCCCACTCGTCGGCCGGCAGCACCCGCAGCAGTTCGGCCGCACTCCGGCCGCCGGTCGAGGCATTTTCCTTCAGCAACTCCCGTGCCCACGTCTCGGAGCCTTCGCGTACGGCGGCCTCGGTCCAGGCCGCCTGCAGCACGTCGGGTGCACAGCCCTCGACCGGCATGCTCAGCCAGGCCGGATCCATCGCGGACAGCGGGGTGTTGGCGACGATCTGCAGGAACCACCAGGCCCGCTTGCCGATGCCCTCCGGGTTCTCCGAGTCGATGCCGTCGCGCTCCATCGACGCACTGAGCCGCTTCGGCAGGTCGACCGCCAGCACACCTTGGCTGACGACGAGATGCGACCACAGCCGCTCAATCATGCGCTCGCCGTACCGCGATCCGGGCAGCCGCGCGAGCAACCGGGCCGCGCCCCGGCGGACCTCCTTGGCGCGGTCGTCCAGCGCCGCCTCGAGGAACTCCTCGTCGGCCGCCGACAGTCCGTCGGCCAGCAACCCGAGGAACTCGGCGCGAGTCACGGCCGACTCGGTCTGCCAGACCTCCCGCAACGCCTCGAGCGCGGCAGCCGGATCGCGTTCGCGCGTCCTCCGCAACCATGTCCGCCGCTGCAGCGCGTTGCCATGGGTCCACAGCTCAGGGTCATTGCTCTCGGCAACTGCTGCATGCAGGAACTTCCACTCCGGATTGAGCTCCGCCAGCCCGGCCGCCCGCCGGCCGGCCGCGACCACGACGAGCGGCCGATAGTCCGGGCGATTGCGGGCGTAGTCGGCCAACGCCGGCAGGTGCTCCGGAGGCACACCCCAGCCCCGCGCGTCGGCCGCGCGCAACCACTCCCCGAGCGCCGTGGTCTGGAATCCGCCGAGCATCGCCGCCAGCCGCCGGATCGCGACCGGCCGGGGCAACGGACGATCCTCACCAGGGGCCACCGCCAACGGTTCGAGATCGCGCAACGGCTTGCGGCCCGCACGTTTGTACACGGTCGCCAGCGCGGCGGCGTCCAGCAACCCACCGTCGCCGAGCCGCTCCCGGATCGGCTCGGGCAGCTCCTCCAAGTGCACCGGCCGCCGATCGGTCCCGAGCAGCGCCGAACTGACCAGCCCGTCCCAGCCCTTCACAGGATCACCGGCCTGTCACCGTGCCAGCAGGTCATCGGGCGGAATCCCGCGCGGTTCCATTCGCCCGCGACGGTGATCGGATCGCCCGCGGACACCGCCAGCAGCCTCATCGGGTCCAGCCCGGGCAGCAGCTCGAGACCGTCACCGGCCTGGTCCACCAGTGCCCACCCCTCGCCGTACCGGGCCGGCCGGACGTCCTGCAGGACCAGCGGCCAGCGTTCGTTCCACGGGTCGGCCGCGACGGATTCGACGTACGACGCCAACGCCTGTTTGGCCGTGAATCCGGCCGGCCGGGGTGCGGGCAGGCGTGGCGCCGTCTGGGTGAGGAGGGCGCGCATCGGGAGCGAGCCGGGGTAGTACGAGAGCGCGCCGGGGACGTACTCGCCCGGTCGGGCCGGCAGTGGATCGAGAGGCCGCCCGGCTGCCGCGAAGCTGAGGATCAGGCCGAGCCGGCCGGTTGTTGCTCCGCGCAACCACACTCGGCGGACGGTCAGCCGGTCGTCGGGCTCGATCACCCGGCCGAGCACCAGCCAGTCGTCCTCGATCTTCTCGCCCTCGGCCAGCACCCGCGCGGTCTCGACGGTCCAGCCGATCCGCGACTGCACGGTGTCGGCCAGCGAGGGCGGGAGCTCGGCCAGCCGGGAGTGCGCGGAGACGATCAGGTGGATGAGCGAGAGCTCCTCCAGCAGTTCCCCGGGCCAGCCGTGCCCACGGCCGACCACGCCCGCCGCTCGCCGTACCGCTCCGGCAACCCCTGGCGCCTGCGCGTCCACCATGCGTGCGGCCAGCCGGCTCAGCTCGCTGTACGCCCGCTGGTCGAACCCGCCGAGCCCCTGCCGCACCTGGTCGTCCAGCCAACTCGCCAACTCGGCCATCCCGGCGGACACCCGATCGGCCCGCCTCGACGCACGCTGCTGAGCCGCCAACGGGTCGGCGACCTCACCCGGCTTCCGCTCCGGCCGCTCCGCCCGGGCGGCCCGCTGATCCACCCAGGTCTTCACCCACTCGGGCTCGTCGGCGGACCGGACCTCACCGGTCGCCCAGAGCAGCAGCAACCCCACCGCGTGCTTGCACGGGAACTTCCGGCTCGGACACGAGCACTTGTACGCCGGACCGCTCAGATCGACCGTGGTTTCGTACGGCTGCTTGCCGCTGCCCTGGCACAGTCCCCACACGGCCCGCTCGGAGCTCCCAGTCTCCGGCCACTTCGTCGTCCGCGCCTGAGCCTGGGCTGCTTTGGCCGACGCAGGATCCGGCGCCAGCCCCAGCACCTGATCCACATCCCACGGCCCCACGGCACTCCTCGCCAGACGACTCTCCCTCAGCCGAGAGCATGCCACCCGCCGCCGACACCACCCCCGACCGGGCCATCGCCGGGGGGTCGTGGAAGCGGCCGGTCCGTCGTATGATCCGGTGGCTGTTGAGAGATCAACAGCCACCCCGGCGGAGCTGTCAGGGCCCGCCGGGGTCTTTCACGTCACGACGTCGGCGCCGACCAGACGCAGAGCGTTCGACCGGACCCGCTCGCGCCAGTCGCCGGATCGGGCGTCCAGGGCCGCGAGCTCGCGTTCGACCGCGTCGGCCGGGGTGAAGCAGGAGCCGCTGCCGTACACCGCCCGGTCACCCGTGACCGCGTCCGGCGTACCGGTGACGTCGTACCAGAGGTTCTCCAGCTGCGGTGCCACGCTGGGCAGACTGTCGGGGGCGAAGGTACGGCGGAAGTGGTCGAGCCGATCGCCGAGCAGGGGCAGTACGCCGCCCTGGGCGACGATGAACCGGATGCCGGGGTAACGGGTGAAGATCCCGGTCAGGGCCAGGTCGGTGACCGCCCGGGTGCTGTCGAACAGGAACTCGATCATCGGCCGCGGCCGGTCCAGCGCCACCTGCCGCCACTGCGGGGGCGAGGTCGGATGCAACAGGACGACGGCCGCTCTCTCGTTCAGCGCTCGCCAGAGCGGTTCCCACGACGGTTCACCCGGGTACAGCCCGCCCGCGTTGCTCATCAGTACGACGCCGTCCGTGTGCAAGACGTCGTACGCGTACTCCAACTCCACCAGCGCACCCTCGACGTCGGGCAACGGCAGACTGGCGAAGAACCCGAACCGTCCCGGGTGGTCGCGGCCCAGCTCGGCCGCCCGCTCGTTGACCCGCCGCGCCAGGACCCGGGCCCGGAAGTCGTCACCGAAGTGCACGCCAGGCGACGACACCGACAGCAGTGCGGTCTCGATGTCGTTCCGGTCCATCAGGTCCAGGTGCTTCTGCTCGGTCCACACGGGCCAGCCGGGCATCCCGTCTGGACGGAGATGCCCGGCCCGTTCCGCCGCCGCGACGTACTCCGGCGGCAGAAAGTGCGAGTGGACGTCGATCAGCCCGGCCAACGACACGGTCATGCCGCCGGGTGGAGCAGGTCCTCGAGACCGATCCGGCGGAGGAGTTCGGCGCGGACCCGGTCGGCGACCGCGTTCACCACGGTCGAGCCGTCGTCGGACGGGTCGATGTGCACCCGGAACGGCCGGCGGCCCTTCTCGGTGTCGACCACGGTCACGATCGCCTTGGCGACCTCGGCGACGTCGGCCCACGCGGGTTCCAGCTCGGCGAGCTTCTCGCTGACCTGTTCCATCAGGCCGGCGTACTTCGTCTCGTACGCCGCGACGACGTCCGCGTCGGCCGGCGAACCGCTGTGCGCGAAGTGGTTGGTGCCGTGCGTGAACGCCCCCGGGACGATGATCGTGGTCTCGATCCCGAACCGCGACACCTCCAGCGCGTAGCTCTGGGCGAGCGCGTCCATCGCCGCCTTCGCCGCGAAGTACGGGGCCAGGTACGGCGGGGTGCCGCCGCGCGTGCTGGAACTGCCGACCTACAGCAGCAGTCCGTCGCCTTGTTCCCGAAGGTGCGGGAGCGCGGCCCGGTTCAGCCGCTGCGTGCCGAGGACGTTGGTGTCGTACAGCTGGGCGAGCTGCTCGGGCGTGAAGGCCTCGGCCGGGCCGGTGACCATGTGCCCGGCGTTGTGGATCAGGACGTCGATGCGTCCCTGCTCCTTGATGACGGTGTCGACGGCCTGCTGGACGGAGGTCTCCGAGCTGACGTCGAGTTCCACCGGGCGGAGGTCGACGTCGTGCTCGCTCGCGTACTGCTTGGCGTCGGCCGCGGCGGCCGCGTTCCGGCCGGTGAGGTCGCGCATCCCGGCGTACACGAGGTGGCCGGCGTCGGCGAGGGCGCGGGCGGTCAGGGCACCGAAACCGCTCGATGCGCCGCTGATCAGAACTGTCTTGCTCATGACGATCTTTCCTTTCGACTGAAGAGGGGTTCAGGCGGCCGAGCCGCCGTTGGCGTAGATGACCTGGCCGTTGATCCAGCGGGCCGGGCCGGCCAGGAACGCGATGATCTCGGCGATGTCGGAGGGCTCGCCCAGGCGTTCCAGCGGCGGCTCGGCGGCGATCCGGTCGATCAGTTCCTGCGGCTTGCCCTCGAAGAACAGCGGGGTCGCGGTCGGCCCCGGGGCGACGGTGTTGACGGTGACGTCGCGACCGCGCAGCTCGCGGGCCAGGATCAGCGTGATGGCCTCGACGCCGCCCTTGGTCGCGGAGTACGCCGAGTACCCCGGGCGGGCCAGCTTCGTCAGGGAGCTGGAGACGTTGATCAGTGCGCCGCCCTTGCGGAGCCGCCGGACCGCCTGCTGGTCGACGACGATGGTGCCGCGCAGGTTGGTCCGGACGACGCGGTCGAACACCTCGAGGTCGAGGTCGGCCAGCGGCGCCAGCGGCATGATCCCGGCCGCGTTCACGACCACGTCGATCCCGCCGAACTCCTGCTCGGCCCGGTCGAACAGTGCGGCCACGGCGGTCTCGTCGGCGACGTCGGCCGGGACCGCGCTCGCCCGGCCGCCGGCCTGCTCGACCTCCTTGATTGCTTCCTCGGCGGCGGTCCGGTTGCCGCCGTACCCGATCACCACCGCGTAGCCGTCGCGGCCCAGCCGGGCCGCCGCCTCGCGGCCGATCCCGCTCGACCCGCCGGTCACGATCGCGACCCGCTCGGTGCTCGTGGTGTTCTCGGTCATCGCCGTTGCTCCTCGAATCTTCGGTGTACTGCTGACACCAAAAATCCTGCTCCGACCGATCCATCAAGTCCAACGACTCAACTCGATACCCAAATCAATTCCGTTGATCCATGCCGCCCTACGGGCGGAGTGCAGGGGCGACGAGCCCACCAACTCCACCCCGCCAATACCGCCCTTCGGGCGGGACGTGGAGGGGCGACGAGCCCATCAACTCCGCTCGGTCAAAGCCGCCCTCCGGGCGGGAGGTGGGGGGTGATGTGTGGATTGACTCCACTCGGCCAAGCCGCCCCGTGGGCGGGAGGTGGGGGCACGAGCCGACCAACATCAAACCGTCCACAGCCGCCCTGCGGGCGGGAGGTGGAGGGTGATGTGCGGATCGACTCCACTCGGTCAAGTCGCCCCGTGGGCGGGAGGTGGGGGACGAGCCGACCAACGTCAACGGTCCACGGCCGCCCTCCGGGCGGGAGGTGGAGGGCCGTGAGCGAATGAACTCTCTCGTCCAAAAGCCGCCCTCGGCGGCGGTGGAGGGGTGGGGATCAGGTCGGTTGATCCATCGCGGTGCCGAGGGTGGTGCCGGGTGGGTGGTGGAGGTGGGTGGTGACCAGGGCGAGGAGGGCGCGGAGGGCGGCTGAGGGTTTTCGTTTCTTCAGCGTGGCGAGGTAGAGGGACCAGCGGAACGACTCGTCGGAGACCGGTACGACGCGGATCGAGTCGAACCCGGCGACGGCGTACTCCGGCAGGATGCCGAGCCCCACGCCGTGGGCGACGAACTGGACCCCGCCCTCGATGCCGAGCGCCTCGACCACCACCTGCCGTTCGATCCCGGCCGCCTCGAACTTCTGGTCGATCAGCGTCCGGGTGCCGGACCCGGGCGGGAAGTCGACGAACGCCTCGTCGGCCAGGTCCGCCAGCGTCACCGACCGCCGCCGGGCGAGCCGGTGCCCGACCGGAACGGCGAGTACCTGCGGGACCCGGAGCAGTTCCCAGGTGGTCAGGTCGCGCGGCGCACTGCCGGCCGCGATGCCGAGGAAGCCGCAGTCGATGTCGCCGTTCCGCAGCCCGGCGATCACCCCGGCCGACCCCTCGGCCTCGGCACGCAACTGCAACTCGACGTTCGGGTACCGCCGCCGGAACTCACCCGCCGCGGCCGGCAGGTCGACCAGGCCGAGGCCCGGCAGCAGCCCGACCCGGACCGAGCCGCGCATCCCCGCGCCGAGTTCGTCGACGACGTCACGAGCACTCTGTACGGCGTCCATCACGGCCAGCGCCTCCGGAAGGAGCGCCGTACCGGCCTCGGTCAGCACCACCCGCTGGGCGTTGCGTTCGAACAGCGTGACCTTGAGATCCCGTTCCAGGGCCGCGATCGCCGCGCTCACCGCGCTTTGGACCACATGCAGCCGCCGAGCCGCCAGCGTGAAGCTGCGCTCATGCGCCACCGCCACGAAGTACTCCAGTTGCCGCAACTCCACAGGAGGAGCGTACGGAACGACACCATGTCAAAACCGCCGAACGTGCTCCGACCTGTCGGTGAGAACCACTCGAACAGACAGGATGACGATCGTGACGAACCTCCAGGACCAGGTACAGCAGCGCCTCGACGAGCTGGCCGAGACCGAACTCGGCCTGCAGGTCGCCGTCTACAAGGACGGCGAACTCGTGGTCGACGCCGTCGCGGGCAGCGCCGGCGATCGCCCGGTCACCTCGGACACGCTCTTCTACAGCGCCTCCACCGGCAAGGCGGTGACCGCGACGGTCGCGAACGTCCTGGTCGACCGCGGCGTCCTCGAGTACGACGCTCCGATCGCGGACGTCTGGCCCGAGTTCGCGGCCAACGGCAAGGAGGACGCGACGCTGCGGCACGTGCTGACCCACTCGGTCGGTCTGCCGGCGGTCCCGGCCGACAGCACGCTCGAGGACCTGGCCGACTGGGACGGGATCACGGCGTACCTGGCCTCGGCGGAGCCGTGGTGGGAGCCGGGGACCCGGATGACGTACCACGCCGAGACGTTCGGGTTCCTGGTCGGCGAGATCGTCCGCCGCGCCACCGGCCGGACGCTTTCCGACGTACTGCGGGAGATCGCCGCACCACTCGGGATCGCGGACGAGGTGTACGTCGCCGTTCCCCGTGACCAGCTGGATCGGGTCGTACCCCTGGTCGAGCCGGACGGCGCCGAGGACACCTTCGCGATGCTGGCCGGCCTGTTCGGCAAGGTCAGCCCGGCCGCGGTCCTTCCGCGAGCGGCGCACTGCAACCGGCCCGACTACCTCGTCACCCCGAGGCCGTCCGCCGGCGTGCTGACCGCCCGCGGCATCGCCAGGTTGTACGCCGCTCTGATCGGGGAGGTGGACGGTGTCCGGCTGGTCCGTCCGGAGGCCGTCGCGGAGATCACCGGCCCCGCCCTGGTCGCGAACGACGAACTGCTCGGCAATCCGGCGACCTGGGCCCACGGCTACTCGATCGGGCGGCTGGGATCGACCGCGGAGGAAAGCCCGACCACGTTCGGGATGCCGGGTATGGGTGGGAGCGCGGCCTGGGCCGACCGGCGGGCAGGCGTGACGTTCGCACTCACCCGGCGGCTGTTCGACCCCGCGCAGTCCGCGTCGGCGATCGAGATCGGCAACCTGGTTGCGAAAACTCTTTGCTGAATCCCTTCACCACAAGGGATTCAGGGGTCCTACGAGCTGCGGACCGACTGGTGGTCGACCCAGACCAGGTGGCCGTGGTGGCTGACGAGCACCTCGTCAGCACCGGCGGCACCGGTCCGGCGGCCGAGTTCCTGACCCGCGATCCAGCGGCCGCCGATGCGGACCTGCACGGCGACGGGCCTGGCCGGGGAAGGGGCTACGGGCATGACACCTGACTTCTGGACAGGGGCGGCGGGGGAACGGCGTCGTACTGCTCTGAGATGGTGCTGGAGATCGGTCATCGTCGCCCTCACAGGGACACGCAACCAAGAACTTCGGGGGCTGGGTACTCAACCAAGGGCAACCCTACAACCGCCGGATGACTGAGCGTTAGCGATAACTGGAATTGACCTCGAACCCTCTGGGTACCGGAAAGATCTCACCTAAGGGAGGTGGAGTCATGAGCACCAACCCGATCCCGCCCATGCCGGTCGGTCCGGGCGACTCCCGGAACCCGGACAACCCGGATCCGGACATGCCGGACATCGTCGACCCCGGTATCGACGAGGAACCGGCCGTCGAGACCCGGCCGGGCGACGACTCACCGCTGACGCAGCCGGCCTCCAACCCGGACAGCCCGGACGAGGAGGACCCGAACGACCAACTCCCCCGCTTCGACAGCTAGCTAGTCCTGCGGAGGCAGCTGCTGCAAGGCCCAGGAGTTCCCGTCGGGGTCGCTGAAGAAGGCGAAGATCCCCCACGGGAACTCCTGCAGGTCCGACACCTCGACCCCGCGATCGAGGAGTTCGGCGCGGGCCGCGGCGACGTCGGGTACGACGACCTGCAGCCCCCGGACCGAACCGGGTTCGCCCTGGTCCATCCCGCTGCCGATCGCGATCGAGCACGCCGAACCCGGCGGGGTGAGCTGAACAAATCTCAGTTCTTCGCTTACTCGGTGGTCGTGGTCGGCGTTGAACCCCACCTGCTCGGTGTAGAACGCTTTCGCCCGGTCCACGTCCGACACCGGCACCGACACCAACTCGAGCTTCCAGTCCATGGACCAGAACCTACGGTCAGTCGGGGATCTCGGGAACCTCCGGAGTCGTCGGCGGGTCGGGTTGCTCCTGGTCAACGGCCGGCCGGCGGGTCTCGTCCAGGAGGTCGTCGACCAGCGGCTCGTCGTCGGCGCCGGTCCCGTCGTGGTGGTGCGGCTCTGACATCGCGCTTCCTCCTATCTGAACATCACGTCGTACCCACCATTGCGTAACGCATGCGGGGGTGCCGTGTTGCGGTCCGTGGTCGGTATGGGTGCGGATGCATAACGCCGCGAATCATGGGGTAGGAATGTCTCCAGAACAGCTCTGACCGCGGTCCAGACATGTGCCGCGCCGTGACTCAACGTCGCGAGGTCAGTAAAAAATGGTCACCGTAGTTTCCAGCAGCACCGTCGACGATCAGCGCAGCAGCACCGATCCGAAGCAGCGCAGAGACAAGACGACCCGAGCCCTTCTGAGCCGGCGGGCCGCCACGACGGACGAGGATCTCCGGCAGTCCCTCCTGAACGAGGCGATCGAGCTCAACCTGAGCATCGCCCACAGCATCGCCACCCGGTTCCGGGGCCGGGGCGTGGAACCCGAGGACCTGGACCAGGTCGCCTACCTGGGCCTGGTCAAGGCCGCCCGCAGCTACGACCCGGACACCGACACGCCGTTCCTGGCGTACGCCGTACCGACCATCAGGGGCGAGGTGAAACGGTACTTCCGCGACTGCTCGTGGACGGTCCGGATCCCGCGCCGCCTGCAGGAGCTGCAGGGCTCGATCGCCTCGGTCCGCCCGCAGCTGGTCCAGGACCTGCACCGCGAGCCCACGCTCCAGGAGCTTGCCGACAAAATTGGTGCCGAGGTCAACGAAATCGAGGCCGCCGTGGCCGCCGACGGCTGTTTCTCGGTGCTGTCGCTCGACCGCCCGGTCGACGACGACTCGACCGCCAACCTGGCGGACACGCTCGCGGACGAGGAGGACACCGCGTTCGAGCGGACCGAGGCGGTCGCCGTCCTCGAGCCGGTGCTCAGCGGGCTGGCGCCGCGGGAGCGGAGGATCCTCGAACTGCGCTTCGTCGAGGGACACACCCAGGCCGATATCGGCGCCGAGATCGGAGTCAGCCAGATGCAGGTCTCCCGGCTGCTCCGCGGCATCCTCGACCGGTTGCGCGAACGCATCGAACCACCCACGGCAGCTGCCGCTTGACGACCGGCGCGGCCTATCGGCCGATCTTCGTGGTGCAGCTGCACGATGCCCGGCGGCTGCACTACGACGTTCGGCTGGAGGTGGACGGCGTGCTGAAGTCGTGGGCCGTCCCGCGGGGGCCGTCGCTGGACCCGACCGTGAAGCGGCTCGCGGTGTTCACCACCGATCACGACCTGGAGTACGCCTCGTACGAGGGCGTGATCGCGGACAGTCAGTACGGCAGCGGTGCCGTCATCGTGTGGGACGCCGGCGTCTACACCAACCTGACCCGCGACGATCGCCATCGGCCGGTGGACCCGGCGGTGGCGATCGAACGCGGGCACCTCAAGGTGCGGTTGCACGGCGTGAAGCTGAACGGCGCATGGGCCTTCACCAGGACCGGTGCGGACTGGTTGCTGGTGAAGGTCCGTGACGCCGACGCCGATCCGGAGCTCGATCTGACCGTCACCGAGCCACGGTCCGTGCTCAGCGGTCTGACCATCGAGGAGATGGCCGCCTCCTGACCGGTTGAGTCGTCGGCGGAGGGGGTACCTGCGGGGCTTCAGGCGACGCAGGAGGTACGGAATGTGCGGTGCTGACCCGGGTGAGGCCTTCGCGAGGGCCACGACCGCGCTCAACGAGCTGACGCGGCTCGAGGAGGTTCGCTCGGACTTCACCGCGGAGAACTGGGAGCAGTTGCTGGCCGGCCTCGGCACCGTGGTCACGTCGGCGGCGCGGCTGGCCGACTGCCTGGGTGACCACCTGGCCCGGGCGACCTCCCAGGCCGACTGGCGCGACGGCACGGGCGTCGGAGAGCCGGACAAGCTGCTGTCGGCGGCCGCCCAGTCGGTCGAGCTCGTGAGCCGGCAGCTGATCGAGGTCGCCGGCACCATCGCCACCTCCCGCGACCAGGTCGGCCAGCTCCACCTGGCTACCAGGCGTCGAGGTGGAGGACCTCGTCCAGCGGCTGACGAGGAGCGGGCCTGAACTTCGTCCCGATCGTGTACGCGGTCGGGATCAGCACCGTCTGCCGCACCTCCTCGGGCAGGCCGAGGAGTTCGGCCACCTCCTGCTCGTAGTTCAGGTGCAGGGTGGTCCACGCCGTACCGAGGCCCCGGGCCCGCGCGGCCAGCATGTAACTCCAGGCGGCCGGCAGGATCGAGCCCCACAGGCCGGCCTGGTTCCCGGCCGGGAGTGACCCTGCTTCGAGGCACGGGATCACCAGCACCGGGACCTGTCCCATCCGCTCGCCGAGGTACGCCACGCTCTCACCGATCCGGCGCTGCACCGGACCGCGAACCGGGTCGTCGGCGAACAGCTTCCCGGCCGCACCGCGTCCGGCCAGGTACTTCTCCACCGCGAGCCGGTAGTACTCCCCGATCGCCGCCCGCTTGTCCGGGTCCGTGATCACCAGCCAGTGCCACGCCTGCCGGTTGCTTCCGGACGGCGCCTGCAGGGCGATCTCGATGCACTCGCGAATCAGCTCGAGCGGGACCGGCTTCTCCAGGTCCAGCCGCTTGCGGACGGTACGCGTGGTGGTGAGCAGTTCGTCCGGCGACAGATCGAGGGTGGTCACCGGCCCACTATCTCAGCCGGTGCAGGTGTCTCCGGTGCGGAACTCACTGGAACGGTGTCGGGTCCCCGGCCCCGACGCGGACCACTTCGGGGACGTCGTCGGAGAAGTCGATCACGGTGGTGGGTTCGGTGCCGGTCTCACCTTCGAGGACGGCATCGATCTGGTTGTCCAGTTCTTCCTTGATCTCCCACGCCTGCGTCATCGGCGCCTCGTGATCCGGCAGCAGGAGGGTGCTGGACAGCAGCGGTTCGCCGAGTTCCGCGACCAGGGCGTGGGCCACGACATGGTCCGGGATGCGCACGCCGACGGTCTTCTTCTTCGGGTGCAGGAGGCGGCGCGGTACTTCCTTCGTGGCCGGGAGGATGAAGGTGTAGCTGCCCGGCGTGGCTGCCTTGATCGAGCGGAACACGGCGTTGCTGATGTGCACGAACTGTCCGAGTTGCGCGAAGTCCTGGCACACCAGGGTGAAGTGGTGCCGGTCGTCGAGGTGCCGGATGGCGCGGATCCGGTCGATCCCCTCCTTGTTCCCCAGCTGGCAGCCGAGGGCGAATCCCGAGTCGGTCGGGTACGCGATCAGCCCGCCGTCGCGCACCAGGTCGACCACCTGGCCGATGGCCCGGCGCTGCGGATTCTCCGGATGTACGTCGAAATACCTCGCCATAACCGCCGAGCCTAGGGCACGTCTCTCGATTCCCTGCAGTCGCGAGCAGGTGCTCGGCGGAGTGCAGCGCAAGGCGGAGGACGAGGCTCGGAGTGGGGTTCTCCGTGCCTCGTCCTCCAACGCAGCGATGTGCCCGCCGAGCGCCGCGCAGCACGCAGGGAATCGAGAGACGTGCCCTGATGGCTCAGCGTGCCGGTCCGGTGGGGGTGGCCGTGACGATCAGGTTCTCCTCGTAGCCGCCGCGGGCGGCGTCGTAGGCGCCGGTGCAGGTGATGAGCACGAGACGATGGTCGACCTCCTGGTCGAACGCGCCACTGTGGGTGGCGAGTGCGTCCTTCGGGACCGACACGACCGAGCTCACCCGGTACGTCGCGGTGTGGCCCGAGCCGTGCAGTACGACGAGTTCACCCGGCGTGATCCGGAGCAGCCGGGCGAAGTACCCGATGCCCTCGGTCCTGGTGTCGACGTGACCGGCCAGGACCACCGAGCCGAACGGATCACCGGCCTGGGCGCCACCGTCCCACCAACCGACCCATCGGCCTTGCTCCGGGACCTTCAGCTCGCCGTTGACCGTGCGGACCGGAAACACCGGTGCTGTCGCCCCACCCGGCAGCACCACCTGGGCGGGAACGAACCAGATCCGCTGGCTCGGCGCCGGCGTACCCTCGCGGGCGGGCGGCGCCGACGCCGTCCTGGGCTCGACCGGCCGAGCCTCGATCTCCGGCGCGAACCCAGGGACACCACGAGGGGCCGGGGCGGACGACAGGGCTGGGGTACCGCCGTCCGCCCCGGGTCGGGGCACGGAAGTTGCCGTCTGCGCAGCGCACCCCTCCAGGCCCGCGCAGCACAGCACCAGTGCCAGCAGGAGTCTCCTCAGCGACGGACCACCTTTCTGACTGTCACAACCCGCCGGACCGTCACCACCGCGGCCAGCAAGCCGGCCAGGACGACCACGACCCACAGGCCGGAGGTGGAACTGGGCGGAACTTCCCGCTCCGCGGCCTGGCCGCCGGTGCCGGTGTTCACCAGTTCAGGCATGCCGGAGCCCGACGCGGGCAACTTGATCGTTCCGACCGCGACATTCATGGTCTGCTGATTCGGATTTCCGACCGCGAACACCCGGGTCAGATACCCGGCCCGCGCCGGTAAATCCAACGGACCGAGAACAACAGGTGAACTCGTCCCGGCCGCCACGATGTCCACTGTGTAGGTGGCCGCCGGGACGACCGCCTCGAACGATTCCCCGTTCGCCACGTTCGCGAACGCGACCTTTCCGTTCACCCGGATGTCGGCCGGGCCGACGGCGGCGTCGTGGGCGACCCGCAAGGCGGCCTTGTCCTTCGGGATCGCGCTCAGTTTGTTCACGTACGACGTCAGCACCGGAGCGCCCGTGGGCGAGACCGGCAGGTGGATCACGGCGTCGACGCTGGCCCCCGATCGGACCGTCACCTCGCGCTGGATCACCACATTCCCTCCCTGTCGCGCGGTGATCATCCGCCGGCCGGCGGCGACGTTGAACGGCCCGGCGATCTTGGCGGCCTGCAGACCGGTCACCACCGTGCGTCCGTCGACGGTGATGTCGAGCGACCGGCCGGGCAGTCCCTGGACGACGTACAGGTGGGTGGCTGCGGCCCCCTCGGCCGGGACCGCGAGCAGCGCCGGAGTTGCCGCGACGGTCACGGCCAGCGTCAGTGGAATCACCCTACGAATTGCCGGACCAGGAATTCTTGAAATTCCCATGAATACCGCCCGGAACGATCCGGACACACTCCGTCCCATCATTTTCCCGCCCCCTCGAAGTCCCCATGAATTTCGGCGGTAATTGCCGAACCCCACCAATTCGGGCGTATCGTATGCGCAAGTCCGATCCGGCCGCCAGAGGAAGCGGCCGAATCCGTTGGGGGGCGATGCCACGTGTCCGAGCGCGGTTCCCCGGACACGTCGCCGACGGCAGCCCAGGAGTTCCTCCCGCGCGTTCCATCGGGGGTGGAGGACCTCAGGCAGCGGGTTTCGGGGGCACGGTGGCTGGCTACGGCCGCGCTGACTCTGGGGCCCACTCTGGGGCTCAGTGCGACCGCGGCCTGCTCGCCGGACCTCGCCGGACCGGTCGCGCCCAGCCCAGGGCTGCCGGCACCCGCTCTCGCCACCGCGCCCGGCCGGACGCCGACCTCGACCCCGACCCCAAACCCGGCTCCGTCCGCCACCCCCGGGACCGGCGGGACACGACCCGGGATCCGGATGCTCGTCGTTCCCCGGCCGGACGGGTCGTTCGACATCGCCGAGGACGTGATGTTGCCGAAGGCTACGAACATCCTGCAGATCCAGCTACCTCCCTCCGGCGAACAACTGCCCGGCATGATGACCAGGACCGCGCCGGCGGCGACCGATCTGCGCCTGCTGGCCAACGGCGCGAACGTCCCGTTGAGCAGCTCCGAGATCACCGGGACGACCGACGTACCCCTGACCCCGGCGGCCACCAGCCTCCGCCTGCGCTACCGGCTGAACGGCTCGACGGTGCGACGTACGCCGTCGAAACCGGAGCGTGCGGCGTCGGCCATCAGGCCGCTCACCTCGCTCGCCGACGGCGAGCTGCCGACCGACGTGACCGTGTCCGGCGGCGCACTGCTGAACGCGGTCTGCCCACTGCTCACCGAGACCCGGTGCGCGGTCGGGAATCCGCCGAGGCTCTCGGTACTGCCGGGCATCCGGGCCGACAAGGCACTCGTCGTTCTCCAGCTGGACCTCCCGCAGCCCCAGTGAGGGCCTACTGTTTGTCCATGACGGACGAGCGGATCGCGTTCGGGACGAGCCGGGCCAGATGGGTCCTTGCGGCCACGGCGCTCGGGTCGGGGATGGCCTTCCTCGACGGCACGGTGGTGAACGTCGCACTGCCTGCGATGGGCGAGGATCTCGACGCCGACGTGGCCGGCCTGCAGTGGATCATCAACGGGTACATGCTGCCGCTCGCCGCGCTGATCCTGCTCAGCGGTTCGCTCGGCGACCGGCTCGGCCGGCGGTGGGCGTTCGTCGTCGGGGTGGTCTGGTTCGCGGCCGCGTCGGTGATCTGCACAGTGGCGCCGAACCTCGAGGTGATGATCGCGGGCCGGGTCCTGCAGGGCATCGGCGGCGCGTTGCTCACGCCGGGCAGCCTGGCGATCCTGCAGACCACGTTCACCCCGTCCGATCGCGCGAAGGCGGTCGGCGCCTGGTCCGGTCTCACCTCGGTCGCCGCGGCGATCGGCCCGTTCGTGGGCGGCGGCCTGGTCGACAGTGGATCGTGGCGGCTGATCTTCCTGCTGAACGTCCCGCTCGCGGTGGTTACCGTCCTCGTCACACTGCGGCACGTGCCGGAGACCCGGGACGAGACCGCGGCCGGCAGACTCGACCTCACCGGCGCGGCCGTCGCGACCGTCGGCCTGGCCGGCCTCACCTTCGGACTGATCCGCGCGGGCGACCACGGCTTCGGTGACGCCCTGGTCCTCGTCTCCCTGGCCGTCGGAGTGGTCGCGCTCGCGGCCTTCGTGGTGGTCGAGCGCCGCGAGTCGCACCCGATGCTGCCACCGGGCATCTTCGCCAACCTCCGCTTCACCGGCGCGAACCTGGTCACGGTCGTGGTGTACGGCGCTCTCGGTACGGCGACGTTCCTCGTCGTCGTGTACCTCCAGACCGTGCTCGGGTACTCGGCGCTGTGGGCCGGAGCCGCGCTGCTGCCGATGACCGTTCTCATGCTCGTCCTGTCCGGCTACGCCGGTGCACTCGCGGAGAAGATCGGCGCCCGGATCCCGATGACGGTCGGCCCGCTGCTGATGGGTGCGGGTTTCCTCCTGATGCTGCGGATCGAACCGGGTGCGAGCTATGCCGGCGCGGTCCTGCCGGCGGTCGTCGTCCTGGGGTTCGGCCTCGTCGCGACGGTCGCACCGCTGACGGCGACCGTGCTGTCGGCCGTCGAGGATCACCATGCCGGGATCGCGTCGGGGGTGAACAACGCGATCGCCCGGTCGGCGCAGTTGATGGCGGTCGCGGCGATCCCGATCGCGGCCGGCATCACCGGTGACAGCTACCGGGATCCGGTTGCCTTCGGCAATGGATTTGCCGACGCCCTGTGGATCTCGGCGGTCCTGGCCGCGGCGGGCGGCGTGCTGGCATGGGTCACGTTGGGCGACCGCGGGCTGAAGCCGGTCCTGGTTCATCACCACCGGCACTGCGCCGTGGAAGCTCCGCCGTACGCCCAGACCCGCAAGTCCTGAGCGCCGCCGCCGCGGAGACATGTCGACAAATCGGCGATCGGTCAGGTGCAGTTCGGCAGGTCCCGGCCGCTGTTGTCCTTGGCCTCGTCGTTGCCCCAGCGGGACAGGTAGTACGCCGAGACCCACTGGCCGGCCGGACCGACGTCGAGATCGGTCTTCATCCACCAGTGGTTGTACGCCGACCCGACCCGGACCTCGGGTCCCCACACCTTGCAGAACACGTAGTTGGTCCCCGCGTACAGCGTGCCGGTCTGGGTTCCGCCGGGCGTGCTGTGGCCGGGTGCGTTGGCGAACGTGTCGACCCAGTACTTCCCGCTGTTGGCACAGTTGGCGCTGGTCTCGTAGTGCTGGTTGTAGGACCAGGTGAGCGGCACCGCGTGTCCGTTGAACCAGGCCTGCTGGACGACACCGTTGAGCTTCTGCTCGTAGTGCAGGTGCGGGCCGGTGCTCTGGCCGGTGCTGCCGACGGTGCCGAGCTGCCTGCCCTGGTTCACGACGTTGCCAACGGCAACGTCACGGCGGTCCATGTGCAGGTACCGGGTCTGCCAGCCGCCACCGTGGTCGATGACGACCATGTGGCCGCCGCTGGACGACAGCAGGGACGCGCTGACCGTGCCACCGGCCGAGGCGAGCACCGGCGTACCGCGGGTGGCGCCGCTCGGCGACACCATGTCGAGCATCCATTGGCTGGCGTGACCGCTGTGTGTCGCGGTGGTCCAGCGCAGACCGCACGGGATCGGCATCTGGAAGCCGGGTGCGGCCGTGGCCGAGGTCGGCACGCCGACCAGGCCGGCGGCGACGAGTGTTGCGAGCAGCACCAGGTGGATGATGCGCTTCAGGTTCATGGGGCGGCCCCTTCGCGAATCGAGGTGGGATTCAGGCTAACGCCGCACCGCTGCCTGAACAGGCCCTTCGATCTCCGCCGAAAGGTCAGCGCAGCGCCAGGTAGTGCCTGCGCACCTCGGGTGCGAGCCGCTCGATCGCGTACCGGAGCATCGTGCGTGGCATCACCGCCGCGTGCCGGTCCAGGAACGCCAGCAGCTCGTCCTCCGAGACCCGCTTGCCGGCCTCGCGCAGCATCCACCCGGACGCCTTGTGGATCAGGTCTTCCCGGTCGTCGAGGACCAGTTCGGACAGCGCGTACGTGTCCGCGCTCTCGCCGCGCATGATGAACCGATGGGTCGCGACCAGCGCGATCCGCCGTTCCCATACCGACGACGACCGGACCAGGGTGTGGAGAACGTCCCGCGGCTTGTCGAGCAGGTACCCGCCGACGATCTCCGACGTACTGCAGTCGACCAGGTCCCAGTTGTTGACGTACGGCGTACTGCGCAGGTACAGCTCGTAGATCGCGGTGAGTTCGGCCGGGTTCGCCGTACGCGGCTTGAGACTCCGTGCGGCGCGATCGGCGAGCAGACAGAGGATTGCCAGCCGGTGTTCGTGGACCGGGCTCTGCAACGCCCGCTCCAGTTCGGCCAACGGGAGGTCCGCGCGCAGGTAGGGCTTGATCAGGCCACGGATCGTGGACAGCTTGACGCCGATGATCCGGTCGCCGTGACCGTATCCGCCCTCCTGGAGCTGGAAGTAGCGCGCGAGCGCCTCCGCCACGGCCGGGTCGGCCGCGGCGTCGATGTCGGCGAGGAGGTCGGCGGTGCTCAGATCACCAGCCCTCCAGTGGCCAGCAGGTTCCGGCCGGTGAGCCACCGGCTGTCGGGACCCGCCAGGAACGCGACGACATCCGCGATGTCCGACGGTTGGCCGAGCCGGCCCAACGGCGTGAGCGCGGTCATCTGCGCCGCGGCTTCCGGCGGGTTCGAGGTGTGGAACATGTCGGTGTCGGTGGTCCCCGGCGACACCGTGTTGACGGTGATCCCGCGCGATCCGTACTCACGGGCGGCGACCTTGACGAACTGCTCGAGCGCGCCCTTGCTGCCGGCGTACAGGGAGATGCCCGGACCGGGCAGGGCGGTGTTGAGCGTCGAGAGCGCGATGATTCGCCCGCCGTCGGCGAGCACCCGGGCCGTCTGCTGGATCAGGAAGTAGGGGCCTTTCAGGTTCGTCGCCATCAGCCGGTCGAACTCGTCCTCGGTGACGTCGGCGATCGCCTTCACGTGGGACACCGCCGCATTGCAGACGAGGATGTCGAGCGCACCGGTCGGCTCGGCCGCACGCTCGATCAGTTCGGCGTGGGCGGTCAGGTCGGCCTGGTCCGACCGCACCGCGATCGCCTGGCCACCGGCCGCCTTCACCTCGTCGACCACGTCCGCGGCGGCGGACTCCTGCGACACATAGGTGAAGGTGACCACGGCGCCGTCGGCGGCGAGCCGCCGGACGATGGCCGCGCCGATGCCGCGCGAACCGCCGGTGACCAGCGCCGCCTTGCCGTCGAGTACGCCCATCACAACTCCTTCTGCAGTTGCCGCATCGTCGCGATCTCCTTGGTCTGGGTGGCCCCGACCTCCTGCGCCAACTCCGCCACCTGAGGGTCCGTCCCCTTGTCTATCACCGTGCGGCTCATCGTCACCGCACCTTGGTGGTGCTTGATCATCAGGGTCAGGAACAGCTGGTCGAACGCCTTGCCCCGCGCCTTCTCCAGAGTGGCGAGCTCGTCGTGAGTCGCCATCCCCGGCATGCCGCTGTGGTCCATGTGGTCGACGTGGGTGAGATCCGGCGGGTTCTGCCCGCGGGCGACGAGCATTTGCCGCATCGCCTCGATCTCCGGCTGCTGGCCGACCCGGATCCGCTCGGCGAGTGACTTGACCTTCGCGTTCTGCGCCGAACTCCCGGCGTACCCGGCCATCCGGAGCGCCTGGGTGTGGTGGACCATCATGTCGGCCAGGAACGTGACGTCGTCGGGGTCCGGCGTGCTCGCCGTGGTCGGCAGTGTCGAGACGGTCCGGTTCGGCCCGCCCGGCGTACCGGGCACGATCACCGGCGGCTGGGAGCCGGGCGGTTCGACGGCGCGGTCCGGCGTACTGCATCCGGCCAGCACCGCGACGAGCGCGGCGGCCACCCCTGAGCGGCGGATCCCCACGGCCTCACTCCTTGTGTCAGATCGCTTCCATAACGTGTCTATCACGCTTAGGCTTGAGGCCGAAGGAAAACCGAAGAAGGGACCTTGGCATGCGCCGCCCCCGCACGCTCGTCCGTCTCGCCGTGACCGTTGCTCTGCTCACCGGCCTGGCCGGCACGGCCACCGCCGCTCCACCCGACACCGGTGCGTCGAAGAGCGACAACATCACCCATCTGGCCAGTGTCCCGATGACCGGTCCGCTGACCGGCGGTGTGAACACCGATATCGCGTTCGCCGGCACGAAGGCGTACGTCGGCAACTACGCCGGCTTCGCGATCTACGACGTCGCCGAACCGGCGAATCCGCGGATGATCAGCCAGGTGTCCTGCCCCGGCAGCCAGAACGACATCAGCGTGTACGCCGGCCTGCTGTTCCTCAGCACGGACCAGTCCCGCAGCGACAGTTCGTGCCAGAGCGTGCCGCAGTCGCCGACGATCAAGGAGTCGTGGGAGGGCATCAAGATCTTCGACGTCCGCGACCCGGCGAACCCGCGGTACGTCGCCGCCGTCGAGACCAAGTGCGGTTCGCACACGCATACGCTGGTCCCGGATCCGGCCAGGCGCTCGGTGTACATCTACAACTCGTCGTACTTCCCGGACGCCACCTACCCGGACTGCCAGCCGCCGAACGACCGGATCGACATCGTCAAGGTGCCGCTGCGCGACCCGGCCGAGGCCGCCGTGGTCGCCTCGCCGGTGCTGTTCCCGGACGGCGGGTTCCCCGGCAGCGAGACCGGCTACGAGACCAGCGGCTGCCACGACATCACCGCGTTCCCGGCCCGCGGGATCGCGGCCGCGGCGTGCATGGGTGACGGCGTGCTGCTGGACATCTCCCGGCCGGCCGCGCCGCGGGTGATCGACCGGGTCCAGGACGCGGCGAACTTCTCCTTCTGGCACGGCGCCACGTTCAACGGCGACGGCAGCAAGGTCGTCTTCATGGACGAACTCGGCGGCGGTGGCGGTGCCGAGTGCAACGAGGCGGTCGGGCCGAACAAGGGCGCGACCGCGGTCTTCGACATCGAGAACCGGAAGCTGACGTTCCGCAGCTACTACAAGATCCCGCGGCACCAGGCCGAGCGGGAGAACTGCGTCTCGCACAACGGCTCACTGATCAAACGGTGCCCGGCCGCGACATCATGGTGCAGGCCTGGTACCAGGGCGGCTTCTCGGTCTGGGACTTCACCGATTCGGCGCGTCCGTACGAGATCGGGTACTTCGACCGGCCGCCGCGCAAGCCGGCGTCGTTCGGCGGGTACTGGTCGGTGTACTACTACAACGGCACGATCTACGGCACCGAGTCGGTGATCGCGTTCGACACCTTCAAGATCTCCGACAAGAGGACCGACCCGGCCGCCCGGGTGAAGTTGCCGGAGCTCAACGTCCAGACCCAACCGGCGTTCTGGGGGTGATGTCAGTCGTTCGACCACCTGACCTGGTAGCGCTTACACAGCTGCTTGGATCACGCTGCGAGTTCATCCCGCTCAGACCCGTTGTGACGCCTGCGCGTTGGGGCATACGGTGAGGGCAGGGCAGTTCCGCCTCGCCAGGACCGACCGGTGTTCGCGGGACTACCCGGGGGAGAGACCGGCGTGACAAGCCAGCCTGAGCCGCAGGACGGCGAGATGATCAGAACCACGTTCGACGCTGTGACCGAGGAGCTGGAACCAGGCGTACTGCTGGTCCGGCTGTCCGGTGAGATCGACATCGCGACCACCGACTTCGCCGCCGAGGCGATCCGTGCCGCGGTGGCGCCGCCGGCCCGGCTGGTTCTGATCGACGTCTCCGCCGTCACCTTCTGCAGCTCCGCCGGCCTGGGCAACCTGGTCGAGGCCCGCAACCTGGCCGGCCGGCACAACATCACGCTGGCTCTGGTGGGCGTCGGACGACCGGTCGACCGTCCGTTGGCCGTCACCGGTCTGGGCGGTCAGTTCCGCATCTTCTCGACCGTCGAGGAAGCCCTGCGCGAGCTCTGATCCCGCTGTTTCCACACCGGTTCGCCGGGTACCCGTGGCCAATGGAGCATGTCGTGGTCACCGGCGGAGCGGGCTTCGTCGGCAGTCATCTGTGCGAGCGGCTGATCTCCGACGGGTACCGGGTGACGTGCCTGGACAACCTGCTGACCGGTACGCCGGACAACATCGCGCACCTGATGGAGGAGCCGCGCTTCACCTTCACCCGCTGCGATCTGACCGGGTTCGTCCACGTACCGGGCGATGTCGACCTGGTGCTGCACTTCGCCAGTCCGGCGTCGCCGATCGACTACCTGCGACTGCCGATCCAGACCTTGAAGGTCGGAGCGATCGGGACGTGGCACGTTCTCGGCCTGGCGAAGGAGAAGAACGCCCGGTTCCTGCTCGCCAGTACGTCGGAGGTGTACGGCGACCCGCAGGTGCATCCGCAGCCCGAGTCGTACTGGGGTCACGTGAACCCGATCGGCCCGCGGGGTGTGTATGACGAGGCGAAACGGTACGCCGAGGCACTCACCACCGCGTACCGGACCAGCGAGGGTGTCGACACCGCGATCGTCCGCATCTTCAACACCTACGGCCCGCGGATGCGTCCCGACGACGGCCGCGCGATCCCGACCTTCATCCGCCAGGCGCTGGCCGGCGAACCGCTGACCGTCGCCGGGGACGGCAGCCAGACCCGATCGGTCTGTCATGTCAGCGACACCGTGGACGGCATCCTCCGGCTCGCGTTCAGCGGTCATCCGGGGCCGGTCAACATCGGCAACCCGGACGAGCGCTCGGTCCTGCGGATCGCACAGGACGTCATCGCGGCGACCGGCTCGCATTCGACGGTCGAGTTCGTCGACCGGCCTGTCGACGATCCCGGCGTACGGCGTCCGGACACGACGCTGGCCGAGCAACTGCTGGACTGGCGGCCGCGGATCGACTGGCGCGAAGGGCTCACATCGACGGTCGAATGGTTCCGTGCAGCTGTGCGCGTGCCGCAGCCAACACCTCGCTGACCTCGATCCGCAGCAAGGCCTCGTCCGGCTGGTCCGCATGCGGATCGCCGAGCCGGCTGCCGTGGTAGAGCACGGTGTGCAGGTCCAGGTCGATACACGGACCCCACCACGCCGGCGGGACCGGTCCGAACAACGTCACGGACCGCGTCCCCACCGCCGTCGCGAGATGTGCGACTCCGGTGTCGCCGCTCAACAGCACCGCGGCCGACGCCACGCGCAGCGCCAACTCGCCCAGGGACAACTTCCCACTGAGGTCCTCGTCCGCTGGTATCGCGGCACACAGCTCCGCCTCGGATCCGGATCCGGTCAGTACGACGCGATGCCCGTCGGCCCGGAGCTGCGTGACGACCTCCGCCCACCGCGACGCCGGCCACTGCCGCGCCTGGCTCGCCGCGCCCGGATGAACCACGACGGCACCGTCGCCGTTGGCAACGATCGGCAGCCGCAGATCCTCGGGACCGCAAGGACCGCCGGCCCACGACACCAGCCGGCACCACCGGTCCACCTCGTGCTCGTCCAGCTGCCACGGGCAGCCACGCACGTGATCGGCCGCCACACAGTCGAACGCGATCAGCTCATCCGGTCCGCCTTCCTGAAGAACGCGGTGGCTCTCCGGCCCGCGGCCGTGCAGATTGACCGCGTCGTGCGGTCCCAACCCGAGACCCGGTGGCCGCGCTGCCAGCGAGGTCGTCGGGATCACGTCGTCGACCAGGCCGAGCCGTACCAACCACGACGACAGCGGCACGGGTCCCGCGAGCAGCAGCGGCCGCTCGCCGTACCGGCGCCGCAAACCACGCAACGCGGGTACGGCGGTCAGCGCGTCACCCAGGCCGAGCGCGCGGAGGACGACGACCGGTCGCATCAGGGCCAGGACGGTTCGACCGACGGGCAGACGACGAGTTCGCGGATCTCGACGCCGGCCGGCTGGGACAGCGCGTAGAGGACGGTCTCGGCCACCGCCCCGGGATCGTTCAGCATCGCGTCCTCTCCCGGCTTGTACTGCTCGGGACGGCCGTCGAAGAACGCCGTCTTCATACCGCCCGGGACCAGCATCGTGACGCCGACCCGGCCGGCGGTCTCCACCGCGAGCGCCCGGCTGAACCCGACCACACCGAACTTCGACGCGCAGTACGCCGTCGCATCGCTCAGTGCCCGCAGCCCGAGGGTCGAGGCGACGGTCACAATCCGCCCGCGGGTACGTTCCAGCCGCGGTACGGCGGCCCGCGCGATCGCGGCCGTGCCGATCAGGTTCACGGTGACGACGCGGACCCAGTCCTCCAGCGGGACGTCCTCGATCCGCCCGCACGCGTCGATACCGGCGGCCGTGACCACACCGGTCAGCGGTCCGTCGGCCAGCGCCTCGGCCGCGGCCAGGGCCGGCTCGGCCGACGCGGGGTCACTGAGATCGACCTGGATCCACGGCACGTCGTCGGCGGACGGCTGCTGCCGGTCCAGGGCGATCGCCGTACCGCCGTGCTTCCGGACCGCGGCGACGACCGCGGCTCCGAGGTCGCTGGCACCTCCGGTCACGGCTACCCGGTCAAAGGTCATCGACTGCTCCCTTCCTGAAGAATGGCGGTGGTGGAACGGCCCGGCAGGTACGGGACCAGGACGACCCGGCCACCCCAGCTGTTCACGATCGGTGCCTCGGGCAACATCTCGGCGGTGTAGTCGCCGCCCTTCGCCCAGATGTCCGGCCGCAACTGGTCGAGCAGCACGCACGGGTCGTTGCCGCCGAAGACGGCGACCGCGTCGACGCACCGCAACGACTCCAGCACCCGGCGGCGGTCCTCGACCGAGTTGACCGGGCGGTCGGCGCCCTTGAGCCGGCGCACACTGTCGTCGGAGTTGAGCAGCACGATCAGCGCGTCACCGAGCCGTCGGGCCGCCTCGAGGCTGGCGATGTGCCCGGCGTGGAGGATGTCGAAGCACCCCCCGGTCGCAACCACGGTGCCGCCGTTCGCGTGGACCCGGCGGATCACCGCCGCCGCGTCGTTCTCGGGCGGAGCGGCGCCGACCACCTCCGTCGCGGTGACTCCCCCGGCCGCGAGCCAGCCGGCCGTGTCGTCGACCGCGGCTTCGATCGCGGCGCGTGCCGTCGCGCCCGAGCCGAGCAGGGCGGCCGCCGTACCGGCGAAGCGGTCGCCCGCCCCGCAGGCGTCACCACTGTGGTTGAACGGCGTCGGGACGAACAGGGCCGGTGCACCGCCGAGGGCGGCGAAGACGCCGTTGCCGCCGTCCGTGACCGCGACAGCCCAGGCCTGCCAGCGATCCCGGAGGTCTCCGGCGAGTTGGTCGAGCGGTGCCGACCGGCCGGTGAACTGGACTGCCTCGGCCTTGTTCGGCGTCGCGAGCGTGACGCCGGGCACCGGTTCCGCACCGCGCGGATGGGGGTCCCAGACGACCGCTCGCTGCGACGCCCAGCGGTGCAGCACGTCCCAGACCTCCGGATGACCGACCACACCACCCGCGTAGTCGGCCACCAGAACCGCGTCCGCCGCCTCGAGCTGTTCCTCCAGCGCGGCCACGTCGCACACGTCGTCGATCTGGGCCGGTGCCTCGACGTCGAGCCGCAGTAACGACTGTCCCGCGCTGCGAACCCTCGTCTTGCACCGCGTCCCGGGTGACCGCAGGATCTCGGTCACCGGCACGCGTTCGGTCAGCAGCACGTCCAGTCGCTTGGCGGGTTCGTCCTCGGCCAGCGCGGTGGCCAGGTGCACCTCGATGCCCTCGCGGGCGAGCAGTGTCGCCGCGAGACCGGCTCCACCGGCGCGCTCGTTCGTTCCTTCGACCTGCACGACGGGAACGGGCGCGTCGGGGCTGATGCGGCGTACGTCGCCTTCGATGTCGCGGTCGAGCAGTACGTCGCCGACCACCAGGACCCGGACGGTCACCGGATCACCTCCTCCTTGTGCGCCAGGTATCGCTCGACGGTCGAGCAGAGTGCATGGATCGCCACCAGGTGAACCTCCTGGACGGCGGTGGGCGCCGCGGACTCGACGACGAGCGCCTGATCGGCCGCTTCGGCCAACGGGTTCGGCCACGGCCCGGTCATCGCCCAGGCTTTGAGACCGCTCGGCTGTGCTGCTCTCACGGCCGCCAGCAGGTTGCTGCTGCGGCCGCTGGTCGAGAGCAGCAGGAGTACGTCGCCGGGTCGGCCATGAGCACGCACCTGACGGGCGAACACGTCGTCGGCTCCGAAGTCGTTGCCGATCGCGGTCAGACTGGACGTGTCGGCATGCAGTGCGATCGCGGACAGCGGTGGCCGATCGGGGCTCTCGAACCGGCCCACGAGCTCGGCGGTCAGGTGCTGCGCCTCGGCCGCGCTGCCACCGTTGCCTGCGGCAAGTAACCGGCCGCCGTCGGCGAGGACGCCGGCCAGCTCACGGCCCCAGGCGTCGACGGTCGCAGCCTGTCCGTCGAGGCTGTCCAGGGCCGCCCGCAGGTGCTCCAGGTGCTCGGCGACCGTTCCGAAATGAGCCATCAGCGCGTCCTGCCCGTCGCCAGCGGGGCCATGATCCGTTGGTAGACCTGCTCGGTGTCGGCGGCAACCTTCGGCCAGGTGTACTTCGCGGTGACCCGCGCGATTCCGGCCCGGCCCATGCGGCGGCGCAACACCGGATCGTCGAGGAGCTCCTTCAGTACACCGGCCAGCCGCTCCGGATCCTTGGGCGGAACGTGTACGCCGGTGACGCCGTCCACGACGGTGTCGAGCAGTCCACCGACTGCCGCCGCGACGACCGGGCGCCCACACGACATCGCCTCCAGTGGGACGATGCCGAACGGTTCGTACCACGGCGTGCAGACGACGACGTCGGACGACCGGATCAGTGCCGGCACGTCCTGCCGGGACACCGCACCGACCAGGTGCACTCGATCCGCGACACCGACACGGTCCGCTTCGGCACGCAAGCGCCGTACCTCGGGATCGTCGTCGAAGGCAACGGTCGGGCCGCCGGCGATCACCAGCTCGGCTTCCGGCAACCGGGCCAGGGCCTGGATGACGGTGTCGACACCCTTGCGCTCGACCAGTCGGCCGAGGGACAGGATGCGGCCGCCGTTCGTGCCGGTCCACCAGTGGTCCTGAGGCATCGATGGACGGAAGACGTCGACACCGCACGGTACGACGTGCAGGGACTCCGCCGGCGCGGCCAGGGCGAGGAGTTCGTGGACCTCGTCCGTGGCAGTCGCGATCACCGCGTCCGCCGCGGAGGCCAGGTCGGTCTCGATCTTCAGTCGCTCCGGCGGGCTGGTGTCCGCGGTGCCTTGGTGGCGGCGCTTGACCACGCCGAGGGCGTGAAACGTCTGCGCGAACGGGAACGCGACCGCTCGCCGTGCCTCCAGGCAGGCGACACCTGACATCCAGAAGTGCGCGTGCACGACGTCCGGCGGCTCAGGCGACCACTGCCGGCCCATCCACTGACCGAAGGCCTTCATGTACGGCAGCAGCCTGTCCTTGGGAAGCTGCTCGGCCGGTCCGGCCGGCACGTGAATGACGTCGACGCCCGGGCCGAGCGGCACGCGTTCCGGACTGTCCGGGTCGTCACGCCGGGTGTAGACCTCGACCTGATGGCCGCGCTCGGCCAAGGCCAGCGACAGTGCCGCCACGTGGACGTTCTGGCCACCCGCGTCGGCGCCACCCAGCACGGCCAGCGGGCTGGCGTGCTCCGACACCATCGCGATTCTCATCGACTGACCTCCTTCAGCATCCGATCCCAGTCGTCCAGGAATCTCGGCAGCCCGAAGTGCCGCAGTGCGTGCGCTCTGGCCGCCATACCTCTCTCCCGGGCTTCGTCCGGGTCGGCGAGCCAGCGCAACGCCGTCGCCCCCAGCAGGTCGATGTCCGAACTCACCACTCCGGCGGTGGCGGGAACGGCTTCCGGTGCGGCCGTCGCGGACACGACGAGCACCGGCATGCCCAAGGTCATGGCCTCGATCAGTGACAGGCCGAGGCTGGTCCAGCGGTACGGGTGCAGATAGGCGAAGTGCTGCGGCATCCGGTCGTGCAACTGGTCCTGCGAGAGGTCGTCCACATCGGCGAGACCGCTGTGGATGTGGGCGGTCAACTGCTCCGTGCCCATGCCGAACACGCTCACCGGAACCTGCTCGGCGATCCGCCCGACCAAGTCGGTTCCGGCCACGCGCCAGCGCCGTACCGGCTCGTTGACGGAGACAACCAGGGAGTCGAGGTCTCCGGAGTACCGGTAGCCGTAGTCGGGCACGCCGTGGTCGATCACCTCGGCGGGTGCCCGGCCGTTGTCGAACATGGTCCGGTTGAACTGCGTGACGTGGACGATCGGGATGTCGGTGCGATCGGCCAGCGGGTGTTGCCAGTCGTTCACGTCACCTCTGGGCGTGTTGTGCTCGACGTACACGGCAGGTACGCCGTACTGACCGAGCGGACGGCCCGCCCAGGCCTGGAAGAGCTCCAACTCGCGGTGGCGTTGCAGAACCACCACGTCGAAGTCGGTGGACGCCATCTCCTCGGGAGTGATCTCACGGACGGACTTGGGCCAGGTGTACGTCTGGGCGCGGCCCATCCCGTCAGGACCCCGGTCGGGCAGGACCGGGACGTAGTACTCGTGTGATCCCTGGACGAACGACGTCATCCAGGCAGCGTGGACGTGCCAGGCCAGAATCCTCATCCCGCGACCTCCTCGATCAGCTTGTGAACCGCGACGACCACCTCGTCCGGTGAGACCTGGTCCAGGCACGGGTGGCCCGGCACCGGACAGACCCGGGCCCGCGAGTCGCGGCACGGAGCGTCCTGGTCGCCGAGTACGACGGACGGCACCCGCCACGGCGCCCACTTGGCGGCCGGGACGACGGGGGAGAACAGCGAGACCACCGGAGTGTGCACGGCGGCGGCCAGATGAGCGGGGCCGGTGTTGCCGACGACAACGACCTGGGCATGGGCCAGAACTGCGGCCAGCTGGCGGAACGTCGTCCGGCCGCCGAGATCCATACCGTTGCTACCGGCAACCTCCGCGGTCAGCTCACGTTCACCGGGTGACCCGGTGACCAGGACCCAGTACCCGTTCGCGGCGAGGGCCTTGACCGTTGTGGCCCAGTGGTCGGGTGAGGGCGTCCGGGCCGGGACCGACGCTCCGGGATGGACGACGACGTACGGCTCGTCGTGGACCGGCGGCGGCAGGGTGTCCTTGATCCGCAGGCGACCGTCGTCACCGTCGGGCAGGCGGTAGCCGGCCGCCTCGACCAGGTCCAGTGCGCGCTCGACCTCGTGACCCGGACCGGCGTGATGCCGCAGGTCCAGCAGGGAGCCCGGATAGTCCTCGGAATCGGCGGCGATGTACTCGATGCCCGCCATCCGCAACAACAGAGCCATCGGCAGCGGGCTCTGGTGGTACGACGTCAGCACGACGGCGGCACCGATGTGCTCCAGAGCCAGTGCGTCGATCAGCGTGTTGACACTGCGCCGATCCACGTCCGGCGGATCGAACCCGGTCCACGGGCACGGCCAGACGTAGACGTCGCGGACGCCCGGCAGCAGCCGCCCGGCCTGCTCACCGGACGGTGAGACGAGCAGGACGACCCGATCCGTCGCGGCAACGGCCCGAATCGCCGGTCCGGCCAGCAGGACGTCACCGTCGTTGTCCATCCGGGTGACCAGCACAGTTCTCATGGCCGGTCCCCCAACAGCTGGTCGACCGCGTTCAGGAGGTCCGGCTGGACTACTGGTGCTGCCCGGATCTCGTCGGCGCGGGTCTTCTCGTTGGGCACCAGCACTGCCTGTGCGCCGGCGGCCTGTGCCGCGGCGATGTCGGAGCCGATGTCTCCGATGACGACGACCTGGCTCGGTGCCACACCGAGCTCATGCGCCGCAGCCAGAACCAAACCGGCGGCCGGCTTGCGGCAAACGCAACCGTCCAGGTCGGTGTGCGGACAGACCTGCCAGGTGTCGAACGGCCCGAGCAACTCGTCCACGCGCCGGTTGACCGCGGCGACCTCCTCGGCGGTGATCAGGCCACGGCCAATGCCGGACTGGTTCGTGATGACCCCGACCGGGACTCCGGCCGCTCGGAGCCGGCGGATCGCCTGGCGTGCTTGGGGAACCGCTCGCACATGCTCCGGATCGCCGTTGTAGGGCACGTCGTGGATCAGCGTGCCGTCACGGTCGAAGAGCACGGCACCGACCTGCGGCTGCCACGCAGTGCTACCGCGATGTCGCCAGGTGCCGCGAGCCCGGTGCCAGACGGCAGCGAAGGGAATGACGGCAGACGTGGCCAGCATGCGCATGACCTCGTCCGGCGTACGTGGACCGGGTGTGACGCGACGCCCAACGAAGTCAGCGGTCAAGAGGGCCCACACAGCAGCGGCCTTCTTCGAGCCGAGCAACGCGACGGCCGCGGACAGCACAGTGGCCAGGTGCCACTTGAATCGGCCGGGCGGACATTGGGCGAGCGTGCGCCAGGCCCGGCCGTGGACAGTTCGCATCAGTGCGTCGTCGGCATTGCCGCGCTGCACTCGCACACTGACCCAGAAGTTTTCGTCGCGAACCGGATGGACGACGTGCCGGGTGCCTTTCACCAGCTCCCAGCCGTGCTGCCGGACCCGCAGCGCCAGCTCGGCGTCCTCGCGGTAGGCGCGCGGGAACCGCTCGTCGAACCCTCCTACCTGGTCGAGCGCCGTACGGCGGTAGGCCATGTCGGCCGTCGCCCACTCGGCGTTCTCCAGTCCCGCCGTACTGCGCTCCCAGTCGGTCGGGCGCGGCCCTGTCGGCACCTTGATTCCACCCTGGATCCCGGCGACCCGGTCACTGGCTTCCGCCAGGTCCTTCTGCAGGGCGGAGGACCAGTCGGCCGGCAGCCGTACGTCGTCATCGAGGAAGGCGATCCACTCCGTCTTGGCTGCACGCCAGCCGACGTTCCGGGCCGCGGCCGGTCCTCTGCCGCCGGAGCGCAGTACCTCGTAGTCACCTTGCGGCAGCGCGCCAACTGGGTCCGGGCGGTCGTCCACGACGTAGACCGGGCCGGTCCATTGCGTCGCGAGGTCACCGAGCAGGTCGGCCAGGCGGTCACGGCCGACCGTCGGGATGACCACACTGACCTCGGTCAACGGAAGCCTCCTGCCCTGCGCACGACGTGCGGCCCGATCACGAGCAGATCGGCGGGAGTCGAGCCGAACAGCTCCAGCACGTCCGACGGGCTGTCGACCATCGGGCGACCGGCGGTGTTCAGGCTGGTGTTGACCAGCACCGGAAGGCCGGTGCGTTGCTCGAACTCCTCCAGAAGCTGTGCCAGCAAGGGCTCGTCGGCACGGTCGACGGTCTGGATCCGGGCGGTCCCGTCCACATGGACGACCGCAGGGATGCGGTCCTGCCACGAAGCGGACACGTCGTGGACGAACAGCATGTACGGGCTGGGCAGTGGACCGTCGAAGATCTCCGCGGCACGCTCGATCAACACCAGCGGCGCAACCGGGCGGAACTGCTCACGACCCTTGATGTCGTTCAGTCGCTCGAGGTTCTCCCGGCGGCCTGGGTGTGCCAGCAGTGACCGGTGCCCGAGAGCTCGGGGCCCGTACTCGGACCGCCCCTGGTACCAGGCCACGATCTGGTCGTCCGCCAAGGCCTGCGCGACAACCGCGGCCAGATCGGGCGGGGTGTCGAACGGCAGGGCCGCCTGCTGGAGGCGCGCGGTCAGCTGGTCGTCGGTCCATCCCCGGCCGAGGGCGGGTGTCTGCATCGGCTCCGGACGGCCTTGGGACGCGCTCAGGTGCAGCGCCGCACCGAGCGAGGTGCCGGCGTCTCCGGCGGCCGGCTGGACCCACACGTGTTCGTACGGACCGCGGCGGGCGAGGACCGAGTTGGCGACGCAGTTGAGTGCGGTGCCGCCCGCCATCGTCAGCGCTCGGGCACCGGTCTGCTCGTGCAGCCAGACGGCCAGCTCGAGCATGACCTCCTCGAGTCGCCGCTGGACACTGCAGGCGAGGTCCGCGTGAGCGTCCGTGAGCTCGTCACCCGGCCGGATCCTCGGCGCGTACTCGGCCCAGTCGATCTTGTCGGTGCGGAAGCCGCCCGAATCCGTCGTACGGACCAGTTCGCGGAAGTCGGCGAGATGCCGCGGCTTGCCGTACGACGCGAACGCCATCACCTTGTACTCGTCGCTCGAGCGCAGGAACCCGAGGTGGTCGGTCAGGTCCTCGTAGAGCAGGCCCAGCGAGTGCGGCAGGTCCTGTGTGGCGAGCACCTGCAGCTCGGGGCCGTCGTACAGGCCGCCCAGGTGAGACGCGCGCTCACCACGGCCGTCCAGGACCAGGCAGGCGCTCCGCTCGTAGGGCGCCGCCAGCCCGGCCGACGCCGCATGGGCGACGTGGTGCGGCACGAACGTGACCTTGGCCGGATCCAGTCCGGGCAGCGCCGCGGCGAGGAAGTTGGGGGCGCGGCGGGCGTAGTCGGTCCGGACCCGGTCGCCGGGGTCGACGACCCCCAGCTCGGACAGCTCCACGCACAACGACGGATCGAACGAGTAGCCGACCTGGTCCAGATCCTCCGGCCGGAGGCCGGCCTCGTCGAGACACCAGCGCATCGCCTGCTCGGGCAGTTCCCACGCCGACCAGGGCACCGGCCGTTTGCCGTGCTTGCGGCGGCTGAACCGTTCCTCCTCCGTCGCGGCAACGATGCGCCCGTCGACGACCAGCGCGGCCGACGGGTCGTGGAAGATCGCGTTGACCCCGAGGATGCGCATCGGCCCCACCTCTCCTGACGAAGCTGGGCCGGTACCCCACCCCCGCGCTCCCACACGTGGAGTAGCGCTTCTTTCTCGGACCCGCTGGAACGGCTCCGGTCCCGGCTACGGAGAGCAGCGCTACTCAGTGAAATCTGGAATCGATGCCACCCTGACTTGCCACCTCCTGGGAAGCGTTGCTTAGGCTGCTGCGGTGACTCTCGGGAGCCGACAGCTCGGCGCGAACCTCTACGCGATCGACGACAGTTGCACGGTGTATCTGCTCGTCGATCCGCTGACCGGATCCGCGGTGGCGATCGATGCGGGCAGCGGACGCTGGCTGGACCAGCTCCCGTCGTACGGCGTCGACACCGTCACGGACGTCCTGGTGACGCATCACCACCGGGACCAGGTCGAGGGTCTGCCCCGACTCGCGGCGGCCGGCGCGCGGATCTGGGTCCCGGAGAACGAACTGGGACTGATCGCCGAGGTGGACCACCACTGGCAGGCCCGGACCATGGCGAACAACTACGACCTGCGCACGGACCGCTTCTCCCTGCTCGAGCCGGTCCAGGTCACCGGCGTGATGAAGGACTACAGCACCCGTCGCGTCGGCCACATCGACGTTCAGACCGTCCCGACTCCCGGCCACACCCCTGGCAGTGTCAGCTATCTCGTCGACGGCTACGCCTTCACCGGCGACCTGATCCACAGTCCGGGCAAGGTGTGGTCCGCCGCCGCCCTTCAGTGGTCGTACGTCGGCCTCGAGGGCGCCGCGCTCACCATGGCCTCACTGGTGCAACTCATGGATCACGAACCCCGGCTACTGCTCCCCAGCCACGGGGAACCGATGGACGACCCGGCCGCCGCGGTCCAGAAGACCTGCGAGACGCTCGGCGACCTGCTCCACGTACGTCGCGGCATGCGCTCCGACATGCTGCACAGACTGGACGACCCGTTCGTCGAGCTCAGTCCACACCTGTTGATGAACCACACCAGTGAGTCCCGCAGCTACGTCCTGCTGAGCGACTCGGGTACGGCGCTGCTCATCGACTACGGGTACGACCTGAGCACCGGCATACCGCTGGGTGGTGACCGGCACACCGTGCGGCCCTGGCTTCCGAGTCTGCGGGCACTGCAGCGCGACTACGGGATCGAGCGCGTCGAAGTCGCCATCCCCACGCACTACCACGACGACCACGTCGCGGCCTTCAACCTGCTGCGAGAGGTGCACGGCACCGAGGTGTGGGCATCGGCGCCGGTGGCACACGTGCTGGAGAACCCGACCCACTACGACCTGCCGTGTCTCTGGTACGAGCCGATCCCCTGCGAGCGGCACGTGACGGACGGGACGAGCGTGCGCTGGCGTGAGTACGAACTCGACCTCCACGCGCTGCCCGGCCACACGCTCTACGCGTCGGCCATCGGGTTCGAGGCCGACGGGCGGCGCGTGCTGGCAACCGGGGATCAGCAGACCGGTAGCTGGGTGCCCGGAGAGGCTTCGGAGATCCCCAACTTCCAGTACGCGAACCTCTTCCGTCCCGACGACTTCAAGGCCTCGGCCGCGCTCTACCAGCGGCTGCAGCCCGATCTGATGATCTCCGGGCACTGGCAGCCGCGGATCATCACGCAGGACTACCTGGACGAACTGACCCGGCTCGGCGAAGAGGTCGCCCGGGTCCACCGCGACGTGCTGATGCCGGACGACCCCGTGTTCACGGGCGGTGTGCACATCACGCCGTACCGAGTGGACGCCGTCGGCGGGCAGCCGTTCGAGCTGCGCGTCAGCTCCCCCGGGGCACGGCTCGTGCTGCCCACGGGGTGGGACTGCAAGCAGGTCGACGAGCACGTGTTCCTGGTCGTGCCGCATGTGACCCAGCCGGTACGACGTGCCCGCATCGCCGCCGGGATCACCCGTGACGGCCGGTACCTGGGCCAGCTGGCCGAGGCCCTGGTCGACGTACGCCTTCCCTGAGAGGACCCTCCATTGAAGATCGGCAACTATGCCGTAGAGCTCCATGCCGCCAAGGCCTACGCCGCTGTGCACATCGAGGGACGACCGTGGTTCGCCCTGCGGTTGCACGCCTCGGTGGACACCGTGAGCGGGCTCGACGAGACGTACGGCGACGTCGAGATCCACGAGGCGCGGCACCACGAGGAACTGGTGATCACCGCGACCGCCCGCAGTACGGTGTGGGACACGCGAGTGACCACCACGCGGTTCCTGCCGGACCGGATCGAGACCAGTACGACGGTGACCGGGCAGGGCCGGATCACCGAGCTGCACCTGCTCGGCGGACGTCGTACACCGCGGGGCTTCCTGCCCAGCGGGTCGCACCTGCAGCAGGCGTACTCACCGAACCCTGACCACCCGACGCGAGTCATCCGGGACTCCCTGGAGCCCGCCACCATCAGCGTGTGCGGTGAAGGCAGCGAGCCGGGGATCGAGCGCTGGCTCTTCAGCCCGGCGCCCTGGTGCTTCGCCGCCGCCCTGGACGACCGCTGGGTGGGCTTCAGCGTGGTGGCGCCGATCGCCGAGCAGACGTTCACCAACTACCACTACCTGCCTGTCACCGGCGGCTTCAGCCTGCGGCTGGACTACGAAGGCCAGACTGCGGTCGACGGGTCGTTCCGTACGCCGCTTCTCGTCGTACACCTGAACAGCAAGGAGCCGGAGGAGGTGCTGGTCCGCCACCGGGAGCTGCTCGACTCGTACGGCGTCGTACCGTCGCGCAAGGCGGAGAAGGCGGCGTGGTGGCAGGGAACGATCTTCTGCGGGTGGGGAGCGCAGTGCGCCATCGCAGCCCGGACGGACCAGGCGCCACAGCCGCTGGCGACCCAGGTGAACTACGACAGGTTCCTGGAGACGCTGGCCGGTAAGGGCATCTACCCGCAGACGGTGGTGGTCGACGACAAGTGGCAGGAGTCGTACGCGACCTGCCGGCCGGATCCGGCGAAGTGGCACGACCTCAAGGGATGGATCGCCGAGCGGCACGCGGCCGGTCAGCGGGTGCTGCTGTGGTGGAAGGCGTGGGACGAGGAAGGGGCCCCCGTCGAGGCGTGCATCACCGACGCGGCCGGCAACCCGGTCGGGCTCGATCCGGACTCCCCTGCCTGCGTCTCGCTGATCACCGAGGCGGTGGAGTACATGCTGTCCGCCGACGGTCTGGACGCGGACGGGTTCAAGATCGACTTCACCGCGCGGACGCCGTCCGGCTCGTCGTTGCGGCACAGTGGACCTCGCTGGGGCGCCGCCCTGCTGCACGAGCAGCTTCGACTCGTCTACGACACCGCGAAGCGGGTCAAGCCGGACGCACTGGTCGTCACACACACTCCGAACCCGGCCTTCATCGACGTGACCGACATGATCCGGCTGAACGACGTACTGCGGGCCGACCACGGTGAACCCGGCTATGTCGCACGTCACATGACCTACCGCGCCGGAGTGGTGAAGTCGACCTGTCCGGAGCTCGGCATCGACACCGACGGCTGGATGATGCCCAGTCACGCCGAGTGGCGGGAGTACCTGAAGATCCAGCATGGTCTGGGCGTGCCGGCGCTGTACTACGTCGACGGCACCGACACGGATCGTCACGACTTCGGCCCTGACGACTTCGCTGCCATCCTGACCAGCTGGAGAAACTTCGGCGCGACGCTGGAGGCGTAGCGCCCTTAGACTCCCTGCCATGAGTCCCCGGGGGCAGCAGGCGGCACGGGCCGTGCAGCAGACGGTGCAGCCGCCTGTACGCCGTCCCACGGTGCAGGACGTGGCCCGTGAAGCCGGTGTCTCACCGTCGACCGTGTCACGAGCGCTGCACACCCGTGGATACGCGTCTCCCGCCGTACGAGCTCGAGTTCGTGCGGCGGCCGAGCGGATCGGGTACGTGCTCGACCACAACGCCCGCAATCTACGGAGTCGTACGTCGACCTCGATCGGCGTCCTCATCTCCGACCTGCGGAACCCCTTCTACGCCGACCTGGCTGCCGGCATCGAGGAGGAGTTGCGGGCGGCGGAGTACCAGATGGTGCTCGTGAACGACAACGGCGACCCGGCCGAGGAGATGCGGGCCGCCGAGACGCTGCTGGCGATGCGGGTGCCCGGTGTGATCGTCACTCCCGTCACGGCCAAGTGCCCACGGGTCCTGCAGGAGAACGGCGTCCACGTGGTCTGTGCGGACCGCGAGCTCGGCAGGTCCAACGGCGACGTGGTCATGAGCGACAACAAGGCCGGTGCGCGGGAGCTGACCGACCACCTGATCGCCCTCGGCCACACCCGGATCGGACTGCTGATCGACGAGACCAAGTGGTCGACCGGCGCCGGGCGGCTGGCCGGGTTCCGGGCCGCACACCTGGACAACTTCGTCGACCTCGACGAGGACCTGATCGCCTACACCAGCTTCGACGCGGACGCGGCGCGGGAGACGACCCGCAAACTGCTGAACGAGCACGAGGTGACAGCGATCATCTCGGCGAACAACGTGCTGGCCCAGGGCGCGCTGGCCGAGCTGAAGGACCGGCGGCTCAAGATCCCGCGGCAGATCAGCCTCGCGGCGTACGACGACGTGCCCTGGATGTCGCTGGTGCAGCCGGCCCTGACCACCGTGGACCAGCACACGGTCGAGCTGGGCCGCAGCTGCGCCCGGCTGCTGCTGGCACGGATCCGCGGCGAGCTCCCGGCGAAGCGGCGGATCGTCCGCGTGCCACCGCGGCTGGTCGTCCGCGGTTCCACCGGGCCGGCCCCGCGCAGCGGAGCCTGACCGCCCCATCTCCGGTTTGGGCCGGGTTCGGCCGGTTGGGGCCGGGTTTTTGGCTGGGCACCGGACGATCGCTACCGGATCGTTGTCCACAACCTTCCGTGCGACATCTTGACGATGGCAGAAAGTCACACATACCGTGCACTGCATCCGAATGTGGCATCGATGCCACATCTCGGGCCGCTCGTCCCCTGTCGAGGTTAGGAGCACACGCAATGAAGCACCTGCGCCTTCCCGTGGTGCTGGCCGCCGGAACGCTGGCACTCACCGCCTGCGCCGGCGTCGGAAACAACGAAGACTCCGGCGGGAGCGACCAGAGCTCCGCCGACTCGACCCCGTCGGGCACCCTGAACGTGATGGGCTTCAGCGGTGAGGACGAGGTGGCCCAGTCCCGGATCACCGCCTTCAAGACGGCGTACCCGACCGTCACCGTGAAGAACAACAAGGGCGACTTCGACGCCCAGCAGTTCCTCACCGCGGTCTCCAGCGGGAACCCGCCGGACGTCGTCTACATGGCCCGCAACCTGGTCGGCACCTACGCCGCCAAGGGCGCGATCCAGCCGCTGGACGACTGCATCAAGAACAACGACATCGACACCGGTCAGTACCGCGAAGCCGCGATGAACGAGGTCAAGCTCAAGGACAAGACCTACGGCATCCCGGAGTTCTACACGGTCTCGACCAACCTGATCAGCGCCAAGGCGCTGAAGTCGGCCGGCGTGCCGGTCAGCGACATCCAGACCGCCGACTGGGACAAGCTCGAGCAGACGGTGAAGAAGCTGTACGTCGCCAAGGCCGGACGGCCGGCCCGGATCGGCTACGACCCGAAGATGCCGGACTTCTTCCCGCTCTGGGCGATGGCCAACGGCGCCGAGCTGGTCAAGCCCGGCGGCGAGCCGAACCTGAACGACCCGAAGGCGGTCGAGGCGCTGGAGTACACGATCAAGCTGATCAACGCCCAGGGCGGCTGGTCGAACTTCAAGACCTTCCGCGACACCTTCGACCTGTTCGGCGAGAAGAACCAGTTCACCAAGGACCAGCTGGCCGCGTTCCCGATCGAGAACTGGTACGTGAACGTCCTGCGGGACTCCCGCAAGCAGGGTCTGGAGCTGGCGTCGACCATGTTCACCAACCGGCAGGGTGAGCCGATCAGCACCATCGGCGGCTCGGCCTGGGTGGTGCCGAAGGGCGCGAAGAACATGGATGCCGCCTGCAAGTGGGCCAAGACGCTGACCTCGCTGGAGACCTGGCACAAGGCGGCCGAGGCCCGGATGCAGACCGTGGCCAAGGACAAGAGCTTCTTCACCGGCCTGTTCACCGGCAACAAGAAGGCCGACGAGGAGATCAAGGCGAAGTACCTGAAGCCCTCCGGTGACGCCGGCTTCGACCAGGCGATCAACAACTACTACGACGTCCTGGACAAGGCGAAGGCGCTGAACCCGTCGCCGGCCGGCGCGGAGATCGAAGCCGCCTGGAAGAACGCGGTCGGCAAGGCACTCGGCGGGTCGGCCACCCCGCAGGCCGCGCTGGACCAGGCGCAGGCCGAGGCCAAGACCGCCTTCGACAAGGCCAACCAGGGCTGATCGATGGCGACGACCAGCCACTCGGGATCGGCGCCGGCAACTGCCGGCGCCGACACCCGTACGGAGACCGGACCGAACGTCCGGCCGGGCAGCGGTTCGGGCGGGCCGGGCGGGCCCGGGGCCGGCGGCCGCGTGGCCGGGCGGCCGAAGCGAAGCCCGCTGGCGAAGCAGGAGGACCGGGCCGGCTGGCTCTTCGTCGCACCGTGGGTGATCGGGTTCCTGATCTTCACCGCGGGGCCGATGATCGCCAGCCTGGTGCTGTCGTTCACCGACTACCAGATGATCCAGTCCCCGAACGCGGTCGGCTTCGACAACTACCGCGAACTGTTCAACGACCCGCGGGTGCTCAAGTCGCTCAGCAACACCTTCGTCTACGCGGCGATGTTCGTCCCGCTCGGCACCGTCTTCGCACTGATCCTGGCGATGATGCTGCAGCGCGTGGGCCGGGCCGGCGGCTTCTTCCGGACCGCGTTCTACCTGCCGGAGATGACCCCGGCGGTGGCCGCGGCGGCGATGTTCCTGCTGCTGCTGAACGGCCAGCAGGGCCTGGTCAACAAGGTGCTCGGCTGGTTCGGCATCAACGGACCCAACTGGACCACCGATCCGAACTGGCTCAAACCGTCGCTCGCGATCGTCAGCCTGTGGACGCTCGGCGGGACCGTGGTCATCTACCTGGCCGCGCTGAACGGCGTACCCAAGCAGCTGTACGAGGCGGCCGAACTCGACGGCGCCGGGCCGGTCACGCGGTTGTTCCGGATCACCATCCCGATGATCTCCGGCGCGCTGTTCTTCACCGTGATCACCAACACGATCGCGGCGATGCAGATGTTCGACCAGGCGTACACCATGTTCTACGGCCCGCAGCAGAAGGCGGCGGCGTCGGAGGAGTCCCTGGTGTACATGGTCTACCTGTTCCAGAACGCCTTCCAGTTCTTCAAGATGGGCTTCGCCTCGGCGATGGCCTGGCTGTTGTTCGTGATCATCCTGCTGATCACGTTCATCCAGTTCAGGGTCGGCAACCGGTACGTCTACTACCACGGGGAGCGGTGAACCATGGCGACTCCACCGACCACTCCGACCCCGTCGACCGCCCCTGCGGCCGCCGTCGCCGTGACGTCGCCGGGCCCCTCCGGCATCCCAAGCTCGAAGAAGCCGTCCAGCTTCAGTCCGCGCCGGTTGCCGTTCCTGTTCTTCCTGACCCTGGCCACGTTCGCGTTCTGCTATCCGCTGGTGTGGCTGGTGTCGGCGTCGCTCAAGCCGCGCTCGCAGGTGTTCGACAACCGGCTGATCCCGGAGGTCTTCCAGCCGTCGAACTACGTGCGGGTCTGGGAGACCGCGCCGGTGCTGACCTGGCTGACGAACTCGCTGACCGTCGGCGTGATGGCAGCCACCGCGGTGACCCTGTCGAGTGCGCTGGTCGCGTTCGGGTTCGCGTACTTCCGGTTCCGCGGCCGCAACCTGCTGTTCGGCGTGCTGTTGTCGACGATGATGCTGCCGGGCGCGGTGACGATGATCCCGGTGTACCTGATCTGGAACCGACTCGGCATGATCGACACCCAGATCCCGCTGTGGGCGCAGAACCTGTTCGGCTCGGCGTTCTACGTGTTCCTGCTGCGGCAGTTCTTCCTCGGCATCCCGCGTGAGCTGTTCGAAGCGGCCCGGGTGGACGGCTGCGGCTACTTCAGCATGTTCCGGCGGATCGCGTTGCCGTTGTGCAAACCGGCCCTGGTGATCGTGTTCGTCTTCGAGTTCAAGGCGAGCTGGTCGGACCTGATGAAACCGCTGATCTACCTGCAGACCCCGGAGTACTTCACGATGCCGCGCGGCCTGAAGCAGATCATCGACGCCTTCGCCCTCTCGGGCCACTACGAGTGGGAGATCGCGGTGGCCGCCAGCGTGATCGCCGTGGTGCCGATGATCATCCTGTTCGCCTTCGGCCAGCGGTACATCCTCGACGGCGTGGCGACGACCGCGCAGAAAGGCTGAGCGTGAGCTCGCATCACCCTGACCCGCCTCCTGGTGGGCAGCCCGTGCTGGCCCTGGATGTCGGTGGCACCAAACTGGCCGCCGGCGTCGTCTCCCCCGACGGCACCGTCCGTTCCTTCTGCCAGATCGAGACCGCGGTCGGCGAAGGTCCGGCCGCAGTGGTCAAACGCCTGCTGGAGTTGGGCGAACAGGCTCTGGCCGAGGCCGGCGTCCCGAGCGTCACGGCGGTCGGTGTCGGCTGTGGTGGGCCGTTGGATCCGCAGACCGGGGTGATCCTCGGGCCGCCCGGTCTGCCCGGGTGGGACGAGGTGCCGCTGGGACGGCTCGTCACCGAGCGGTTCGGGCTGCCGGCGTACGTCGAGAACGACGCGACGGCCGCGGCGCTCGGCGAGTACCGATGGGGTGGCTGGGATGTGCGGAGCCTGGTGTACCTGACCGTGTCGACCGGCTTCGGCGGCGGAGTGGTTGCCGATGGCAAGTTGTTCCGCGGCGCGGCGGACCAGGGCGGCGAGCTGGGGCACGTGGTGGTCGACTGGCAAGGCCGCCAGTGCGGCTGCGGCGCCCGGGGCTGCGCGGAAGCCTACGTCTCCGGTACGGCGATCGCCCGGCGCGCGACCGAGGCGGTCGCCGAACGGCCGGACTCGCGTCTCGCCGAGCTTCCCGTCATCACGGCGAAAGACGTCGCCGAGCAGGCGCGGGCCGGTGATCCGCTGGCGAAGGCGGTCTGGGAGGAGACGACCGCGATGCTCGGCCGGATGGTCGCCGTACTGATCAACGTCTGTGAGCCGGATCTCGTCGTACTCGGTGGTGGCGTGACCCGCGCCGGGGGGCAGTTGCTGGAGCCCGTGCGGGATGCGGCCCTGCGGCAGGCGATGCCACCAGCCGCCAAGGCGTGTGACGTGGTGCTGAGCCGCCACGGCGACGCGGTCGGGGTCCTCGGTGCAGCCGCGATCGCCTACGACCGCCTGGGGGACTCGTGATCGAGATTTCCATCGACGGCCTGTTGGACGGGCAGCTGGAGCGGCACGCGGAGGTGACTGCCGCGATGCGGGAGCAGTTGCCCCAGGTGCGGGCTGTCGCCGAAGAACTGATCCGCCGGCTCTCCGCCGGCGGTGTGCTGTACACCTACGGCAACGGCGGTTCCGCCGCCGACGCGCAGCACCTGGCCGGCGAACTGATCGGCCGCTACCTCCGGGAGCGCCGCCCACTCCCCGCGGTCGCCCTGATCGGTGACGCCGCGGTGGTGAGCTGCATCGCGAACGACTACGCGTACGACGACGTGTTCGCCCGGCAGGTGACGGCACTGGCCCGTCCACAGGACATTGTGGTGGGTTTCAGCACGTCCGGCACGTCACCTACGGTGGTGAAAGGGCTCGCAGCGGCGCGGGCCAACGGCGCCTGCTCGGTCGCCTTCACCTCGACGCGGGGCAAGGACCTCGCGGCAGCGGCCGACCTGGCGGTCGTCGTACCGGCCGAGGAGACGGCCCGGATCCAGGAGATGCACGTCCTCGCCCTGCACCTGATCAGCGAACTGGTCGACCGCTGGGCAGTCAGTACCGAACCCGTGGAGAACGCATGAGTCAGCGCGGGGCCAGGGGGCCCTTGCACATGATCGGCAACGCTCACATCGACGCGGTGTGGCTGTGGCAGTGGCAGGAGGGTTACCAGGAGGTGCGGGCCACGTTCCGGTCCGCCCTGGACCGGATGGACGAGTACCCGGACTACGTCTTCACCGCGGACTCGGTCGCCTACTTCAGCTGGATCGCCGAACACGACCCCGGCCTGTTCGACCGGATCCGCAAGCGGGTCGCCGAGGGCAGGTTCGAGATCGTCGGCGGCTGGTGGGTGGAGCCGGACTGCAACATCCCCGGCGGGGAGGCGTTCGTCCGGCACGCGCTGTACTCCCAGCGCTGGCTCGCCGAGAACCTCGGCGTGATCGCGACCGCCGGCTGCAACGTCGACCCGTTCGGTCACAACGCGACGCTTCCGCAGCTGCTCAGCAAGGCCCGGCTCGACTCGTACGCGTTCCTGCGGCCGCAGAGCCACGAACGCGAACTGCCAGGGCAAAAGTTCTGGTGGGAATCTCCGGACGGCTCCCGCGTGCTCGCGTACCGGATCCCGCACGAGTACTGCTCGCCCGGCGGAGAGATCTCCGGCCATGTCACCAAGGCGCTGCAGCAGTTGCCGGTGACAACGGAGCCGCTGATGGTGTTCTACGGTGTCGGCAACCACGGCGGCGGCCCGACGATCGAGAACATCGAGTCGATCAAGCAGCTCGCCAAGCGCGACCTGTTCCCGGAGATGTTCCCGTCCACGATGCGCCGGTTCTTCGACGAGGCCCGGACCTTCGACGGCATCCCGGTGCACGCGACCGAGCTGCAGCCGCACGCGATCGGCTGCTATGCCGCGCACTCCGGCGTGAAGCGGCAGAACCGGCTGGCCGAGCAGGCGCTGCTCGCGGCGGAGAAGTGGACCACGATCGCGGCCGCGGTCAGCGGTACGCCGGACGCCACCGCCGAGCTCGGGCACGCCTGGAAGCAGGTGCTGTTCAACCAGTTCCACGACATCGCGGCCGGTACGGCGATCGAGCCGGCGTACGACGACGCCCGCGACCAGCTCGGTGAGGCGAAGTCGATCGCGGCCCGGCTGGCGAACCGCTCGATCCAGTCGATCGCCCGGCAGATCGACATCCCGGCCGAGTCCGCGATGGTCCCGGTCGCCGTGTTCAACCCGCACGCGTGGCCGGTGACCGCGACGGTCGAGCTCGAGCTCGGGTACCCTGCGCCGCTGCGTGGTGCGATCGCGTTGTCCGAGGGCCTCGACGGCCGGCTGATCGACGTCCAGGAGGTCCGCTCGGCGGCGACGGCGAACGGCCGGCGCCGGATCGCCTTCAAAGCCACGGTCCCGCCGCTCGGGTACCAGCTCTACACGATGCGTCCGGGCGACACGTCGTACCATCTCGGCGCGCCCGCGGGTGACGGGCTGACGCTCGACAACGGCGTCGTCCGCGCGGAGGTCGACCCGAAGACGGGCTGGCTGCGGTCGCTCGGTCTGGCCGACGGGCCGAACCTGCTGGCTTCCGGCGTCCCGCACGCTCAAGTGATCGACGACGACACCGACACCTGGAGCCACGGTGTCCGCTCGCTGTGGAACACGACCGGCGCCTTCGAGGTCACCCGGGTACGGCGGCTGGCCGACGGTCCCGTGCGTCAGCTGATCCGGGTGGAGTCGGCGTACGGCGAATCCAAGCTGGTCGAGGAGTTCGTGCTCGACGCGGAGTCCGACACGGTCGAGGTGCGGGTGACGGTCGACTGGCGGGAACAGCTGAAGGCGCTGAAGCTGTGCTTCCCGTTCGCGGCGAAGAAGTCCGTGGCGACTCACGAGATTCCGTACGGTCACCTGGTCCGCGAGCAGAACCGCGAAGAGGTGCCGTCGCACGCCTGGGTGGACATCTCGGGCGCCAACGGCGGCGTCGCTGTGCTGAACGACGGGAAGTACTCGTTCGCGGTCGACGGTTCCAAGGCCGGCAAGCCGGTGCTCGCGATGACCGTGGTGCGGTCGCCTGTCTACGCGTGGCATGATCCGCGGCGGCTGGACGACGACGGCGTGTACGAGTACCTCGACCAAGGCATCCAGCGGTTCACGTACCGGCTGCAGCCGCACGGCGGTGACTGGCGTGCGGCAGGCGTCGTACGTCGTGCAGCTGAGCTGAACCAGCCGGTTACCCCGCTGATCGAGTGCTTCCACGACGGGCCGCTGCCGGTGTCGCAGTCGTATCTGACCGTGAACGGCTCGGACCACGTGGTCTTCTCGGTGCTCAAGCGGGGCGAGGACGACAACGGTGCGGTGATCCTTCGCGGTTACGAGACGAGCGGGCAGCCGGCCGAGGTACGGGTCGACCTGCCGTTCCTGGGACGATCGTTCGAGCTGGCCTTCGGGCCGCACGAGGTGAAGACCGTGCAGTTGCCGTCGTCCGCGGAAGCGGCGCCGGCCGAGGTCGACCTGCTCGAGTGGGATCCCGCGAAGCCGCCACCCCTGGGTCGGTGACGTGCGGGTTCTGCTCGACGGTTCGTCCTGGCAGGTCAGAGGATTTCTTGGCGACGAGTGGCGGCATCACCGGGTCTGGGGTCCGTTGCGCGAGCCCGATGCGTGGATGCCGGCGCGGGTTCCGGGGAGTGTCGCCGACGATCTGTGGCAGGCGGGCGTCGTACCCGATCCGTACGCCGGGCTGAACACCCGGGCGATCGAATGGGTGTCCGACCGGCATTGGGTCTATCGGCTGGCGTTCACCCTGGATCGGCCGGAGCCCGGTCATCGCGCGTGGCTGTGTCTCGACGGTGTGGACCACAGCGGGATCGTGTTCCTCGACGGTCACGAGTTGGGACGGGTCGACGGCATGTTCGTCGCGTCGCGCTTCGAGGTGACCGAGTTGCTGACGGCCTCGCGCGATCACCTGCTGGCGGTCGTGGTGGAGCCCGCGCCGGTCAGCGAACCGCAGGTCGGGTTCACCTCGAAGGTGCGGGTGCACAAGTCACGGATGACGTACGGCTGGGACTTCTGTCCGCGGCTGGTGCACCAGGGCATCTGGCAGTCCGCGTACGTCGAGGTGACCGGGCCGGCCCGGATCACCGAGGTCGCCGTCGATGTGACCGATGACGCCGGCCTGGTGACCGTCGACGTCGGACTCGACGCCGACGGCTCGATCCAACTCACCCTGACCGATGCCGATGGCGTGGTAGTTGCTTCCGGCAACCGTGAGCTGGTCGTGCCGGATCCTCGACGCTGGTGGCCGAACGGCTACCGCGAACCGTATCTCTACCACCTCACCGCCGTCGTCCGCGTCGACGGAGTGGTGAGCGACCGGCGCGAGCTCGACATCGGTCTCCGCGCGCTCCGATTCCACCGAGCTCACGGCGCGGCCGACGACGCGGCGCCATACGAGATCGAGGTCAACGGCCGCCGGATCTTCGCCAAGGGCTGGAACTGGGTGCCACTCGACCTGAATTACGGGGTACCTCGGCACTCGCGATTGACGCACCTGCTCGATCTCGCGGTCGAGGCCGGGGTGAACCTGCTGCGGGTGTGGGGCGGTGGGCTGATCGAGACGCCGGAGTTCTACGCCGAGTGTGATCGGCGCGGTCTGCTGGTGTGGCAGGAGTTCTCGCAGTCGAGCTCGGGCATCGAGTCGACACCGGCGGCCGACGCGGAGTTCGTGGCGATGATGCGTCGCGACGCCGAGCAGATCGTGCCGCGGCTGCGTCACCACCCGTCGCTGGCGATCTGGGGTGGCGGCAACGAGTTGCAGGCCGGCGAAGGCGAGCCACTCGACGATCGCACCCCGGTCCTGACCGCTCTGGCGGACGTCGTACGACGGCTCGATCCCGGACGACTCTGGCTGTCCACCTCCCCGACCGGGCCGGCGTTCCTCAACCGGCTCGACCTGATCCGGCAGGCACCGGACGACCAGCACGACGTCCACGGCCCCTGGGAACACCAGGGTCTGCGCGACCACTACGCCTTGTACGACGCGGGGACGGCTCAGCTGCTGAGCGAGTTCGGTGTCGAGGGGATGACCATGCCGCGGACCTTGGCCCGGGTCGTGCCGGAGTCCGAGCGCCGGCTGCCGACCCGCGGCCGCCCGATCTGGGATCACCTCGGCCGCTGGTGGAACAACGAGTCGCTCGTCCAGGCCTCCTTCGGCAACCGCGTCAACGACCTCGGCACCCTCGGGCTGGCGAGCCAGTTCCTGCAACGCGACGGGCTGTCGTACGCCGTCGAGGCGCATCGCCGGCGGGCGCCGCGGTGCGTCGGAACGCTTCCGTGGCAGTTCAACGAACCGTATCCGAACGCGTGGTGCACCTCCGCGATCACGCATGCGGGTGAGCCGAAACCGGCGTACTTCGGGGTGGCGGCGGCGTACCGGCCAGTGCTGGTTGGTGCGGTGTGCTCGCGGCAGAGCTGGGCCGGTCACCCTGAGGTGACGCTCCCGCTGTGGGCATTGGCCGAAGAGCCGTTGGGGCCGGCCACGATCACGGCGCGGTTGATCAGCTGGACCGGCGAGGAGCTGGCCGCCGTGACGGTGAAGGACGTCGACGTCAGCCCCGAGGCCGTCAGTGTCGGCTCTTTGCGGGCGCCCACTCCGGCGGGCGCTTTCGTGGTCGACGTACAACTGACGGCCGGCGAGGTCTCGGCCGGGCGCCGATACGTGCTGACCGGAGCCGATGATCTTGGCGAGCTCCTGACGGGTGACGCCGCCGTCGAGGCCGCGGCGTACGGCGACGGTCTGGTCGTCCGGCATGTCGGTGGTCCGGTCGCGCCGTTCGTCCGGGTGCGTGACGGGCGTCCGCTCGAGGGCGACTCGGCCGGGTGGCTTCGGGTCTCGGACAGCGGATTCGTCCTGCTGCCCGGCGAGGAACGCGTCGTCACACTCAGGTGGCCCGAGGCCGGCGCTCGAGTCGTCGCGGTCGACGGCCTCGGTCTCCACTCCCCCGAAAGGTTGATCCGATGCAGGTGAACGTCTCCGTCGAGGACGCCGACGGGATCCCCCTCGACGGCGAGGACTGGCGGATCGAGGTGGCGATCGAGCCGGTCGCCGACGGCGAGCACGACGTCCGGCTGCGGATCCGGTACGACGGCGCCGAGCCCGTCGACGGCCGGGTCCGGGTCGAGGTGCCGGTGCCTGCCGACCAGCACCCGCACTGGCTGATTCCGGGCCTGTTCTACGGCGACAACCGGGATCCCGCCTGCGGCCGGCTGTACCCGCGGTATGCCCCCGGCGAACTCGATGCGGAGAAGCTGATCGCGGACCGTTGGGCGTTCCGCGCGGACCGGGCCGCGACACCCGCCGTCTTCGGCTGGGGACCAGCCGGAGGTGTCGCCCTCGAGGTCGACGCCACCACCTCACTGGGACTCAGCGGACTCGGTCTCGGCGCCGGTCCCGACCGCCCGGCGTCCATCTGGGTCTCGCTGCCCTACCGCGAAGAGCCCTTCAGCTACGTCGGCGAACCCCGAGGGGTCAGCCCGCTCGCCGAGTCCCACTGCTGGCAGCCGGGCGAGTCGCACTCGGTGCGGGTCGGGTTGTGGAGTCTGCCGGCCGATCACCACAGCTACGCCCCGGTCCTGCGGCAGCTGAGGTCCCGGGAACGCTTGACCAATCCCCCGGTCGAGCCGTGGGTCGACATTCCCGAGGCAGCGTCGCTGGCGTCGTACGGCCTGTGGCGGTGGCACTATCGCGAGGACCCCGCGGTGCTCATCGAGACCGCCCTCTTCGACCGGGAACTCGCCGGCGACTTCGGCGACAAGGGCGGTGACCGGCTGGCGATGCACGTCGCGTGGGTCAGCGGCATCCCCTACGCACACGCACTTCTGCGTCACGGCCGACGTGTCGGCAACCCGGCGTACGTCGAGGCCGGTACGGCGGTGATCGACCACATCACCCGGAACCTCACACCGGCCGGGACCTTCTGGGGCGCCTGGTACGCCGACCACGGCTGGAAGCAGTCGTGGACGCCCGTACCCGGCGGACTGCACGCGCGGACGCTGGCCGAGGCGACGTTGTTCACCGTGCGCGCGCTGGCCGCCGAGCCGGTCGATCATCCCGTGTGGCGAGAAGCGGCGCTCAGCAATCTCGAGGTCGCCGTCTCCGCACAAGATGCCGAGGGCAACTTCGGCAGTCTGTACCACCTGCAGTCGGGTCAGGTGCTGTCGCGGCTCGGCGCGGCCGGTCTGACCTGGGTCGCGGCGATGGCCGAGGCCTACGAGCTGTTCGGTGACGAGCGGTATCTGGCGGCGGCTCGGCGTGGAGGTCCGCACTACGCGTCGTACGTCCGCAACGGGACCCTGTGCGGCGCACCGGAGGACGTGGATCTCGCGCCGACCTCGGAGGACGGCTACGCCGCGGTCATCGCCTACACCGCCCTGCACCGGATCGACCAAGGTCCCTGGCTCGAGTTGGCGCAGTCGGCGGCCGACTGGATGCTCACCTTCCGCTACAGCTACGACGTGAACTTCCCGGCGCACACGATCCTCGGCGCCTATGGGTTCCGCAGCCGCGGCGCCGACCAGGCGAGCCCGTCCAATCAGCACCTGCACAACTACGGCCTGATCTGCACGAGCGAACTCGTCGCCCTGTCCGCGTGCACCGGCGACGACAGCTACGCGCTCGCCGCCGTCGAGCACCTGAGGTTCGCACGGCAGTTCGTCGCCCGCCGCGACGGCGACTTCAACGCCCGCCGCGGCATGGTCACCGAACGGTACTACCAGACCGCCTGCTTCGGCCCACCCGGCGCCATCCTCACCCTCTCCCACTCCTGGTGCATAGGCCTCCTCCTCCTGGCCTGCGAACAGGCCCTGACCGACCCCACCCTGGCCTCCGTTCAGTGGTGACCGGCGCCGCTCAGACCGCTTCTCGCCAGGGGCGGGCGTGTTGGTGGACTATGTCGGCGATCAGGGACAGGCGGTCGCGGCAGGTGGTTGCGAGGGCTGTCGTCGGGTCGTCGGTTTCCAGGGCCGGGGTCCACAGGGCTCGGCCGGCGAGGGTGCCGGAGGCGCCGCCTCGGCAGGCCAGCTCGACCGCGCGCGGGAAGTCGTCGCGGGCGACGCCGTTGGACAGCACGACCCACGGGCTTTCCAGAGTCGCGGTCAGCTGCTCACACGTCTTGACGATCTCGTCCGGATCGCCGACGCCGCGGCTCGGGACCTGTGCCTTGTAGAGGTCGGGCCGCACCGCGCCGAGCACCTCGGCCGCCTCGACGATCGCGGCGTCCAACGCGAAGTCGTCCTCACCGGGCGCCGGTTGCGCAACCGGCTCCAGCACCGACAACAGCCCGGCGTCCGCACAGCGCCGGACGAACTCCGCGGCCATCTCCAGCCGACGCTCCCGCTGATCGTCCCGCTTCCAGATCACCAGCAGCTTGAGCGCGACCGCACCGGCTTCCCTCGCCACCCGCGGGTCCACCGACTCGTCCAGCTGCGTGTCCGTGACCGGCCCACCCCGCTCCTGCGTCAACGCATCGGCCGCGAGGATCCACCCGGGCTTGCGTGGAGCGTCGTACCCCTTGTCGATCAGGAAGCCGGACGCCAGCGGGGCGAGGTGCTCGGCCACCGCGGCCTTGAAGGCGGTGATCGCGTCAGGGTCGTCCGGCCGCCCGTGCTCGGCGAGCATCGTGCGCAGGCTTTCGCGCTGGTCCATCGCGACCATCGCGAACGTGCCGTCGGGGTACGCCAGGGCATCAAGTGTCGGGCTCACGAGACCACCTTATGGAATCGATGCCAGAACGCGCCATCCCAGACCTCCGCCAGCTGTGGAGAAACCTCGATCGGCTTGGCCTGCAAAGGCTTCACCGGCGAACCGGTCACCACTTCGGCCGCCATCAACGCGGCACCCTCCGCCGCAGTCGCCTCACCATCCAGTACGGCGAACTCCCGGCCACCCGAGGCGAGAGCCTTCCGGCGCATCCACCCGGCCAGCCGCACCGGGCCGCCGAGCGCCACTGTGCTCTGCCACGAGATCCCGAGTAGCCGCGTCTGCTCCTCAGCCATCCAACGGGCGTGGAAACTCAACGCGTCCACCAGCGCCCGCATCTCCTCGGCCGGGTCGTCCACCGGCCGCTGTACGTCGTACATCGACGTCGGATCCGGCGCAGGCGCCTGCCGCCCCTGTGGATACGGCGCGATGAACTGCTCGCTGGGCGGCCTGTCCTCTGCCAGTACGGCGTTCAGCCACGCGTAATCACGGTCGAGCGTATTCAGCCGCCGCTCAACCAGACCGCCGGCCGCACCGTTGCCGGAGATCGCACAGCCGTGGCGTCCGTCGACGTACCAGCCCGTGCTGATGCCCTCCTGCCGCAGTACGTCGTCCAACACCGGCTCGGGACACGGAGTGATGACGGCCTCCGCCGTACCCAGTGAGTCAGCTACCTGACCGGGCTGGCGCACGCCCGCAGCCCAGGCGCCGACCAGGTGGTCGTGACCGCACAGCACAACTGGCACACCGTCCGGTGTGGTCGCCGCGACGGTCATCGGCTCGACAACGGGCGGTAAACGATCCAGACCGCCGTACGCGAGCAGGTCCGGGTCCCACTGCCTGGTGCGGAGGTCCAGGATGCCAAGCCGCTGAGCGTGTGTGAGATGCGTCGCGTAGGTGCCAGTCAGTGCAGCGAGGACGAGGTCTGGCGCACCGGCCCAGAGCCGGGTGCGGTCAAGGACCTGAGTGTCAGCCAGCCAGCGCCAGGTGACCACGGGGAGCTTCGGAGACAGCCGGAGACCAGTCCGGGCGTACAACTCCTCGGCACCGAGTTCAGCCCGCAACTGCTCGGCCTGAGCGACTCCGGGCTGGTCGCGCCAGCTGATCAGCTTCGTCAGCGGCCGGAGGTCCCGGTCGAGCGGTACGCCGGTCTCCGCCATCCCGGAGACGCCGATCCCCTCGATCCGCTCCCCGTCGGCCAGCTCGCCGACCAGTCGCCGTACGGCGTCCTGCAACTCCTCTGCGTCATCCGGCGTACGCACCGAGCGGACGACCACGCCGGGCCCGGTGGCAGCCGTCGTACCGCGCGGAACTCGGCACACCTTCAGATTCGTCGTACCAACGTCGATGCCTAGCCAGGTCACCCGTCCGACCCTAGGCGTTATTCGAACGATAGGCGCACACGAGCGGCAGCCTGGGCACTCGACCGGGTGAATGCGGTAGCGTCCGGTGGTCCCCGAAGAAGGAATGTCATGGGTGAGCTGAGCAAGATCGTGGTCGTCGTGCCGACCTACAACGAGCGGGAGAACCTGCCCGTGCTGGCCGGGCTGCTGTCCGACCTGAACCTGCCGGGCCTGCAGATGCTCGTGGTCGACGACAACTCCCCCGACGGTACCGGCGACGTCGCCGACGAGCTGGCGAAGAAGTCGCCGGAGACCGTCAGCGTGCTGCACCGGACCGAGAAGAACGGCCTCGGCCGGGCATACATCGCCGGCATCAGCCGGGCGCTGGACGAGGGTGCGGACATCGTGATCCAGATGGACGCCGACCTGTCCCACCCCGCCTCGGTGATCCCGATCATGGTCGAGAAGCTGCGGACCACCGACGCGGCCCTGGTGATCGGGTCGCGGTACGTCGAGGGCGGCTCCGCGGCCGCCGAGTGGGGCTGGCACCGCCGGGCGCTGTCCGCCTGGGCCAACTTCTACGTGAACGCGATCCTGCGGCTTGGCGTGAAAGACGCCACCGCCGGGTTCAAGGCGTGGAAGGCCGACACGCTGCGCTGGATCGACGTCACCACGATCCAGAGCAACGGGTACTCGTTCCAGGTCGAGATGAACTACCGCACGGTCCGCCGCGGGCTGCGCATCGCCGAGGTGCCGATCCGCTTCGAGGAGCGGACCGCGGGCGCCTCCAAGATGAGCCTCAAGGTCCAGCTCGAGTCCGCCCTGATGCCCTGGAAGCTGCTCTTCCGCCGCTCCTGAGACTCAGATCGAACCGGCGACCGAGCCGATCATCTGCTTGATCTCGGGGCGGACCGTGTCCAGGTCCTGTACGTAGGCCGCCCAGCAGATGCTCACGCTCACGTCGTTGATCGCCGGGGCGCCGCGCAACCTGGTGCATTCGCCACTGAGCGAGTAGGTGACGTCGTCGACGGTCCGTCGCCCGGTGAACCCGAGCGACACCGCCTCGACGATGTTGCGGTTGGGCGGCGGCAGCGACCGTACGGCGCCGAACCTGACGCCGTACAGGTCGTCGAGCTCGGTGAACGCTTCGGCATCCGGACGTATCAGCGGACCGGAGGACACCGGATGCTGCGAGAGGGAAAAAGTCGCGCTGGCACCCCGGTCGAACGAGATCGCCCGCATGGTCATCAAGCCGGGGGTTTGGTGCCTCCACCCCTCGGCGACCTGGACGAACACGCCGCTGGCCAGCGGGATCCCCCGGTCGACGTCAGGCTGCCGGCGAGGGTTGCGGGACGGCGTCACGGCCGGCGCCGTGGGCGACACCGTGACCACCTCCGCCGGGGCGGCAACTGCCGGCTGGTCGCCAGGCCGCACGAGCGCACCAGCGGCCACGAAGACACCGACCAGCAGGACGACCAGACCGCCGGTCAGCAGCGCCACCTTCGGACCGCTGATCGGATCTCCGTCCAGCGGCATCAGATCGACCTGGCCACGGACGTCAGCATCCGGGTCGCATCGCCGAACGCGGCGGCCGTCGAGTCCCGGCGGGCCTCGACGCACACGGTCACCGTGACGTTGTGGATCGACTCCACCCCGGTCATGGCCGTGCACCGGCCCTTGAGCGAGACAGTGACCCCGTTCTGCCGGAACCGGCCCGAGAACTCCAGCTGCGCCTGGCCGGCGATGTTCGAGTTCGCCGGGCGGAGGGTCTTGACGGCCCCCTTCTTCACACCGGTCAGCTTGTCGACGTCGATCATGCCCTGCGCCACACTCGCCACCGCGGTCTCCGCCGGGTAGCCGACCGGCTGGACGACGACGGCGAGGACTCCGAACTTGCTCTGGGAGCCGAGCGTCACGGTGTACTTCGTCTGCCGGTACTTCCGCCACCCGCCGGCCGGTTTGACGTAGACGTCGTCGTACACCTGGACGCCCTGGTCGATGTCCCGCAGCGTCCGGGTCCGTTCGGGAGTAGGCGTGGGGACCGGTTCGCTGGGTGTGTACGTCGGGGGCTCGGTCGGTGACTCCGTCGGCGGCTCGGTCGGTGACGGGACCGTGGTCGACGTCAGGCCGTCGGTGTACGAGGCGGTCGGCGACGAACTGGTCGCGTTGGAGCCGTCGCCACGGGTCGCGAGGACCACACCAGCGCCTCCGACCAGGGCGACCACCAGGGCGATCGCGCCGGCGAGCAGCCACGGCAGCTGGCTCTTGCGCTGCGGCTGCGGCTTCGGATGGTGGTGGCCTGGTTGGCCGTACGGCTGGAGGTACGGCGGCTGGTGCTGGCCGTCGTACGGGTGCTGGTGTGGGGCGTCGTACGGTGGCTGGCTTGGTGCGCCGTACGGGTGCTGGTGTGGTCCGTCGTACGGTCGCTGGTCTGGTGCGCCGTACGGCGGGGGCGGCTGAGAGGTCGGGTCGCTCACTTGGTGCCTCACTTGATTGCACGGGTCCAACGCGTCGGACCCCGGCTCCGACCGAGTGAGGTTACAGCAGCGAAGCGGGCTTGCGCCGACGAGTGCCGGGAATTGCAGCAAGTGGCAACGGTCAGCCGTAACCGAGTTCGTGCAGGCGGGCGTCGTCGATGCCGAAGTGGTGCGCGATCTCGTGCACCACGGTGATGTTCACCTCGTCGACGACGTCCTCGACGGTGTCGCAGATCGCCAGCGTCGGATTGCGGTAGATCGTGATCCGGTCCGGCAGTACGCCGCCGTAGTAGTGCCCGCGCTCGGTCAGCGGGATGCCCTCGTAGATCCCGAGCAGCCCCGGATCGCTCGCCGGCGGCTCGTCCTCGACAAAGATCGCGACGTTGTCGATCAGCGCCGCCAACTCCGCCGGCACCTCGTCCAACGCCTCGGACACCAACACCTCGAAGTCCGCCCGACTCATCTCGATCACCCACCCAGCGTAGTAACCCACCCCTCACGCCACCCGTCCCTCAACCCCCCGCCACCCGCCCCTCGAGCGAACGAAATGTGGCGAACTACACATCCCTCTCCACACCCGTCCTCCAGGTGAAGCATCACCGCGCACCACCCACAGGCGATCGCCTCTGACACCAGCGAGCCCGACCACGAGCACCCTCACCGCCGCACAGCCCCGTCCGCCGCCGTGGAGCTCCCATTCCTCCCCCGGCTTCGTTGCCCGCGCCCGCCAACGCACGACCCCCACCGCACGCCGCCCGTCCCGCTGGCGTACGGCGCCCCGGCGTACTGCGCCCGCCTCCCGCCAGCGCACGGTCCCCGGCGTCGGTCCCGCCGCCGTACGGACCGTCCCACCGTCGTACGCCGTCCCGCCGACGCGCAGCGCCCGTCCCGCCCCGTACGCCGCCCACCTCCCGTAACACACGCTCCCGTCGTACGCCCCCGGGCCCCCGCAACGCACGGCCCGTCCTACCGCGCCCGCGTCTCCCCCACGCACGGGCGCCCGGTGTCCGCCCGCCGCCGCACGCCGCCCGTCCCACCGTCGCACGGCGCCCCTCCCACCGTCGTACGGCCGTCCCGCCGGACCCCCGCAACGCACGCCCCGCCAGACCCCCGCGCAACGCACGCCCCGTGCTACGGCGTCCGTGTCCCGCCAACGCTCGGGCCCCCGGTGTCCGCCTGCCGCCGTACGGCGGCCGTGCCACCGTCGCACGGCGCCCGTCCCACCGTCGTACGGCAGCGTCCCCGGCGGGCGTACGGCGCCTCCCCGCCGGCGTCCCCTGGACCCTCGTTTCGGCTCCCGGCGCCCCGCCCAAGAACTCGTTTTGGACCCTGCGCCCAACTCCTCTATGCTTACGGCTGTCCCTGGAGCTTCGGCTCCCGCGGGTCCGAGTCCCCATCGTCTAGTGGCCTAGGACGCTGCCCTTTCAAGGCGGTAACGCGGGTTCGAATCCCGTTGGGGATACGGTCGAAAGACCGGTGTCAGTACCACCTCGGAGATGCTGTAAGATCATCGAGGAATCTGGCCCAGTGGCGCAGTTGGTTAGCGTGCCGCCCTGTCACGGCGGAGGTCGCGGGTTCGAGTCCCGTCTGGGTCGCAGGAGAAGGCGGCGGTGTCCAAACACCGCCGCCGAACTTTCTCCCCGGTCAGGTAGCTCAGCTGGTAGAGCGTCCGCCTGAAAAGCGGAAGGTCGGCGGTTCGAGACCGCCCCTGACCACCCTTCTCACCTGCGGATTCTCGATCTGAGAACCGCCGATCCTTTCGCACGGACCGCAGCGTCGTGGGCTTGAAGATGTCACAGGCAGGTCGTCGTAAACGCCGGGGGCAACGGTGTGAGCGGTGGTCCGCGGCGTCGACCGGACAAGTTCTGTAGGGGTCGGGGCGTTGTGCAGTTGGCCAATGCGCCGGGCACAGGCTTCCGCTGAGAGGCGGTGGCTCAAGCTAGCGGTTGATGAAGACTCCCTCGCACAGCCTCTGAGCGTCGGCCGTCAGGACTCCGTCCGCTCCGTAGGCAACGTAGATTTGGCCGACTTGGCCTGGCTGCCCGAGGTGGACGTTCACGTGTAATGGGTGCTGGCGGTTAGGTGGGTACGCACCTGCGTTCGGCAGCTGTACGTATTTCTCCCCACCGTCGGGCGCGAGCAGGACGCACTCGCCGTTGCCGACGACCCGGAAATGCGTGTGGTCGGCGGCAGCCGGCGTCGCCGGCAGCAGAACTGCCGCCGCGGCAAGCGGAACGATCAACAGTGTTCGGCGTAGCATCATGATCCTCCTTACCGATCGGGCATCCCATCAGTCTTTACCCGCCCGATCCGAGGAGCAAGAGGACGCGAACTGACCCGTTGCCGAACAGCGCGACCCGAACCTCGTCCGGCACCACGAGGTGCCGCGACCAAGCCCGCATCAACTGGCCCCAACGGCCACCGGGACCCCAAGGCGGAACCTACTCACCAACGGTTCTGTCATGCAGATCCAGAACCGTTGCCGAGCTGAAGAGCGGAAGGTCGGCGGTTCGAGACCGCCCCTGACCACCTCAACCCTCTTTTCCGGCACCGGGGAGGGGTTTCTACGCGTGCTACGCAGTCGCTCCCTCGTCGCGCGCTGACCGGAATCGAGGTGTGTTCGGGTTTCGGGTCGAGAATGGGGGTGTGAGTCATCAGGGGTATGAGGGCTGGTTTCCGGAATGTCTGGTTTGTGGGATGGGCAATCTGGGTGGCGTTGTGTGCCTGGCTCCCGATCATGGGGACGTGCATGGGTTGATCCCGATCGTCGGGGAACGATCGGGGACCTCCGATCTCAGTCGAGACGAGAACGGACACTGGTGGATGCAGTGTCTCTTGTGTGACAGCCGGGTGCTTTCCGATCCGTTCTCGTGGGGTTCACGTGCGTACTGCGTCGGCTGTTGGAATCACTTCACGTCACGAGGACTGTTCCCGCCTGTCTGCGCGTTCGATGCACGCCGAATGACGGACTTGGAATGGGGTGATTGGTCGGCTCTCGACTAGCTGCGGCTGCTGCGCCGATCCTGCATCCTCAGCAGCAGCCCGTGCGAGGTGTTGAGACACGGGGCTAAGTAGCGTCGGCGCAGGTCGGTATCAGCCGCATTGGCCCATTTTCGTACGGCGCTCGACGAGGAGCCGACGTCGGCCGGGTATCTGAGCAGGAAAGCCTTCGGTGGATGGGTAGGGCGCTCGAGTACGCGCGCTCCCGGCGGCTCGACGTCGTGATGGAGTCCGTGCTGATTGGTCCGGGGACGTGGAGCAGTTGGCACGGGAGTCCGAGTCTGTCGGCTATCAGGTTGAGGTTGCGATCCTCGCAGTACCAGAGGCAGTTTCTCGAGGCGGGTCTCGGAAATGCGACGGATCGGGCGGTCGGCGCCGATCGAGTGGCTTCAGCGTGGGGCGGGTGAGGGGCGAAGCTGGTCACGGCACCGGCGGAGCGACACCTTTACCCGGAGGCCGTCACTCTGCACATCGCAACGGCGGAGTGTTGCCGCCGAACGCGTAGGCGTTCGACGGCAACACATTCGTCTCAGACGCGGGCAGGAGCTAGGTCGAGGTCTACAAGCGCGCTGCGTGCGCACCAGTTAGTTGCGCGGGGCAAGTAGTTAGCAGACTGCCTTGTTCAGGAAGGTGTCGATGTAGTCGTCGGGGTCGGCCTTGAAGTTTGGCGTGAGGGCGACGGTGACCTGGTGGTCGGCGTCGGGGGTGGAGAAGGTCCAGGACTGGTAGGTGATGGAGTCGCCGTCGTTGCCGTAGAGGCGGCGGCCGCAGGTGGTGTCTCGCCAAGCCAGGCCTAGGCCGTAGTTCCGGCCCTCGACGGCCGGCTTCTTCATCTCTGCAAGGAGGTGAGGGGAGAGCAGGTCGCCGGTGAGGAGGGCGGTGAGGAAGCGGTTGAGGTCATGGGTTGTGGAGATCAGCTCGCCGCCGGCGCCGAAGATCGACGGGTTCATCTCGGTGAAGTCGAGGAGGCCTTGCTCGCTCGGTAGGTAGCCGTGCGGGTGCGGGCCCCGGATCTGCGGCGAGGTTCCGGGCATCTCGGTGCCGTGCAGACCGAGCGGCCGGATCAGCCTGCGCTCGATCTCGTCGCCGTACGACGCACCCGTTGCCGCCGTGATGATCTCGCCGAGGACGGTGTAGTTGGTGTTCGAGTAGTCGAAGACCCGACCCGGCATTGTGGACGTCGGAGGGTTGGCCACTGCCCGTCGAATTACCTCGTCGGCCGTCCACGTCTTCCACCGATTGGCCACGATGTCCGGCAACGCCAACGTGTCCTTGAAGTCGTACAGCCCGCTGGTGTGATTGAGCAGGTGCCGCACGGTGATCGCCTGACCGTTGGGAACGACCCCAGGCAGCCACTTCTCGACGGTGTCGTCCAGTCGCAGTACACCTTCGTCGACCAGTTGCAGTACGACGGTCGCCACAAACGTCTTCGTGATACTGCCGGCCCGGAACCGCCCGTTCACCGGCACCGGCCGCGTGGTCCCCACCTCCGCAACCCCACTGGAGCCACGCCAGACTCGGTGCCCGTCGCGTACTTCGGCGAGCGCGCCGACCGCGCCGGCGGCAACGACGTTATCCAACTCACTCTGCAACTCGGTGCGATCCGTTGGTACCGCGGCAGCGGCCGCCGGCACCGCCGACGCGATCGTCGCCGAGAGCAACAATGCCGCACCCACCATTCGAAGCTTCCGCTTCATTCCCAGCCTCCTGTCAGCAAATCGTCCCGAGAAGCTTGGCGAAGTACTGGCCAAGTTGGATCGGGTATGACCCCTGGCGCCTCCCCCAATGCCGCCTTAGGGGTCTGGTGTCGGTGGGGCCAGGGAGGATGGGTGTGTGCGCGGTGTACTGAGAGAAGGTGGAGTGGCTTGGCGCTCAGTGTGATGACCTACTTGGAGCAGCGCAGTGTGGACGAGATCGTGCCGGCGCGGGAGCAGTCGGTGGAGGTCAGATTGGTGGAGGAGGTGTCACCTGAGTTTGCGCGCTACCTCTACACCGCGGTCGGTGGTCACTGGCATTGGGTCGGGAAGCTGGGCTGGAATTGGGACCAGTGGGTCGAGTGGCTGAGCCGGCCCGGATTCGAGACGTACGTGCCGTGGGTCGGGGGTGTGCCGGCCGGGTACGTCGCCCTGCGCGGAGTCGGCAGTGAGGTCGAGATCGAGAACTTCGGGCTGCTCAAGGGCTTCATCGGTCGGGGGATCGGCGGACATCTGCTGACCGTCGGACTGCGCAAGGCGTGGACTCTTGATGAACGGCACGAGAGCGTGGTGCCGATCACCAGGGTCTGGGTGAATACCAATACCCTCGACGGGCCTGCCGCGCTGGCGAACTACCGGGCGCGCAGCCTGAAGCCGTACAAGACGGTGGAGGAGGAACGCCCCGACGCCGACGGCCCACCGCCCGGCCCATGGCCCGGCTGGTCCGGCCCACCCGGCGCCGTCCGCGACGTCCCCGCGGGCTGATCCCGCAGGATTCCGGCCCCACAGCCCACACTCCCGCCAGGTTGATCCCGCGGCGCGGCGACGAAGGTGGCGGGCAATCGAAGTGTCGGGGCTGACTATCCGTAGCGGGCAGCGCTACGCTCCGAAGCGGAGTGATTACCGAATACGCTGGAGGTACGGGATGGCGGGGAAGTTCGAGCTGTACAAGGACAAGTCGGGTGATTTCCGGTTCCGGCTGAAGGCCGGGAACGGTGAGGTGATCGCGACCAGCAGCGAGAGCTACGAGACCAAGGCCGGCGCGCTGAACGGGATCGAGTCGATCAAGCGGAACGCCGCCGACGCGAACGTCGACGACCAGACAGCCTGAGGACCGGACGGCCTGAGCACCAGACGGCCTAAGCACCAGACGGCACGAGGACGGCCTGAGCGCCAGACGGCCTGACGACGAGACGGCCTGACAGGAACTGGAAGTCCAAGAAAACAAGGGGTCTCGCCGCACCGGCGGCGAGACCCCTGCGGGTGTCACAGGCCGGACTCGAACTCCACCGGCCGGACCTCGACGCCGAGGCCCTCGATGGCCGCGTCCGGGATCATCGCGGCCAGCTCGTACGCCCGCTCCGGCGACGCCACGTCGATCAGGTAGTACCCGCCCAGGAACTCCTTCGACTCCACGAACGGCCCGTCCGTCACCGCCGGTACGCCGTCACGTACCTTGACCACCGCGGACTTGGCCGGCTCGGCCAGCGCCACAGTGCTGTGGAACTCGCCCGAGGCCTTCGTGAGCTCCATGAACTTCTCGTGCCCGGCGCCGATCGCCTGCTGCTCCTCCTCGGTCAGCGCGGCCAGCACGTCGGGGTTGATGTTGAGAATCACTAGGTACTTCACGGTGTCTCCTTCAGCCGCGGCTCCCCGGCCGGGAGCCTCTCGCCCATCAGTACGGAGCCGACCGCGCCATCTTGACATCGGTCCGGAGCAGATAGCGTTGGCCGCATGGCCGAGCTGAGTCTCACAGATGTCCGGTCCGCCGCCGACCGCCTCGCCGGGGTCGCCCACCGTACGCCGGTTCTGACCTCGCGGACCCTGGACGAGCGCGTCGGGGCCCACGTCTTCCTCAAGGCGGAGAACCTGCAGCGGATCGGCGCGTTCAAGTTCCGCGGCGCGTACAACGCGGTGAGCAGGCTGTCGCCCGAGCAGCTCCGGTACGGCGTCGCGGCGTACTCGTCGGGGAATCACGCACAGGCCGTCGCACTCGCGGCGCGGATCGCGGGGACGAAGGCGGTCATCCTGATGCCCGAGGACGCCCCACCGACCAAGCTCGCCGCCACGCGCGGGTACGGCGCCGAGGTCGTCACGTACGACCGCTACACGCAGGATCGGGCCGCGCTGGCCAAGGACGTGGCGACCGAACGCGGGCTCACGCTCATCCCGCCGTACGACGACTACGACGTGATGGCCGGGCAGGGGACGGTCGCGTTGGAGCTGATCGAGGAGACCGGGCCGCTGGACGCGTTGCTCGTGCCGGTCGGGGGCGGCGGATTGATGGCCGGCTGCGCCACCGCCGCGACCGCGCTGGCGCCGGGGATCCGGATGATCGGGGTCGAGCCGGCCGCCGGGGACGACCACGCCCGGTCGCTGGCGCAGGGTGAGCGGGTGGTGATCGACGTACCGCGGACCATTGCCGACGGGCAGGCGCTCTCGACGCCGGGCGAGCTGACCTTCGCGGTGAACCGGCGGCTGCTGGACAGTGTCGCGCTGGTCTCCGACGACGAGATCGTGGCTGCGATGGCGTTCGCGTTCGAGCGACTGAAGATCGTCCTCGAGCCGAGTGGCGCCAGTGCCCTGGCAGCGGTGCTGGCCGGGCGGGTCCGGCCACTGCCGGAGCGCGTCGGCGTGGTGCTGTCAGGCGGGAACGTCGGCCTGGACCGGTTCCTCGAGCTGCTCCGAAATAGCTGAACTCGCAAGGACCTGAGGGTGCCCTGAGCACGCACTGTGCTGGTTGTCACACACAGCCACGACGATATGTGACCGACGTCACATCGAACCGCTGATTTGCCGCCTGAGCCCCGCTCAGACGCGCTCAGGACACCTGGTGTTCACCCCGAGTCCCTGACCCGTCAGGGAGCCGCTGAGGGCCTTTCCGGAGCAACTCTGTGGATCTGAGGGTTTGCGTCGTGATCGTTCTGTTATACAGTCGTCGGCGGTTCGGTAAACAACACGAACCGCACATGTGTCGACGCCGAGCCCTGCCAGGCACGTGTGCTCCCCTCGAACACCATGGCAGGGGTGGGGGACCCAGGAGGTTGGGTCTCGACCGTGAGTGGTCGGAACCCTGGGGTGAAGTCCGCGGGAGCGGACCGGGCTATGAATCCCAGCCCGAACCCGACAGCTAACTCCGCAGGCGTGGGGAGACCTACCATGCCCGTCACTGCCCGACGGACGTCGCTTTCGCGCGCCGTCAGCCAGACCAGCGAGCTCAGTACCCGGTCCACCGGCCGGACGCTCGCGAAGCACCGCAAGGTGACCAAGCCCGCAGGCCCTCGGGCCGCGGCCGCCGTTCTCTCCGTGGGCCTCGCGGTCGGCGGCGGAGCCGCTCTCACTGTCGCCACTCCTCCGGCCTCCGCGTCGGCGGCGACGACCAGCGCCACCGCCACCACCACTCCACGTGGTTACTGGAGCGTCCCCAGCCGGCCGCTGCTGCGGTTCCGGGACTCCGGTCCGACCGTCAAGTACGTCCAGAGGGCTCTGCGCCTGGGGCCGGACGGCTACTTCGGCACCAGCACCGTCCGGGTGCTGAAGAAGTTCCAGGCCTCGTGGGGCCTGCGTCCGACCGGCACCACCGACAAGCAGACCTGGGGCCGGCTCACCTGGGCCGCGAAGCACAAGGTGCTCTACGGTCCCTACGGCAAGAGCAGCGGCACCACGACGTTCCGCGCCAAGGTGCTGCGTGAGGCGGCGAAGCTGAAGGGCACGCCGTACCGCTACGGCGGCACGACCCCGCGCGGCTTCGACTGCTCCGGCTACACCGGCTACGTGTACAAGAAGGCCGGCAAGAAGCTGCCGCGTACGTCGCGCCAGCAGTACAGCGCGACCAAGCACATCAGCCGCAAGGCCGCGAAGCCGGGTGACCTCGTCTTCTTCAAGAGCGGTGGCGGCGGCGTGTACCACGTCGGCATCTACGCCGGTGGCAACATGCTGTGGCACTCCTCGAAGCCGGGTGTCCCGGTTCGCAAGTCGAAGATCTGGACCAAGAGCGTGGCCTTCGGCCGCGTCTGAGTCCACCCTGTCGGCATCCTCTCCCCCCAGGGATCGCTGACGGACCCTGAAACCGGTCGCGGGCCGTCGCCCCCCACCCCTCCGACGGCCCCGGCCGGTTTCCTCATGGCCGGGCAGGCAGGCCCTAGTTGTCCAGGAGCCCGGCGTCGTGCGCGAGGATCGCGACCTGGACCCGGTTGGTGCCGTTCAGCTTCACCAGCACCCGCGAGACGTGCGCCTTCACGGTCGCCTCGCTCATGTACAGCGCCTTGCCGATGTCGGCGTTCGACAGCCCGCGCGCGACCGCGGTCAGCACCTCGCGCTCCCGGTCGGTGAGCGCCTCGATCCGGGCTCGGGCCTGCCGTTGCCGGTCCGACCGCGAGTCGGCCGCGAAGTGCCCGATCAGCCGCCGAGTCACCGCCGGCGAGAGCATCGCGTCACCGGCCGCGACCACCTTGACCGCCTGCACCAGCTCCCGCGGCGGCGTGTCCTTCAGCAGGAACCCACTCGCCCCGGCCTGCAGCGCCCGGAACACGTAGTCGTCCAGGTCGAAGGTCGTCAGTACGACGACCTTCGGCGGGTCCGGCAGCGCCTGAACCTCACGCGTCGCCGCCAGCCCGTCCAGCCGCGGCATCCGGATGTCCATCAGGACGACGTCCGGCCGGTGTTTCACCGCCATCGCCGCGGCATCGGCACCGTCGTCGGCCTCCGCGACCACCTCGAGGTCGTCGTCGGACTCGAGGATCATCTTCAGCCCGGCCCGCACCAGCGCCTCGTCGTCCACGATCAGCAGCCGCGTCATCGTTCCCCTTCGTTCTTCCGGCCGTCCGGCCAGGGCAGCCAGGCTTCCACCTGCCAACCGCCTGCCGCCGTCGGCCCGGTCGACAGCCGTCCACCGGCCAACTGCACCCGTTCGCGCAGACCGACGAGGCCCGCGCCGGCACCCGGGAGAAGTGAACCAGCAGCCACCGGTCGCACGTTCGTCACCCTGACCGTGATTCCTTCTCCCCGGCCGCCGCGGACGACCACGTCCGTGGACGCTCCCCTGGCGTGCTTGTGAACGTTGGTGAGCGACTCCTGGACGACCCGGTAGATCGTCCGCCCGAGCGACACCGGTACGTCGTCCGGCAGCGCGAAGTCACCGGTGACGGTCACCCCGGCCTCCCGGGATTCCTCGACCAGCCGGTCCAGGTCCGAGGCCCGCGGGACGGGTGCCAGGTCGGCCCCGTCGACGCTGATGTCGGAGCGCAGTACGCCGAGAACCTCACGGAGATCCTCCATCGCCTGCCGCGCGGTCTCGCGGATCAACCGGGCCGAGCCCTCCACCTTCTCCGGGCCGACCGCCGGGTTCACCTCGAGACCACCGGCGTGCAAGGCGATCAGCGAGACCTTGTGGGCGAGTACGTCGTGCATCTCCTGCGCGATCCGGGCACGCTCGCCGAGCCGGGCCTGCTCGCCGCGCAACTCGCGTTCCGCCTCGGCTCGCTCCGCTCGGTCCCGCAACGACACCATCAGGTCGCGGCGCGCGCCGACGTACGCACCGATCGCGATCCAGGTCCCGATCAGGAACGGGGCGGTGAACAGCGAGACCAGCAGCGTGCCGCCGGCCCACCACGTGGTGTTCACGACGTAGGCGACGTACGCCGCGACGCCCAGGACGGCGAGGACCAGGTCCCGGCGGCGGATCGCCAGCGTGAGCAGGGCCAGGCCCATCGGGACGAAGATGCCGGCCGTCAGCATCGCCGCGACGCTGACGGCCGTGACGGTCGCCGGGAACCGTCGGCGCCAGAACAGGGTGAGCGAGGCGACCACGCCGGCACCGAACACGAACCAGTCACGGGACTGCCAGCCGTTCCCGCCGGACGCGGCCTGGGCGACGACGGTGAGCAGGCCGAATCCGACGAACAGCAGGTCGCGCAGTCGCGGGGCATGCCTGATCCACCAGGCGTACCACCGGCGCAACCGTCGCATTCTGTCAGCGTAGTTGCGCGTGATCGGTGTTTTCGTCACCCATCCGGGTGGGTTCAGGGGTCGTCCCCGACGACTTTCGTAGGGGGTGATCGCAGCCGCTCGTCCGATGTGCGACCGGGGTCGTGACCGGTTGACTCGACGTCATGATCACCGTCGAGAACCTGACCAAGCGGTACGGCAGCACCACGGCCGTCCACGACGTCTCCTTCACCGTCCAGCCGGGCAGCATCACCGGCTTCCTCGGCCCGAACGGCGCCGGCAAGTCGACCACGCTCCGGATGCTCACCGGGCTCACCCCGCCGACCTCAGGGACCGCCACCATCACCGGCAAGCGGTACGTCGACCTGCCCAATCCGGGCCGGGTCGTCGGGGTCATGCTCGACGCGGCCGCCCAGCACCCGGGCCGGACCGGACGGGAGACGCTGCTGCTCAACGCGAGCCTGCTCGGCGCCCCGAAGGCACGGGTGGACGAGATGCTGGAGGCCGTCGGCCTGAGCCACGCCGCGAAGCGCCGGGTCGGGCAGTACTCGCTCGGCATGCGGCAGCGGCTCGGGATCGCCAGCGCGCTGCTGGGTGATCCCGCCGTACTGATCCTGGACGAGCCGGCCAACGGGATGGACCCCGAGGGCATCCGGTGGATGCGCGGCCTGCTGCAGGACTTCGCCGCCCGCGGCGGCACGGTGATCCTGTCCAGCCATCTGCTGGGCGAGGTGCAGGCGACTGTCGACCGGCTGGTCGTCATCGGCGGCGGCCGGATCGTCGCGAACGGCTCGCTGGAGGAGTTGCTGGCCGGCAGCGGCACGCTCGTCCGCGGTCTCGACCCGGTCGGCCTGAACCAGGCGCTGACCGCCGCCGGTCTGAACCTCGAACCGCAACCGGACGGCTCGCTGCGCGTCGACGCGACCGCCGAGCAGGTCGGCCGGGCCGCCGCGGCCGCCGGCCAGATCCTGCTCGAACTCCGCCAGAGCGACGGCGCCGGCCTGGAGGACCTGTTCTTCCAGCTCACCACGCCGCTCGCCGACGCCGCCTGACCACCCACACTTCTGGAGCTCATCGACATGACCACCGTCACCGACGTCGCACCGCCGGCCCCCGCCAAGCACCGGGCCGAGGTGGCGACCTCACTGCCGCCCGCGCGCGGCCAGTCCTTCCTGAAACTCGTCATACTCGAACTGCGCAAGTCCGTGAACACCCGCAGCGGCCTGGTGCTGATCGCCGCGATCGTGCTGCTCGCCGTGGTCGCGATCAGTTGGCAGCTCACGCACCTGCCGCAGGGCCCGGCCGGCTTCGACGGGTTCCTCGGCGCCGCGTCGACCAGCGTCATGCTGCTGCTGCCGGTGATCGGCGTGATGGCGATGACGAGCGAGTGGACGCAGCGGACCGCGCTGACCACGTTCACGCTGTCGCCGCGCCGGGTCCGGGTCCAGCTGGCCAAGTTCGTCTCCGCGATCGTGCTGAGCGTCGTGGTGATGACCGCTGTCGTCGCCCTCGCCTTCGCCGGAACGGCTCTGGCCGGTGCGGTCACCGACCGCACGACGTCGTACGTCGACGTCGGCGGGCAGCTGGCCGGGGCCTACCTGACCGTCGCGCTGAACGTGGTGATGGGTGCCGCCTTCGGCGCGGTGATCGCCCAGACCGCGGTCGCGATCCTGGTGTACTTCATCGCGCCGACCGCCTGGTCGCTGGCCGGGCCGGCGCTGTTCAAGGACAACGCGAACTGGCTGGACGTGTTCGGCGCCTTCGGCCGGATCGCGGAGCGCAATCTGAACGGCATGCTGCCCGAGACGCTGACCTCGATCGGGATCTGGATCGTGCTGCCGACCGTCGTGGGACTGTGGGCAAGCTCACGTCGCGAGGTCAAATAACGCACACCGGACGCGGTGGGGCGGGCCGGTTTGAGGGGACCGGACCGCCCCATCGACCCATGTGGTCGGACCTCTCAGGGTTCGGCCAGGGGGCCGGTGCGTGTGTCGATCCCGAGTGCCGGGTATCCTAGGACCACGATTACTGACGACTGATCCGTGGGCGCCGCGCTGCGTACCCGGTTGACTTGTGCGAGGGGGTCGACGCTATGGGGCGCGGCCGTGCAAAGGCCAAGCAGACGAAGGTCGCACGCGACCTGAAGTACCGCACCTGGGAGACTGACTTGGAGCAGCTCAAGCGCGAGCTGTCCGGTGAGCAGGGTGCGAACCGTTCTGCCAACGGCGACAACGACGGCGACGACTACGACGCCGACGACTACCACCCCCGTCGGTAAGCAACACCAGCCCGGCTGAACTGCTCAGCGCCCTCACGGGTGCCTGAGCAGTTAACCGTGCGCCGACGAGCACCACCACACCAGCACCACCTGCCGCACTCCCGCCTACCCAGAACAGGTCGGCCTGCCACCGGTGCGTGACGGCCCAGCCAGAACAGGTTGGTCCGTCGCCAGGTCAGCGTCAGGCCTAGCCGGAGCAGGTTGGTTGACCTGCCGCCAGTCAGCGGCGGGCTAGCCAGTGCTGCTCACGGCAGGCTTTGCCTGAGCGCCGGTGGTGAGGCAAACAGGGAGCCTGCCAAGCCCTGGCTGGGAGCTACCGCGCACGCAGCGACGGCCGGGGCAGCGAGGTGGATCTACTTGGCGTACGCGCCTTCGAGGGCCACTGTTCCGCCGGGAGTCGCGGTGACCTCACCGCATACCCAGGCAGGGATGTCCCGGGCGCCCAGCGCCGCGATCGCCTGGTCCGCAGCCGACGGATCCAGTACGGCGACCATCCCGGCGCCCATGTTGAGCGTCTTCTCCAGCTCGGGCAGCGCCACGTCGCCGAGCCGGCCGACCAGGCCGAAGATCGGCGCCGGGGTCCAGGTGGACCGGTCGATCCGTACCGACAGCTCGGCCGGAATCACCCGAGTCAGGTTGGCCGCGAACCCCCCGCCGGTGATGTGCGACATCGCGTGCAGCGGTTTCGCGTCACCCTCGGCGTCACCGTTCAGCTCCTGGATCAACTCCAGGCAGTGCTTGGCGTAGACCCGGGTCGGCGTGAGCAGCACCTCGCCCAGCGTGGCGCCGAGCTCCGGCACCACCCGGTCCAGAGTCCACTTCGCCCGGTCGAAGAACACGTGCCGGACCAGGGAGTACCCGTTCGAGTGCAAGCCGGACGAACCCATCGCCACGACCACGTCACCCGCGCGCACCCGGTCCGCCCCGAGCACCTCGTCGGCCTCGACCACACCGGTCGACGCGCCGGCGACGTCGTACTCGTCCGGCTCCAGGAGGCCCGGGTGCTCGGCGGTCTCGCCACCGACGAGCGCCGTACCGGCTTCCACACAGGCCTCGGCGATACCCTTCACGATCTGCGCGATCGTCTCCGGGACCACCTTGCCGGTACAGATGTAGTCGGTCATGAACAGCGGCTCGGCCCCGCACACGACCAGGTCGTCGACGACCATCCCGACCAGGTCGAACCCGATCGTGTCGTGCTTGTCCAGCCTCTGCGCGATCGCGACCTTGGTCCCGATCCCGTCGGTCGAAGTGGCCAGCAGCGGCCGCCGGTACGACGTCAGCGCGGTCGCGTCGAACAACCCGGCGAACCCGCCCAGCCCGCCGACCACCTCGGGGCGGGTCGCCTTCGCCACCCACTCCTTCATCAGCTCGACGGCCCGGTCCCCGGCCTCGATGTCGACCCCGGCGGCGGCGTAGCTCGCCCCTTCGCTCACGTTCTTCTCCTCGGTACGGCGTACGCCGGGCTGGTCTCGACTGCGGAAGGTCTACGGACGACTCAGTGCGTCGGCGGCACCCGCGCCGCCGGACACGGTGGCCAGGCCGTCGACATCGGTGGACACCGGTACCTCGAGCAGGTGCTTGCCGAGCTGCTCCGGGTCGGGCAGCTCGACCGGGTAGACCCCGTCGAAGCAGGCCCGGCACAGGCGTTCCTTCGGCACCGTGGTCGACTCGACCAGGGCGTCCAGGCTGATGTAGCCGAGCGAGTCGGCGCCGAGCGACCGGCAGATCTCCTCGGTGTTCAAGCCGTTCGCGATCAGTTCGGCGCGGCTGGCGAAGTCGATGCCGTAGAAGCACGGCCACTTCACCGGCGGCGCGGTGATCCGGACGTGGATCTCCTTCGCACCGGCCTCGCGCAGCATCCGGATCACCGCGCGCTGGGTGTTGCCGCGCACGATGGTGTCGTCGACCACGACCAGCCGCTTGCCCTCGATCACCTCGCGCAGCGGGTTCAGCTTGAGCCGGATGCCGAGTTGGCGGATGGTCTGGCTGGGCTGGATGAAGGTGCGGCCGACGTACGCGTTCTTGACCAGGCCGGAGCCGTACGGAATGCCGGACTCCTCGGCGTACCCGATCGCGCCCGGTACGCCGGATTCCGGGGTGGCGATGACCAGGTCGGCCTCGGCCGGGTGCTCGCGGGCCAGCCGGCGGCCGATCTCGACCCGGGTGGAGTGGATCCGCTGACCGGAGATCTGGGTGTCCGGCCGGGCCAGGTAGACGAACTCGAACAGGCAGCCCTTCGGATCCGCCGCGGCGAACCGGGTCGAGCGCAGCCCGTCGGCGTCGATCGCGACGATCTCACCGGGCTCGATCTCCCGGATGAACGAGGCGCCGACGATGTCGAGGGCGGCGGTCTCGCTGGCGACCACCCAGCCACGCTCGAGCCGGCCGAGTACCAGTGGGCGGATGCCCTGCGGGTCGCGGGCGGCGTACAGGGTGTTCTCGTCCATGAAGATCAGGCTGAAGGCGCCCTTGACCTTCGGCAGGATCTTGGCCGCCGCCTGCTCGATGGTGAGATCCGGGTAGCCGGCCAGCATCGAGGTGAGGATGTCGGTGTCCGACGACGCGCTGTGCTTGGCGTTCGCCTTGGCGTGCTCGACCTCGGCGTCCAGCTCGAGGCCGAGGTCGCCGCCGCCGTTCAGGCTGGCCGCCAGCTCACCGGTGTTGGTCAGGTTGCCGTTGTGACCGAGCGCGATCGACCCGGTCGCGGTGGACCGGAAGGTCGGCTGGGCGTTCGCCCACACACTCGACCCGGTGGTCGAGTACCGGCAGTGCCCGATCGCGATGTGTCCGCGCAGCGACGCCAGGGTCGCCTCGTCGAACGCCTGGCTGACCAGCCCCATGTCCTTGTAGACGAGGATCTGGCTGCCGTTGCTGACCGCTATGCCAGCCGACTCCTGCCCGCGGTGCTGCAGAGCGTAGAGCCCGAAATAGGTGAGTTTGGCGACCTCTTCCCCCGGCGCCCAGACCCCGAAGACGCCACACGCGTCCTGCGGTCCGAGATCCTGCGGGTCAAGGTCATGGGTGAGCCGACCATCGCCACGAGCCACAGCAGCAGTCTACGGGACGTCACCCGGCCCTCCGGCCACCGCGGACCTCCGCGGCCTACCAGCAGGCCGCGATCAGGTGACACGCGCCACTGCCCTCGGCCGCCGACGCGGTCTGTGGCGCGGCCGTGGCGAGCAGCAGGACAATTCCGACTACAGCGAGCACCTTCTTGATCACCGATCGTCCCTTCAGAAATAATCCGAAACCACCAATTGACTGCTCTTTGTCGACGCTGCCTGTATATGGTCGGTTCCGACAAGTTTCTGGAGGAGAAGGATCGTGCTCGAGCCGCTGGGGGTGGACGAAGCCACCTTTGCGGTCTATCACGCCCTTCTCAGCCACCCAGACAGTACGCCTGAGCAGATAGCCGCGCTAGTGAATCGTCCGCTGGACGAGGTTCACCAGTTGCTGAACAGGCTGCGCGAGCTCGGGTTGCTGGTGGCGACCTGGACGAACCCCGAGGCCGAGCACGCGGTCCATCCGCGGGTCGGGCTGACCGGGCTGGCCGAGCGGCGGCGGACCGAGCTGAACAAGATGCTCGGCGAGCTCAAGGAGGCCGAGGCGTCGGCCGAGATCGTCGCCGAGCAGTACAACGAGCTGCTCACCGCCCGGAGCAGCGGTGACGTGGAGGTGCTCAAGGGCCGGGCGAACGCGTCGCGCCGGATCGAGGAGCTCGCGCTGAAGGCGCGGGAGACGTTCTGGGGCCTGGTGCCGGCGCACATCGACGACACGATCCAGCAGGTGGACCGGTCACCGGACTTCGCTCTGCTCGAGCGGGGTCTGAAGATGCGGACCGTCTACCTGCAGAGCATGACGTCGTCGAAGCAGGCGCTGGAGTACGCCGCCACCATGCACCGGCTCGGCGGCGAGGTGCGGGCGACCCCGACCCTGCCGATGCGGCTGCTGATCTTCGACCAGGAGATCGCCATCATGCCGATGGACCCGGAGAACCCGACGGCCGGAGCGGTGATCCACCGCTCCCCGGCCGTGGTGTCGGTCGCGCTGGCCCTGTTCGACGCGTACTGGTCCCGCGCGACCGAGATGTTCGCGCCGGAGGACCGCGACGACAACACACCTCTGACCCCGCACGAGGCGGAGGTATTGCGTTTGCTCGCCGGCGGCGCGAAGGACGAACAGGTCGCGCGTTTGCTCGGGATTTCCCTGCGCACCGCGCGGCGAATTACCGCGAATCTTTCCGAGCGGCTGGACGCGGCCAGCCGGTTCGAATTGGGCGTGGCCGCCGCCAAACGCGGCTGGGTTTGATCAAACATTTCCAGCAGCACCATTTTCGCGGGAATTCCTCGACCCCCGGCCGGCCGGAAACGCCTGTCGTGGCAGCGTTTCCGGCGAACATCCGGTCTGGACCGCCCAGCCGTCGTACCTCGGCAGGAACATGCCAACCGCTTGCCATCGGGACGCGGACGTGCTTCAGTTCGCGCCTTTCGCGATTGACAACGTAATCTTGCTCAGACGGTCTTGAGGGCGGCGAGGAGTTTGGTCAGCGAGTCGCGCGCGTCGCCGAACAGCAGGGTGGTTCGCGGGTCGTAGAGGAGTTCGTTCTCGATTCCGGCGAAACCGGGACGCATCGAACGTTTGAGGAAGATGACCCGCTGCGCCTCGTCGGCGTTCAGGATCGGCATCCCGTAGATCGGCGCGCTCGGCGTGGTGCGGGCGGCCGGGTTGACCACGTCGTTGGCGCCGACCACCAGGACGACGTCGGTGGACTTGAAGTCGCCGTTGATCTCGTCCATCTCGCGCAGCTGCTCGTACGGCACCTGGGCCTCGGCCAGCAGCACGTTCATGTGGCCCGGCATCCGGCCGGCGACGGGGTGGATCGCGTAGTCGACCTTCACGCCCCGGCCCTGCAGTTCCTCGACCAGGTCCCGCAGGGCGTGCTGGGCCTGGGCGACCGCGAGGCCGTACCCGGGCACGATGATGACCCGGTTCGCGTACCCGAGCAGGATCGCGACATCCTCCGCGCCGCCGGAGATGACCGGCCGCTCGGACGCCGTACCGCCGCCCAGGGTGGAGCCGCCGCGGATGGCGCCGAAGAGGATGTTGTAGAGCGAGCGGCCCATCGCGTCGGCCATCAGCTTGGTCAGCAACGTACCGGCCGCGCCGACCAGCGTGCCGGCCACCAGCAGCAGGGCGTTGCCGAGCACGTAGCCGCCGGCGGCGACCGTCAGACCGGTGAACGCGTTCAGCAGCGAGATGACGATCGGTACGTCGGCCCCGCCGACCGGCAGCACCAGCATCACGCCGACCGCGAGACCGACCAGGCAGAGCAGTACGCCGACCCACACCCGCGGATCGGACACCAGCCAGCCGGCCAGCGCGACACCGCCGAGGATCGAGGCGACGAAGAGCACCGGCAGGCCCGGGAACGTCACCGGCCGGGTCGTCATCAACTCCTGCAGCTTGGCGAACGTCACGATCGAGCCGGAGAAGCTGATCGCCCCGACCAGGACGGTGAACGCGGTCGCGATCGCGGCGACGGTCGCGCCGTCGGGCACCTCGCCGAGCTCCATCAGCGCGACCAGCGCGGCCGCGCCACCGCCGACACCGTTGAACAGGGCAACGAGCTGCGGCATGTGGGTCATCTGCACCCGGCGCGACCCGACCACACCGGCGACGGTGCCGACGGCCAGGGCGATCAGGATCGGCACCAGGTTCCCCGGCTTGTAGGCGACGAAGGTGATCACCACCGCCAGCACGGCGCCGGCCGCGCCGAGCGCGTTGCCGGCCCGGGCGGACTTCGGCGACGACAGCGCCTTCAGCGCGACGATGAAACAGACCGCGGCGACCAGATACCCGATCTGGGCCCAGGTGGGGATCACTTCGGCAGCTCCTTCTTGCGCGCCCCCGGACCTCTGAACATCTCCAGCATCCGGTCGGTGACCACGAACCCGCCGACCATGTTCACCGTCGCCAGGACGACGGCCAGCAGCCCGACGGCCACCACGATCGCGGACTCCGCCCGGCCGGTGACGATGATGGCGCCGACCAGGATGACGCCGTGGATCGCGTTCGCCCCGGACATCAGCGGGGTGTGCAGCGTCGAGGACACCTTACTGATCACCTCGACCCCGACAAACGCCGCCAGTACGAAAATCGTCAGCAGCGCAATGGACTCGGTCACAGGGCCTGTCCTTCCAGGAGCTCGCGGGTGGGCTCGTGCAGCACGCTGCCGTCGTGGGTGACGCAGCAGCCGCGGACGATCTCGTCGTCGAAGTCCGGATCGAAGGCGGCGTTGCGGGTCATCAACCGGATCAGGTTGGCGATGTTCTGACCGTAGAGCCGGCTGGCCGGTCCGGCCATCTGGCTGGGCACGTTCGCACCGCCCCACACCAGGGCGTTGCCGATCGTCAGTTCGGTCCCGGCCACCGAGCCCTCGACGTTGCCGCCCTGCTCGGACGCGAGGTCGACCACGACCGAGCCCGGTTTCATCTGCTCGACCATCGACCGCGAGACCAGCATCGGCGCCGAGCGACCGGGTACGGCGGCCGTCGTGATCAGGGCGTCCGCGGCGGCGACGTACGGGGTGAGCAGATCGCGCTGGAGTTGCGCGCGTTCCGGGGTCATCTCGCGGGCGTAGCCGCCGGGACCGTCGAGGGTGCCGAGCTCGAGCTCGATCGGCTGCGCGCCCATCGACGCGATCTCCTCGGCGGCCGCCGTCCGGACGTCGTACGCCCTGACCACGGCGCCCAGTCGCTTGCAGGTCGCGATCGCCTGCAACCCGGCCACACCGGCGCCGAGGACGAGGACCTGGGCCGGCGGGACCGTGCCGGCCGCGGTCATGTTCAGCGGGAAGAAACGCGGCAGCCGTTCGGCCGCGACGATCGCGGCGCGGTACCCGGCGACCAGGGCCTGCGAGGACAGTGCGTCCATCGACTGGGCCCGGGAGATCCGCGGGATCAGCTCCATCGCGAACGCGGTCAGCTTGGCCCGGGTCGCGGTCCGGACCACGTCCGGCGGATTCGTCGGGAGGAACGACATCAGCGCCGTACCGGCGTGCAGCCGCTGCAGACGCTCGCGCTCCAAGGGCTGCACCGACACCACGATGGTGGCCGCATGGTCGGCGCCCCAGGCGACCTCGGCACCGGCGGCGCGGTACTGGTCGTCGGAATACAGGGCGCGTTCGCCGGCGGCCGGCTCGACCGCCACCTCGTAGCCGAGCTCGATGAGTTTCGCGACTTGTTCCGGCACCAGCGCGACCCGGCGCTCGGCCGGTCTGGTCTCCCGTACGACTGCGATCTTCACTCGCCGAAACCTATGCCAAACACTGGGTCGCCGGAAAGCCTGATCATCGGCTCGTGGTCGAGTTGTGTCCCTGGCCTGTCAGGCGATCTCGGCCAGGTTCTGCAGCAGGAGGGCCTCGGCCAGGCAGACCTTGCGGAACTCGGCCAGGTGCAGGCCCTCGTCGATGCCGTGCGCCCGGGTGTCCGGATCCTCCACGCCGGTGACCAGGATCGACGCCTGCGGGAAGGTCTGCTGGAACTCGGCGATGAACGGGATCGAGCCGCCCATGCCCATGTCGATCGGCTCGACACCCCATGCGGTCTGGAAGGCCGACCGGGCCGCCTCGTACCCGGCGCCGCGCGCGTTCACGCTGCACGGCTGGCCGATCTGGCCTTCGGTGACGGTGACCTGGGCACCCCACGGCGCGTGGTCCTCCAGGTGCCGCTTCAGCGCCGCGCTCGCCTTGATCGCGTCGTCGCCCGGCGCGACCCGTAGGCTCACCTTGGCCCGCGCGACCGGCACCAGCGTGTTGCTCGCCTCCGCCACCGACGGCGCGTCGATCCCCAGTACGGCGACCGACGGGCGAGTCCACAGCCGGTCGACGAGCGAACCCGAACCGGTCAGCCGGACGGAGTCCAGCACGCCCGACTCGGCCCGCAGCCGGTCCTCGGGATACTCGACGTCCGCCGCCCGGGACGCGTGCAGCCCGTCCACCGCGACGTCACCCTTCTCGTCGTGCAGGGTGGCGAGCAGCCGGCACAACGTCGACAGCGCGTCCGGGATGGGCCCGCCGAACAGGCCCGAGTGGACGGCGTGGTCGAGCGTGCGCACCTCGACGTACGCCTCGACCAGACCGCGCAGCGACACGGTCAGCGCCGGCCGGCCGATGTCCCAGTTGCCGGAGTCGGCGATCACGATCGCGTCGGCGGCCAGTTCGTCGGAGTACTCGTCGAGCAACTGCAGCAGGGTCGGCGAGCCGATCTCCTCCTCGCCCTCGACGAACACCGTCACGCCCACCGGCAGATCGTTGCCGAAGGCTCGTACGGCGGCCAGGTGGGCGGCGATCCCGGCCTTGTCGTCGGCCGCGCCGCGGCCGTACAACCGGTCACCGCGCTCGGTCGGCTCGAACGGGTCGGAGGTCCACTGCTCGACCGGGCCGGTCGGCTGGACGTCGTGGTGGGCGTACAGCAGCACCGTCGGCTTCCCGGCCGGTGCGGGCTTCTTCGCGATCACCGCCGGAGCACCCTCGCCGGCCCGGACGATCTTCACCGAGAACCCCTCGGCCTCGAACAGCGCCGCGGTCGCTTCGGCGGACCGCTGGACGTCGGCCGCGCGGGCCGGTTCGTAACTGACCGACGGGATCCGGATGAGGTCCTCGAGGTCGGCACGGACGCTGGGCAGAACGCGGTCGATCGCCGCGGACAGATCGGTCATGCGCCTACCGTACGGCGTCCGTTCGCAGCCCCGACGCCCAGTTCACCGCGAACCACTTCGTCTACAGCACGTGGCTGACGTCCTTGGTGCCCTAACTCTTGCTGTACGACGCGGAGTCCAGGACGGATTGCCGCTTCTCGGGGTTGTCATCACGCACCTGGACCTGCAGCAACTGCCCACCGGGGTACTGGATGAACCGCTCTAGAACGGTGTGTGCGTCCGAGCAGGTGTAGCGAAACAGGACGGCAGGCCGGTTGTCGAACTGCCCCGCCTCACCCGAGCTGGCGTTGCAGCCGGGTGGGGGTGTGGTGGTGGTCGGCAGGGTGGATCCGCTCACGATGCCGACGAATACGCCGTCGACGTCCGTGGACTTACCCCACTCAGCGGTGTTCTCGCTGACCAGCAACGCAGGGCCGTCAGCCCTGTCGGCCATCTGCGACCACTCACGTGGGACCTCTACAGACAGTCCTCTGGACTCGACCTTGACTGGGCGGGTCAGCACCAGTTGGTAGCCGCCGTAGGCGCCGCCTGCGGCCAGGATGACGGCGGCGAGGAGGGCGATGATGCGGGAGCGGGTGCGGCGGCGTGGGGGTGTCGCGACCGTGGACAGGTTGGCGCTGGCGAGTGCAGTTGCCTGGTCGACGTCGGCGGGCGGGGCGACCGGAGTGGGCATTTCAGCTGCCGGCACCAGGCCGGGCGGGATCTCTCCGGTGGTGTGGGCGTCCCGGAGTGCGTTGAGGAAGCTGTCCAGGTCCGGCCAGCGCTTGTCGCGGTCCGGCTCGAGCGCACGCCGTACGACGGCGTCGATCGCGTCCGGGATGTCCTCCCGGATCGTCGTCATGGACGGCGGTGGTGAGTTGATCTGCATCACCGCACCGAGGCTGGCGACGCCGTGCGGTGCCTGCCCGGTGAAGGCCGCGTACGCGACCGCACCCAGCGAGTAGAGGTCGGCCCGGTGGTCCAGGCGTTCACCCCGCACCTGCTCCGGGGCGACGTACGACGGGGTGCCGCCGGGCATCGTGATCCTCGAGACCTCGGCGAGGGACTTGCCCAGGCCGAGGTCGGACAGCATCGCCCGGTCGCCGGCCGGGTCGCTCCGGAACAGCACGTTCGCCGGCTTCACGTCGCGGTGCAGGACGCCGCGGGCGTGCAGGTGCTTCAGGCCCCGGCCGACCTGGGTGATGATCCGCACCGCCTCGGCGATCTCCAGCGGACCGGCCTTGATCCGGTCGGCGAGGGTGCCGCCGTCGGCGTAGGTGAGCACCATGAACGGCCGGCCGTCGTCGGCCTCCCCGATGTCGTGGACGCCGACGACGTACAGCGAGTCGACCTTGCGCAGAAAGCGTCCCTCGGCCAGGAAGCGGCGCCGGACGTCGTGGTCCTCGATCCAGTTGTCCGACAGGATCTTGACCGCGACCTCGGCGTCCAACTGCTCGTCCCGGGCCAGCCAGACGGTCGCGAAACCCCCGGCACCCACCCGGCGGACCAGGGAGTACCGGCCGATCCGCGGAGGCTGGTCCATGGCGCAATTATGCTCGATCCTCCTGCAACCGGTCGTGCCTGGCCCCGCCGCTGGTGAACAAATGACCGACGAGGTGCGTCTGACCGACGACAGGTCACGAGGGTTGGGAGTTCGTTGATGCGGCCTATGAACGGGCGACTGGTCGCCGTCGTCGCAGCCGTTGCCGTCGCCGCCGTCGCGGCCGGTGGCGCCCTCGCCTACAGCCAAGGACCCGAGGACGCCCAGGCCGAAGCCGCCCCGCTGTCCGGCACACCGTCCCGGACGCCGAGCGGCTCCACACCGACGCCGGCACCGACAGCGACTCCCTCGACCGTCCGGCCCACGCAGACGCCGACCAAGACCGCCGTCACGCCCCCGGTCAAGGCCGGGCCGGTCAAGACGAAGATCGACCTGGCCAAGCTGCCGACCGGTCGCCTGCCGCAGGTCCCCTACCTGACGGGCCGGACGGTCCGCGGGGGCGCCGGTCAGGACGTCAAGATCCCTGGCACCCAGCCGATCCAGGCGGTCGCCCGGCTCGGTCAGTCGGTCCTGGCGGTCGTGAGCGCGGACGACAACACCACCGAACTGCTGACCATCGGCTCGGACGGCACGGTGGTGCGGAAGACCCCGAACGTCTCCGGCATCGTCTCCACCGAGGACGGGATGGCGGCTGCCTACGTTGCCACCCGGATGTCCGACCTCGGTGAGCAGGAGCCGGGCGCCACCATCTACGCGGAGCGGGAGAAGGTTCAGAAGCTCTCCGTGCCGGACCTCTGGAATACGACCCTGATCGGCTACAGCAACGGGAAGGTCTACTTCCAGGCGTCGGCCACGGAGGCCGCCAGCACCTGGTCCTTGTACGAGTGGGTCGTGGGCGCCTCGAAGGCGACCGAGATCAAGACGGTCCCGAAGCCGACCGCAGTGACCGGCGACGGTACGACGGCCGCGTCCCTGACCACCCTGAACGACTACAACAGCTGCACCAGCGTCGTCGCGCTGGCCACCGGCAAACGGCTGTGGCGCACCTGCGAGTACCAGGTCGACGGCTTCACCTGGGACGGCGCCACCGCGATCGCGGGCCCCTTCTATCGGGACGGGTACGGCGACGGCCTGGCAGCTGCCCTGGATGCGAAGAACGGCACACTGCTGCACGAATGGACCGGGACGTTCCGGCAGACGGTCGCCGAAGACGACCAGCACCTGCTGCTTCTCGCAGACGACGGGGAGGACACCCCGGCCTCGATCATCCGCTGCACGATCACCACCGGCGCCTGCGAACGCGCCACCCCCCTCGCCAAGGGCACTCTGCTGCTCGGATCGTGAGTTAGGAGACCGCTGATGCGAAACAACAACCGGCGCCTGGCCATCCTGGTCGCATCGGTGGCCGTCGCCGCAGTCGCCATCGGCGCCGCCTTCGCCTACCGCCAGGGCCCCGAGTCAGCCGGGGCCGAGGCCGCTCCCTTGACCGGCTCCCCGTCTCCGACGGCCAGGCCGACTCCCAGCCCGTCGCCGTCCAAGACCCCGGCGACCACCAAGCCGACCCCGACCGCAGCGCCGACCACGACGCCGACCAGCGAGCCGCCCGCGAACACCGGGCCGGTCAAGGTCACGGTGAACGTCAGCAAGCTCTCCAAGGGTCGTGAACCCGCGATCCCGTATCTGGTCGGACGCGAGGTCCGCGGCGGTGCCGGGAGCGCGATCAAGATTCCCGGAACCGGTGGAATCATCGCCGTCGGCCGCCTCGACACCGACGTGCTGGCGGCCGTCACGAAGGGCGACTCGGGGACCGAACTGCTGAGGATCAGGAGTACCGGTGAAGTCCGGCGAACCCCCGACGTGTCCTCTCTGGTGACGACCGCTGACCAGTCCAGGGCGGCGTACGCGGCGGGCCGACCCAGCTGGCTCGGCGCCGCGACGAAGGGCGGGGTCGTGTACGCCGAGACGATCGGCGAGAGCGGCTCGGTGAGGTCGCTGAAGCTGCCGGACGCCTGGAACCTGCGGGTGCTCGCCTACGTGGACGGCAAGGTCTACTACCGTGCGGACACCGACGACACCGGTGCCTGGAAGCTGTACAGCTGGGTGCCGGGTGAGTCGAAGGCGACCGTGGTCAAGACGGTCGGCTCGCCGTCGGCCGTGTCCAGAGACGGCCGCGTCGCGGCCGCGGTGAACCTGATCAACGACGGCGGCAGTTGCTCCTCGACGGTGGAGATCGCGACCGGCAAGCAGTTCTCCCGAACCTGCGACTACATGATCACCGGGTTCACCCCGGATTCCGGGACCGCGGTCGGCGGACCGGCGTACGGCGACGGCTACTGCAACACCGTGCAGGCCGCGCTGGACAGCCGGACCGGCAAGTTGATCCGCGAGTGGAACGGCTGCTTCCACCAGATCGTTGCCGAGGACGACCAGCACGTCCTGATCGTCGCGGTCGCCGAGGGCGGCGGCGGTGACAGCGGGACCAAGAGTGCGATCATCCGCTGCAACCTCACCACCCCGGACTGCGAGCTGGCCACGTCCATCAGCACGGACAAGGAGTTGCGTCTCGGCAGCTGATCTGCCGACAGCAGACAGCCCTGTCCGGAAAGGCGTTCGGGGGCAGACTGGCGGCATGACGACGGTTGCGGTGCTGGCGGACATTCATGGGGTTCTGCCGGCGCTCGAGGCGGTGTTGGCCGAGCGAGATGTTCAGGACGCCGATGTGGTGGTGCTGGCCGGAGACATCGCCAGCGGGCCGCAGCCGGTGGAAACGCTTGATGTGCTCCTAGCGTTGGGGGAACGGGCGGTCTGGGTTCGCGGGAATGCGGATCGCGAGTTGGTGGAGATGGCACGGCGCACGTTCGAGGGCGAGGCGCCGGATGCGGTCAGCCCGTGGGCGGCCGAGCAGCTCAGGGACGATCAGGTCGAGTTGCTGGCGGGGCTGCCGACGACCCAGGTGCTGGACGACGTTCTCTTCTGCCACGCGACTCCTCGCGACGACGAGGAGATGGTGTTGGTGGACAGTCCGATCTCGCGGTGGGCTCAGGTGTTCGGCGGACTGCCGGACGACATCCGCACCGTGGTGTGCGGGCACACCCACATGCCGTTCGCGCGGCAGGTCGACCGGCGGCTGGTGGTCAACGCGGGCAGTGTGGGGATGCCGTACGGCGCTCCCGGCCCGAGCTGGGCGTTGCTGACCCCGGACGGCGTGCAGCTCAGACGGTCCGCGCTCGACAGCACGAAGGCCGCCGAGCGGATCGTCGCGGAGTCGTCTTACCCGGGCCGGGAGGCCTGGGTGGCCGAGTACCTGCTCTCGAACTACTCCGACACAGAGGCCCTGGAGGCCTTCAGGCCGCGCGCCGAAGGCTGAGCGGTTACCGTCGTCACGTGTTCGCACGACGGCGGAAGCATTTCGGCACTCTGGCTGACAAGGCGACGTACGCGACTCTGCACACCGCCTCGCTGGCCAGCCCGCACCTGCGCGAGGGCCTGACACCCGCCGCGGCCGGCAAGGCGAGCCGCCACCTCAGGGACCTCCTGGGTACGGCGGCCATCGCCATCTGCGACTCTTCCGGCGTACTGGCTTGGGACGGCGTCGGCGGACCGTACGAGAGCAACCACCGGGGCGACGCGAAGGCTCTCGCCGCTCCGACTCTCCGCACCGGGCGTACCGCGGTACTCGGGGCCCATGACGTGGCCTGTGGTGACCCGCAGTGTCCGATCCGTACGGCGGTTGTCGCGCCGATCGTGACCGAGGAACGCGTGGTTGCCGTACTGGTCGCGTACAGCATCAAGTCGTCGGCGGCACTGGTGCGGGCGACCGAGGAGGTCGCCCGCTGGGTGTCGGGCCAGGTGGAGCTGGCCGAGCTCAACAAGGAGCGCACCCGGGCGATGGAGGCCGAACTGCGGGCGCTGCGGGCGCAGATCAGTCCGCACTTCATCTACAACGCGCTGGCCGCGATCGCGTCGTTCGTGCGGACCGACCCGGAGCGGGCGCGTGAGCTGCTGCTGGAGTTCGCCGACTTCTCCCGGTACGCGCTCCGGCGTGGCGGCGAGTTCACCACGCTGGCCGACGAGTTGCGCAACGTCGAGCGGTACCTGGTGCTCGAGCAGGCCCGGTTCGGGGACCGGCTGAAGGTGTCGTTGCTGATCGCGCCCGAAGTGCTGCCGGTGGTGATCCCTTTCCTGGTCGTGCAGCCGTTGGTGGAGAACGCCGTACGCCACGGCCTGGAAGGCACCACCGGGGTCGGCCGGATCACCATCCGCGCCCAGGACCGGATCAACGACGCCGAGATCAGCGTCGAGGACGACGGGGCCGGCAGCGATCCCGAGGTGATCCGGGCCGCGCTGGCCGGTGAGTCGGGCAGCGACTCGGTCGGTCTGGGCAACGTCGACGCCCGGCTCCGGCAGGTGTACGGCGACGCCTACGGCCTGGTGGTCGAGACCGCCGTCGACGCCGGGACCAAGGTGACTTTCCGGGTGCCCAAATACTCCTCAGGAGTGCATGCCTCGCCCTAGGGTGTGGGCATGGCCGACACTCCCCTGCGCGCGCTGGTCGCGGACGACGAGGAGCCCGCCCTGGCCGAGCTGGTGTACCTGCTGGATCAGGACCCCCGGATCGGCGAGATCCGGACCGCCTCGAACGGCCCGGACGCGCTGAAGATCCTGCAGGCGACCGACCTGGACGTGCTGTTCTGCGACATCAAGATGCCCGGCCTGGACGGGATCGACCTGGCCCGGGTGCTGTCCAAGTTCCGCCAGCCGCGTCCGCAGATCGTCTTCGTCACCGCGTACGACGAGCACGCGGTGGCGGCGTTCGACCTGGAGGCGACCGACTACGTGATGAAACCGGTCCGGGCCGAGCGGCTGGCCGAGGCGGTCCGCCGGGTGGTCACCGCGGGCGCGCCGGCCGCGCTGCAGTCGCCGGACGAGACCGACGACGAGGTGATCCCGGTCGAGCTGGCCGGCGTCACCCGGTTCGTCCAGCGCTCCACGGTCCGGTACGTCGAGGCGCAGGGCGACTACGCCCGCCTGCACACCGGCCAGAACTCGCACCTGGTCCGGATCCCGCTCAGCACGCTGGAGGAACGCTGGCGCGACGCGGGTTTCACCCGGATCCACCGCAGTACGCTCGTCGCCCTGGCGCATGTGGACGAGATGCGCGTCGACGGCGGCCGGTGCGCGGTCCGGGTCGGCGGTGACTGGCTGCCGGTCAGCCGCCGGCACACCCGCGAGCTCCGCGACCTGCTGGTCCGGTCGACGTCCCTGCGTGGTTGACGGCGATGACATGAGTACGCCGGAGGGCCCGGAGGACCGCGTTCCCCGGCGGGTCCGGATCACCAGCCCGCGAACGAGCGCCGCCCGCCGGCCGATCATCCCGACCGGCACCCGCGAGATCGACGAGCAGACCCGACTCGGCCAGGTCTACATGCAGTCGCTCATCCAGTCCCAGCTCCGGCTGGCGCTCGGCGTCATCGGCGGCGCGGCCGTCGTCCTCGGCGGCATCCCGCTGCTGTTCGCGCTCGTCCCGGCGACCCGGACGGCCGGCATCCTCGGCCTGCCGCTGCCGTGGGTCATGCTCGGCATCGTGGTCTACCCGGTCGTGTACGTCGCCGCGCGGATCTACGTCCGTCACGCCGAGCGGATCGAGGCCGAGTTCACCGAGTTCGTCGGGCGGCAACAGTAGATGTCGTCGGCAACGAGTCTCATCGGGATCGGGCTGGTGATCGTGGCGACGATCGGGATCGGCCTGTTCGGGCTGCGGATCTCGCGTACCACCAGTGACTTCTACGTCGCCAGCCGGGTCGTCACACCGCGCTGGAACGCGTCCGCGATCAGTGGCGAGTACCTGTCGGCGGCCTCGTTCCTCGGTGTGGCCGGCCTGGTGCTGGTGAACGGCGCCGACATGCTGTGGTTCTCGGTCGGCTACACCGTGGGCTACCTGATGCTGCTCGTCCTCGTCGCGGCCCCGCTGCGCCGATCGGGTGCGTACACCTTGCCCGACTTCGCCGAGACCCGCTTCGAGTCGGCCGTCGTACGGCGCATCTGCTCAGGTCTCGTCGTCGGCATCGGAACCCTCTATCTCTTGCCGCAGCTCCACGGCGCCGGCCTCACCGTGCAGACGGTGACGGGCGCACCGCCGGCCGTCGGCGCCGCGGTCGTCGCGGTGATCGTGGTGATCAACGTCGCCGCGGGCGGCATGCGCTCGATCACGTTCGTGCAGGCGTTCCAGTACTGGCTGAAACTGACGGCCCTGGCCACGCCGATCTTCGTCATCCTGATCGCGTGGCGGTCCGCGGAACATCCGGTCGGCGTACTGGAGTCGCTGCAGGGCGCCGGTGCGGAGTGGGCCGAGCCGCTGTCCACCGCGGGCGGCCGGGACCACCCCCTCTACGCGACCTATTCGTTGCTCCTGGCCCTTTGTTTCGGAACGATGGGCCTGCCGCACGTCCTGGTCCGGTTCTACACGAACCCGGACGGCCGGGCGGCACGTCGTACGACGGTCGTCGTCCTGGCGCTGCTGGGGACGTTCTACCTGTTCCCCCCGATGTACGCCGTTCTCGGCAGGACGTTCGCTCCGGACCTGGTCGGGAGTGGCGCGGACACCGTCGTACTGGAGCTGCCGGGGCGGATCTTCCCCGGTACCGCAGGGGATCTGCTCGGCGCGCTCGTTGCGGCGGGGGCGTTCGCGGCGTTCCTGTCGACGTCGTCGGGGTTGGTCGTCGCGATCGCCGGCGTGATCGACCAGGACCTGTTGCGGAGCCGGCTGCACCGCTGGACCGGCGGGGACTACGTGGCGGTGAACAGTTTCCGGATCGCGGCGCTGCTGTCGATGTGCGTGCCGTACCTGGCGTTCTGGCTGACCGGGTCGCTGAGTCTGGCGGACACGGTCGGGCTGGCGTTCGCCGTCGCGGCATCGACGTTCTGTCCGCTGCTGGTGCTCGGGATCTGGTGGCGCCGGATGTCGACGACCGGGGCCGCCGCCGGTCTGGTCGTCGGCGGGGTGGCGGCGAGTGCGGCCGCGCTGATCAACGTGATCGGCGGGCCGGAAGGCGGCTGGCCGAAGGCCCTCGTCGGCCAGCCGGCGGCGTGGACGATGCCGCTCGCGTTCCTCACCGTGATCGTCGTGTCCAAGCTCACCCCGGACAGGATCCCGGCGGGCACCGCCCGCAGCATGGTCCGGCTGCACACCCCCGAGGCCGTCGACGTCGACCGCGGCCTGCCGCAGCCCTACCGCTCGTCGTGAGGATTCGACCGCTCGTCGCAGGTCGGTGATCCACCGGTCGACTGGTGTGGTCCGCTGAGCGCTCGGTGCGCGCCGGTGCTGTCGGGGCACGCGTGACGCGGGACACAGTACGACCAGCAACCCCTGCCGGTCGCTCCGCCCGGCCTGATTCCGTCTGGAGGTGCCGCCAATGAACGAGCGAAGCGAGTTCATCATCGGGCACAGTGCGCCATGTCGCTCATCCGCGCCCGGAGCGAAGCGAGGACGCGGATGAGCGAAACCACGCGATCCGCGGGCGATCCGGAACTCACGACGTACCGAGACGTCCAGCTGTCACCGGACTTCTCTGAACTGCGTCGCCGGTTCCGGCGCTTCGTGTTCCCGATGACCGGCCTGTTCCTGGTCTGGTACTTCGTCTATGTCCTGCTCGCCGCCTACGCACCCGGCTTCATGTCCACGCGGATCGGCGGGAACATCAACGTCGCGCTGCTGTTCGGGCTCGGGCAGTTCGTGTCGACGTTCGCGATCACGATGATCTACGTCCGCTGGGCCGACAAGCAGGTCGACCCGGACGCCGAGCGGCTTCGCCACCAGATCGAGGGAGTTGACCAGTGACCGCACCATTGTCGTTGCCATTGTCGTTGCCGCTGGCAACCGACATCGGCAGCCCGACCGTCAACATCGCGATCTTCGCGCTGTTCGTGGTCGCGACGCTGGCGATCGTGATCAAGGCGTCCCGGAACAACCGGACCGCGGCCGACTTCTACGCCGGCGGCCGGTCCTTCACCGGCCCGCAGAACGGTATCGCGATCGCCGGTGACTACCTGTCCGCCGCGTCCTTCCTCGGCATCGCCGGTGCGATCGCCCTGAACGGGTACGACGGCTTCCTCTACTCGATCGGCTTCCTGGTGGCATGGCTGGTGGCCCTGCTGCTGGTCGCCGAACTGCTCCGGAACACCGGCCGTTTCACGATGGCCGACGTACTGTCGTTCCGGCTCAAGCAGCGGCCGGTCCGGATGGCGGCCGCGATCTCGACCCTCGGCGTCTGCTTCTTCTACCTGCTGGCGCAGATGGCAGGCGCCGGGGGTCTCGTCGCCCTGCTGCTCGGTATCGACGGCCGGGCCGGGCAGAGCCTGGTGATCGCCGTGGTCGGCATCATCATGATCACCTACGTCCTGGTCGGCGGTATGAAGGGCACCACCTGGGTGCAGATCATCAAGGCCGTCCTGCTGGTCCTCGGCGCCGGCCTGATGACGCTGTGGGTGCTGGCGAAGTACACCTTCAACCTGTCCGGCCTGCTCGGTGCGGCCGTCGACCGGAGCCCGACGGCCGGCGAGAAGCTGCTGAACCCGGGACTCCAGTACGGCGCAACGGGGATCAGCAAGCTGGACTTCATCTCGCTGGGCCTCGCCCTGGTGCTCGGTACGGCGGGCCTGCCGCACGTGCTGATGCGCTTCTACACGGTGCCGAACTCCAAGGAGGCCCGTCGCAGCGTCAGCTGGGCGATCTGGATCATCGGCATCTTCTACCTGTTCACCCTGGTCCTCGGGTACGGCGCCGCCGCGCTCGTCGGCCCGGACGCGATCAGGGCCGCTCCCGGCCGGGCGAACTCGGCCGCACCGCTGCTGGCGTTCGAACTCGGTGGTGAGCTCCTGCTGGGCGTCATCTCCGCGGTCGCCTTCGCCACCATCCTCGCCGTGGTCGCCGGCCTGACCATCACCGCGAGTACGTCGTTCGCCCACGACGTCTACGGCCAGGTGATCAAGAAGGGTGAGGTCAACGCCGACGGCGAGGTCCGGGTGGCCCGGATCACCGCGCTGGTGATCGGCGCGGTCGCCATCGTCGGCGGCATCTTCGCCAACGGGCAGAACATCGCGTTCCTGGTGGCGCTGGCGTTCGCGGTCGCGGCCAGCGCGAACCTGCCGACCATCCTGTACTCGCTGTTCTGGCGGCGGTTCAACACCCGCGGCGCGCTGTGGAGCATCTACGGCGGTCTGGGCTCGGCGATCATCCTGATCGCGTTCAGCCCGGTCGTCTCCGGCAAGGTGGACGCCAAGACCGGCGCCAGCCTGTCGATGATCACCGACACCGGGATCGACTTCCACTGGTTCCCGCTGGACAACCCCGGCATCGTCTCGATCCCGCTGGCGTTCCTGCTCGGCTGGCTCGGGACGGTCACCAGCAAGGAGCAGACCGACGTCGACAAGTTCGCCGAGATGGAGGTCCGCTCCCTGACCGGCGCCGGCGCCGAGAAGGCGGTCCAGCACTAGACCTGTCAGGCAGGCCCTGCTGAACCGACGCGAACCTGCCTGACAGCCCCACCCCCGCCCCGAAGACGGACCCGGCCCCCTCCCGGGTCCGTCTTCACGTTCCGGACTCGTCTCAGGACGGCTGTCGACGCCCGCGCGGCTCCTTCGTCGCCGTCCTGCGCGCCGTTCCTCAGGCGAGTTCGAGGGTGGGCCAGAGTTTGTAGAAGGCGTCGCGGGAGCGGATGCCGCGGTGTTCTTCGGCGGCGTGGAGGCGGCCGAAGGTGAAGGCGTTGCCGCCGTCGAGGTGGACCTGGACGGCCAACTGGCGCAGCAGGTCGCGGGAGACGACGGAGTCCTGGTGTTCGCCGAGGACTTCCTGGACCTCCTCGGCGCGGGAGGCGAGGTCCGCGGCTTCGTCACCGAGAACCGGTACGGCGGACTCCGCGGCGTACCGGAGTCGCTTCGCGGCCTTGCGGACCTCGTGGAGTTCGTGGTCCTGCTCCGCCGTGGTCTCGGCCGACTGGGAACGGCGGACCGCCTTCCGCATCCGCTTCCAGTCGTGCTCGAGCAGGTCGTGGATCTGCTTGGCCGCCTTGCGGTCGTCGCCGACCAGGGGCGGGTTGGCGATCAACTCGTCGAGGCTGTCGAGCAGCCGGAAGTACCGTTCGCTCTCCAACGCGGCGAGTGCACCCGCCCGGCCCTCCTTGTACACGGCCCGCAGATGGTCGTCGATCCGGCCGGCGACCCGGCCCATCACCAGTTCAGTCGGCTGCTCGGCGACTTCGGCAGCGAAATGTTCGCGCTGCACCTCGGCGTCCCGCGCGACCCCGAGCTCACCGGCCAGCCACTTCAGCTCTCCCCGGATCCGGTCGCCCACCTGACGGTCGATCACCGGCCGGTACGTCGCCAGCGCCGACCGCAGCCGCCGGGTCGCGACGCGGAACTTGTGGATCGCGTCGGGGACGTCACGCCGTACCTCGGGATCGCGGTCCCGGATCGCCTGCACCTGGGCCGCGGCGTACGCGCGGAACAGGTCCGACGTCCGCGGTTTCGACGGCAGCTCCCACGCCTCGGCGGTGGGTATGCGATCGCCCAGCGCACGCGCGAGCTTGCTCGGCCCGGACGCCGGCTCGGCTCCGGCTGATCGCAACAGCTCGTCCGCCTCCTCCAGCAACGAGGCGTCGCCGCCGACGAGCTCGAGCTCCCACTCACGCCAGGTCTCCGGCTCGGATCCTTCGACGGTCGCGGTCACCCGGTCGTCGGCGAGCTCCGCGAGCACCACCCCGTCCTCGTCGAGCAGGCGGTGGACCACGCGCTTGGTGTTGAGTGTCACCACCGGCACCAGTTCGTTGCCGCGCACGTGGACCCGGACCGACCGCACGACCGCGATCGGCACCTTGCCGTTCGTCCGGCCGAGGGGGTGCCGGATCTCCAGCCGCCCGCCCGAGGACTTCGGGAACTTCACGTGCCAGCCGTCGTCCTCGCCGCCGGTCCGCCGCCGCAGCGTCACCTTGTTGGCGGCCAGAGCCAGCGCCTCGGTGTCGTAGTACACCGCCTGGAGGTCGAGCTCGACCGGTTGCGCCACACTCGCGACCCCCGGCAGCTCGTGCAACGCCGGCAGGCTCGCGGCCTCGTCGACGTCGTACTTGGTCTCGATCTCCAACTGCTCCGTGGGCGACATGCCTCTTGTTTACCAGGCGTTCATGAACAGGGTCAGCGAAGTGCCCTCAGGTCGGCCGCCAGGCGTTCGGCATCCCGGTCGGGTACGCCGTTGCGCCCGATCCCCGGTGTGGACGGCCAGATCTGCCGGTCGTGGTTGAGTTGCAGGGCCCAGGCGAGGAGCACGAGGAAGAGCAGCAGGATCAGCATTTTCGGCCTACCGACGCGAAGAAGGTGTAGTGGAAGGTGCCGCCCGGCTCGGCGGCTTTCTCGAGGTCGCGGATGCCCTGCTCCCATTCGGCGGGCGTTCGCATCCCGGCGGCGATGGCCCGCTCGCGGACCGACTCGACCATCGCCACGAACGTCTTGCGGGTGAAGCCGTCGACCAGGTGCGGGAGCGTCTCGTCGGCGTACACCGTGCAGGGCCAGGCGCGCACCTCGTCGTACCCGGCGTCCTTGAGCAAAGGCTGTAGTCGGCGGCCGATCAGTGCGTCGCCGCCGGCCGCGGCCTGGAGGTCGACGAGGCAGTCGATCACCGCTTGCGCCGCCGGGCTCCTCGGGTGGAAGAACGCGGACTCGTGATCGCCCTCGATCACGGTGATCGTGCCGCCCGGGCGGAGGAGTTTGCCCAACCTGACGAGAACCTCGTACGGGTTCGGCAGGTGCTCGAGCACGAAGCACACGAAGACGTGGTCGAAGTCCCCGTCGGGAAAGGGCAGGTCGAGGATGTCGGCGTGCCGCCACTCGACGCGGGCATCCGGCGCGACGGCCGCGACCCGGGCCTTGGCCCGGGCGAGCGATTCCTCGGAGATGTCGACGGAGACGAGGTCGATGCCGGGGCTGCGCGTCACCAGTTGGACCGTCTGCGCACCGACGCCGCAGCCCGCTTCGAGCACCCGGCTGCCGGCCGGGTAGCTGATGCCGGCGTGCAGCAGGTCGGCGAGGGTTTGCGCCTGGTCGGTGAGCCGGCGGGTCTCGGCGGAGGTGTAACCGTGGACGTAGTCAGTTCCCATAACTCCACGCTCCCGCCATTATGGACTGGTGAACAGGTCCAATCAGGGCGAAATTGGCCGGTCCAAAGCGGGTGCCGACTTCCTTCAGCTGGACATCACCGACGCGCCCGCGGGCGGGTTGGCGGACTGGCTGACCGAACGGCTCCGGGCAGCGATCTCGGACGGCCGCCTCCCGATCGGCAGCCGGCTGCCCGCCACCCGCGTGCTCGCCGCCGAGCTACAGGTCTCCCGCGGCGTCGTCACCGAGGCCTACCAGCGCCTGACCGAAGACGGCCACGTCACCGGCCGCGGCCGCGCAGGCACGATCGTCGTCGCCGCCCCCATCTCCACCCCCCACCTCAAAAACCCCCACCCCCCTCAATCCCAGCCCACCAC
>NZ_BAAGPM010000035.1:0-104579 GCF_054784135.1 Kribbella swartbergensis
CTAAGCCCGGAGCATAGCCCACGTCCGGATGGAGATCCTCCGACAACGGCCGATCCCAGCCAGGCTCCGATTCGCCGCGTCCGGATCTGCCGCCGGAAGTGATGGGAGACCACGCCGAGAGCGGTCAGCGTGCCGGCGATGCGCCTATCCTCATTCGGGGCGAAGGAAGGGGCGGACGGATGAGCCAGGATTACCGGGACGGTGACATCGTGCTCTGGAACCCCTCATCGGGAGTCTCCCGAGTTTTTCTCGGCCAGGTGCGCCTCTTCGAGGGTGAGCTGTCGTTGGCATCCGGCGTGGGGCCGATGGAGGCCGACGAGTGTCAATTCGATGTCGAACATCTCAGCACGTTCGCTCAGGCGCTCCTCACCTACTGCGGAGCGTCGAACCACGAGGTTCTCCACGCCCTGACGAACGGGTTCGTCATCACGGTCCTTGCCCTTGCCGAGCGGGCTGGAGCCGAGGTCCCGCCATCCCGCTTCGACGGCGGTCAACACGACGTCCAGGCTGGCAGGGGACCAGCACCCGCAGCCGAAACCGAGGACGAACTGCGTCAACGGGCGCACGCCATGCTGCCCTTCATGCCACGCTAGGCAGCAACGCACGCTCATGGCTCCGCCGATAGGAAAGTTGAAGCGTCTAGGTCGCAGCAAACTAGCCTCTGCCTATGAGCGAAGCATTCCGGGCCGAAGGAGTGTGGCGGCCGATTGAATACGCCGAAGCGTGGGCGGCGTTCGACGCTCGCTTCGACTTCAAGCCTGACTACTACGAGCGTGCTGTGCCTGCCATCCGGCTGCCTGACGTCTGTGTTGTGTTCGACCTCGCTCCTGTCTTTGCTCACGAGGGCGCTCGGTTCGCGGCCGCCGAAGCGGCGATCACCGCGGCTGCCCTCCGGAACTTTGTTTGGCTCACCGACGAGGAAGAGTTGACCGCGTTGGATTGGCAGCACACTTCATACCGCTACTCGCCGGCCAAGCACGCTCTCGCGGACGTCGGATGGCCCGTCCCGGTCTTCCCGAACGGCGACTACTACGTCCACACCACATCGGACCTGCGGTGGGGCACGTTCGCGCACCCGTGGCAGCAGTCGCTGACCGTCTGGGGCGAAGAGCTGGTGCGCACCCTCGGGGCGGAACTGTTGACCTGGCTACCGCGCCACGCGCAGCGCCCGTAAACGAGCGCATCTGCCCCGATGCGGCCGTTGTGCGTGCCGACGGCCGACCCTCCTCGCGTCGGCGTCCGCCGAGCAAACCGGGCGGCTTTCGCCCGCCAGGCGGATTTGACTAGTGCAGAGAATCCGGTTCCCGGTCTTCGGATCCTTGGCCCACGACGGAACCAGACCCCACTTGAGGTTGCGCAGCTGCCGGACCGGTTCGGCGTCGTCGCCGGCCCCGCGCGGTGGGCGGGCCAGCACAGCGGGGCTGGTCTTGGTTGGCGCGACGTTGTAGTCCGGTGCCTTCTCCTCGTCGGCGTAGGCTTCCTCGATCTTGAACGTCTCCAGCAGCTCCGAGCGGCTCCTGGTCGAGGCATATCGTCCGCACATGCCTACAGCCTGCCAGAGCGCCCTACCGGTCTAGCGGCAAACTGTTGCCGGTCCGATACCTCAGACAGTGAAACACTCACCGCTCAGCCCGCGATACACCGGTGGGGAGGGGCCGTGTCACACAAACGCTGCCGCCAGGAGCGGCCTGCGCCGACGGACGACGATCAGCTAGTCGTCGCCCGTCTGCTGGCCCTGTGGCGAGCCGTCGTCGACTCGCCACCGCCAGTCGACTTCGACCGCGCTGTGCTCGCCGACGACGCACTGCTCGACCAGCTGGCCGTTCCGACGATTGCGCCCAACCGGTCCACCCCCCCGTAGAAGTGGGCCGGCCGCCGGAACGACACGGTTCCCGGGAGCGCGGGGGGTCGGGCGCTCACCGGGGACCGCACAATCACGGTAGCTCGATCTGGTGATCTGCTCCGGCCGCGCACCCACTGATCCTGAGGTGCGTGCCGACGGGGCCTCGCGCTTCGCCGCCATGCGGGCGACGGCTTCACCCGCCGGTGGCCCGGGGCCTAGGACCGGCAAACACCCCACCAGTCCGCCAACCCGCTCCGGTACGCGGCCGAGGTTATCCACGGGTGGTCACGGGTTGTTCCGTGCCTCCCGGCCGTCGAATAGAACGCCTTCCTGCCCGGGGCCAGGCTGCGGATCCGAGGGCGGTTCGGAGGGTGCAGCACCGACCTCGAACGGCAGCGGCTTACGGAGGAGCTTGTGCAGAAGCGCCCGCCACAGCGGAGTCAAGTTGGCGCAGAGCAGGGCATTCATGTGGGCGACCTCCTACCCGAGAGTTGGCTCCGCCTCGGTTCTCCCCTCTCCGTTGACCAACGAGTCCCCGGCCGGATTCTTACAGTCGACTGGCTTGCCGAGCGCATTCGTGTTCTCGGCGTATCAGCGTTGCCGATCGTTAGGGCCGGAATAGCCCGTCGTGGGTTCGTACCTCGGTTTCCCATGGTTTCTCTGCCGGATCGACCTCTTATGAATCAAGGCGCGCCTTCGGCGCGCGACGTGGGCGTGCGCCTGCCCCTCCGGCCTTTCACCGCCCGCGCCCGCTCCGGGTGTCTTTCCTGAGCAAGTGCAACGCCTCCGGCGGGGCGTGCACGACGACGGGAAGACGCGAGTGGCGCTGCTCGTGGTCTGTGCGTTACGGCGTCCGTGCGGCACACTGTGCTTGTGACGAGAACGCTGGAGTTCTGGCCCGACTACGGGCAGGGGCCCCTCTGGGATGAGCAGGGTCGGGCGGTCAACCTGGATGAGCTAGACCTTCCTCCCGCACTCGTCGAGCGGATTCGCAACTGGCATGGTCGGTACGAGGAGGATCGCCTCCCTATCGACGGGCCAGGCGATTCAGGTTGGCTGAGCGAGGGCCTGGAGTTGTTGTCGAGCATCCGCAGTTCGCTGACTGACATCCGAGTTGTGGTCACGGAGCCGTGGTGGGACGAGACGGACAGCGATGCCCCCGAGGGGCCCTGAACAGCCGTCAACGACCCCGGGCCACTGAGCACGATCACTGCTCAAGGTGGGGGTCGTCGCGGGTTGGGGCTGGAGGCAAGGACTCGTATTGAGACGGTCAACAGTCGCTCCGCGAGCGTTAGCGAGCGATTACGAGGAGGCAACCAGGGTCACGTGGGGTCACCCGGGGGGACCGGTTGACACTCAGGACTAAGCGGTGAGCGTGCCGTCGACGGATCTTCCAAACTGGCTACCTGCTAACAGCGGACCTGGATGGGGCCGGATGCCGGTGGACAACCAAGCCGATCGCGTGACCGACAGGGCATGCGACAGACGACTGTGGACGGTCCGAATTCCGCTACGGATCAGACCCGGCACACGGACTGGCCCGAGCAGGCGTGACCCTCGACCTAGGGTGGTCTCGATGCCTGGCATGACTCGTGGCACCAAACGACGGATACGCATGGGGAATCTGGCGCTCGCTGGGGGCGGCCCTGTTGCTAAAAGCGCTCGTAGAGAGCAGTGCCACGCTGTCGTTCCTCCTCGTAATGAGAATGTCGGCGGCTCGCGCAGGGGTCTCGCTTCCCATCATCCGACCTGGCTCCTGGTGATAGCGGCTCTCATGACAGGCCCGGGTCCGGTTGTTCGGATAGCTGGAATGTCGACGGACTCTGGGGCGGGACCGGCCACTAAGCGGCATTTTGAGTACCCATGCGAGCTCCAGACAGCGCCCTGTCGACATCGGCGAAGCTCGCATCAACGAACGATGCGTTCTGGCCGGAGATTCTCGCCTCGGTGAACGACGGGTCCTTGTCGGAGAACGTCGCCCCGCTGAACAACGAGCGCGCTCTCCGGAGAGGTTCGCCCCGGTGAAAGACGTTTGGCTGAGAAGCTTGTCTTGGTGAACGTCTTGTTTTGGCCGGAGAGCCTCGCCCTGCCGAATAGTGTCTGGTCGCTGGAGAACTCCGCCAGGTTGAGCGTCGTGCGTTCGGCCGAGAACCTCGCCGCAGTGAACCACGTGTACCTGCTGCAGAACCTCGCCCCGTTGAACGACGTGCGTTCGCCAGAGAACTGTGCTTCATGGAACAAAGCCCGGTCGCCGGAGAAATCGCTCCTCGGAACGTCAGCTTGCCCATGAAAATCGCTCCATCGAATGTGGCATTGACCAGGGTGGCCCGGGTGAAGTCGTAGCTCAGCTTGCTCCAGCTGTCTTGAGCGTCGGGTTGGAGGTGCTGACGTATGGTGTAAACGATGGCCTGGCGGACTTGGATCTCGCTGGCTTTGTAGGTGGTGGTTTCGGTGCGTTGGATCGTGCCGCCGGCGTACTGACGCAGTTCTACTACCTGCTCGGGGTGCCCCGGCGGAGGTTCGCCTGCGTAGGCAGGCGGAGATACCCGCACAGCACGTCGACGCACTGCCGCCGCCGGGTGACCCACTCGTCGGCGAGGGCTTCCATGGCGTGGACCCCAGCGAGCCGGACTGCGGGACGGTCGCCGCCAAGCTGGGCTGCGGCGGCGACGAACCGTTCGGTGAACAACCGGATCTGGTCGCGTTTGCCGGCGGCGTCGCGCTCGAGGTGCTGCTGGCCAGTAGTTCACTACCAGGGCGATCGCGGCACCGCCAGAGGCCACTACACCGAGCGCCAGCTTCACCACGTCGGCCTGAGATGCCTGGTCGCCATACGGCTCCCAGGGGCATTTCCGTACCAAAGCCGTGAGACCAGCGCCCAGGCCCCGACAGCGCCGAGGAACAGCCACGCCGGTCCGCACGGTCGCCCACGGCAACCCATCGACACCGCCTGGTCGCCGTGCCCGTGGGTCGATACGCCGGCCGTCTCCCCGCCGTCCAACGGCCAGGACCACCGACCGATGCTCTCGGCTCCGCCCCACGTCCCGATTCGCCACGCTGATCCCCCTCCAGCTCGCTTTCCGCGAGACCAGTAGTAGATCGGACTCCGCGCGGCTAGGGAAGGAGGCTAGCTGGACGAGGCGGGTCTGCCCTCCGGCCGTTGGTAGCCCGGCTCGTCTCTGCCGCGCCGAGACGGCGGGAGTCTTGCTCCGACTGCAACGACATCGGCGAGCGCGTCGATCCCTTCGACGAGCAGCACGACACCGTGGAGATTGTTCTGATCGCGGCGAGCTTGGTCGCCGGCGTACGCCGGTCGCCAATGGATCGGTGCGGTCCGAGCGAGACGCGGGCCTTGACTAGGCCCCGGATCGCGGCATGAGAGTGCATATTGTTGTCTGGCAGCTCGCGGTTCGGGGATCATGGCCTCGTGACTGTCAACGATCCCGACGCGCGGATCACCTTTGATCGGAAGGTGCACGCGCTTGAAGGGCTTCGCATCCGCGCGGTGGACTATTGGGACATTCACACCTACGGTCCGAAGCCTGCTCGGTGGGATTATAGCGACTGGCATCACGCCGTCATGGGTGTGCAACTTTCCACGGACGCCGGTCGGTCGTCTCGTAATGAGAAGCTCATCGGTTGGATTCCGACAGGCGGTCCCCCAGGGCGAGGGACCTAGCCGATGTCATCCATCCGTAGATGTGCGAGGCCGCGTCCCCAGATCTTGGCGCGCTGACTCGTCGCTCAATGCGTGCCCGCACATGACTGCCCAGTGTGTGGCGTTGGACCATGACCATCGAATACTCGACTGAGTGCAGGTGGTAGGTGACGTAGCTCGCTGCCGACAATGGGAACCAATCACGCTCAGTTCGAGCTGCAACTGAACGCCGACGGCGGTTTTTTGGTGAGAGGTGGACGGCCAAAGGCGGGACGGCACTCTGCCGATGGGCTTTAGCGAGCCGGGGCCGAGGACCGTCAGAGGCCGTCCGGAGCCGACAGCTCCTTCTCCTCTGGCCCGCCGAGGTGCTCGACCGACTGAGCCGAGCTGGCCTCTCCAGGTGATGCCGCGGTCAGCATGCTCAGGAGGCGCGAGTGGTGAACCGACTGCGCTGGGGCCGTTTGTGGTGGAGCGGCGCCGAGTGGTCTCGGTCCTTGGATGTTGAATCGCTCGCGGTAAGCGGCCACGTCGCGTAGGTAGGTCATCCGTTCGTGCTCAGATCCGCTTTCCAATACGTGAAGTAGCTCCCGGAACCACGGGGGTTGCTCGCGGGCGGCCTTGTCGACTAGCCAGTCGGCGCGTTGGGCGATCTGGGATTCTAGTTCGCGTAGTGGTGCGATCAGGGTGGGATCGGTGACTTGGGTGGCGGGGGTGACGAGGCCGGCGATCAATGGTGGGTGATGGCCGGTGCGACGGATGGCGCGGGTAATGAGGCGTTCCACTCTGGTGTGGAGGACTGCGGCTAAGTCGTGGGCGTTGGTTAAGGGTGATTGGCTGACGGCTCGGTGGAGGAGTTCGGGGATGTTGAGTTTGGCGTTCTCGGCACGGCGGAGTTCGGCGACGAGGGCGCCGTACGCGGGGGACGCTTGTAGGGCAGCTTGGTCTGCCGCGTCCAGGCCGCTGGTACTTATCGCTTGTCGATAGCGCGTGCGGGCATCTAGTTGGCAGATGTGTTCATGGATGGGGATCAGGCGGTCTAGGCGAGTGGCGTTGTCTAGTTCTTGACGTATGACTTCGTGGGCGGATTGTTCTACGCCGGGGTCGTTGAGGACTGCTTCGAGGACGTCTTGCATGGTCTGTTCCGGGTGGGGTTCGTGCATGTCCGAGGTGGACTGGTGTGTGGCTATGTAGGCCTGGTTGGTGTGGCGGCCGCGGGTCATGCCTACGTAGAGCAGGGCTCGGGTGAGTTGGTCGGTGACCAGTAGGTGAGCGGTGTCGACTGTTGAGCCTTGGGCTCGATGTGCGGTCGTAGCGTAGGCGAGTTCGACAGATTTTTGGACGTAGGAGCTTGGGAGGGTGACGGTCTTCTGGTCATGGTTCTGCACGGTTAGCGAGCCGTCGGGCCAGCGGTGGATGACGGTCCACCGGTCTCCGTTTTGGACGTATCCGGATTTGCCGTAGCGGAGTCGGCGGTTGTTGAGACGGGTGACTATGTGGTCGCCGAGACCGACGTGGTTGCCGTTGTGGAGTTCGATACCGTCCGCCTCGACTTCCCCGGTGGTGATGCGGTCGAGGCGGGCGCGGGCGTTGAGTCGGGCGACGGTGGTGTTGTCGGCGGCGATGAGAAGGCTGGTCTTTCCGCCGTTGATGTCAGCCAGCCATGCCTTGTACGCGGCGTCTTCCATCTCGTCGGTGGAGCCCGCGGCCAGTCGATTGTGGTCGTCGTACTGGTCAATTGCGGCGAGGTCTCCGCGGCGAAGCGCGAGGCTCGCTTCTCGTTCCCAGGTGTTGGTGAATCTCCAGACGTCGCTGAGTTCGGCAGCGTTGGTGTCGTGAGCGACCAGGCGGAAGGCCCCACCGGTGTCGGCGGCGCCGAGTTGCGCGTCGTCACCTACGAGGAGCAGTTTCGCGCTGGCTGCGTTTGCTGCGCGGGCGAGGGTCGCGAGTTCCATGGTGCTGGCCATTGAGCTCTCGTCGACGATGACGAGCTGGTTCGGACGCAAGGACCACCGGTCCTGTTCGGCGTGCAGTGCTGCGAGGAGGGCGGATAGGCGTTGGTGTCGTCGGCGGCGCCCGGCTTGATGAGCGAGCTGGGCGGCATGCTGGGCCTGCTGGATCTGGTGCCGGCGCTGTTCAGCTCCGAGTCCGGTTGATTCGTAGATCCATTTGGCGATGTTCTCCGTCGGTGTGCCGATGGCGTCGCAGAGGACCGTGGAAGCCGCCGAGGATGGTGCGAGAGCGATGATTGATCCCTCGCCGTGAACGGACTGCCAGCTGGTGGTAAGGGCGGCGAGCAGGCTGGTCTTGCCGGTGCCTGCGGGGCCGATGAGGGCCTCGAGCCTCTGACCGCTGGTGGCAATTCGATGGAGCGCCTGCACCTTGTCCGCGCTCAGTCCGGCGGGGTTCAATGCGCTCGTGTCGATGGTTGGCCCGCTGGAGTCGTGGGCGAGGTCGAGGAGCAACGATTCCGCGCCAAGGATCACGGGCGAGGTGAAGATCTCGCCGTTGTGGATCGTAAAGACACTCTCGCCACTTGCTCTGGTGATCGGGACCGTCACGAGTTCCGGTGCAATGATGCTGATCGACTGCTGTTCCGCGCTCTCGACGATCGACTGAAGTACGGCGACGCGATCGCTGGTGGATACGAGTCGAAGCAGGCGTGTTTGGCGTGCGGCTTCGGCGAGGAGGTTCCACCGGGTCCAGGTCGCGCGCTTGTTCTGCAACGTGAGGACGGTTGCAGCGCCGTACGCCTCGATCGTCTCCGGCCGCAGATCAGCGGCAGCCATCGGGCGACTGCTGGCTTCGTCGAGCGACCGCTGAATGGCGGCTACGACGTCGCGGCCGATCGCCCGATCCGCACGAATCCTCCACTCCGCCATCAGTGCTGCGAGTGGGCGGGCGAGGTGCTTGGGCGGGCGATTCATGAGCGTTGCCTGTTGACGGAGGACGTACATCTCGCGGCGGTCCGGTGGATGAATCTCGTCGGCTCGCTCGTCGAGAAGAGCGGCTAGGTTGGCTTCGATCTGCTCGGTTCTGGCGGAGAACTCGCGGATCAGCTCGTCCGGCACGGCCTCGACCTCGAACGCCGGGTTTCGCTGTAAACCGCGCTCCCGGACTTCCCAGTTCACACCGAGGCGTTCGCACAGTTTGTCGGCGAGGATCACGTTGTGGACTTCTGACATCGCGACGATGGAGCGGTACAGGACGCGGCCGTCGAGGGTACGCCACTCACCGTCGGGACCTTGTACGCGGTTGGCGACGACGACGTGGGTGTGGAGCTGCGGATCGCCGCTGCGCGTGTCCCAGTGGTCGAAGGCCGCGGCGATCAGGCCGCGGGTGTCGACCTGCGCAATGCCGTCCACGCCGGTTCTGGTGAAGGCAGCATGCTGTTCGATGAGGTCGAGAACGTCCTGTACGGCCTCGTGATGTGCGGCGACGATTTGCTCTTGGACACCTACGTCGGTTGTTGCCCATAGCGCCGAAACGGACTTGGCAGGGGAGAAGGTTAGGTCGAAGCCGGCGACCGCCTGCCGTGTCTTCTGACGCATCTCCTCCTTCCAGATCTGGGCGATCGCGTTCTGTCTCGCTGGCTCGTCCAACGCTGGGTCGAGCGTGCGTATCCGGTCCTGGATCCGCTCCGACGGACGTTTGTAGACCCGATGCGGACGTCCGAGTGTGCAGCCCGTCAGTGGGTCTTCGGCCCGGCCGAAGAGCGCGGACATCTGCGCTTCGGTGACCTCGCTTCCGGGGGCCAGGTGGCCGTCACCGAGCCCGCTGAGCCCGCTGCCGATCCATCGGCCCGGTGGGTATCCGGAGGCCGTGTAGTACGCCGTCAGAGGGGTGGCCATGCGGCGATCGACATCGCCAGAAGCGATATGGCGAAGCAGGTACTTGTAGCCATCGCCGGCGGTGAGCCGATGGATGCTCAGCATGACCGCCCACCATCTGATCGCCGGTTCGGGCGACGCATTGGGTGCTCCATGGACAGATCAACGGCTGGCCGGAAGGCACGGAATCCTGCCGTGCCGGCAGCGTCCGCTCCTTGAATGCAAGAAGTGTGACAGCGGTGGCCCTGTCTCGCCGCCGAAAAGTTGTCTTCGGCATCCGTTGAGTGGCCGTGGTTCGGGACGAGCGCAGGTGCGACGTCCTGGACTACGCGATCCAGGACCACCAACGGAAGGAAGCACTGTGAACAGCAATCTGGCCGACGGCGACGAGGTACGTCGGAGGGTCGTCGACCTTGTCGCTCGGGCCGAGGCGATCGTCGAGGCGTGGGAGGCGACTGCTGTCGATGGCCGGTGGGCGATGACGGCATTCAGCCGCTACCGACTGTGCGAGCTGCTCGACATCACGCCGTACGGACCGTACGACGGCAGCCTTGACGACGATCCAGCCGCGTTGCTCGACGAAGCGGCGCTTGCGGTCGACGAGCTCGACGTACCGATCGAGGAGCTGAGTTGGCGGCTCGCGCTGGGGGATGCTTTGCGAACGGCCGCGACGGACATTCGGATGGTTCAAGATGCGCGCGACGTATGAGGATCTGCTCCGCACCGCGCGTCGCATGGCGGTGAACGCCCACCGTGGGATCCGCGCAGATGAAGCCAGCCTCATGGCGGACTGGGAGGCAGTCCTCGCCGCAACGGTCGTTCACCTGCGTTGGCTGCGAGGTCGCCTTACCACTCACAGTCCGATGGGCGCACCGGTGAGGGTGTCGGACACCTCCCTGGGCCGCCTCGCCCAGGCTCTCGGCGCAGGAGCTGACCTGATCGCCACGCAGACTCCAAACACTGCGAGCGTCCTCAACGACCATGAGGCACTCGCGGCCGCCAGAGCGGAGGTCGCGGCGATCGCGCTGATCGGTGAGAGGGCCGTGCTACGTGACATCCGCACCAGGACGCCGGGGCACCACCACCTGCTCACGGTAATGGCGGAGCTCGAGTCGCTTGCCCAGGCCGACGTACGGCGACGTGGACTCGGAGCACTCGGCGCCCTCACCACAGGAGGACCACCTGCACCGGTCGACGGGCTCTCTACGCTGGTCCACCACTCCGCCAGGTGGGAACGTGCGCATGCCTCCGTGCCACCGTTGACTCTCCTCACCCGAGACCTGCGCTCTACGACAGCCCAGCTGAGGACCGTGTGCCGTCATGTGTGGCGCTTCGCGGATCATCTCCTGGCTGCACCCCAGGCCGAGCTCGACGCCCGTCAGCGACTCGATCTCATGACACTCAAAGCAGGACTGCGCGCATTTGAGGCGGGCGCTGTCCGGGCTGCCGAGTGCTGGCGACGTCGGCTGTCGGACCTGCGCGGACAGAGCAGCTCGCCTGGCGAGGTCGCCTTTCTCGATCTACGAGCTGCGCTCGATCAAGTGGTTCGATCCGACGGACGGCTGCTGTCGCCGGCCGAGCTCGTACCGAACGGACGGGCCGCTGCAGCCTTGCTGGACGCGATGGATGAACTCTTGTGGTCCGCCGATCAGGTGGCCAGGAACCAGAAGCATGCGGTAGCGGGTCTGATCCTGGAAGGACGCCTGTTCGTTCCCCGACGCGAGGTTGCGAGGGCCAATCTGACCTATCTACGTCGACCCAGCGGTGGCTCCAGACCTCTGCAGGCTCGATGGGTACGCACGAATCTTGCGAACTGCTTCGACGAGCTGACAGATGGCATGACTTGGAGCGTCGATCATTTGGCTGTCGCAGCCGACGTTGCCCGCCGGCTCGCCGGGACCTCGCATCAATCACGACCGGCCGGCGAGGAACGTATGAGAGCTCCCGCGCCATACCTCGACGTACCGAACAAACCTCGTCGAACGAAGCCTTATGGCACCGGGATCGCGAATCCAGGACCAGAGCCGGCCGAGCTCGAACGTTGAGCTGGTGTGGACAGACCTTGTTGGAGGTTGCTATGAGCAAACAAGAGGTCAGCGCGGAGGACCTGCACCAGGTACTCGAGGCAGAAGTGCGGAAGCTGAGAACTGGTGCCGACTGGACGAGATGGTTGGACGCGGCGGCACTCTTCCCGCGGTTCGGCTTCGGGAACGTCGTACTCATCAATCTGCAGATGCCACAGGCCAACTGGGTCGCACGCGCGCATGCATGGGAGAAGCTGGGGCGACGCGTCATGAAGCAACACGCCATCAGGATCCTGGAGCCAGTCAGATCGCAGACCGCGATGGGCGCGGCGCTCGAAGCGGCCAGCGCGCGTCTGGGGCATGTGCAGCGACATGTGATCGGGTTTCGAGTGGGGACGGTCTACGACGTCACCGACACGGTTGGCCCACCCGTACAACTGCCTCGTCCGCCGGCTCCTGCTCGTCGAGCGGTTCCAGAGGGCCTGTGGGGCGCTCTGCTGCGGGAGGCCTCTGCGGACGGCTTCACCGTCGACGTTCGTCCGACAGGAGACGCATCGGAGGGCTTCACCGACTACGACGCGCGACAGATCGTGGTTGCCGATCACCTTGATGACTTCACGGCTGTAGCACGATTGGCTCACGAGGTCGGACACATGCGCTTGCACTCGGCCGAGGACGTCACGGGTTCAGGGAGCGTGGTGTGCCGTGGAGTTCGCGAAGTCGAGGCCGAGTCGGTTGCTTACATCGTGCTTACGCATCATGGACTCAGCATCGAGGCCTCATCCTTCGACTACGTCGCCAGTTGGGCAGCTCTGGTCGATCCACACGAGCCTGAGAGCGTGATCAAGGCGACGGGTGCCCGCGTCGTCAACGCTGCCAGACAGCTCATCGACTCGACCAGCAAGTACATGAAGACCGACCGGACGCACCTGACACCAGTGCCGGCGCGGCCTCTCGACTCGCTCTTCCTCCCACCAGACGGCGACAGCCCGGCGCTGTGACGGGTGAGGCTTGAGCGCGCATGGGAGCCAGCGAGAGGGTCGCCGCGCTGCGGCGAGCACGTGAACGACAGGCAAGGATCGAGGCCGCCACGGCGCGCACGATCACCGCGCAGGCCGCGGTCGCCCGCGCAATCGAGGCGAGAGCTCTTGCGATCGAGCGGTACGACGAGCGCGTCGCCGGCGCGGAAGCGGCGTCCGCCGCGGAGATCGCCGAACTCGCCAAGGTCTGCGGATCAACTGACGCCGCTGCCGAGATTCTCGGCTGGTCCGTCCGCGATCTTCGACGGGTGCTCAAATCGCACCGCACACGGCGCGCCGATGTTGATTCGGTAAACCGAGGCGATCCTGAGGGCAGGGGTCGGCCTAGCAGTGGAGGCCCGCATGTCGGCGGCGTTTGACTCAGACCCCCTGTGGAACATCGACCAAGTCGCGGCTTACCTCAACGTGCCCAAACGGACCTTGTACCGCTGGCGAACCCTCGGCTACGGCCCGCCTGGCAAGCGAGTCGGCCGGCACCTCCGCTACCGCGCGTCTGAGGTCATCGGCTGGTTCGCCAGTCTCGAAGGCCATCTCCTGGACGAGAGGTCGGACCGGTGACCGAAACGGCGCGCTCGCGGCTTGCGTAGCGATGGGCGACGGATGAATCGATATCCACAGGGTGACCAGTGGGCGTTTGGTCCTCAGGGCTGTTCACCCCGAGTCACGTGAGGATCGATCGTCTCCAGGCCGAACGGCCCGTGGCGACTGTGCCAAACGATGAGGCCGTTCATCTCACTGGCGTACTTTCGTTGGAATTGGGCTCGTTCCATCGCCGCCGCGCCGAGTCGCCGAAGAGGTCACGTCGGTGTTCCGGGCAGCTCGTTGTCTCAGGCCTTCACGCGCATTTTTCGAGTGCATTGGCGGCCGCCGCTTCGGTCGTATCGGGGCCCTGAGTCGGTCCGCAGCATGCCAGCCGTCCCGGCCCTTGACATGGTGATGTTCCCCGATGTCACGTCACTCCAGCCTCCGCAGAGTCGGTAGGTGTGACCGCGTGGCCAGCCAGGCCAGAGCGCCGGCAAACAGCGGTACGGCGATGAGGATGCCGCCCAGGTCGCGCCATGGGATGGCGAAGTGAGGCGAGGCGAAGACCACGTGCGCGGTGTATCCGTACAGCCCACCGATCAGTACGCCGAGCACGCAGCCGAGTTGAGCGAGGAGCCAGGCCTGTGCCGCGGCGAGTTTGCGGCGCTGCCGTGGTTGGGCTCCGACGGCCGCCAGCGTGGCGAAGTCCGCTCGTCCTTCCGCTGAGGACAAGGCCACAGAGATGGCGACCCCGAGCAGAGTGACCGCGGTTGCAGCTGATACCAAGGCAATGGAGGCCGTGCCGGCCCGGCTGGTGTAGCCATCCTCGACGGTCAGCAAGCCCTCCGCACCGAGCTCGGCCGCGGCCGCAAGCTGTTCCTCTCCCGTGAGGCTTCGGGTCAGGTCGAAGTGCGTCTCGATGACCTTCAGGGAGCCGAGCTTGCGTGCCGTCTCCGGACTGATGAGCACCGCCGACTGGAATCCCTTCAGGCGCGGCAGTCCCGCGACAAGTGAAGCTGGGAGCGTCACACCGGTACTGGCGACGTCGTCGTGACCCTTGACTGTGATCTTCCCGTCGCGGACGAGCGGAGGCGAGCCGGGGACCTTCGACGCTGCGTCGGAAACTGCGACCTGTCCAGACCGGAGGACGGCCGCGACCTCTGGTCCGTTGGAGCCCAGTTGTTCAACGTATTCCGGATCGACCGCGATCAGCCGCAGGAACAGGCTCCCGCAGGTAGCACCTTCCGTGCCACAGCCAGCTCCGATCGGCTCGGTGACGCCGAGGACGGACCGGTAGGGCGGTTCGGATCGGCGCTGAGCCTCGACGAGCGCAAGGTCGACGTGGCCGCGAGCCGGGAGTCGTTGCTCCAGCCGGCGAATGAGGTTGAGGGAGTACGTTGGCAGCCGAGGACCTTCCTCGTGTTCGGAATCGCTGAACCGAACGACGGCGTTGCCGTCGCGGGTCGACGGGACGTACCGTTCGGCCTCGGCGGCGGACGCGTTGGCGACTGCGAAGGCCATGGCAACCGTGCCGCCGACCGAAATCATGATGGCCGCCGCGGCGGGCCCGGTCCGATGCCGGTGCCGAGCCGCGTCCCGCAGTGCAAGCCGGCCGCTCACCGGAAGTCGCCGGCCGACCATCGCGACCCTGGCCATCAGGGTCGGTAGCAGCCATACCATCGCCGCGATCACCGTGCTGATACCGATCAGAACAAGGGCAAGCGGCGCCGGCGGAGCGATGCCTCGAGTTGTCAGATTCGGATCCTCCTGGAGGGCTTGGCGCGCTTTCTCGAACTCCGAGCCGAGCATCGAGTCGCCGATGAGCACTGATGTGATTCCGGCGAGGAGCAGTACCAAGGCTGACCGGTACCGCCTGTTGCCCGCGCGCACAGAGAATCGGCCGGTGAGCGCAGCCATCGGCTGCTGCCGACCGGCGGTGATGGCCGGTACAACGGCGGCGGCCATTGCGGCGAGCAACGCGAGAAGGCCCATTACAACCAGCGGTACGACCGGAATGATCCAGTCGTCGATCAAGTGGTTGAAGGTCCGTTCCCACCCAGGTCTACCTAGGACCGCGGCGACGATCGCGAGAGTAGCGCCGGCCGCCGTTCCGATCAGGCCGAGAGCCAGGCCTTGGGCGAGGACGATCCGCCGTATGTCTTGAGGGTTTCCGCCGGCAGCCAACACCAGACCGTACTCTCGGGTCTGGCGGCGCGCGCTCACGGCGAACGCCGTACCGGCCAGCAGCACGATCTCGACCACGCCGAAGCCGATCACGAGTGCGGTGGCGGCGATGGCCCGAGCGTCGGAGTCACCAGGCGATTGGGGGCCGCCGGGAGGATCGATGACCCAGGACCGCGGTGTGAGGGCGATGCCCTGCGCCGCGAGACGCTGCTGGAGAGCGAGCGGGTCGGATGTGCGGGGGAGACCCACGAGGTACGTCAGATCGGCATCAGGGGAAACCGGGACAAGCGGCGAGCGAGGCAATCCCCACAGATACCGCTCGTTCGGGCGATCCGGTCGCCGGGCCAACCCTACGACGGGATAGCTGTGGCCGTCGGCCGTTTGCACAGCGGCTCCGTCGATGAGTGAGCGGCCCTCACGCAGACCGAGGTGATCGGCAAGTGAGGGGGACAGGGCAACCTCGCCCGGTCCGGTGGGTAGCCGCCCCGCGTCCAGCCTGTACATTCCAGCCGTCAGCCGAGAGCGGCCGTCAAGGCCCACGATCGGGTAGTTGCCAGTGGTGTCGCGCACCTTGAGCGTGACCGCGCTGGTCCACTCGTACGGCGCGGCGACAACCTTGCTCCCCGAGGGGAGTAGCGCTGCGATGTTGACGCGGGCCGGATCCCGGCTTCCGTCCTGTTCGGGGTCACTGCGGTAGGACACATTGGTCGGATCCGCCATAGCAGGCTGCACGGTGATCCTCGGCGTTTTGGTCACCGTGATGGTCGCATCGGCAGTTCCCAGCTTCTGGCGAGCCAAAGGCGCACCGCTCGGGTTCGTGCTGCTGGTGAGTATGACGATCCAGCTGGCCGCCAGTACCGGCAGGCCGATCAAGGCCGCAACCAGGACGGTACGGCCAATCGAGCGACGGGCCGTACGGTGCGCCATCCGCAGCGCGACGCGCCAGCTCCTGCGGGCCATCAGCGGTCCTGTCCGAGCAATGTCTCAGCGCTGTCGAGCGGACCCGCCTGCCCGACGATCGCGCCGTCGTGGAGATAGACGACTCGGTCGGCCCAAGCAGCATGCCGGGCCTCATGGGTGACCAGTACTCCGGCGATGCCGTGGTTGTCACAGCGGTCGCGCAGCAAGCTCAACACCGACTCGCCGGTCTGGGAGTCGAGTGCGCCGGTGGGCTCATCGGCGAGCAGCAACGTCCGTTCGCCGACAATGGCGCGCGCGATCGCGACGCGCTGTTGCTGACCGCCGGACATGTCGTCTGGGAAGCGGTCGGCCAACTCCGCGATTCGTACCTCCTCCAGCGCCTTCAGCGCGAGCGCACGGGCGGCGCCGGCCCGGGTCCCGTCGAGTTCGAGCGGGAGTGAGACGTTCTCCACGGCAGTCAAGGCCGGGATCAGGTTGAAGTCTTGAAAGACATACCCGATTCGCCGCCTTCTCAGTGCTGCCACTGACTGCCTGCTGATGGTCGTCAAGTCGGTGCCGTCGATGAGGACGTTGCCGGTGGTCGGCCGGTCGAGGCCGCCGGAACAGGTGAGCAGGGTGGATTTCCCGGACCCAGACGGGCCCGTCACGGCGACCAGCTCACCCGCCGTGACCGTGAGGCTCACGCCGCGCAGGGCGTACACGGCGTCCTCGCCTTGGGGGTGCACACGAGTGACGTTCCGTAGCTCCAGTACTGCGGTCATCGGTGTGCGCCCGTGGTGGGGTGTCCATCGGCCGAGGCGCGACGACTGGGTTGGGAGGTTCTTGGACGCCGTCGGCGCGCGAGCGTCGACTCGCAATGATCGAGCCAGCGGATCTCTGCCTCGGCCTGGAAGATCATCGCATCGACGACGAGGAGCCAGGGGATGTCGTCCTCCGGGGTTGCCCGCTTGACGCGCGTCAGTTCCTGCAGGGACTGCATTGTCGCGACTCGCTGACGCTGGATCACCTCTTTGATGTCGAGGCCCGGCACCGTGAGACCGAGGGCGAGCTTGATCGCCAGTTCGTCGCGTGGCCGCGAGTCGGGGACCACGGGAGTCTCAAACCAGCTCGCCAGCTCGGCGCGCCCAGCGTCGGTGATCCGGTAAACCGACCGGCCGTCCGGTGGTTCATCCGCCGGTTCCACCAGGCCGTCGCGGTGCAGCCGGGTCAACGTCGAGTAGACCTGCCCGATATTCAGCGGCCAGGTCGACCCAGTTGCTGCCTCGAACTCGGCGCGCAGTTGGTAACCGTACTTGGGTCCGGTGCTGAGCAAGGTGAGCAGTGCCGGTCTGATGGACATACATACTGAGTATACATACGCAGTAGGCGTCCTCCCAGCCAGCTGATCGCTCGGCGGTGGTCGGCGGGGGCGGCGCAGAGTCCGCCCACGCGAGGCCTCGGCGGAATATGAGGGGCGTCCAGTTGACGGCCACGGCGAGTGGGTCGAGCGTTGAGGCCTGTTGCAGCTGATGTGGACGCTCAGCCCGAGTACCAGCGGGAAGCACATGGCGACCACTTCGTCCGGACTGACGTACCCGAATGTGACGATCGTGAAGTGGGCCTGCCATGACTCATAGACGTCGCGCTCGGGGATCGGTTCCGTCCTCGACGCCTTCGGGCTGAGCGGTGCTCGGCGAGGTCGTGGTGCGGCGCCCTGTCTCTCTGCGTTGATAGGGCTACGAGTGGGTCCTATTGATAGTGCCGCAGAGCGCCGCGGTGCGAGGGAAGCGGTACATCGAAGTACCGCCGTGACTGAATGCGATATTCCACCTGTCGTTGACGCGGCCCCGATCGCATCGGTCATGGTCGAGCAACGGGGTTCCAGATAGAGGCGGTAGCCCGAGGCAATCGAGGTGGCCGCAAGTGTCGGCCGCCGCCTGAATCGCGACACGCGACTGGCCTGCCGCCTTCGACGTACTGGAGCGCGTGCTGCCGCAGGCGGTTGGTACGCACCTGGCGCTTCGGAAAGCGGGACCAGCACGCTGGCAACCGGTTGCGCGCGCGATGTAATGCGCCTCGCCCTACCACGCGGGCGGAACTGTTGGGTTCCGTCGCTTCGGAATGGTGGAACGGCAGACGAGCGCTGGTCGCTGACACTGAACGCTCGCCTGCCGGACTGAAGGAAGGAGTCCCCGTCCGCGAGACGCGCAGAGGAGGTTCGGGGGTCTCGCGGGCGAGGACTCCATGAAGCGGCCCGGCCCATGCAGACGTACGATTGCCTGCTGGGGGAGGGGACCCGGGCACGCTGGCTTATAGGTCGGCGATGATGACCTGAGTGTTGGCCACCTGTTGTTGAAGTAGGTCGTACTTGGACCCTGCCAGATCCCATCGGCCGAAGTGCGCCTTCGAGGGGATGATCACGGCGGGCGCATCAAGGTCCTTCAACGAGGCGAGCAAGGCCTCGAACGCCTGAGGATCCGTGGGTAGCTCCTCGACGTACACCGTGCCCAACGTACGCCCGTGCTGCTTGGCGACCTCCGCGAGACGCTGCTGCACTTCGCCAAGATCGCGATCCCGCATCAAGGGGTATCTACGGACATACCCCGGCGCCACCGGCAGCTTTCTGCCGATCACCGCTCGACGCCGTCGGGAAGCGAAGCAACCGGGTCGACGGTGACCGGCAGCCCGGAGAATCGGCGGCCGATTGCTCGGGCGAACGCCGTTCCAGCCTCGCAGGCGGTCGTGTGGTCGACGATCGGGAACTGGCCGAACCACACCCGCACGCGAACCATCGGCTGTTCATCGGTGGTCGTCTGGCTCACCGTTGACACTCCTTGATCAACTCCGTTACGAGCTCGACGGCTCTGTCGAGCGTTCCCCAAGACTGGTCGGACCGGGCTGGACAGCAGAACCTCATCCACGGACATTTACGGACATTTCGTGCTAGTGTCCTTCTAGACATTTACCGACATCTACCCGTGGGTAAGAGTGGGGATCCTAGGTGAACGAGCTGCTCCGGCGCGCGATGTACGACGCAAACCTCACCGAGGTAGACCTGTCCGTGGAGTTGTCCGTCGATCCGAAGACCGTGCGGAATTGGATGCGCGGTCAGATCCCGCACCCGCAGCGCCGCGCTGCGCTGAGTCGACTACTCGGCTTGGAAGAACACGTCGTCTGGCCCGAGCTCCGCGCCCTGACCGCCACCCGCTCCAGGCCGGCGGAAATCGCTGGCGTCTATGCACGCCGTACGGCGATCGGTCAGAAGGCCTGGCTGTCGTTCTTCGACGCGGCGAAGTCCGAGATCGGCATCCTCGCCTACAGCGCCCTCTTCCTTGCGGAGGACGCCCGTTTGGTCCAGCTGCTGAGGGACAAGAGTGATGGAGGTGTCCAGATCAAGATCGCCTTGGGGCTTCCCGACGGGCATAACGTCAATCGGAGAGGCGCGGAGGAAGAGATCGGCGAGGCAATGAGCGCCAAGACTTGTAACTCATTGACTCTTCTGCGCCCTCTCCTGAAGTACGACAGAGTTGAGCTGAGGCTGCACGACACAGTCCTCTACAACTCGATGTATCGATCGGACGATCAACTACTGGTCAATCAGCATGCCTACGGCATTCCCGCGGCGCAGTCGCCCGTTTATCACTACCACCAGACGCAAGACAGCGAGATGTTCGACTCGTACCTGGCCAGCTTCAGCGCCATCTGGGCCAGCAGCAGCCCTATGGCGGACGACTCCTGACGTGCTGACGGCTCCTTTCGGGATCTCTGCTTCTAACGCTGGCATGGTGCTGGGCCGCAGTGGCGGAGACGACTGGACCAACCCGGGGCGCGGGAAAGCTGCCCGAACTTGCCGGCGGCAACACCCTCGATCGGCGTGACAAGCATTGAGCTCGGCCAGAGCCAGGACACCGTCCGATCCGCACAAGCCGAGGGCATCTCGTTAGGCTGGTGAACCAAGGCTTCGCACGGCAACGTCGACAGCAGACCACAAACTTTGTTGCGGCCGGTACGACATACCGCATGAGACGTAGACCACATCGGCGTGGCCGTGTTCGAGCGGCGCGAGCGCCAAGGGAACCGTGTCGGACCTCAGGTACAGCGGAGCTCGGCCCGCGCGTCCGCCTGCAGGAGAAGGGGTGGCGCCGGACCGCGCTGTGTCGTTGAAGCCGAAGAAGTTTCGACTTAGGGCCCTGAGCCGGGGCCAGCCGTGTCCGCAGCTCGGTGGGTGTCGCGAGCACGATGTGTCAGCGTGAGGTTCGTGCTCGTGCGGCCCCGGTCACGCCCGGGCTTACCGGCAAGGAACCCCACTCGGTCCGCCGGAGCTTCGGTTTGGGGTGGGGCACGGTCGGGGTGTGCGGCAGGCGAGAGTCTGGGACGTTCAGACCAGCAGCGTGACCAGCGGCTCGCCGCTCCGCTGTGCTCTCGGTGAGACGTCCACCGGGGGCATAGTGACGTTGCCGTTGCCTGACCAGGGGATTGGCGTTGTCGTGCCAGGTGGAACGCGGGACCGCTGGTGAAGCGGCGCGGAGACCGCTCGGCGCGAACTGCTGGAGGATGCTAGGCCGCGGACTGTCGCGTGAAGTGTCTAGGTGTGGTTGCCCTTGCCCCAGGACTCTTTGGGAACATGCTCCGGATGAGCGTCCCGCCTGCACAGGGCGATTCAGATCCCCCGACAGGCGGCGCACCGTGACAACGAGCAAGGAAGCAGCCATGAGCGATCTGTTCGACCTGACCGGCACAACGGCAGTCGTCACCGGCTCCAGCCGCGGTATCGGCCTGGCTATAGCAGGCACCCTGTTGCGGCAGGGTGCCAGCGTCCTAATCAGCGGGTTGGACCCTGCCGAGACTGAGACCACCTTCCGGGCACTGCGTGAAGACCACCCTCATACAGCGGGCGGCCGGCCGCGAGTGGCGCAACTGCCTGGCGACGTCACGGATGCTGCCGTGGCACGGCAGCTGGTGGACGAGGCCGTCAGCGTCTTCGGCGACCTGGACCACATCGTCTGCAACGCTGGCATCGACATCATCAAGCGAGCCATCGACTACAGCGCGGAGGAATGGGACCGAATCCTCACTATCAACCTGCGCGGGGCCTTCCAGCCGGCCCAGGCCGCCGCCCGTCACTGGATCGGCAAGGGCCGCGGCGGATCGGTCACCATGACCTCGTCCATCGCCGGCTCCGTCGGGATCCCCTCGCTGGCGCCTTACGCGGCCAGTAAGGGCGGCATCAACCAACTCGTACGCACCCTCGCAGCGGAATGGGCACCGCATCACATCCGCGTCAATGCCGTGGCTCCCGGCTACGTCGCCAACATCATGGACAACGTCACCGCCCACGACGACCCAGCCTCCGACGAGCGCATCAACACCTTCACCCCGCTCGGCCGCCGCGCCACCGTCGAGGAAATCGCCGCCAGCTATGCATTCCTAGCCTCGCCCGCCGCCAGCTACGTCACCGGATCCGTCCTGGCCGTCGACGGCGGCTACACCGCAACCTGACTATGCACGGCTAACCGTGACCGTCGTCGCGCCGACTGCGGACGAGGTCGTCGTCCGGGCCACCCAGGCCTGACCAATGAGGACATCGCCGGCCGTCTGCAGGTGTCCCGCCTGATCGCCAAGACCCCATGTCAACCCCGCCATGACCAAGCTCGACGCCCGCGATCGCGCCCAACTCGTCGTCCTCGCCTACCAGAACGGCCTCATACGGCCCGGTCAAACCCCACCCTGACCTACTGGTCGATTCAGCGTCGGCGGCATCGCGTCGGCGGTCAGCTGCCAGCCGTCCGGCATCGACTGTCCGGCACGTAGCGCTGCGGACAGGTGGGCTACCGCCGCGAGCAGGCTGCCGTTGGATGGGAGGTACAACGACAAGAAGCCGGGACGCTGGGGTGCGTGTCCGTTGGGGAGAAAAATGTTCTTGGGGGAGGGGATCAGGAGCGCCTCCACGGCGCGGTGCAGGTCTGACAACGCCGTCGCGGTCATGGACATCACGGGGTAGTCCCAGCCCCAGGTGGACTGTAGGTCCCACGTTTGCCAAACGGCGTCGAGGGTGGCCGCCATTGAATCGTGCCGGATCTGTTCGGAGTGCGGAACCCAGCCGAGGGCCATCAGCATCGATGGATGATCCTCGCGGATCAGGTACGGCGGTGTCGTGATCGCGGCGTACGAATTGTCTGGCAGCAGGAGGGGCGGCCGCATCCGGGAGGCCACACGGGTCCAGCGTTCGGATGGCGGAAGCTTCAGACGTGTCCGCCACCTGTTCGCCACTCCGAGAGCCCAGGACCAGTACGTCAGTTCGAATGTCGGATTGGCGGTGCCGACCCGATCGGCGAGGTAGCTCTCCTGTGCCGGTATCAGCGGTGGTGGCAGCTCGAACAGGCCGTCGCGCTCGACCACGAAGTCCGCCATGAAGTCGGCGGTCGCCGCCACCAATGGGTAGTGCTCGGTGAGGAAACGGTGTGGACGGCCCTCGGCGTACAGCAACTCGAGGAGGTAGATGATGTGCGGCTGCTGCCACAGGATGAACGCTCCGATGTTGCTCGGCGACTCACGCCCTGACGGGTCGGTCTGCTTCGGCCACCTCGCGCCGCGATAACCCTGCTGCCGGGCGGTTTCCCTCGCGGTGCCGAGGGTGTCGTGATACCAGCCGAGGCTGCGTTCCAAGAGGTGGCCACGCCCCCACATCGGGAAGTGTGCGGCATGCCACCAGTGCATCTCGAGGTGAAACTTGCCGGACCAGCTGTTGTAGGTTAGGCCGGTCTCCTGGGGAGGAGTCGAGCCGGCGCAGTTGACCGCCGTGAGGTATTGCGACAGCACCGTCCGGCGCTCCAGTTCCCCGGCACGGTCGTCGGCGCTGCCGTCGAAGCTGACGGCAGCTCCCTGCTCCCAGAACTCGCTCCACCAAGAGCCTGCACGGTGGAAGACGTCAGCGGCTTTGCCGGGATCCGCCTGCGCGTGAACGGGGCCGAGGGCAACGACAACCTCGAGCTCGGGCGATGGGCTGCCGCAAACGAGCGAGCCGTCCTCGGAATCGACCTCAGCATGACCGCTGGTCGCGATCGATACGAGGTACGCCGTGGACTCGACGCGACGCTCACACTGCCAGACACCGTCGATCTGCCGCCACGCATGAGACTGAGCCAACGGTTGCTCGAACGACGCCAGATCATCTGGCTGGTCGTCGAACCGCCACGCGATCGCGAGCCCGTCCGGCAGCAACGCGGATTCGAGCCGGACAGCGAATCGATCGGCGGCCGGATCGGAAGTCGTGTGGACGACGACGCGCCGGCCCTGCAGTTCGAACTCCGCGCGGACGCTCCCGGTCCAGAGATCCAACTCGGTCCGTGCGTTGCGCAGCTGGAAAGGATCCGTCAGCGGTGCAAGTGCCGCGCTCCGGACGGCGAGTGCGAGCCTGCCCAGATGCAGGCGCCGCGGGTTGAAGTGCAGCCAGGCGCCGGCCTCGAGATCCGGTGGGATCGTGTCGCCGGCACGCTGAAGTCCCATCCGATCCGGGTACGGCACCTTGCCTCGGTCCGTCTCGTACCAGGTGAACGTCTCGTCCAGCCGGTACGAACGGCGGCCGCGCGCCCGATACCACCCCCAGCTCGACTGGACTCGCAGTGGAATCTGATAGTCGTCCTTGGCAAAGGGACGCTGCTCCTGCTTCGGAAGCCCATCGGTGCCGTCGCTTGCCACTCGGCGCGGATCCGGTCGTAACTCGTGAAAGTCCGGGAACGTCTGGAGGCCCGAGAGATCGACCGTCATCGCGATGTTGCCGTTGCCAACAGTCAAGGTGTCGGCCGGATGTGGACGGACGAAAACCGGATTGTGTCGCGTGACAAGGGTCCGTCGTTCGATTCTCATCAGCTGCTTTCGACGTAGCTGCACGGCGCTCAGCCGTTTCCGCGGCAAGGTAGCCACCGTGCCGAGCCTGCTTCAACCCGTTGACAGGGCGCACTGTTACCGGTATCAATTGTTACCGGTATCAACCCAGCCGGATACGCGCTCGCAGGCCTGCTGGATGCGGATGGCCCTGGTGACCACATCGGCACCGAAGGCCCGGCCAGACGCAGTATCTCGAGCACCGTAATCGTGTCGTTCCCAGAGGAAGGTTCCTGCCATGTCGCGATCGACCCGCGGGCCGCTCCGGCCCCCGAACTCACTGACCAGGCGCCGTTTCCTCGGCTACGGTGCCGCCGCTGCCGGAGCCGTCTCGTTCGGGTCGACGCTGACCGCCTGCAGTACGGACGGAGCCCAGCAGGGATCGGCGTCGACGGAGCTGACGTTCATGAATCAGTCCCGTGGCCAGAAGGATGCGCTGGCCAAGCTGACCAAGACGTACGAGGAGCAGACCGGCGTACGGGTGACCGTCGACAACGTCGGCCCGGTCGACTTCCCGACCAAACTGCAGTCGAAGTCCCAGTCGGGCGACATGCCTGACATCTACTCCGCACTGCTGGTCGGCGACATGATCCCGTACTACAAGGCCGGCTGGGCCCTCGACCTGTCGTCGGAGTTGAAGGGCGAATGGAAGAAGAACTTTGCGCCGACCGCGCTGGAGCTGGCCACCATCCCGGCGGGCAATGCGAATGGCGTCAAGCCCGGCATTTACTCCGCGCACTGGGAAATCCAGCTGTGGGGGCTGTTCCGCAACATGGCGACGTACCGGGACGCCGGTGTCGATCCGCAGAAGGCCCCGGCGACGACCACCGAGTGGATCGACCAGCTGAAGGCGATCTCGAGGCACAGCGGGAACGGGGCCTTTCTGGTGGCGGCGTCGCTGTCGCCGTACCTGGTACAGACGCAGGCCGCGAACTGGATGACCGACGACGAGATCACTGCCACCTTCGCCGGAAGGACTCCATGGACCGCCGAGGGCTGGCGTAAGGCATTGCAGTTGATCAGCGACCTGGTTGACGCCGGAGTGATCGTCAACAAGTCGATTCCGGGCGGCAACGACGACAACCCGAACGTGGAGAAGTCGTTCTTCAACGTCCAGGATGCCGCGTCCATCTTCGACGCGTCTGTCGCTGTCGGTGTCGGGCGGGCGACAGCGCCGGACTTCACCGACTACACCTCAGCGGCTCTTCCCCCGGCACCGGACGCGACGCAGAAGCCGCGCCCCGTCGGCAACATCGGCAAGGGCGCGTGCATCAACCCGAAGGGGAAGAACGTCGACGCCGCGTTGGCGTTCCTGAAGTGGTTGACCGAGCCCGAGCAGGCAAAGGTCTTCGCCGACATGGTCGGCCTCGTTCCCGCCAACCCACTTGTGGATGCGGCAGATCTCGCCCCCCAGTCCAGCGGCCTTGCCCAGCATCTGAACGACATCCAGATCATCTCAACACCATTCGGCTCTGACGCGCGGACAGCGCTGAGCAGCGGAGTACAGGCTCTCGCGCTCAAGGAGAAGACCGTGGACCAGGTCCTCGCCGAGGTTCAGGCAGCACAGAAGAAGAGCAAGTGACGATCACAGCGAAACCCAGCGAGCAGGCGATTGCGCGCAACCCTGGCCGGACGCGACGCCACATTGCTGCCCGGCGCCGGCATGCGATGGCCTATCTCTTCCTCTTGCCGGCGCTGGCGCTGCTGGCCGTGTTCACATTCGTTCCGTTCGGTCAGGCAATCCTGCTGAGTCTTCAGGAGTGGGACGGCGTCAGCCCGAGCACGACCTTCGTCGGACTAGCGAACTACGCGCGGGTCCTGCATGACACGATCTTCTGGGACTCGATGAGGATCGTCGTGATCTTCGGCCTGGTGGGGTTCTTCGCCGGGAACGGGATCTCTCTCTGCATGGCGCTCGCCGTCCACCGGATCCGCCGCGGAAAGGCCTTCTTCCGTACGGCGTTCTACCTGCCCGGAATCTTTTCGGTGGTCGTCGTCGGCATGATGTTCTCGTGGCTGCTGGCGCCGAACGTCGGCATCATCAACCGGCTGCTGGGCATGATCGGTCTGTCCGCACTACAACACAACTGGCTGAACGACCCAGACATGGCCCTGCCCGCGGTGGCCGCGGTGTTCATCTGGTTCCACTGGGGATTCGGCTTCATCCTGTTCCTCGCCGGCCTGCAGGACATGCCCGCCGAGCTCTATGAGGCGGCGAGCCTCGACGGCGCGCGGGCGTGGGCGAAATTCCGCTACATCACCTGGCCCGAGCTTGCACCTGTCACCACCATCGTCTCGCTGCTCACCCTGTTGGCGGCGCTGCAGATCTTCGGCACGGTCCAGGTCCTGACCAACGGCGGACCGGCGTACCACACGATCGTGCCGACGCTCCGAATCTACGAGGAGGCCTTCACGAACCACCGGTTTGGCTCCGCCGCGGCGATGTCGGTGATCTTCGGCGGCGCGCTCGTCGTACTGGCCGGGCTTCAGCTCACACTGTCGCGCAGGAAGGTGTGACCCGATGACAACCGTCCGACGTCGAGCAACGGTCTTGTACGTGCCGCTGGTCCTGGCTGCGCTCGTGGCCCTCTTCCCGATCTTCTGGCTCCTCGCCGGATCGTTGCAGACGACGCAGGAGCTGTATCGAGGCAGCGAGCTGATCCCCTCGGAGCCGCAGTGGTCGAATTACGTCGAGGCGTGGCTCGATGGCCGCCTCGGCGTCTACCTGCCCAACAGCCTGGTGTACACCGTGCTCGCGGTGGCCGGGATCCTGGTCGTGTCGAGCATGGCCGGATACGTCCTGGCGCGGGTCGACTTTCGCGGACGGTCCGTGGTGATGTTCGTAATTCTCGCCGTGTTGATCATCCCAGCGCCGGCGTCGTTCATCGCGCAGTACAAGCTGATGCTCTCGTTCGGGCTGACCAACAGTCGGCTCGGGTACATCCTGGTGCTGATCACCGCCGGTATCCCGATGGCGACGCTGATCATGCGAGGGTTCTTCGCCAACCTGCCCAAGGATCTCGAGGAAGCCGCGGCCATCGACGGTTGCTCGGCGTTCAGCGCGTTCGCCCGGGTGATCCTGCCGTTGGCACGGCCGGGGCTGATTGCGGTCGCGGTGATCCAGGGTCTCAACGTGTGGAACGAGTACCTCCTGGCTCTCGTGTTGTTCGACGACGACGGGTTGATGCCGGTGCAGCGTGGTCTGATGAACTTCGTGTCCGCAGAGACGCCGCTGCAGAACATCCTGCTGGCCGCGACTGCCATCTCGGCGCTGCCGGTGATCGTGTTCTACGTGGTGGCACAGCGTCAGGTCGTCCAGGGAATCAGCAGCGGAGCTCTCAAGTGACTCGCCGTGGTGACCAGGCATCTCGTGGGCCGTTCCGGCTGGATAGTCTTCCAGCATCAAGACTCGAGGAGCGCCCCGTTGAGCGATCGTTCGCCCGCTGACGCGGACCCGTCGGACGGCCCTGCCGTTGCGCCTCCGGCGAGGCCGACCTTGACCGACGTCGCGCGACTTGCCCGTGTCTCACGTCAAACAGCCTCCCGGGTCGCCCGCGGGGGCGACCAGGTCAACCCGCGCACGGCTGCCCGGGTCAGACGAGCGATCAATACGCTGGGTTATCGGCCGGATCCGATTGCCCGCGCGCTGTCGACCGGCCGTGGACGCGTACTCGGCCTGCTCACGCACCAGTTGACCAACCGGCCGACGAGCATCGGCGCGATGTCGATCATCTCCGGGGTCGAGCAGGCGGCCACGGAGGTGGGATACAGCGTGAGCATCGCCAGCTTCGCCACGTTCGAGCCGACCGCAGTTCAGGAGGGGATCGACCGGCTGGCGATGGCGCGCTGCGACGGTGTGATCTTCATGGCGCCATGGGTCTCTGGAGCCGAAACGATCATGGCGATCGACCGAACCATGCCCATGGTGACCACTAGTACGGTGCCCGGGTACGAAGGCCCCGCCGTACACCCCGACATGGTCAGATCCGCCGAGGAGGTGGTCGAGCACCTCCTCGGGCTGGGACACGCCACCGTGCACCACGTCGCCGGTCCTGCGGAGTGGAGTGCGAGCCATCTTCGTGCGCTGGGATGGGAGCAAGCGCTACGCCGGGCCGGCGCCGAGGTGGTACAGCCGCTAACCGGAGACTGGACGGCGCGATCGGGGTACCTAGCCGGACTGGAGCTGGCTGAAGACTCGTCGGTCACCGCCGTTTTCGCGTCGAATGACGAAACCGCACTGGGCGTCATGTATGCGCTCAGCGAACGAGGGCTGCGCATCCCTGAGGACATCAGCGTCGCCGGGTACGACGACGCACCTGGATCGGACTACTTTCGTCCGGCTCTCACGACGGTGAGGGTCGATGGTTACGAACACGGCCGGACAGCCGTCGCCCACCTGATCGCACAACTCGACGGCCAGTCACCCGAACCAACAGTGATCGTGCCCCACGAACTCGTCATCCGCCGCAGCACCGCAAGGGCCCCGCGTCGACGCCGAGCCGGCGCCACCACTTCGACAAAGCAAAAGACATCGCCGGCATCGTGAGCTGATCCCGGACACGATCTTTGAGCGGCATGGTCCGTCGGCGGTCAATCGCTGCCCGATGACGACGCGAACCCGGTCGTCCCGACGTACACGATCATGACCACTACGGTGACCGACAGCGGTCGTCCGGATCGACGGTCGCATGTCCATGGCGACCACCCCCGAGCACTGCGCCGACGGGCTCGACCGCCGCAACCAGGACGTCTACCAACTCCGTGCACTGACGGCACCACCGGCCAAGGGCGGCCTCGACATGTACGCCGTCTGGAAGGCCCTGAACGACGACATGATGACGGCCCCGAACTGCTCCCGCGGATCGTCGCCGTCATCGTTTCGGCGGCGTTGTTGTTTCCGGCCTGGAGGCGCGGCAGCCACCCCTGGCAGCCGCGCCGCTGGAAGACCCGAAGCCGCGGCAGCGAAGGTGTCTTGGCGGCCGATCTGGTGTTCGCGGTGGAAACGGCGCGCCCGCAGGGCTCCAAGATGGGGTGGAGTTGATGCGGTCGGAGACGTCGACGGCGTGGGCGAGTCAGAACGGGACGCTCACGACCGAGCCGCCTGTGGGGCCGATCCGGTTCAAGACGGCGAAGGGCTCGGGGCAGTCGATCAACCTGACTGGCGAAGGGTGCTCACGGGCGGTCGCGCCGTGGGCACAAGTGGGGGCTTCAGGTCAGCAAGGACCTCGGCCGGCGGGCCAGGTGCGTCGCTGAGCGGGTGCGGTCCTCACGTGGAGTGGCTGGCGCCATTCCGGTTGCCGGAGCCGATGCTGCCAAGCTCCGCCGAGGTGCAGCCCGGCTGGACATGACACTAGACGCACGGCGGTCGGGGTTCGAGGTCGACTTCATCGTGAAGCACGCTCCGCGACTGCACCGGTGTGGCGGATCCCGCTGCGCACGAAGGGCTTGACGCCGCGACCCCGTACGTGGACGTACGCCACGGTCAGTCCGTGACGAGGCCAACCACCTACGCGTGATGCGCCACCACAACCGCCCCCGGCGAAGAAGGCGACCGCCGCGAAGGTCGCGATCGACGGCGCTTTGCTCGTGGCAGCTTTCTTGGCGGGCGCCTTCGCGGTGGGCAGGCGGCACCGGCCAAGCCGGAGCCGAAGTCGGCACCGGCCAAGAAGGCGACCGAGAAGGTTGCTGCTAGCAACAAGGTTGAGGCTGGCGACCTGGTCGCCCGCTTGACGGCAGCCCGCACCGCCGGGTTCACCTGCCGCGCGATCGCCAAGTTGACCGGAGTCCCCGGCGACGGACCCGGCATGGAGTACTGGCGGCTGGCCGGCCGCGTCGACCGGCTCAGCCGGGGCGGCAGCGTCACGGCCGAGGGGCTGAAACTGCTCGTCCCGGTCCTCGACCAGATCGAGTCCGGCGCGGTCGCCCCGCCCGAGCGCGCGACCCGGAGGCCCTCGACGAGCAAGAGGGCCGAGGCCGTCCGCGCGCTCGAGGCCGCGCTGGCCGAGAACACCCGGGCGGGCACGGACAAGTTGTTCCGCGAAGCGCTCAACCTGCTGGGCGCCACCACCAACAAGTAACCCGAAGCGGCCCCGGCGGGTGTCTCTAGCACCCTGGCCGGGGCCTCGATGGATAGGAGCCATCGTGAAAAACAACCTACCGAACACCGGGATCCGCGTCCGGCTGCTGGGGCTTGCCGCCGACGCCGCGGCGCTGCGGCAGCCGGGCGACACCGGCACCGTCACGCTCGTGGACGACCTGGGCACCGTGCACGTCCGCTGAGACGACGGCGGGCAGCTCGGCCTGATCCCCGGGCTCGACGCCTGGGAGGTCATCGCCGGGCCGTCCGACGACGAGGGAGCCGGGCGATGAGCGGCTCGCCCTGGGACGCGCTGGCCGAGCGCGTCGAGCGGGTGCTCTCGGCGCCCCGGACCGAGCTGCAGGGCGCGGTCGACGGGTTCATCCACCAGCTCGCCCGCGGCCTCGTGCCGCTGGTCCGCGCCATGGCTGACGGGTTCGGCCTGGAGGTCGCGGAGGCGCGGGAGCTGATGGTCGACCGGCTCCGCGCCACGCTGCGTGCCGAGCTAGACGACGACCCGTCCGACCCGAGGGACTGACGACCGTGGCCGAGTCGTTCCGTCTCACCCAGCCAGCCGCCGCCGCGCGCAGACCCCCAGGCCGCGCGGTGGCGGCATCCATCACCCGGGTTCAGGTCGAACCCGCGGTCTGGCGGTTCGTTGTCCGGCTCGCTGCCGATGACCTCACTCGCGTCGAGGTCCTGAACTCGCACGACGTCGTCGTGCACAACACCCGCGACCGGGCGCGCCGCGCCCCGCGGAACAGGAGGTGGGGCAGGCACTACAACTCGGCAGCCTGCCCAGTGCCGACACCGTAAGCAACAGTAGGAAAGCGTAGGCCCGGGACCGTTCGGGTCCGGGCCTTCCCTTCCCAGCAAGGGGGAAGGACAGTGAGGTGATGAGGTCCGAAATGCCGGAGGGCAACAAGCCGCAGGGTCAGGGTGTCGCCACAGCAATCGGCGCTATCAAGTGGGTCATCATCGCGATCCTGATCGTGGTCGGCGTGGTCAGCACGATCAACATCGAGCTCAACACGACCGTGCCGCGCGTGTGGGAGGTCGTCACGCTGGTCGCCACCGCGGTGTGGTGCCTCGGCGTGTGGGTGCTGTTCGGCTGGTTCGAGCACGCGCTGCTCAACCTGGTCAGGATCGAGCGGAACACCCGGCCGATGGGCACCGAGTTGGTGACGCCGACCCCACCGGTTGACCAGCAACGCAGTTAGGGAAGAGGAGACGCACGAACGGGCGGCCCCGGCTTCCGGCCCGGCGTCGCTCCGACGTTCCGGCGGCCCCCGGAGGTGCGATTCTGTCCGGCCAGCGGCCGGGCTAGCCCTATACGCAGATATGGTCAATGTGACCTCGGTCACAATAGCCTGTGGATAACTTCCTCGTACGAATTACATTCATGGTGTTTAAACGGCCTCCTGAGCGTGGGTGGTCACGCTCAGGTAACGGCTGACAACGTTGACCTCGTGCCAAAATTCACATACACAGCCCTGTGGATATCTCACATAGCGAGACGATCGGGGTCGCCAACTGTCCTTGCACGGGAGACCTGTGATGTAGCCTTCATGACGGAATCGCAAAAGCCCTCGGCCGAAGCGGACTCCGAACCGAGGGCTGACGCGAATCATTTGGCCGTGATGGTGTCAACGTACTTGGTTTGTGCCAAGAGATCAAAGGGTCATCTCACCGTGTCCCGTCTCTTGGACTTCGGAGACCTCCCACGCCGGGGCTGTCCTAATCACGACAGGTCCTGGAGGATCCATGCACGACGAAACCCCCACGGGGGACACCTTCGACCGGCTGCTGGCCCGTCGCGGCGAGATAGCCGAGTTCGTCAACTCGTTCGCGTCCGAGCGCGTACAGAGGAAGGCCTTCGCCGCCATCGTCTGCTCGCTCGGGCTGGCGGCCGACGACACCGCCGATCCCGTGCTGGCGGAACCGCTGCGCCTCGTCCGTGAGGAGCCGGGCGCCGAGGCCGATCAGGAGGGCACGGAAGAGTCGGTCACCGCCGACTCGGGCGCGGCTAGCCGTCGTCGTCGGGGACGGTCGGCCAGCAAGAAGACGTTCACCGTTCCCAGGGGCCTCAACTTCGCGCCCGAGGGACACCCGACGCTCGAGCAGTTCGTCGCCGAGAAGCAGCCCCGCAACATGGACGAGAAGGTCCTCGTCGCCTGCTACTACCTGAGCAACATGATGGGCGTGGCGGACGTCGAGATCGGTCAGATCCTGGCGGTGTTCCAGGCTGCGGAGTGGAACGCGCCGGCTCATCCCGACAACTCCGTCCGTGCGGCTGCTAGCCGCACGGGCTGGATCGACACGGCGAACACCAAGTCGATCAAGGTGGTCTGGAAGGGCGAGAACTACGTGACGACCAAGATGCCGGCCGATTCGAAGAAGAAGTCCGGCTGACGTGACGCTCGACCCGAAGCAGGCCCTGGGGCACCTTCCCCAGGGCCTGCGCGACGAGCTGCTGACGGAGTACGCCAAGATCACGCGGAACTACCGGCGTCGCCACTGGGAGGCCGCCGAGCTCGACGGTGGCCGGTTCTGTGAGGTCGCCTACTCGATCCTCGCCGGACACCTGGACGGGAACAACTACCCGGCGTCCGCGTCGAAGCCGCGCGACCTCAAGAGCGCCTGCGAAGCGTTGGCTCAGCTCCCGAAGACGGCGGGAGCCGACTCCGCGCGGGTGACCATCCCGCGGATCCTGATCGGGCTCTACCAGGTCCGGAACAACCGGGGCGTCGGCCACGTGGGCGGCGAGGTCGACGCCAACCACATGGATGCGACGTACGTCCTGCACGCGGCGCAGTGGGTCATGGCCGAGCTGGTCCGGCTGTTCCACGACACCGACATCAGGACGGCGACCGCCGTGGTCGACGTCCTGGTGGATCGCACGCTGCCGATCATCTGGCAGGTCGGCGACGCGCGCCGCATCCTCGACCCGACGCTCAACCTGACGGACTCGACGCTCCTGCTCCTGTACGGCGAGGCCGAGGGGGCGACCGATCGGCGCCTCGTGAGCGACCTGGAGCAGCCGCGGCTCGACAACTACCGGCGCGTGCTGCGACGGCTCCACGAGCAGCGGCTGATCGAGTACTCCGCCGCGACCGGCATCGCCGTCATCTCGCCGACGGGCGAGAAGTACGTCGAGGAGCGGATCCTGCCGAAACTGGGCGACTGACGTTCCCCACTTATCCACAGATCGCCTCACCCACCCTTGCGGGCGAGCTCGCTGCGCCCGGCGAGGTCACCCCGTCAGGACGGCCGTCTGCTGGTCACGATGAACCGGGCGGGCCGGGACTGCAAAGGCCGCCGGGCGCGCCCCCCGGCCGGGTCGGATTACGATCCGTCGAAACCCAGCCAGTACAGGATCGCGCCCGCGACGATCGTGCCGCCGATTGTGACGATCAGCGGGTGCGTGGTCGCTACGCTCCACGCGCGCTTCCACCAGGTCCGTGGCTGCGCCGGCGCGACGGCTGATTCCGGCGCGGCCGCTGCCGGGGCCAGTGGGCAATGAGTGGTCAGCGATTCGGTTCTCGGCCGGTCGTCGAGTGAGGAACTCGGGTAGCTCATCAAGGGTGTGCTGCGCGGTTCTGCGGCGGGTCTACGCGCCGAGCGACCTACTCGAACGTGTTGCAGAGCGCCTCGCCGGCCGGCATCTAGGCGAAGGTTGGTGCGTCTGTTGCGGACGCTTCAGTTGTCGATCGCGTCCGTCGTACTGTCTGGGGTGTGATGGGTGTCGAGGAGGCCAGGTCGCTCGCTGGGCAGCTGCTGGGGGGTCCGTTGCCGCGGCGGTGGGCGCACACTCAGGGGGTGGCTGAGCGGGCGCGGGAGCTGGCGGGGGTGCTCGGTGAGCAGGCGCAGGTTGTTGAGATAGCTGCCTGGTTGCATGACATTGGGTACTCGCCAGCGGTGCGGTCTACAGGCTTTCATCCGCTGGATGGTGGTCGGCACCTGCGAGATGTAGTCGGTGCGGACGATGTGGTGTGTCGGCTTGTTGCGCATCACACTGGAGCGTTGGTTGAGGCGGACGCGCGCGGCTTCACCGAGCTTGCGGAGGAGTTCGCTCCTCCCGAGCCAGAGCTGCTCGACGCGTTGACCTACTGCGACATGACTTCCGGGGTGGATGGCAACCGGGTGGATGTCGAGGATCGGATCAACGAGATCCTGAGGAGGTATCCCCGCGAGCACGTGGTGCATCGGTCGATCGTCAGGTCTGGGCCGGACTTGCGGAGGGCGGCGCGTAACGTGCAGCGGCGCCTCGGAGTGGCCGAAGCCTAGTCGAAGTACGGCGTCTTGCGGGGCTCGAGGTAGTGGGCGATCCGGCGTTGCATGGACCTGTCCATCTGCAGGTTGTTGATATCGGCTTGAGGGACCCAGTGCACTTTGGTGCTTTCGCTGCTGGGGGTGGGTTGGCCTCCGGTGGCGCGGCCTCGGAGGAGGATGGAGAACTCTTGCCGGGCTTCGCCGTTGCTGGTGTAGAAGATGATGTGCTTGGGGTCGGTGTAGATGCCGATGACGCCGACGATCTCGCAGTCGATCCCGGTTTCTTCTTTGGTTTCGCGTACGGCGGCTTGCGACATGGACTCGCCGAGGTCGATGGCGCCGCCGGGGAGGGCCCAGTTTCCGTTGTCGGAGCGCTCGATCATGAGGATCTCGCCGGCGTCGTTCTCGATGACGACGTTGACCGAGGGGACCATGCTATTTGCGACCGGGGCGTTCGGGTCGTCGTAGTAGTCGATTCGCTTGGGCATCAGACCTCCGTCATCGGGATTGCATCGCTCCATACGCGCTCGAAACTTTCCAGGTAGTGGCGGGCGAGTTCGCCCCCGGGAATCTTCCGCAGGTGCCAAACAGGGGCGTGGGCGGCGGGCAACCCGTACACGTGGGTGTTGACGTAGACCCTGTCGTCGGCGCGGTAGATGGAGTTGTAGAGGACTGTTCGATGCATCCGGAACTCGATGCCGTCGACATCGAAGAGGCCACGGTAGAGGACGACGGCATTCCGGATTTTGGCAGCCATCGCGTCACCGACCCCTTCCTCCGCGCCGCGTTCGGCGACGTGCGAGTCGTCCGGGTCGCCAAGCAGGATCCGCACCCGAGTGCCGGCTTTGGCCTTCTTGCGGATGATCCGTTGGATGGCCGCGTCCTCGGCCAGAAAGAGACCTGCATAGACGAGAATGCCGATCTCCTCCTTGCCTGACTCGAAAAGCTGGCGCCACTCGTCTCGAGGTACGTCCGAGCGTTGTGGGTAGACCCTCACAATCTCACTCTGGGCGACCGCCGTAGCGCGGTCACGTGGCAGGGCGTCCGGCCACAGGTAGGATTCGTCTCGGCCAAGCCGGACGGCCAGCTTGTGGCGGTTCCGCGGGAACGGGACGTAGTCGCCCACGACCCACCGCTCGACGGTCTTGACGTTGACTCCCAGCTCCTCCGCAAGTGCATGATGGGTGAGACCCTGCTCCACCATCGCCGCTCGCAGTCGTTCGTTAGGCACGAGAACTAACCTAGGACATTTCGGGACATTTTGAGGCGAGGCAAGACATCCCAAAGTTGTCTTTCTGTGCCGTGACCCTGTCTCGGCTCCACAGGCCACCCTTCTCATGGGAACCCTAGGAGGGTCATGAGAGGCAGGAGAGCCTACGCGTTCGAGATCGCGATGCGAGGACGAGACGGCCGCTGGATAGTGGTTGTCGCGAAGTCAGGCATGTTCACGAGGTCGCCGAAGGCAACTGCGCGCAGTATTGCCGAGCGCTGGATCTTCGAGCAGGCGGGACAGCTCCGTGGCGGTCGGCTCGTCATCCGGGGCAAGCGGCGGACGGTCCCGCGGGCGTTCGACGCCAGTGTCCGGATCCGGATCATGGACGAGCTCGGCGCCCGGCAGTTGGCGGCGGCGTACATCGGGCTTGATCGGAGCCAAGGCCTCGCCGCATCTGCCGGAGACAGGAAGGACCACTACGTCATACCAGCGCTGGCGCTAGCCGGGGGAGATCGTGACTGACCGAGAGCGGCGGCCCAACGAGTTGCTCAGGCGGGCGCGGGGCGGGATGTCGCAGGCGACACTGGCCGAGTTGGTCAACGCTGAGATCTACCGGGCCACAGGGCGTATGTCCGCGGTTACTTCGAAGTCGATCTCCGACTGGGAACGTGGGTGGTACACATGGCCATCCGCTGATGTTCGGCGCGCACTGTGTCAGGTGCTGAAGGCGTCGACTCCCGCCGATCTCGGATTCTACAAGCGGCGAACCCTGCGCTTCGGCGGAGGCCGGGACGCCGTGGTTCCCATTCTGGAGCTGATGACCGACCACACCGCGATCGGCGACGTCGACACGGTGAGCCTCCCGGCCGGGCGGGCGTACACCGGTGTTGAGATCGCTGCCCACTACTGCGACGCGGAGCTGACAGGCCAGCAGTGGATGCTGGTTCATCCTGGCAAGGAGTTGGTCGGGTCGCTGCGTCGACCGGACCGCCGTTCGATGGTGCTGGTCGTCGATCGAGATCGTCGGTACTACGTCTTGGACGGCCGCCGATTCGTGGACCGGGCCGGCCGGCGTACCGGTCCGCAACCGGTGTCGCTGGCCACAGTGATCGACGACATGACGGTCGGCATCATGTGGGCGACCAACAATGCCGACTCAGCTCTGCTGGCGGACGACGCGCAGCTGGTGAAGAGCCAGGCCCGACTGGCCCGGTACGACGCGAGGTCCACCTCGGAGCCGGCGTTGCACGAAGTTCCTGCGCTGAACGCCGTCTCGACGCTGTGGCTTGGATCGCGGTTCTGCTCACGGCACATCACGCGGAATCTCGACCGGCTGTCCGGAGCGCCGTTCTTCTGGACGCGTGAGCAGCGTGGTGAGGAGGCCGCATCCTGGTTGCTCTGGTCCCACAAGTACGAGTACCTCCGGCGCACGTCGCGATGGTTCTCGGGCATGCGACGGGGGTTCTGCATCAGCGAGGAGGACGTGGCCGCGTCACCGAAGTACGAGCGGGTGATGCTCTTGCTGGCAATGGCATTGATGGAGGCGTTCGGGATCAAGGTGCAAGTCAGCAGCGAAGCCGAACATGGCTCCGTCGAAGGATTTGTCCTCGGGAATGATGCAATCGTCGCCAACTGGCTGGGTGGGTCTGGGCTGTGGTACGTCGACGCAAGCGCGCCACCGTCGCGCAGATCGGAGTACCAGGACATCTCTGATCGCCTTGCCTCCGACTCCCTGGTCGATCAGCAAACCTCGGCTCGGCGACTTGCGGCCATAGCAAGCTACTTAGACGTGCCGTGGGAGTGGTTCAGTCGGCGCTGCCAGGAGCTGGCCACTGCCGGCGTCGACGACATCGCTCATCCGCGGAGCCGCCTCCTGTCCACCCGCGGCCTCAACACCGCTGTCCGCTACGTTGCCTACATCGACAGCCTCCAGGGAGATGATCTTGCGCGCCGCTGAACTGACCATGGGCCGAACCTTCGCCGTCCACTTCGACCACGGCGACGACTTCTACACCGCGCTCGCCGAGTTCTGCGCCGAGTACGCCGTACGGCAAGGCTTCATCCCGATGTTCATCGCCGGCATGCGAGACGTCCAACTCGTCGGTACTTGCGGAAAGCTCGAGAATCCTGACGCTCCCGTCTGGAGCTCCGTCCATCTCGAAAACGTGGAGGCCGTCGGCGGCGGGACCCTCGCGTACGACGAGGAATCCGGCACAGTACTCCCGCACATTCATGTGTCGGTCGGCCTCAAATCCCACTCGGCCACCGCCCATACCAGCCACCTGCTGGGCGCCAAGATCCAGTTCCTCACCGAGATGTATCTCGTCGAGGTGACGGCGCCGAGCTTCTCACGGCCGCGCCAACCGAACTTGTTCAACGTTCCGCTGCTTAGCTTCGGAGCTCCAGAGATGTGACGACGTCCGGCGAGCAGAAGTCTCGCCTGGGTCCTGGATCGCATGTGCCGGGTTCCAAGATCACAGTGGCTGGACGAATGTCGGGTCATGAACGCGATTCGACATCGTCGGAGGCAGTCGTGAACCGGCGGTCACGTGACCCGAACTCCGTGCCGACCATCGCAGAGCGGCGGCGCCTGCTGGAGGTACATCGCGCCGCTACGCGGTTCTTCCGTCGAGAGTTGCTCCGAGCAACGGGTAGCTGGCCCAGGGAGTACATGGTGAACGGAGGTGCGAGCGAGCTACTCGCCCCAGACTCCGGGTGGTCAGTTGGATATGCACCCGATGCGCCCTCGCGGCTGGTCGATCACCTGAGGGCTCGCGGCTTTGACCTCGAGAGCGTGAGGAACGCGGGCCTAGGCTGCACGAGCCCTGAGGGGCGAACGGTGGATCGCTTCCGTGACCAGGTCATGTTCCCGACTTGGAACGACCGTTTGGAGGCGGTCGGATTCGTCGGTGTCCGTAACGCTGCTGCGCCGTACTATGCGACCTCACCGGCTACGCAGGTTCACCGCCGCTCGAACTGCCTCGTTGGCGTTGCCGAGCAGCGTGATCTTCTCTCGGAGGGCGCCGTTCCTGTGCTGGTCAACGATCCGCTGGATGCCGTGGCGATCGAGCGAGTCAGCCGGCTCACGGTTGGCAGATGGGCCGGGATTCCGTTGTGCGACTCGCTCCTGTCGGCCGAGCAGGCAGGGATCCTGGGCCGGTACGCAGCCACCGATACGGCAATCGTGGTGTTGGCAGACGAGAGAGGCGGGCAGCGAGCCGCCGTTGGATTCCTTGACGACCTATCTCGCTTTTTCACTCGCGTCGGGGCCGTCGAGATTCCGGCCGGGCAGTCCCCAAGCCGGCTGTCCATCTCCAAAGACGGGCTCCAACGACTGCACGACGCCCTACTGACCACGCGACCCCTCGCCGACTACCGCCCGCCCGGGCGACGGCGGCGACGACCGCCCATCTCGCTGCTGGCCACTGATCCCGCCCCACCCAGTCGAACACCGTCGCTCTGAGCGGGATGGCGGCTACAGCCGGCGGACGTTGGAGCCGAGGATCCAGGAGACGCGGCCGTGCTTGTCGCCTACGCGGCCGAGCCGCCGCATAGGTTGTCGTCGGTGTTAAGAGCTGGATAAGCAAATTGCAACTTGCTGCAATTGTGTAACGCGATCTGTTACGTCGACAGCGGTCGCTGGCCAGCTCGGTGACCCGCCTAGTCGCTGGTGCTTGTCCCGGTCGGCGTGAGGTGGGGGAGTCGTCCATGTTTGTGTTGGATCGTTCGCAGCGTGCAGCTGAATTGAATAAATGGCTCGTGCGTTCGACAGATGCGAGGTACTTCCCGAATAGGATTCATGGTGACGAGCTTGTACGTCAGGGTGCGACCTACACTGAGTCCAATGAAGAGTGGGCGTACTCCGAAGAGATAGAGAATCTTCTGACGGAGAATTCGACGTTGCCATTGGTCATGGTTGATAGAAGCGAGTTGCCGGTTGCTGCGTATAAGTTCCGACTGTCCGGGCTGGAAGGCTGGAGCTCTATCATCAAGCCACGCTATATAACTGACGATGGCTTCGCGCCACCGGGGCGTGACTTCTATTTCACGGCGCACATGTGGGGTGCCGAGAGCGGAGAAAGATTGCTGTTGTTTGAGCTGGAGTGTTGAGAGTTGCATCGTTCCTGATCTATGCACTTTTCCATCTCGACGCATTCGTCAAGGAAGGTGGGGTCGGAAGCATTACTCATTCTCGCGACCCATCGGTGCCATCGCGGGAGGTCTGCCGTAGCTGTATTCGACGCATGGCCTAACGGTGCCGGGAGAGGCGCGTGCTCCTTGCGATCGTTGTGCTCGTGACCTGGGCCTATCGAAATCGACTGTTTTCTGATCGCAAACATTCCGGTCGAACGAGCGCACCTCGGGTGGTGATTAGGATCGACGCTGTATCGCCGTGGGTTGTCGGCCCCGCGGTGCAGCGCCTAGTTATATGAGGTCATGCCGTTGATGACGGGTTTGTGGAGTCGGGTGGCAGGGTGGTTGGTTTTCCGGCGGTGGTGGTGTGGGTAGTGGATGTTCCAGACGGCGAGGGCCTGCGTGCGTTGTTGTTCGCTGGTCCAGGTGCGGGCGTAGAGGAATTCTTCGGTGAGGATGCGATTGTGGCGCTCGATTTTGCCGTTGTGGCGTGGGGTGTAGGGGTGTACGGGATGATGCGTTGACGGCGGGCTCCGCGCAGGACCGTGGCGAAGTCGTGGGCTCGGTAGCAGTCGCCGTTGTCGGTGATGATGCGGTGGATGTGGGTGATTCCGTGGCGGCGAAGAAGGCACTGGCGCGGTGGGTGAACTCGATCGCGGTGGTGGCCTTTTCGTCGGGTAGGGCTTCGGCGTAGGCGAGGCGGGAGTAGTGGCTGAGTGCAGGTAGGTGTAGCCGGTCCGCCGGGCTGGTCAGCCGGGGCTGGTTGCGGGTGGTATGGCGCTTCTTGGAGCATTCGGCCTGTCGGGCCGGGTGACGGTGCGGCGGCTGATCGGGACTTGCTCCAGGCCCAGCTCGCAAGCGATCCGAGACACCGGCCACTTGTGGTCACGTCGCAACCCCGATCACCGGGCTGTTACCTCGACCGCCCCGATGGCCGCCGGCCGGAGCGAAGCACACACGTGGCTGGTCGGCAATGCGTCCACGCTCGGCTGCTTCAGAGCGCGAGTGGTTCGCCTTCGTCATGCTGTCGCAGCCCCTGCCGCCTCGTGGTCTTCGTCGTGCCGCGGGATCGACGTCGTGGCCGCGCCGCTGGGAAGTGTGGGCCGCCTACGAGGATCGCTGGGATCTACTTGAGATACCGGACCGCTAGTGTTCCTGTGTTGTTCCCCTCATGGGTGTGAGAGAGCTTCCCTGAAGCGAGTCGGTTTGCCGCGTGGCCATCCTTGGAACGAGTCCTTGCCGGTGTGGTAGCGGGGCTGGCTCGCAGCGTCGATCAGCTCGTCTGCTCCGCCGGACCTTCATGCTCGGCGTCAGCTGGTCCCATGGTGGGCCGATACTGCACGCCGATCGCCTCGATGGCACTTCCGGGGATCACCAGACGCTGCCAGCCCTGCTTGCCTATCTCTATCAGCTCAGCTTGGCCAGGCATCTCCATGTACAGCGGCGGAGCGAGGATCAGCTCTCGATCGGCGAGCTCCAGGTCCGCGCTGTAGTGGGCTACCTTGCCGATGAAACGTGAGCCACTGCTCAGCTTGACCCAGACATGAGGGTCGGTGTTCTTCGGTCGATCCTTGCGAAAGGCCTTCGTCCAGAGCGACTCGTGGGTGAGGCCCGGCTTATCCTTCCCGCGTCCAAGCCACCAGTGCAGAGCGAGCGCAGCGAGCAAAGCGGCACCAGTTGCGACAACCGCCGTGACGACCACATGCCGCAGTTGGCTTGTTAGGTAGGTCTTGTCGGTAACCGCCTTGTCGAGGGCGACAAAGGCGCGACCCCAGAACTGGTGCAGTACCGTGACGACAGCGAGTCCAACGGCGCTGAAGCCGAGTGATCCGAGGGCGACGCGGCTGATCTCGCGGAAGGCGGACTCCGGAATCCCGACTCGGCGCTTTGCCGCCAGCAAGTCGAACAACATGCCCGGTGCGACCAGCAGAAGGAACAGCACCAGCGTCAACCAGCTGGTGGGCAGCATCTGTCAGCTACTCCTCGCCCGATGCGTCGGCTGACGCCTGCTGCCCGGACCCAGCTGGTGGCTCGTAGGGGCTCATCAGCGGGGAGATGGGACCCTCGTAAGGCTCGGCGGGCGCGACATTCAGCGAGTCAACGCTCTTACGCACCTCACTGAAGTCAATCTTGTCTTCGTAGGCCGGTTCGTTCGGTCCTTCGGTCACGCGTGCCTCCCAGGCGCAAATCGCTCAGGCACACCATAGAGGTTCACACCGACAAAGTGCGCGCTCCACCGGCTCTCGATCGGGGCGACTGAGGAGGGGTGAGCTACAGCGGGCGGAGGTCGGAGCCGGGGATCCAGGAGACGCGTCCGTTCTTGTCGCGGACGCGGCCGAGCCATTCGCCGTTGTCGCGGATCCAGACGTCGAGTTCGCCGTTGTGCCACTGGGCTCATTGGACCGGCTGGGCCGGATCCACCTTCCGGACGCGCGTCGGCCGGCCGCGGGCCGTGGGCGTCGTACTGGACGTCGAGGTCGCTGGCTATCCGGTAGGCCTCCGTCTCGTCGTCGATGTCCGTTGCCCGCCACCCGTTGACCGCGCCGTCCCAGACGCCGAATCTGCCCGATCCGTCGTCCGAAGGTCGCACCGTGAACCGCCCACGCATGTCCTCAGAGTAGCGCTTCTTCGAACGTATGTTCTAGTCACGGGAGTTCTGGGTCGTCGAAGGCGTGTTGGAGGGCGTCGGCGGCGGCTGGGTTGGCGGCTCGGCGGGCTAGGTAGATGTCTTGGGTGATGGAGACCTTGGCTTGGCCTAGTTGGTCGGCGATTTGGCGGGCGGTGTGGCCGGCTTCGTCGAGGGCGGTGGCGGTGGTTTTGCGGAGGGCGTGGGACCGGATCCAGGCGAGTTTGTCGGATTCGGCTGGTTGGGTGGCGTCGTGGAGCTGGGCCAGAAGGGGGTGATGGTTATCGAGGTTGATGCCGTAGGTCGCGACGAGCGTGGCGATCTGTTTATGGTCTACCTTGACGCGGCCGGTTTCGATGAGCTCGATCCTGGTTTGGGGCCAGTCGAGGGTGTCGGCGACCTGTTTTCGGGTCATGCCGGTTTGGCGGCGGAGTGCTCGCAAGGATAGGCCTAGGTCGCGGCGGGCGGTGCTGCCGACGGGGGAGAGGGCGGTGCGCAGCGAGCGGCGGACGTTGGTGGGGTCGCGGAAGCCGCCGATGGTGTCGGCGAAGACGGGGTTGTCGAGGCGGATGCCGGCGGCCTGTCGTGCTCGCAGGGCTGCCAGGGTCCAATTGGGCAGGTGGAGGACGCGCTGGCCGGCTCTGGACTTGGTGCGCTTGCGGAGGAGCCCTTCGCCCTTGACGCGGACGATCGTGCTGGTGATCTCGACAGCGCCGGCTTCCAGGTCGACCTCGGACCAGACGACACCGAGCGCTTCGCCGATGCGTACGCCGGTGCCGAGCATGAAGGTGACCAGATCAGGAAGGTCGGCTTGGACGGCGCGTTCGTCGGTGGCGAGGCTCTTGCGGAGGAGGGTGACTTCCTCGGTGGTCAGGGCTCGGGGTGGGTTCTTGGGTTCGGCCTCGATGGCGTCGACTTCGCGGACAGGGTTCACGGAGATGGCGCCATAGCGGACGGCGAGTTTCATGGCGCCGGAGATGATTGCCCGGCAGGTCTTTGCGGTTGGGGCACCGGCCTGGTCCTTCATCTTGGACAGGACGGTATCGATCCGTGGGGTGCTGGCTTCGCCGATACGGAGCTCGCCGAGGGCCGGGCGGATGTGGTTGCCGATGGCGCGGCGGTAGGTGTCGAGCGAGGTGGGGGACCGTTTCCCGTCGTGCACCATTCCCTCGAATCGCTTCTCCCAGAGATCGAGAAGGTGGTTGATCTTGTGCATCGCGGTGAGTTCGCCGGACTGGTTGGTCCTGGCGCGGTCCTGAAGCTTTTTGAGGAGCGCGCGCTCGGCCGCTGTCTTCGTCTTGCCGAACGCGGTGACGTCGCGAACGCGGCCGTCGTGGTCGCGGAAGTTGGCCTTGGAGAGGTAGCGGAGGGGCTTGCCTTTCGCGCCGTTCTTCTCGAGGCGAGTCGAGATGCTTCCCCAGGTTCCGATGGGCAGTGGTGGCCTCGACACGTCATGCCTCCAACCGGTGTGATGGTTGGCTGCTCAACGCTGGCCGTGGCCCGGGATCCGAGAAGTCGGCAGCAATGTGAATCGATGTGATGTGACGCACAGTCACGATCACATGAAGACCGGAGGGGCGATGTAAGGCCGGACACGACGGCTGGGTTGGAGCCCTACTCGCGGCAAAGAGGGACGTAAAGGGGATGCAGCAGGCATGAAGAAACCCAGACCACTGCTGTGACCTGGGTGTTTGTGCGCCGCCAGGGACTCGAACCCCGAACCCGCTGATTAAGAGTCAGCTGCTCTGCCAATTGAGCTAGCGGCGCCTGTGTTGTGTTGTCTTGCGTTCGAACGATGAGGATCGTAGCAGGGGTCGGAGGGAGATGCGAAATCGGTTCGGTCAGGGGTGGCGGGACAGGACGGACATGGCGGCGTTGTGGCCGGCGATGCCGGAGACGGCGCCGCCGCGGCGGGCGCCGGAGCCGCAGATCAGCAGGTTGGCGACGTCGGTTTCGGTGCCCCAGCGGCCCACGTCGGCGGCGTCGGCCGCCCAGGGCCATTGCAGGTCGCCGTGGAAGATGTGGCCGCCGGGCATGCCGACGAATCGCTCGATGTCGTACGGCGTCTTGGCCTCGATGCACAGGTTGCCGTCGGCGTCGCGGGCGATGCAGTCCTCGAGCGGTTCGGCCAGGTACGAGTCGAGGCCGGCCAGCACCCGCCGGGTCGCCTCGTCCCGGGCCGCATCGTTGTCAGAGGCAAACAATCGGGCGGGGAAGTGGACGCCGAAGACGGTCAGCGTGTGGTAGCCGGAGGCAACCAGCGACGGCGCCAGGATGGAGGGGTCGGTCAGCGAGTGGCAGTAAACCTCCGACGGTGGCGTCGGCGGCAGGACCCCCGCGGCGGCCGACTGGTAGGCCGCCTCCAACTGGCTGTAGTCCTCGTCGATGTGGAAGGTCCCGGCGAACGCCCGCCGCGGGTCGTCGCCCGACTTCAGTGCCGGCAGCCGCGACAGCAGCAGGTTGATCTTGAGCTGCGAGCCTTCGGGTTTCTCGACACCGGTCTGACCGCGGAGTTCGGCCAGAGTGGACGGTGCGACGTTGGAAAGCACCCACGAGCAGTCCACAGACCGCTCACCGTCGCCGCCGAGCCAGGTGACGGATCCACGCACGCCGTCGACCTCGATCGAGGTCACTTCCGCGTCGGTGACCAGGGACGCACCGGCGCGGCGCGCTGCGTCGGCGAGGGCGTCGGTGACGGCGCCCATGCCGCCGACCGGCACGCGCCACTCGCCTGTGCCGTTGCCGATGAGGTGGTAGAGGAAGCAGCGGTTCTGCAGCAGGGACTCGTCGTGCAGGCTCGCGAACGTGCCGATGACCGAGTCTGTGGCGACCACGCCGCGGACGGTGTCGTCGGCGAAGCGTCGTTCGATGGTCTCGCCGAGGGGACGTTCCACGAGCTCGTCCCAGAGCTCGGCGTCGACTCGGGACCGCAGTGCGGCGGCGGGTTGCAGCGGTTCGAGAAGAGTCGGGGCGACGGCGGCGGCCAGGGAGCCGACGGCGTCGTAGAAGGACGTCCAGGCCGAGTACTCCGCATTACTCCCCGTGAGCGCGGCGAACGACTCCCGGGTCGCCCTGCCCTCGGGTCGCTCCACCATCAGGCCGAGATCGCGTCCTGAGCGTCGTACCGGCGTGTACGACGCGACGGCGCGCGACCGGAGCTCCAGAGACAGCCCCAGGTCGGCGGCGATCTTGTCGGGCAGCAGACTGACCAGGTACGAGTACCGCGACAGCCGCGCGTCCACACCCGGGAAGACCTGCTGGCTGACCGCAGCACCGCCGGTGTGGGCCTGCTGCTCGAGCAGCAGCGTGGACAGCCCGGACTGGGCGAGGTACGAGGCCGCGACGAGCCCGTTGTGCCCGCCGCCGACGATGACGACGTCGTAGAAGTCCTTCATCAGACCGGCCACTCCAGCCTCTTGTACGCGGCGTCCCAGAACATCCACTCGTAGCGGCACGTCGTCCTGAAGTGCTGATGACAACGCTCCCGCTCGGAGGCGCTCACGTCCAGAGCGTCGGTCACGGCCAGCACCGACTCGACCACCGCGTCGAACTCGTCCGAGCCGTACGTCTCGATCCACTGGCGGTAGAGCGGGTCCGGCGACGACCGCTTGAGCAGCTCGCGGCCCACGTCGCGGTAGATCCAGTAGCAGGGCAGTACGGCGGCCACGGCCTCGGCGTACGTGCCCGTCGCGCAGACCGCGGTCAGATACGACATGTACGCCGTCGTCGTAGGACCGGAACCGGCCGCATCGACGTCAGCCGACGCGAGGCCCAGTGAATCGAGGAGCGAGGTGTGCAGCGAGCGCTCCACCTCGATCGCGTTGGCGGCGTGCAGTGCGAACATGCTGACCGCGTCCTCGTCGACCGCCCGGCCGGCGACCAGCGTAAGCGCCCGGGAGTACGAGCGCAGATAGTGACTGTCCTGCACGATGAAGTAGCGGAACGCCTCGTGGTCCAGCGTGCCGTCGGTCAGCCCGGTGATGAACGGGTGCCGGACGATCTCGGCGTACACGGGCGCCCCGCCGCGGTCCCACAGCTCGCTGGAAAGCGTCATCCCCAACTCCCTCGGCGTCGACTGCGACGACCTTATCCACAACGCGACGCGGCGGCACGAGACGAAAGTCACTCGCTCGCTCTACCCTGACGCCATGAGGTGTTGATGCCACGCCTCCGGGGCGGCGGGTGATGGGGCGGGAACTCCCGGTCTTCCCTCGTCGCTCCGGGCGCTTCGGTCCACGACCGGGAGGCCCCATGACCATGCAGGGGGAGCGGGTTGAGTCGGCGGTCGAGATGCCGCCCGACACGCCCTTGCTGGCCCGGATCCGGGCGTCGGTGATCGGTGACGACCAGGTGATGCCGGGGCCGTACGGCCCGCGCCGGGTCACGTACGCCGACTACACCGCTTCAGGCCGCGCGCTCACCTTCCTCGAGGACTTCATCCGCGCGGAGGTCCTGCCGCGCTACGCGAACACCCACACCGAGTCCAGCGGCACCGGTCTGCAGACCACCCGGCTGCGCGAGGACGCCCGCCGGATCATCCGCGACAGCGTCGGCGGCGACGAGGAGACCGCGGTGATCTTCTGCGGCTCCGGCGCGACCGGCGCGATCGACAAGCTGATCGGCATCATGGGCCTGCGCATCCCGGCCGAGCTCGACGACACCTATCACTTCACCGACCAGATCCCGCCGGAGCAGCGACCGGTCGTCTTCATCGGGCCGTACGAGCACCACTCCAACGAGCTGCCGTGGCGCGAGTCGATCGCCGACGTGGTCGTGATCAGCCAGGACCACGACGGCCACATCGACATCGACCAACTCGAGTCGCGTCTGGTGCAGTACGCCGACCGCCCGCTGAAGATCGGCTCGTTCTCCGCGGCCAGCAACGTCACCGGAATCGTCAGCGACACCCGTCGCGTGTCGGCGTTGCTGCATCGGTACGGCGCCTTGTCGTTCTGGGACTGCGCGGCCGCGGCGCCGTACGTGGAGATCGACATGTACGGCGACGACCCGTTGGCGTACAAGGACGCGATCTTCCTGAGTCCGCACAAGATGATCGGCGGACCTGGGACCCCCGGCGTCCTCGTGGCCCGTCGCGAACTGCTCCGCAACCGGGTTCCCGACGTCCCCGGTGGTGGGACGGTCGCGTACGTGAACCCGCTCGAGCACCGGTACCTCGAGGACCCGGTGCACCGCGAGGAGGGCGGGACGCCGGCGATCATCGGGTCGATCCGGGCCGGGCTCGCGTTCCAGCTCAAACAGGCGGTCGGGATCGACGTGATCCGGGCACACGAGGACGCGTACCTGCGGCGAGCGGTCGAGGCCTGGCGGGCGGAGCCGAACCTCCAGATCCTCGGCAACCTGGACGCCGAGCGGCTGTCGATCGTGTCGTTCGTGGTGAAGGCACCGTCCGGGAGGTACCTGCACCACAACTTCGTGGTCGCGCTGCTGAACGACCTGTTCGGCATCCAGTCGCGCGGCGGGTGTTCGTGCGCGGGTCCGTACGGTCACGCGCTGCTCGGGATCGACCTGGAGCGGTCGCACGAGTTCGCCGAGGAGATCCTGCACGGATGCGAGGGGATCAAACCGGGCTGGGTGCGGGTCAACTTCAATTACTTCATCTCCGAGGCGGTGTTCTCGTACGTCGTCGAGGCGGTCAAACTGGTCGCCCGCGACGGCTGGCGGCTGCTCGGCGACTACCGCTTCGACCCGACGAACGGGCTGTGGCGCCACCACCGCGGTCCCGTCGAGCCGCCGATGCGGCTGTCCCAGGTCGGGTACGACGCCGACGGCACGTTGCGGTATCCGCACCACGACCACACCGCCCCGGAGTCAGCCCTGGAGGACTACTTGGCCGAAGCCCGCGAACTCCTCTCCAGCTGCCGGATCAGCCCGGACGGCGAGGGCCACGTCAACGCGGACTTCGACCACCTCCGCTGGTTCGACCTACCCTCCCGATGTCTGTCGGGGCTGCCGGGACGTCATGCGTAGGTAGTAGCCGTCGGCATCGAAGAGCCGGAAGTCCCGCAACCCCCACTCCCGCAGTTGTACCGGCCCCTCGACCGGCCAGCCGGTCGCCCGCACGCGCTCGTACTCGGCGTCGATGTCGTCGACTTCCAGCACGATCTCGGTCCCGGCCGGCACTCGCCGTACCGCGGGATCGACGGGCTCCGGGGCGGCGCCGATGCCGATCAGCGCCGACCCGCGGCGCATCCACAGGTACCGCTCCTGCCGGGACAGCTCCTCGAAGCCGAGCACGTCCCGATAGAACCGTCCGGCCCGATGGAGGTCCTCCGCGAAGACCTCGATCCGCAATGTCATCTCCATGGGACGATTCTCAGACCTCAAGTCGGCTTGAGATCAAGTCCGCGGCGGCGAGGGCCTGGTCGTTGTCTCTGGCAATCACTTGGAGGCCGACGGGAAGGCCCGGGGTGGGGATCGGGATGGTGATCGCGGGGTGTCTGGTGAGGTTCGCCAGACGGGTGTTCGTGAGCAGTTGGGCGCGTACGACGCGAGCGCCGTCCGGATCGTCGATGGCGTCGATCGGTGGGGCAGGGGTGAGGACGGTCGGGGTGATCACGGCGTCGACCTGGTGGAGGAGGTCGGTCATCGTCTTGGTGATCTCGGCTGCCTTCGTGCGGGCCGCGTCGTACCGGTACCGCGGAACGGCGGCTGCGTCGCGGAGCCGTTCCCGGACGTCGGGTTGGTAGCGGTCGGTGGCGCGACCGGCATGGTTCGCGGCGGCCTCCGGGCCTTGGAGATCGGCAGCGGTGTGGAAGCTCTCGGCCCAGTCCGGTAGGCGTACGTCGACGGTCGGCAATCGCCGGATCGCGTGAGTCCACGCGGCTTCCACGTCCGGAGTCAAGTCGAGGTACTCCTCGTTCACGACCACTCCGAGTTCCTCGACCACGGGCTGGTTCGCGGTTGAGCCCGTCAACGCCGCGACGGCGTACGCGGCATCGTCGACAGTGGTCGTGAGTACGCCGACGTGGTCGAGGCTCTGCGCGAGGGGGAAGACGCCGTCGGCCGGCAGCGTGCCGTACGACGGTTTGAAGCCGACCACTCCGCAGAGTGCGGCCGGGATGCGGACCGATCCGGCCGTGTCGGTGCCGATCGCGAGCGGGACGATCCCGGCCGCGACCGCCGCTCCGGCACCGGAGCTCGAACCGCCGGTCATCCGGGTCGGGTCATGCGGGTTGCGGCAAGGTCCGACCCGATTCGACGTACCCGTGCAGCCGTAGGCGAACTCGTGGGTGTGACTCAGCCCGATGACGATCGCGCCGGCCGCCCGGAGGCGCGCGACCACCTCGGCGTCACGTCGCGCGATCCCGTCCATTGCCGCGGATCCACAGCGATAGGGCAGTCCCTCGACCTCGATGATCTCTTTGACCAGCACGGGTACGCCGGCCAGCGCGCCGGTCCGTGGATGCTCGGCCGCGGCCTTGCGGGCGCCGTCGGCATCGAGGTGCACGACCGCGTTCAGGTGCTGCGATTCCTCCGCGCGTCGGAGAGCCTCCTCGACCAGTACGACGGGGTCCAGCCGGCCGGTGCGCACAGCCTCGGCGACCTCCGCGAGACCGCTCATGCGTCGACTCGGTGATCGGCGGCGAGTTCGGTCGCCAGCTTGAGCGTTTCCGCGTCCGGCGGTTGTGGACTCGTCGCGCCGTACGCCTCGAGGAGTTGGTGCTGGACGGCGTCGACGGTCAGGTCGGGCACTTCACTCGAGACAGAACCGACCGACGCGGGATCGAACGGCAGTTCCAGCTGAGCGTAGATCTCGGTCAGCACAGGGCGGAGTCGTGCGTCGTCGCCCACCACGATCAGCGCGCTGAACAGCCAGCCGTTGGGTACGACGCGTTGTCCGGTCCCGGCCAGTTTCACCACGCCGCGTGCGTTGACGCTGTGCGCACCGGGGCAGTATTCACCAGGCACAGCACCGACCCGCGCGTCGATGCCGAGTGCTCGCAGGACGTCGGCGTACATCAACCCGAACTGCTTGAACCGCGTCTCCAGCCCATCCGGCGCCAACCGCTCCTGCTTGACGTGGTCGACGACCAACGCCTCAGACGTGTAGGCCACCGGCCGACCGCCGACTGCCCGTACCAACGGCTCGAACCCGGCTGCCCGAGCAGCCCGAACCGCCGGCCCGAACCCCGGCAGCCGCGTGTCCCGCCGTCCGAACACGACCACAGGCGCCGAGGGCCGATACACCCGCAGGGCCTCCGTCACCTCGCCGGCCGAAACCCGCCGCACCAACGCCTGAGCCCCCGCCAACTCGACGGCCCCGTCCCCACCCCCGCCACCCATCACCAACACCCCGCCATCGTGCCATGTGACACTGACGGTCATGGCGGAGCCGACGGTTGACCGGGTGTTGGGGGTTGACGCCTGTAGGAGGGGGTGGGTGGGGATCTCGGGGGAGCTGCGGGGGTACTTCGGGGTGACGATCGGGGAGTTGGTGGAGCGGGCGGAGCGGGATGGGGCTCTGGCTGTGGTGGGGGTGGACATACCTATTGGGCTGCCGATCACCGGGGCGCGGCAGGCTGACGTGCTGGCGCGGAGAGTGGTGGGGAGGCGGGCGTCGTCGGTGTTCTCGACGCCGGTCAGGGAGGCACTCGTCGCGGCGACGCATGCCGAGGCGTCGGCGGTGAATCTGCGGGCGACCGGGAAGGGGCTGAGTCAGCAGGCGTACGCGTTGGCGCGGAAGATTCTGGAAGTCGATGCGTGGGCGCCGACCGCGGCGTGTGCAGTCATCGAGGTGCATCCCGAAGTCTGCTTCGCGACGATGGCCGGCCGCCCGTTGACGCATCCGAAGTCGACCTGGGCAGGCGGGGAGGAACGCCGACGGCTGCTGGCGAACGCCGGCATGCAGGTTCCCGCCGACATCGGTCCCGCGGGCGAGTCCGCCGCCGTCGACGACGTACTCGACGCGGCTGCGGCGGCCTGGACAGCCAGGCGTTATGCCGAGGGCCGCGCCCTCGCCTACCCAGAACCTCCGGAACTGTTCGGCGACGGGACGCCGGCCGCGATCTGGGCGTAGGTCGTGTCCGGCAATTCCTCGGCGACGGCAGGCATGACCTAGCGGGCGCCGGCCTTGCGGAGGAGCGTGGCTATTTCGTCGTAGCCGCGGTCGACGGCGTGTTGGAGGGGAGTGACGCCGTTGCTGTCTGCGAGGGAGGGGTTGGCGCCGGCTGCGAGGAGGATGGCGACGATCTGTTGCCAAGGTTCGGTGCCCTTGCCGAGGATGACGGCTTCCAGCAGCGCGGTCCAGCCGAGGTTGTTGACATGGTTGACGTTGATGCCGGTCTGGACGACGCGACGAACGTAGTCGACGTGGCCGCGTTCGCTCGCCGGGATGATCGAGATGCCGCCGAAACGGTTGCGAAGATTGAGGTCCGGGTCGGCCGGCAGCAGGGTCTCCAGCATGGCGACGCTGCCCGTCACACCCGTGACCAGCCAGGCCGAGTCCTGACGGTCGTCCTGGGCGTCCGGGTCTGCGCCGAGTGCGACCAACAGGCGGGCCGTGTCGACGTGGTCGCCCAGCGACGCGAGCAGGAGTGCCGTACGGCGGTGCTCGTCCCGCGACTCGAGCGGCGCGCCGGCCGCGAGGGCAGCGGCCACACGGTTGGCATCACCCGCTTCGGCAGCCTCGAGGAGCACGGCCGGGGCTTGGTCGCGAGACGGCAGTTTTGAGCTCAGTACGGCGGCCACTTGTCCGCGGGCGGCCTGGACCGGCGTGACCCCGTCGCGCTCGGCCGGGAGGTCGCGGTTGGCTCCGCCGGCGATGAGTAGGCGGACGGTGTCGACGTACCGCTGGCTCCCGTCGCCGAGCAGGATTGCCTCGTGCAGAGCGGTCCAGCCGAGGCGGTTGACGTGGTTGACGGCCACACCGGCGCGGAGCAGGCGGCCGACCACAGCGGCGTGACCGCGTTCGGCAGCGCGGATGAGCGCCGTACCGCGGTAGCTGTCGAGGCTCCGGACGTCCGCGCCGTGCTGGAGCGTGAGATCGAGCAGGTCGAGGTAACCCTCGCTCGCAGCGATCAGGAAGGCGCTCTGCACGGTGTCGTCGACCGCGTTCACGTCAGCGCCGGCCGCGATCAGCCGACGGGCTGTCGGCACGTCGTTCTTCCAGGCCGCGGCGATCAGCTGCTGGTCGAGCGATGCGGCTTGCTGCACGGTGGACGTCCTCGCGCTCGGGGTTGGTACGGGCGGTGTGGTGGAGCAGGCTGCCGCCACCAGGATGGCGGCAGCCAGGGCTATCACTCTGTACATCAGCGTGGCGGGGTCAGCGCGACGACCTGGTACGGCGGTACGGCGACCTGCTCGTCGAACTTACTGTCAACGAGCAGCAGCCTGCCCTGTGCCAGCTTGGCGGTCGTGAACACGCGGGACGGGTCGGTCGGGGTGGCGGAGACCAGAGTCGCGGTGCGTCCGTCGGACGAAAGCGTCAGCGTGGTCAGGACGCGGGAGAAGTTGCGCACGACCCACAACTGGTCGCCGTTCCGCACGAGACCGTCGGCGTTGACCAGTTCCGCCGTACCGGTGTCGATCGGTGAGACCTTGCCGCTGCCCAGGTCGAACCTCCAGAGCTTGCCAACGTTGCCCTGGGCCACGACCAGAGCACTGCGGTCCGGTGACAGCACGATGCCGCCGAGGTTGAACCCGGTCTGGGTCGGGATCGTCGCCGTGGCGTCCACCCAGGTCCGGACCGTCCACTCGCCGTTTCGCTCGGCCACGCGGAACACCTGCGGCGCGTTGGAGTTGGTGAAGTACGCCGCACCGTCCGGGCCGATCACCACGTCGTTGAGGAACGCGTTGGCGACACCGGTGCGCATAGCCGCCAGCAGCCGGCCGGACTGGTCGTACACCCACAGGTCCGGCGCACCCGCGTGGTCGATGCCGTTGGGACCTCCGGCGACGTACACGCGACCCTCCGAGTCCACAGTGACGCCGCGAGCCGTCCAGCGGCCGTCGGTCCCGTCACCGCGCAGCCACTCCGTAGCGGCCGTGGAGTTGAGCTGACCGCGGTGGATCTCGCCACCCGTCGTCTCCGACACGTAGAAACGCTGCGTGCGTACGTCGTACCCGATGCCCTCGAACTTGGACCCGCCCGCGTCACCGGGCAGCTCGTAGCTGGCAGGCCGGGCGGACGCCGTGGGCGCGCCGACTCCGATGAGGGCGGCGGACAGCGCCAGGGCGGCGGACAGGGAGCGTACGGACATGAGTACCTCGCTTCTGGAGTAGTGGATGTCTCCAGCCTGCTCTGTGGGCGCCGCGGGGACGACGGGCAATCGGGGACGATCAGATAGCCGAACGGATGATTCGGTACGGCGGCTTTCGGGCCTACCATCGGCTGGATATGACTACTGCGCGTTCACACAGCACGCCGGCAGCCGCCGGGAGCCCGACTGCGCCCGCTTGGGCGACCGGGATCCTCGGTCGTGCCAACGGGCTGGTGACGGTGCTGCACGCGGCGTTCGTCGTACTGGTGCTGGCGTCCGCTGTGCGGTACCTCTCCGGGCACGGGTTCGGCGACCAGGCCCCGTGGGTGCTCGCCGGAGCTGCTGTGTTGCTGGCGACGTACGCGGCGTACCGGGTGCTGCCCGGGCGGGTGTGGCTGGCGTTGCTGGTGGTGGTGTGGGTCGGACTGGTGCTGCTGGCGCCGTCCTTCGCGTGGTGCGCCGTACCACTGTCGTTCGTGGCGCTGCGGGTGCTGCCGTTCTGGCCGGCCTGCGTGGTCGTGGCAGGGATGGTGGTGACCACTGTGGTCACATGGACCCGCATGACAGACCGGCTGGACCCGACGATCGTGCTCGGGCCGGTGTGCGTCGCCGTACTCGCCGTCAGCGCCTATAGAGCGTTGGAGCGGGATGCGCTGGCGCGGCAGGCGTTGCTGGACGACCTGCACGCGGCACAGGGTGATCTGGCCGACGCACAGCATCAGGCCGGCGTACTGGCCGAGCGGGCACGGCTCTCGCGGGAGATCCACGACAGCGTGGCTCAAGGGCTGTCCAGCATCAATCTGCTGTTGCAGGCCGCTGAACGCGAGTGGGACGACCGACCGGCCGCTGCCCGCGAGCACGCGGCTCAAGCGGCGGCCACGGCGCGCGACGGGTTGGACGAAGTACGGCGGGTCGTGCGGGACCTGGCGCCGTCCGACCTGTTGAGCGGGTCGTTGCCGGACGTACTGCGGCAGGCCTGTGAGCGGCTGGCTGAGCACAGCGAGGTCGACGTGCAGGTCCAGGTGCACGGCACGCCGGTAGCGCTCGGGCCGGAGGTAGAGACCGCTTTGCTACGTACTGCGCGTGGTGCACTGGCTAACGTGATCGAGCATGCTGATGCGAGCACTGCGGTCGTCACGCTGACCTACCAGCCCGATGCCGTCGTACTGGACGTTCGCGACGACGGGCGCGGTCTGACGGCTCGCGCTACTGGCCCTGACCGTGGGCGCGGCCTGGCAGGTATTCGTGAGCGGCTGGAGGCACTTGGCGGGACTCTCGTGCTGGAGAGCGAGCCTGGTGAAGGTACGGCGCTTGCGGCCTCAGTGCCGCTGGAGCGGCCATGATCCGGGTTGCGCTGGTCGACGACCATCCGGTGGTCCGTGCCGGGATGCGTGCACTCGTCGACGGTCAGGACGACCTGACTGTGGTTGGTGAGGCGTCCGACGCGCACAGCGCCGAGCAACTGGTTGCGGCTGTGCGGCCGGACGTCGTACTGATGGATCTGAACCTAGGAAGCGGTCCTGGTGGTGCTGAGGTCACCGCGCGGCTGCGTTCCCTGCCGGAACCGCCGCAAGTCCTGGTGCTCACGACGTACGACACCGAGGCAGACATCCTCAGCGCGATCGACGCCGGGGCGTCCGGTTATCTGCTGAAGGACGCGCCGCCCGAGGACCTGTTCCGCGCCATCCGCGGCACCGCACGCGGCGAGGTGGTCCTGGCCCCGGCCGTCGCCGCCCGCCTGGTCAAACGCTCCGGGCCGCTCCTCACCGACCGAGAGGTCGAGATCCTCGGCCTGCTGGCCACCGGCCAGTCGAACCGCGAACTCGCCAAACGCCTCTTCGTGAGCGAGGCAACGATCAAGTCCCACCTCTCCCACATCTACACCAAACTCGAAGTCGACACCCGAGCCGCCGCCGTAGCCCGCGCCATAGAACAACGCATCATCCGCCCACCCGGCTGAACACCGAACGACGTCGTCGCTTGAAGCCCGCAGGATGCCGCGGGGCTGGGTGGGGGAACCTGCTCAGAACACCTTCGACAAAACCCACACCGCGAAGGCAAGAAACCCCACGACGAACGTGACGACAACCACAACCCCATACCCGAACCACAAACTCCCAGAACCCTTCACCCGCCCATCCTCCCATCCACCCCTCGTCACCCACGCCCGCCGAAGCGGAGTGCGGGTGACCATAGTCCGCCTAGCGGGGCGAAGGTGTGGGGGGTGCGGGTGGCGGAGGGCCCGCTGGCGGCGGGTGGAGCGACGGCGCAGAAGACGGCGAAGGCGACCCGGTCCGCGGTTTCCGCGGGCACAGGTCGCCTTCGCCTTTGGGTGAGTGACGGGACTCGAACCCGCGACCACCTGGACCACAACCAGGTGCTCTACCAGCTGAGCTACACCCACCATTGCCGCCCTGACTGCGACGGCTGAGCAATCATAGCGACGATGGCCGATTACCAGAAATCGGGTCCGCGGGCACCCCGTTGACCCCCTCGATGACCCGGCTGGCGGCGGCCCGGGCGGTGTCGGAGTCGGGCCCCGGCGGGGGTACGAAGACGGTCTGCCGGTAGTACCTGAGCTCGGCGATGCTCTCGGTGATGTCCGCGAGCGCCCGGTGGTTGCCGGTTTTGGCGGGGGTCGCGTAGTACACCCGCGGGTACCACCGCCGGACGAGTTCCTTGATCGAGCTGACGTCGACGTTGCGGTAGTGCAGGTGGGCCTCGACCCGCGGCATGTCGCGGACCAGGAACGTCCGGTCGGTGCCGACGGAGTTGCCGGCCAGCGCGGCCTTGCGCGGCTCCTTCACGTACCCGGTGATGAAGTCGAGCACCTGCTGCTCGGCCTCGGCGAGCGGGATGCCGTTCTCGAGTTCGGCGAGCAGGCCGGAGTCGGTGTGCATGTCGCGGACGAAGTCGCCCATCTGCTCGAGCGCGCCCGGGGGTGGCGCGATCACCAGGTCGATCCCGTCACCGAGCACGTTCAGTTCGTAGTCGGTGACGAGAACCGCGACCTCGATCAGGGCGTCCGCCGCCAGGTCGAGGCCGGTCATCTCGCAGTCGATCCACACCAGCCGGTCGTTCATGGGCACCCACCTTACGGCGACCCACCGACACCGTCGCCCCAACCGCCCCCCACCGACAACGTGGCGTTCCTCTCCACCACCCTGTCCCACCGGGACCTGCGGTACGTCACGGGGCGGGGAAACCGCCCGTACGTCGTGCGCCAGGAAGCTCCAGTACGTCGTTCTCGCCCGGGAACCTCCCGTACGCCGTCCCCGTCCGGGAGACTGCCGTAGGTCGTGCGGCCGGGAAGCTCCCGTACGACGCCGTCGACTGCTGTGCGTCGTGTCGCAGGAAACGTTCCGTACGCCGTGCCGCCGCGAAACCCCGCAGGTCGTGCTGCCGGGGGAGCACCCGTGCGTCGTGCCGCCGGGACCCCGGGGTGTGCTGTGCCGCCGGGACTCCGAGGTGGAAGGACTCAGCTTGGGGCGTGGGCGAGGTGGATGCTGCGGGCGGAGAGGATGGCTAGGTCGGTGCGTCGGCCGAGGTAGTGGGTGCTGTCCGGGTCCAGTAGCTGCTTCCATACCGCCAGGTCCTCGGCCGACAGCCACTCCTGCGGCTCCACGTGACCGTGACCGTGGCCATGCCCATGCCCATGCCCATGACCATGCCCGTGAGCCGGCGCGGCGTCCGGGTTCAGGCGGTCGATGCGGTGCTGGAACTGCGTGATGAGCCGATCACGCTGCTCGGGGGACAGCGGCGGTGGGGACTCGGTCAGGATGCTCCGAGTGGTCACGTCGGTCAGTCCGGCGCGGGTCAGGGCATCGGTCCACCCGTACGGCATCGGCACCGTGCCCGGCAGCGCGTCACGCATCGCCGCGAACCACCGGTCCTGCGCCAGGTCCAGCCGCAGCTCCAGACCCGGCTCACCGATCCCCAGATCCCAGGGGAGGTGCCGCGCCGGCAGACCACCTTCCGCGAGTGCCAGCCGCCCACCCGGTGCCAGCAGCGAGGCCAGCGCGTCGACGGCTGCCTGCTGATCCGCGGCGTGGTGCACCGAGGCCGACGCCCAGATCAGGTCCGCCGGCGCGTCGATTGCCTTGCGCAACGGTTCGGCGCCGTCCTCCATCGAGGCCAGTTCACACCGGACGGCGCCGGCGGTGTGCTCGCGGGCCTGCTCCAGTACGTCGGGATCCGCGTCGATCGCGACCACCGTCGTACCGGCCGGCATCGCCTCGGCCAGTGCCTTGGCCATCCCGCCGCCTCCGCAGCCGACGTCCACGGCCACCTTGTCGCTGTCACGGACCAGGCTCGCGGCAACCGTCGCGTTCCACTCGGCCTCGTTCGCCGCCGACGCCCGCAGCCGTCCGGCCTCTGCACTCCATTCGATCTCCACCATGCCGCCAGTTTCCGCCCGCCGGCCGGCAACCCCCACATCCGGTTGCCGTTTCGGCAAGTGATTTCAGGTCCGACCGGGGCGGCACGGTTGCCACGTGGTCACGCGAGGTGCTGTCCTATTCGGGTCTGGGGAGGAGGTGGGCGGCCGGTGGAAACCGTGGCGGGGACGGTGGGTCGTCCCCGGTTGACGTCGTTGCTGGACGAGGGGGTGCAGCGGCGGCTGCTGACCGTCGTGGCCGACGCCGGGTTCGGAAAATCGACACTGCTCAGTTCTTGGGCGGCCGGGCGTCCGTGCGCCTGGCACACGGTTCGCGCGGAGGACGCCTCGCTCGCCGCCATGGTCGCCGGTCTGGTCGCGGCCCTCCGCCGCCAGGTGCCTGCCCTCGAAGCCATCCCGGCCGAGTTGCAGAGTCCCCGCGGCCCGGATGCCGACGCCGAGCAGGAGACCCGGGCGCTCGCGTACGCCGCTCTCCTCGCCGACGCCCTGGAACAGAACCTCAGCACCGACCTCGTCCTCGTTCTGGACGACCTGCACGAGATCGACCCGGACGCTCCCGCCACCAGGCTGATCGAGGGCCTGGTCCGCACCGCGCCGTCGAACCTTCACCTGGTCGTTGCCTCCCGCACCCAGCTGCCGTTCGGCATCGACCGCCTCCGTGGCCGCGGTCAGGTGATGGAGATCGATGCGACCGCTCTCGCGTTCACAGTCCCCGAGACGCTCGGCGTACTCCGGCAGGTGCTCGGTGAGGGTACCGAGGAGCTCGCCGAGTCGTTGCAGACCGCGGTCCATGGCTGGCCGGCCGCCGTACGCCTTGCCGTGGAGGCCCTGCGCACAGCACCGGCCGACGGGCGCGGTAGCCGGTTGCGCCGGGCGCTGCGGTCGGACGGCCCGCTGTACGACTACCTGGCCGAGGAGGTCTTCGCAGCCGAGCCTCCAGCGGTACGGCGGTTGGTCGCAGCCGTGGCCGTGTTGCCGCGATTCGGATCCGAGCTGTGCAAGGCGATAGGACTCACAGACAGCGCCGAGACACTCCAGCAGCTCCGCACTAGGGGACTGCTCGTGTCGGCCGGTGAAGCGGACGGCTACGAGCTCAACCCGCTGGTCCGAAACTTCGCCAAGGACAGGCTGGCGGCCGCCGAGCAGGAGACGGCCGAGCTCACCCTCGCGGCTGCCAGGTGGTTCGAGGCGACAGGAGAGCACCGGGACGCGCTGGCCTGCTACCAAGCCGTCGACCCGGCTGCGGCCGCTCGCATGCTGACCGAGAAAGGGCATGCGATGGTCACTGCCGGCCTGGCCGAGACCGTGGTCGCTGCCGTCACCGCACTGCCTGCAGAGCTGCACGACCCCGCTTTGGACCAGTTGGAGGGTGAAGCCCGGCAGGTACTCGGGGACTGGCAGGGCGCGATGGAGTGCTTCGACCGGATCATCGGGCCGGAGGGTGAGATCCCGGTCGGCGTCGCCTGGCGGCTGGGACTCATCCATCACCTGCGTGGCCAGACCGATGTGGCGATCGCGACGTACCAGCGTGGCCGGATCGACGGTCGGCATCCCACCGACGAGGCGCTGCTGCAGGCGTGGTGGGCCGGTGCGCATTGGTTGCGCGGCGAGTTCGAGGAGTGCCGCCGACTGGTGACCGCCGCCCACAAGTCGGCCAAGCTCTCCGGAGACGACGGCGCCCTTGCCATCGCCCACACCGTGCTCGCCATGCTGGCAGCGGTCGACAGCGACCCACACGGCAACTACACGAACTACGTGCGCGCGCTGGAGCACGCGGAGCGGGCCGGCGACCTCCTGCAGTCGATCCGTATCCGGGTGAACCGCTCGTCGCATCACATCGCCGAAGGCGACTACGAGCTCGGCTTGAAGGAACTTGACGTCGCTCTGGAGCTCGCGGACCGGGCAGGCTTCGCGGTGTTCCGCGCCCTTGCCCTCAACAACCGTGGCGAGGCGTTGCTCAGGTTGGGCCGGTTGGACGAGGCCATCGGCGAGCTGGAGGCGTCACGAGCGCTCTACCAGAAGCTGGACTCCAAGCGCGTCGCACAGCCGCTGTCCGTGCTCGGCGAGGTCTACCGCGAGCGGGGAGACCGTGCGATGGCCAGAGCCTGTTTCGAGGAGGCCATCCCGATCGCCGAGGAGACCAGGGACATGCAGTCCCTGGTGCCTTCACTCGCCGGTCTGGCCCGGGTGCTGGCCGTCGAAGAACCGGAACGGGCAGCCGAGCTCGCCGCGATGGCACGCCAAGCCGTTGCCTACGGCCCTGTCCTCGGCCTCTCCGGCGCGCTGGTCGCGTTGGGCTGGGTCACACTGCATGCGGGCAACCAGACCGAGGCTGCAGCGACCGCAGAGGAGGCAGCCGCGCTCTGTCGCAAGCGACGTGACCGAGCGGGCTTGGCCGACGCGCTGGAGCTGTACGCCGCAGCGGGTGGCGGTGAGGTGCTACACGAGGTCCTGAACATCCGAAGCGAGTTGGGGGACCAGTTGGGCGAGGCACGGGCCGAGTTGATGCTTGCCAAGCGCACCAAAGGCCCAGAAGGTCGTGAGCTGGCCCTGCGTGCCCATCAGCAGTTCCTGGCTGCAGGCGCGACTCGCTACGCGGCTGAGGCGTTGGCAACCAGCGACGAGACCCGGCCGGTCCCAGTCCGCATCGAGTGCCTTGGCGGCTTCCGCGTGCTCCGGTACGGCAAGGCCGTCCAGCTGGGGGAGTGGCCCTCGAAGAAGGCTCGTGATCTGCTGAAGATCCTGGTGGCGCGCCGCTGCCGTCCGGTCGCCCGAGTACAACTGCTGGACCTGCTCTGGCCGGACCAGGACGAGTCGGTTGCCTCACCCAGGCTGTCGGTGGCCCTGTCCACCGTGCGCTCCGTACTCGACCCGGACAAGAAGTACCCAGCGGACCACTTCGTCGGTGCCGACCGCGCCACCATCTGGCTCGACGGTGAGCAGACGGCGGTCGACGTCGAGTTGTTCCTCCGTGACGCGCGGGAGGGCCTCAACACCGGCGATCTGCGGTTGCTCCGCGCTGCCGAGGCGGCGTACAGCGGCGACTTCCTGGAGGAGGATGTGTACGCCGACTGGGCCGCAGGCATGCGTGATGAGGCCCGGGCGCTGTACGTCCGGGTCGCCCGTGTACTGGCCGAGCGGGGTCGCCGTGACCCCGACGCGGCGGCCGGCTACCTGCTCCGGATCCTGCAGCGCGACCAGTACGACGAACGCGCGCACCTCGGCCTGGTGGCGGCGTACCAGGCGAGCGGCGCGCACGGGGAGGCCCGCCGGGCGTACCGCACCTACGTGCAGCGGATGGCCGAGCTGGAGGTCGAGCCGGCCCCCTATCCGGCGGTGCCGGCCCGGCTTTAAGGCTTTCTGAAGATCCGGCCGCACGATCTGACCATGGCAGCGCCGGTGCACAACCCAGTGGTGGTCCGCGAGTTCGATCGGACCGGTCACCCTGGTCGCGACTACCGCTCCGAACCGGGCACCCCGGTCAGGGCGACCCTGGCCGGTGTGGTGGTCCGGGTCGAGGCCGGACGGGTCGCGGTCGAGTCGAACGCGATCTGGCACGTCTACGACCAGCTGTACGGCGTCACGGTCAGGCAGGGGGAGACCGTGGAAACGGGGGACCTACTGGGGCTCGCGGCCGGTTCGCACCTGCACTACGAGGAGCGGGTCGCGCCGTACGCGGTGGAGGATCAGCGGAGTCCGCAGTTCGATCTGCACACGAATGCCCGGATCCGGATGGTGGCGCGGGACGGGTCGGTCGAGGAGGGAGCGGCCGAGCCGTCCGGCGCTACCGTTGAGCCGTGATCGCCACCAGCTTCCACACCGCCCGGCTCACGATGTTGCCGTTGCAGGTCGAGTACGCCGGCGAGATGGCGAAGGTCCTGGCCGACCCGGCCCTCTACACCTTCACCGGCGGAGAGCCGCCAAACGTGGACGCACTGGAGAACCGCTACCGCCGTCAGCTCGCCGGACCGGGCCGGGCAGACGAGCACTGGCTCAACTGGGTCGTCCAGTACGACGGCCGGCTCATCGGCTACGTACAGGCAACCGTCACCGGTAGCACGGCCGAGATCGCCTGGGTGATCGGTACCGAGTGGCAGGGCCGCGGCTTCGCGAAAGAGTCCGCGCGGGGCCTGGTCGCCTGGCTGAACGGACAGGGCGTTGAGCGCATCATCGCGCACGTCCATCCCGACCACACGGCGTCAGCCGCGGTCACCGCGGCGGCAGGCCTCAGCCGCACCGACCACATCGAAGGCGGCGAGTATCTCTGGACAACATGACAACAGGCCCAGCCGCAGTGCGGCTGGGCCTGTTGCGGACAGCTCAGACCGGGCGGACGTTCTCCGCCTGCAGGCCCTTCGGGCCCTGGGCGACGTCGTACTCGACCTTCTGGTTCTCCTCGAGCGACCGGTAACCGTCGGTCGCGATCGCCGAGTAGTGCACGAAGACGTCGGCGCCGCCGCCGTCCTGGGTGATGAAGCCGAAGCCCTTTTCACCGTTGAACCACTTCACTGTTCCACTGGCCATGATCTGCTCCTCGCGTAAGGGCCGGGGCGAGAGTCGACGGATGCCGACTCCCGGGTTGCCGTATTGAGCCCTCCCACTACAGACCAGGCCTGAAATGAGAAACGCCCGGCGGATCACAAATCCGCGGGCGCTTTTGAAACGAACGTGGAACTGCAAAACTGCAACCGGCGAAAAGCCTAGCAGACCGCCAACCATCCGTCAGCCCGGCGCGCCTCGTACTCGTCCGGCGTGCCCGCCCAGACCTCCGAGCAGCCAGACTGGCCGCACTCACAAGCGAACGGGTACGGCGGTAGCGTCGCCAGACCGATATCCGCCTGCCACAGCCGACCCTGGCGACACGCAGCCTCGTTCTCGTACTGCCGCTGCCTCCTCAACGCGGCGCCGGGCTCGAGCCGCGGCAGCGTCCCCAAAGCCGCTTCAACCGCGGCCGTGATCTGCACCCAGTCCGGCGCAGCCGGCACCTCGATCAGCGTCCGGCCGCGCTCGACCGCCTCCCGCCGTACCAACTCGGCCAGTACTACGTCCCGCGCCAGCAGACCCTCCAACCGGGCGCGGCCCTCAGGGTCCTCCACCCGAGCCAGCCGCTCCGCCCGAGCCTTCCTGGTCTGCTCGGCATCCGGCACCAACCACACCGCCGCCACAACCCGCTCAGCCATCGACGGGAACAACTGTGGACCCTCGACCAACGCCGGTACGTCGCCCAACCCGCGAGCCCGCACGTCCTCGACGACCAGCTCCAGCCGCGCCCGCGCGATCCGCACGAACGCCTCGGCCGCAACCTCGGGTCCGTCGGCCAGGTCCTCGTCGAGCGACCGCATCGGCGGCATCCGGCCGACGTGGTCGTAGGTCCAGAGGTCGACCGGATGCAGCGGCAGGTCCCGGCGGCGGGCTAGGGCGCGGGCGATCGTCGACTTCCCGGCTCCGGGCGCGCCACCGATCCACACCATCGGCGGCCAGGTCATCGGGTCATCCTCTCAGGAAACCGGCAAGCGCTCGCCGTCGGTGTGATCTTGACCGCATTCGGGGGTCGGCCTACTGTATCCGGTATACAAGCTCCCCCTCCGGAAGGTGGGAACCCATGCACTCTGCCCGTGATGCGGCCGGCTTCGACACGGCTTCGGGACCGAGGAGGGACGGATGAAGGTAGCTGTTCTCGGCGCCGGAGCAATCGGTGCCTACGTCGGCGCGGCCCTGCACCGCGGCGGAACGGAGGTTCACCTGATCGCCCGCGGTGCCCACCTGGAAGCGATCCGGGCCGACGGCGTCAAGGTGCTCAGCCCGCGCGGCGACTTCGAGGCCCGTACGCCGGCCACCGACGACCCGGCCGATGTCGGCCCGGTCGACTACGTCTTCCTGGGACTGAAGGCGAACACCTACGCCGCCGCGGGCCCGCTGCTCGAGCCGCTCCTGCACGACGAGACCGTCATCGTCGCGGCGCAGAACGGCATCCCGTGGTGGTACTTCCACGGGCTCAAAGGCCCGTACGAGGGTCGCCGGATCGAGTCGGTCGACCCCGGCGGCGAGGTGTCCCGGGTGCTGGAGGTCGAACGGGCGGTGGGCTGTGTCGTGTACTGCTCGACCGAGCTCGAGGCGCCGGGCGTCGTACGCCATCTGGAAGGCACCCGGTTCTCGATCGGTGAGCCTTCCGGCGGGATCTCCGACCGGTGCGTGCGGTTCAGCGAAGCGATGATCGCCGGCGGGCTGAAGTGCCCGGTGGAGGAGGACATCCGCAAGGACATCTGGATCAAGCTGCTCGGCAACGCGGCGTTCAACCCGATCAGCGCGCTGGCCCGGGCCACGATGGTGGAGATCGCCACGCACCAGGGCACCCGGGCGATGGTCCGGCTGATGATGGAGGAGTCGCTGGCGATCGCGGCGGCGGTCGGCTGTCACCCGGACATCTCGGTGGACAAGCGGATCCACGGCGCCGAACGGGTCGGCGAGCACAAGACGTCCATGCTGCAGGACCTGGAGAAGGACAAGCCGCTCGAGCTCGACGTCATCCTCGCCGCCGTCGTGGAGCTCGCCGACCTGACCGGCACACCGGCCCCGACACTGCGTGCCGTCCACGCCGTCGCCGACCTGCTGGCCACCAAGGTCGGCATGGCGCACGCACCGACCTCGGCGCCGGCGCCTTCCTAAGAGCCAGGTGGGTCCGGCCACAGCGACGCCGGACCCACCTGTTCCACTGTTCTACAACTCTGTCGGCCCCAACGACGGGCGGGCGACGAAGTGCGCGACCGGATCGGCCATCACATCGAGTTCCAGTACGACGAGCTCGTTGCGGCCCGGACGCAGTACCGGGCCGGGAACGTACAGCGTCTCCTGCGGACCGCGGCGCCAGTAGCGGCCGAGGCAGAAACCGTTGACCCAGGCCACACCTTTGCCCCAGGCAACGGTGGAGAGGAAATGGTCGACCGGCTCGGCGACGTCGAAGCCGGCCCGCCAGGCCATCGGTCCGACGCCGGGGGCATCCGGCGCCGTACCCACGGAATCCCACAACTCCGGCACCCGGTCGAGGTCGATCACGCACGCCGACCATCCGGTCAGCTCGGACGATCCCAGCTGGACCGGCCCGATCAGGCCCTTCGGCTCACCGATGCGCTGCCCGTAGTTCACCCGGCCCTGGTCCTCGACGAGGATCTCGAGCCGGCCTCGGCCACGCGGCAGCATCAGCGCGCGGTCGTGTCGTTCGCGGTCCAGGACTCCGACCGGATCGCCGTCCAGGAACACGTACGCCCGGTCCCGCACCTCGTCGACGCTCAGCAGCGCCGGGCCGTCGCCGTCTAGCGAAGTCCGGAACAGCACCAGCCGCGCATCCAGTGCGTCGAGCGTGGGCATGACCGCGTGCTCACTCCACTCGCCCCAGGCCGACGGATCCGCGAGCAGCCGGATCGGCGATCCCAGCGCCGCGGAGGTCTGCGGCGCCGCCGTCCCCGACCCCGGGACAACGTCGGGGACCGGCGCGTACCGGGAGATGACCTCCCGGAAGGCGTGGAACTTGGCGGTCGGGTTGCCCGCCTCGTCCAACGGGGCGTCGTAGTCGTACGACGTGATGGTCGGCCGGTAGACGCCCTTGTCGTCGGCCCCGCTGGTCAGCCCGAAGTTCGTGCCGCCGTGGACCATGTAGATGTTCACCGAAGCACCCGCCGCGAGCAGTGCCTCCAGCTCCGCGGCGGCCTCGGCGACACCGGTCGTGTGGTGTGGTCCGCCCCAGTGGTCGAACCACCCGTCCCAGAACTCCATGCACATCAGCGGCCCGGTCGGCTGGTGCTTGCGCAGGGTCGCCAGTCGTTCTTCGGCCCGCGACCCGAACGATCCGGTGCGCAGTACGCCGTCCAGACCGCCGGCCGCGAGCATCGCGTCGACGGGCTGGTCGACCGTCACCAGCGGCACCGTGATCCCGGCCTCCCGGATGATCTCGGCCACCGACTTCAGGTACGTCCGGTCGTCGCCGAACGCGCCGTACTCGTTCTCGACCTGGACCAGCAGGACCGGTCCGCCCTGGTCCACCTGTAACGGCCGGACGATCCCGAGCACGTTGCGCAGGTAGTCCTGGACGGCGGCCATGAACTTCGGCTCGTACCGGCGGACTCCCATCCCCGGCTCCCGGAAGAGCCAGGTGGGGAGTCCGCCGTTGTCCCACTCGGCGCAGATGTACGGCCCGGGGCGGACGATCGCGTACAGGCCCGCGTCGGCGACCTCCCGCAGGAAGCGCTCGAGGTCGAGCATCCCGGAGGTGTCGAAGCTGCCCGGCCGCGGGCTGTGCGCGTTCCACGGCACGTACGTCTCGATGGTGTTGAGTCCCATCAGGCGGGCCTTCTCGATCCGGTCGGCCCAGTGGTCCGGATGCACCCGGAAGTAGTGCAGCGCACCGGACAGGATCCGGAAGGGCCGGCCGTCGAGGAGGAAGTCGGACTCACCGATCGCGAAATCGGGCACGGTCAGCCGTTCACCTGAAAGCCCTGCTGATTGCCATAGGCAACCAGCGCGTCCTGCCAGGCCTTCAGTCCGGTGTTCAGGTCGGACTTGGACTGGTAGGACTTGCCGACCGTGTCGCCGTAGATGCTGTTGGCGTACAGCTCGTACGGCAGGTAGCTCCAGCCCTTGACGACCGTGTCGGCCGCGCCGGTCAGGACCTGGTTGATCTTCTGCCCGCCGAAGTACGCACTCGGCTTGTCGACGAAGGCCGGGTCCTTCAGATCCTTCGTGGTGGCCGGGAAGCCACCGCTGGCGAGGAACGGCTTGACGCCCTCGTCGTGGTTCAGCCAGCGCACGAAGGCCGCGGCCAACGCCGGGTTGGCGCTCTGCTTCAGCACGGACTGGGTGCTGCCGCCGTTCTCCGCGGTCGCCGGCCGGCCGTCGTACGTCGGCATCGGGGCGACCCGCCACTTGCCCGCGCCGGCCTTGACCGACGCCTCCATCACGCCGGGCATCCAGGCGCCGGTCGGCAGGGTGGCGATGGTGCCGTCACCGAGGGCCTTGAACCACTCGTCGGTCCAGCCGGGGATGTTCGAGACCAGACCTCCCTCGACCAACTGGTTCCAGGTGCCGGTCCACTTCTTGGAGCCGTCGTCCTGCAGGTTGATGGTGATGTTCTTGCCGTCGGTCTTGAACGGCTGACCGCCGGCCTGCCAGATCATGCTGGTGGTGAAGCCCGCGTCACCGGAGTCGTTGGTGATGTAGGCCTTCGGGTTGGCCGCGTGCAGCTTCTTGGCCGCGGCGACGTATTCGTCCCAGGTCTTCGGTACGGCGATGCCGTACTTGTCGAAGACCTCCTTGTTGTAGAACAGCGCCATCGGGCCGGAGTCCTGCGGCAGACCGTACAGACCGCCGCCGGCATGCACGGAAGCCCAGGTCGACGGCGTGTACGCCGACTCGTACTGGTTGAAGCCGTACTGGTTCAGGTCGACCAGCGAGCCGGGCAGCGCGAACTGCGGCAGCGCCTGGTACTCGATCTGCGCCACGTCCGGAGCACCGGAGCCGGCCTTGATCGCGTTCTGCAGCTTGGTGTAGTGGTCGTTGCCGGTCCCGGCGTTGACGTAGTTCACCTTGACGTTCGGGTACTGCGCCATGAACGCCTTCACCTGGGCCTCGGCCGACGGCGTCCAGCTCCAGTACGTGATGGTTCCGCCCGCCTTGAGCGCGGCGTCGACGGCGTCGGCTGATCCCGTGGTCTGACCGCCGCCGGAGCCGGCCGTGCTGTCGGAGCCGCCGCACGCGGCCACGACCGCCAGGGCCGTGAGTGCGGCGCCGGCAACCACCAGTTGCCGCAGGCCGCGCCGATGTGACTTCATCCTGTTCCCTTTCACTTGACGCTCCCCGCGGTCAGGCCGGACTGCCAGAACCGCTGGAGCAGGAGGAAGGCGATCACGAGGGGCACGATCGTCAGCAACGATCCGGTGATCACCAGGTTGTAGATGGGGCGGGCACCCACGCCGGTCGCCTGGTTGCTCCACTGGGTGAGGCCGACCGTGAGCGGGTAGAGGTTGGGTTTGCTGAGCATGATCAGCGGGAGGAAGTAGTTGTTCCAGGTCGACACCACCGCGAACAGCAGCGTGGTGACGATGCCGGGGGCAACCAGTCGCAGTGCGACGGTGAAGAAGATCCGCACTTCGCCGGCGCCGTCGATCCGGGCCGCCTCGAGCAGTTCCACCGGTACGGCCTCGGTCGCGTACACCCACATCAGGTAGAGGCCGAACGGGCTGACCAGCGACGGAATGATGATCGCCCAGACCGTGTTGGTCAGGCCCAGGTTCGAGAACATCAGGAACGTCGGCACGGCCAGCGCCGTCCCGGGTACGGCGACCGCACCCAGCAGCACCGCGAACACGGCCCGCCGGCCGGCGAACTTGTACTTCGCCAGGCCGTAGCCGGCCGCGGTGGCGAGCAGCGTCGCCCCGCCGGCACCGACCACGACGTACAGCACGGTGTTGCCGAGCCACTGCAGGAAGATGCCGTCGTTGTAGGTCAGCGTGTCCTTGATATTGGTGAACAACGCGAAGCTTTTGCCGAACCACAGCCCCGGACTGGAAAGCAGGTCGTTCTGCGTCTTGGTCGCGCTGATCAGCAGCCAGACCAGCGGGACCAGGGTGTAGATCAGGTACAGGATCATCAGGCCGGTCAGCAACGGCGACCGCTTGGGCCGCAACGGCGACGTCCCGGTCTTCTTCTTGGCGCCCGGCGTCGTACTCGCGACACGGGGTGCGCTCATCGTCGTGGTCACAAGGCCTCCCGGGAGCCGCGAAGCTGGACGACGTACGCGATGATCGCGGTGATGACGCCCATCACGATCGCGATGGTGGCGGAGTAGTTGAACTGCTGCCCGGCGAAGGACAGGTTGTAGGCGTACATGTTGGGCGTGTAGTACGTCGTGATCACGTTCGGCGCCAGCGTGCGCAGGATGTTCGGCTCGTTGAACAGCTGGAAGCTGCCGATGATCGAGAAGATGGTGGCGATCACGATCGCGCCGCGCAGCGCGGGCAGCTTGACCGCCCGGGTGGTCCGGAACGTCCCGGCCCCGTCGATCGCGGCCGCCTCGTACAGCTCACCGGGGACCGTGCGCAGCGCCGAGTAGAAGATCAGCATGTTGTAGCCGACGAACTCCCAGGTGACGATGTTGGCGATCGACGGCAGCATCCAGTTGCCGCTGAGCGGCTGGATGGCGGTCGTGCCGAACAGGTCGTTCAGGTCGGCGGCCAGGCCGAAGTTGTTGCCGTAGATGTAGCCCCACATCAGCACCGCGACCACACCCGGTACGGCGTAGGGCAGGAAGATGATGATCCGGAAGAAGCCGGCGGCGTGCAGCCGCGCGCTGTCGATGGCCAGCGCGGCCAGCAGGGCAAGCACCAGCATCACCGGTACCTGGACGACCAGGAAGAGCAGCACCCGGCCGAACGCGTCCCAGAACTTCGAGTCCTGGATCGCCGCCACGTAGTTGTCCAGGCCGACGAACACGGTGCCGCCGAAGAACGCCTGGTCCCGGAACAGGCTGAGATAGATCGCGTACCCGATCGGGGCCAGGAAGGTGAGCGCGAAGACGGCCAGGAACGGCCCGACGAACACCCATCCCTTCGCGTCCTTGTGCACCCTCCGGCGCCGGGGCGCACCAGCACCGGGTGTCCTGCTGAGTTGGCCTTGGGCCACGGACTCCGCCATTGCGTCCGCCGACCTCCTCTCACTGTCCGTGTCCGTCCGACACGACGGATGTTTACGTCAACATCGACGGCGTGACGGTAGCGTGTTTACGTCAACATGTCTAGACTGCGGGCACTAGCGAGGAGGGGGTCCGATGGCAGCGGAGGAGTCGCCGATCCGCCGGCGGCGCGGTCCGTCGATGGCCGACGTGGCCCGGCTGGCCGGCGTGTCCGGGCAGACGGTGTCCCGGGTGGCCAACGACCGGCACAACGTCGACGCGGCCACCCGGGACCGGGTGCGGGCCGCCATGCGTCAGCTCGGCTACCGCCCGAACAGCGCCGCCCGGGCGCTGCGCAACGGGCAGTTCCGCAGCATCGGCGTGATCGTCTTCGAGCTGCACAGCTTCGGTACGACGCGCACCCTCGACGCGGTCGCCGCGGCGGCCACGATCAGCGGCTACGCGATCAACCTGCTGCCCGTGCTGGACGTCAACCAGCGTTCGGTGACGAACGCGTTCAGCCGGCTGGGCGAACAGGCCGTGGACGGTGTGATCATCCTGATCGAGGCGCACACCCTGGACGAGGCCGGCGTACTGCTGCCCGACGGGCTACCGGTCGTCGTGGTCGATTCCAGCGCCCACTACGACTACCCGATCGTGGACACCAACCAGGCGCAGGGCGCCCGGTTGGCCACCGAGCACCTGCTGGATCTCGGGCACAAGACCGTATGGCACCTGGGCGGCCCGCCGACCTCGTTCGCCGCGGACCGGCGCCGGCGCTCCTGGGAGCTGACGCTGACCCAGCGCGGCTGCGAGGTGCCGCCGGTGCTGGACGGGGACTGGTCATCCGGCTCCGGGTACGAAGCCGGCCGTCAGCTGGCCGCGAACCCGGACGTCACGGCGGTGTTCGCGGCCAACGACCAGATGGCGCTCGGGCTGCTGCGCGCGTTGCACGAACAGGGCCGGGTGGTGCCGTACGACGTCAGTGTCGTCGGCTTCGACGACATGGAGGAGGCCGCGCACTTCTGGCCCCCGCTGACCACGATCCGGCAGAACTTCGCCGAGGTCGGCCGGCTCAGCGTCGACGCGCTCATCCGCGAGATTCAAGCCGGCGAGCACCACCACGACCCGGTTGCCGTCGGCACCAAGCTGGTGGTCCGGAGCAGTACGGCGCCGCCGCGCACGTCGTCGCGCTGATTGTCAGACCGCGACCTCCTCCACGGCCATCACGGCCCGCATCAGCTGCGCTGCCTCGGACGGGGTCTTGCCGACCTTCACGCCGACGGCCTCCAGGGCCTTCTGCTTCGCGGCCGCCGTACCGGACGAACCGGACACGATCGCGCCCGCGTGCCCCATCGTCTTGCCCTCCGGCGCGGTGAACCCGGCCACGTAGCCGACCACCGGCTTGGTCACGTTCTCCTTGATGAACGCCGCCGCCCGCTCCTCGGCGTCACCGCCGATCTCGCCGATCATCACGATCGCGTCGGTGTCCGGGTCGTCCTGGAACGCCTGCAGCGCGTCGATGTGGGTGGTGCCGATGATCGGGTCACCACCGATCCCGATCGCGGTCGAGAACCCGAAGTCCCGCAGTTCGTACATCATCTGGTACGTCAGCGTCCCGGACTTCGACACCAGACCGATCCGGCCGGGACCCGCGATGTCGGCCGGGATGATGCCGGCGTTCGACTCACCCGGCGTGATGATGCCGGGGCAGTTCGGCCCGATGATCCGGCTTCCGGCCGCCTGTGCGTGCGCGAAGAACGCGGCGGTGTCGTGCACCGGCACGCCCTCGGTGATCACCACCACCAGCGGGATGCCGGCGTCGACCGCCTCGAAGACGGCACCCTTGGTGAACTTCGGCGGCACGAACACGACCGACACGTCGGCTCCGGTCGACGCCACCGCGTCGGCGCACGAGCCGTACACCGGGATCGACCGCTTCGCGAAGTCGACCGACTGACCACCCTTGCCCGGGGTCACGCCGCCGACGATGTTGGTGCCGGCGGCAAGCATCCGGCTGGTGTGCTTCTGTCCCTCGGATCCGGTCATCCCCTGTACGACGACCCGGCTCTGCTCGGTCAGGAAGATCGCCATCTCTCTCACGCCTCTCGGTTCTGTGACGCCAGCTCGGCGGCACGGGCGGCGGCGCCGTCCATCGTGTCCACCACGGTCACCAGCGGATGGTTGGCCCGGGCAAGGATCCGCCGGCCTTCCTCGACGTTGTTGCCGTCCAGCCGGACCACCAGCGGCTTGTCGGCCTGGTCGCCGAGCAGGTCGAGCGCCTGCACGATGCCGTTCGACACCGCGTCGCAGGCGGTGATCCCGCCGAACACGTTCACGAACACACTGCGGACCTGGGCGTCGCCGAGGATGATGCCGAGACCGTTGGCCATCACCTCGGCCGATGCGCCACCGCCGATGTCCAGGAAGTTGGCCGGCTTCACGCCGTACTGCTCGCCGGCGTACGCGACGACGTCCAGGGTGGACATGACCAGACCCGCGCCGTTGCCGATGATGCCGACCGAACCGTCCAGCTTGACGTAGTTCAGGCCCTTCTCGTGCGCTGCCGCCTCGAGCGGGTCCGCGGCCGCCTTGTCCTCGAAACCGCCGTGGTCGGGATGCCGGTACGCCGCGTTGTCGTCGAGCGTGACCTTGCCGTCGAGGGCTTCCAGCGACCCGTCGCCCAGCTTGACCAGCGGGTTCACCTCGACCAGTGAGGCGTCCTCGGCGACGAACACGTCCCACAGCCTGCGGACCAGCTCCTCCGCGCCGGCCGGGAAGCCCGCGGCCGCGACGATCTCGGCGGCCTTGGCCTCGTCCACGCCGACCGCCGGGTCGATCGGAACCTTGGCGATCGCGTCCGGATCGGTGTGCGCGACCTCCTCGATCTCGACGCCGCCCTCGGTGCTGGCGATGCAGAGGTACTCCCGATTGGCCCGGTCGACCAGGAAGGAGAAGTAGTACTCCTCGGCGATGTCCGCGGCGGGCGCGAGCAGCACCCGGCGGACCGTGTGGCCCTTGATGTCCATGCCGAGGATCTCGCGCGCCTTCTCCACTGCCTCGGTGGGGGAGCCGGCCAGCTTGACTCCGCCGGCCTTGCCGCGGCCGCCGGTCTTCACCTGCGCCTTCACCACCACCCGGCCACCCAGTTCCGCCGCGGCGCCGGCCGCGTCGGCGGGATCCTCGATCACCCGGCCGAGCGTCACCGGGACGCCGTGCCGGGCGAACAGTTCCTTGGCTTGGTACTCCATCAGGTCCACGGCCAGCCTCCTCGTCGGGATCATGGCGACTGTATTCTGTATGCACAGGGATTCACAAGGGGTCGGACTCTGGACAACGCCGACGCGGAGGAGTACCACAGATCTCATACGGTATGCAGTAGTCAGGAGGCGCTATGAATCACGTGATGCCCGCTGACCGGGGCCGTGGGGCTGGGACGGTGAACGCACAGCCCCGGGACGTGCGTGACGTCTACGGCCGGCAGTACCGCATCGGCGAGGACGCGAGGGACCTGACCGGACACTCCCGGCGCTGGCAACTGTGGGCGGCCTGGGCGTGCATGGTCGCCATCAGCCCATTGCAGTACTCCTTCGGATCGGCGGCCATCGGCCTGCAGGACGGACGTGGCTGGGGTGCCGTCGCGACCATGTGGCTGCTCGCCGTCTTCGTCGCCTGCCAGGCGTTGATGGCGATCCCGGCCGCCTGGATCCAACGCGTACGCCGGGCCACGCCGACCCAACTCGTCGTCGGCGGCGGTGTGTGCGCGGCGATCGGCCTGGTGACGCTGGCGCATGCCGACAGTTACCCACTCGCCGTCCTCGGCTACGCGGTGATCGGTGGAGCCGGTGCCGGACTGGTGTACGCCGCCTGCATCACCACGGCCGCGCGCTGGTTCCCCGACCGGCGGACCGCCACGATCGGGTTCGTCACGGGCGGCTTCGCCGTGGGTGCCGTGCCCAGCATCGCGTTGTTGACCATCATCCGGTCGGCGAGCGGACAGCGGATCGTGTTCGATGTGACCGCGCTCCTCGCCGTACTCGTCGTACTGACGGCCGGGGGACTGCTGAAGGACCCGCCGCGGCACTGGTGGCCGCCGCACATCGACGCGCAGGTCTGGGCGATCGACCGGAAACTGAACCGGAGCATCCCGCACAACGCGCCCGCGGTCCGGCACTACCGCCCGGCCGAGGCGATGCGCACCGGCGCGCTCCCGCTGATGTGGCTGACGTTGGCGTTGTCCACGGCGCTGTCGCTGTTCGGCATCGCGTTCGTCGTGAGCTACGCCGTCTCCGCCGGATTGGGAGTCGCGGTGGCCGGGTTCGCGGCCGGAATGCTTGCCGCGGTCAACGGTCTTGGCCGGTCCCTGGCCGGACACCTGTCGGACCGCTTCGGCCGCCGTCGGGTGCTGGCCGCCGTACTGATGATCGAAGGGTTCACGCATGTCGGGCTGGTCGTCGCCGGCGAGACCGGGGCGGGCTGGGCGTTCGTGCTGTGCGCGATGTTCGCCGGGCTCGGCGGCGGCGCGTTCTACGCGATCATGGCGAATCTGGTGCTCGAGTTCTTCGGCGAGAACAGCCTGCTGCAGAACCAGGCGATCCTGTACTCCGCGAAGGCCGCCGGTGGACTGGTCGGCGTCGGTGTCGCGGCCTCGCTGGTGGCCACGGTCGGCTATCGGCCGTTGTTCCTCGGTGCCGGCCTGCTCGGTCTGCTGACCGCACTCACGGTGCGGTTCCTGAAACAACCCGGACGACCGGCGCTGCCGGTCCGGCCGCAGCTGGGTACGCCGGTCGCCGGATCGCACGAGTGAACGGCTACGGCCGAGTCGTCCGGCCCGATCCCTGCGTGATGGAACTGGTGTCCAAACTGGCCCGCGAACCGTGGACGGATCGGCCGAGTTGCGTGCATCCGACGCTGAGTGCGGTGGCGAGAGCGGTGCACGACCACAGCAGCCCGGCCGGCCGCCGGGCGTTGTTGCCGCTGGCATCGAGTTTCGTCGGAACCGCACAGCCGGGGTTCGAGGCGTCAGCCCGCGTGGTCGCGCTGTGCGTCTCGACCGCGTTGGCCGGCGGGGAACTGACCACGGACGAACGGGTCCGATTGTCGAGGGCCCGTCAGACCGCGATCCACCTGATGACAGGTCGTGACGAGCCGGCGGGAGCGGCTCGTTGGTGGCTGCCGGTGCTCGGCCGGTTCGGCTGGAGCGAGCCGTTCTACCGGACCTTCGTTGCCACCGAACAGGCCGCGGAAGCAGTCGCGATCACCGCCCGATGTCCGGACGGTGACCGCGACGCACGCCTGCGGCATCTACTCAAGCAATGTCTCGCCGTGCTGAATGCTGCGCCTCCGGCGCAGCGGGTCATGGGGCTTTGACTCCCGGCGTTCCCTCGTCACTCCGGTCGCTTCGCTCCCTCCGCTCCTCAGTCCAGGCCGGGAGGCCCCACGACCGGTCACGGGGCCCGGCGGCCGGGTGCTCCCAAGCCTTCGTGCTCGACGCCGGCCCAGAAGCTCTGGTCGTAGTCGCCGTCGGGGATCACCACCAGTTCGTGCCGCCGTGGTGCCCTGACCTGTTGTTCGAGCCGCTGCAGGTCCGCCGCACACCGCTGGAGATCGTCCATCAGCCGCAGTACGTCGAGATGCGGACCGAGCCGATTCCTCAATGCCAGAAGGGATTTCTCCAGGTCCTGCACGGCCTGACGGGTCCGGTCGAGGTGTTCGTGAATCGTCATCGCAGCTCCCTGGTGCTCGAACTCTGGACAACCGCCACGGCGTGCGATAAGACTACGACTACACCATACGGTATGCAATCTACATCGAACTGACACGACAGGGGCGCACACCGGCCCTTCCGAGGAGATGACTGCAGATGGCGCAGACAGTGTCGGAGACCCAACCAGTCGCAGAGGTGAAGGAGCCGGCCCCGGCGACCATCTCAGGTGGTCACCTGGTCGCCAAGGCCCTGAAGGCCGAGGGGATCGACGTGATCTTCACCCTCTGTGGCGGGCACATCATCGACATCTACGACGGCTGTGTCGACGAGGGCATCGCGGTCGTCGACGTCCGGCACGAGCAGGTCGCCGCGCACGCGGCCGACGGGTACGCGCGGATGACCGGCAAGCCCGGGTGCGCCGTGGTCACCGCCGGTCCCGGCACGACGGACGCCGTCACCGGTGTCGCGAACGCCTTCCGGGCCGAGAGCCCGATGCTGCTGATCGGCGGCCAGGGTGCGCTGAACCAGCACAAGATGGGGTCCCTGCAGGACCTCCCGCACGTCGACATGATGGCGCCGATCACCAAGTTCGCGGCGACCGTGCCGCACACCGCCCGGGTCGCCGACATGGTGTCGATGGCGTTCCGCGAGTGCTTCAACGGTGCCCCCGGCCCGTCCTTCCTGGAGATCCCGCGCGACATCCTGGACAACTCGGTCCCGGTCGAGCAGGCCACCGTCCCGGAGGCCGGCCGGTACCGCGCATCGACCAAGAGCATCGGCGACCCGGCGAACATCGAGGCACTGGCCGACCTGCTGGTCCGGGCCGAGAAGCCGGTGGTGCTGCTCGGCACCCAGGTGTGGACCTCGCGCGGCACCGACGCCGCGATCGAGTTCGCCCGGACGCTGAACGTCCCGGTGTACATGAACGGCTCCGCCCGCGGCACGCTGCCGCCCGGCGACCCGCACCACTTCCACCTGTCACGGCGGTACGCGTTCAACAACGCCGACCTGATCCTGATCGTCGGTACGCCGTTCGACTTCCGGATGGGCTACGGCCGCCGGCTGCCGAAGACCGCGACCGTGGTGCAGGTCGACATGGACTACCGCACCGTCGGCAAGAACCGCGACATCGACCTCGGCCTGGTCGGCGACCCGGGAGCGATCCTGGCCGCGGTCACCCAGGCGGCCTCCGGCCGGGTGCAGAAGGCCGCCGACCGCAAGGCCTGGTTCGCCGAGCTGCGGTCCGAGGAGGACGCGTCGTACCAGAAGCGGCTGCCGAAGCAGCTGTCGGACGCCAACCCGATCCACCCGCTGCGACTGGCGCACGAGATCAACGAGTTCCTCACCGAGGACTCGATCTATATCGGTGACGGCGGTGACATCGTCACCTTCTCCGGCGGCGTGGTGCAGCCGAAGTCGCCGGGCCACTGGATGGACCCGGGCCCGCTCGGCACCATCGGCGTCGGCATCCCGTTCGTGATGGCGGCCAAGTACGCCCGGCCGGACAAAGAGGTGGTCGCGCTGTTCGGCGACGGCGCCTTCTCGCTGACCGGGTGGGACTTCGAGACGCTGGTCCGCTTCAACCTCCCGTTCGTCGGGGTGGTCGGCAACAACTCCTCGATGAACCAGATCCGCTACGGCCAGGAGGCGAAGTACGGCAAGGCCCGCGGCCGCGTCGGCAACACCCTCGGTGACGTCAGGTACGACGAGTTCGCCCGGATGCTCGGCGGCTACGGCGAGGAGGTTCGCGACCCCAAGGACATCGGGCCGGCCATGCAGCGGGCCCGCGAGTCCGGGCTGCCGTCGCTGATCAACGTCTGGGTCGACCCGGACGCCTACGCCCCCGGAACCATGAACCAGACCATGTACAAGTAGTGGAGGACCAGCATGAGTAAGGCCCTCGAAGGTGTCCGCGTCCTCGACATGACCCACGTCCAGTCCGGACCGTCCTGCACCCAGATTCTGGCCTGGCTCGGCGCCGACGTGATCAAGCTCGAGGCACCGACCGGTGACATCACCCGCCAGCAGCTGCGCGACATCCCCGACGTCGACAGCCTCTACTTCACGATGCTGAACTGCAACAAGCGCAGCATCACGCTGAACCTGAAGTCGGACCGGGGCAAGGAGATCTTCACCGACCTGGTCAAGGACGTCGACGTCCTGGTGGAGAACTTCGCGCCCGGTGCGATCGACCGGATGGGCTTCACCTGGGACCGGCTCCAGCTGATCAACCCGCGGCTGATCTTCGCCTCGATCAAGGGCTTCGGCCCCGGCCGGTACGAGAACTTCAAGGCCTACGAGGTGGTCGCGCAGGCGATGGGCGGCGCGATGAGCACGACGGGCTTCGAGGACGGACCGCCCACCGCGACCGGCGCGCAGATCGGGGACTCGGGCACCGGGATCCACCTGGTCGCCGGCATCCTGGCCGCCCTCTACCAGCGGACGAACACCGGCAAGGGCCAGCGGGTCTCGGTGGCGATGCAGGAGGCCGTGCTGAACCTGACCCGGGTCAAACTGCGCGACCAGCAGCGGCTCGCCCACGGGCCGCTGCGCGAGTACCCGAACGAGCACTTCGGCGACGAGGTGCCGCGGTCCGGGAACGCCTCCGGCGGCGGCCAGCCGGGCTGGGCGCTGAGGTGCTCCCCGGGTGGCCCGAACGACTACATCTACGTGATCGTCCAGCCGCCCGGCTGGGCCCCGATCGCGAACCTGATCGGCAAGCCCGAGCTGGCCGACGATCCGGACTGGGCCACCCCGGCCGCCCGGCTCGACAAGCTGGACAAGATGTTCGCGCTGATCGAGCAGTGGACCGAGCAGCACACCAAGTTCGAGGTGATGGACAAGCTCAACGCGCTGAACGTGCCCTGCGGGCCGATCCTGTCCACGCGTGAGCTGATCGAGGACGAGACGCTGGCCGAGCTCGGCGCGGTGGTCGAGGTGAAGCACCCGCAGCGCGGCAGCTTCAAGACCGTCGGCTGCCCGATCCGGCTGTCCGACTCCCCGGTCCAGGTCGAGACCTCACCGGGTCTCGGCGAGCACAACCCGGTCATCTACGGCGAGCTCGGCATCGACACGGCCGAACTCGAGGAACTCAAGGCCGCCGGCGTCGTCTGACGTCACCCTCCGCAGCGGAAATGGAGCCCATGGCATGACTTATGACAAGGCAGCAGTCCGGACCATCCTCGACCAGGCTCTGGCGGACGGCCGCACCTCGCTGAGCGCACCCGAGGCCAAGCAGGTCGCGGACGCGTACGGCATCCCGACGCCGGGTGAGGGGCTGGCCACGACTGCCGAGGGAGCGGCCGGTCTCGCCGCCGAGATCGGCTTCCCCGTCGTGCTGAAGATCGTCTCACCGGACATCCTGCACAAGACCGACGCCGGCGGCGTGGTGGTCGGCGTCGACTCCGCCGAGGCGGCGGTCAAGGCGTTCGACCAGATCGTCGCCAACGCCAAGGCGTACCGGGCCGACGCCGAGATCACCGGGGTCCAGGTGCAGAAGATGCTGGTCACCGGCGGTGACGTGCAGGAGGTCATCGTCGGCGCGGTCACCGACCAGACGTTCGGGAAGGTGGTCGCGTTCGGGCTCGGCGGCGTACTGGTCGAGGTGCTGAAGGACGTCACCTTCCGGCTCGCCCCGCTGACCGGCGACGAGGCGCGCTCGATGATCGACGGGATCAACGCGCACGAGATGCTGGACGGCGTCCGCGGCGCCGAGCCGGTGGACAAGGACGCCGTGGCCGACCTGGTCAGACGGCTGTCCGACCTGGTCACCGACTTCCCGCAGTTCGCCGAGGTGGACCTGAACCCGGTGCTGGCCGGGCCGGACGGCGCCACCGCGGTGGACGTCCGGATCATCGTCGACGCCGAAGCCGGCAAGCCGGTCGAGCGGTACAGCTCCGAGGAGATCCTCACCGCGATGACCCGGATCATGAAACCGCGCGCGGTCGCGGTGATCGGGGCCTCGAACGAGTCCGGCAAGATCGGCAACTCGGTGATGAAGAACCTGGTCAACGGCGGCTACGCCGGCGACATCTACCCGATCAACCCCAAGGGCGGCGAGGTGCTCGGGCGCAAGGCGTTCCCTTCGATCCTCGACGTACCGGGTGACGTCGACGTCGCGGTGTTCGCCGTACCGGCCAAGTTCGTCGGCGCCGCGCTCGAACAGTGCGGTCAGAAGGGCGTGGCCGGCGCGATCCTGATCCCGTCCGGGTTCGCCGAGACCGGTCAGCAGGAACTGCAGGACGAGGTCGTCGCGATCGCCCGCAAGCACAACGTTCGCATCCTCGGACCGAACATCTACGGCTACTACTACCTGCCGGAGAGCCTCTGCGCGACGTTCTGCACGCCGTACGACGTCCGCGGCAGTGTCGCGTTGTCGTCACAGAGCGGAGGCATCGGGATGGCGATCCTGGGCTTCAGCCGGTCCAGCCGGATGGGCGTCTCCGCGATCGTTGGGGTAGGCAACAAGGCCGACATCGACGAGGATGACCTCCTGACGTTCTTCGAGAGCGACGACAACACCAACCTGATCGCCATGCACCTGGAGGACCTGAAGGACGGCCGGGCGTTCGCCGAGACGGCGGCCCGGGTGTCGAAGAAGAAGCCGGTCGTCGTCCTGAAGGCCGGCCGGACCGACATGGGCGCGCGGGCCGCCAGCTCGCACACCGGCGCCCTGGCCGGCAACGACAAGGTGTACGACGACATCCTCCGGCAGAGCGGTGTGGTCCGGGCCCCGGGGCTCAACGAGATGCTCCAGTTCGCCCGCGGCATCCCGCTGCTGCCGACGCCGAAGGGCGAGAACGTCGTCATCATCACCGGCGCCGGCGGTTCCGGCGTACTGCTGTCGGACGCGTGTGTGGACAACGGCCTGCAGCTGATGTCGATGCCGCCCGACCTGGACGAGGCGTTCAAGAAGTTCATCCCGCCCTTCGGTGCCTCCGGCAACCCGGTCGACATCACCGGCGGTGAACCACCGTCGACGTACCGGAACACCATCGCCCTCGGCCTCTCCGACGACCGGATCCACGCGCTGATCCTGGGCTACTGGCACACGATCGTGACACCGCCGATGGTGTTCGCGAAGCTGGTCGCCGAGGTGGTCGAGGAGTACCGGGCCAAGGGCATCGACAAGCCGGTGGTGGCCTCGCTGTCCGGTGACGTCGAGGTGGAGGAAGCCAGCCAGTACCTGTTCGACCACGGTGTGGTCGCGTACCCGTACACCACCGAGACGCCGGTCCAGGTGCTCGGTGCCAAGTACCGCTGGGCCCGCAACGCCGGACCCCTCGGTTCCTGAGTCCCTGGAGAAGCTGTGTCGGAGGAAGCCGGTGATGCGTTTGGCAAGGGGGGAGTGCACGGGGGAGCGGTAGTCCAGCAGCTGGCGTCGATCTAAGGAGTCCGCCTTGGACGTCACGAGCAAGACCTCAGAAGTACCCGAAGAGCCCGCCTCGGCGGCCGTGACCGAGCGGGTCTGGCGCGCGGGCAGGCTCGAACCGATGCCGATCCGGAAACTTCCGGACGCACCGCCCTCGATGCACATCCTCGGTCCGACCGTCTTCCTGGTCGCGCTGGGCGTCGGCATGGGCGAGTCCTACATGTGGCCCCGGCTCGTCCTGGTGTTCGGGCCGGACATCCGCTGGCTGTTCATGGTCGGCGTCACCCTGCAGGCGTTCGTGCTGCTGGAGATGGCCCGGTACGCGATGGCGACCGGGGAGAGCATCTTCTTCGGCGCGGCCCGGATCTTCAAACCGCTGATGTGGTTCTTCTACGTGGCGGCGATCCTGATCTACATGTGGCCCGGCCACCTCTCGGCCGGCGCGGCCGCCTTCGAGGAGGTGTCGGGCATACCCTGGCAGGTCTCGGCGTGCGTGGCTCTGGTGTTCGTCGGTGTCCTGTTCAGCCTGCTGTCGGTGATCTACAACTTCCTGGAGAAGCTGCTCGGCCTGCTGATCGGCCTGCTGGTCGTCGGTACGTCGGTGATCGCCGCGATCGTGGGCAGCTGGGACGACCTGGCCCAGACGGTCTCGGGCATGTTCGCGTTCGGCTTCTTCCCGGACAAGGCGCTGTCCGAGGCGTGGTTCCCGATCGTGGTCGGGTCGATCGCGTTCGCCGGCCCGTCCGGGATGCAGCAGATGTGGTACACGCTGCAACTGCGCGACAGCGGTGCGGCGATGGGTGCGCACATCCCGAAGATCCGCGGGCTGCGGTCGGCCGGCGAGGCCGAGTCGATGCCGTCGCGGGGCTTCATGTTCGACACCGAGGACGCCGGCGAGATGGCCAAGTGGAAGGGCTGGCGCAAGTGGGTCACCTTCGACGCGCTGCTGCTCTTCTGGGGCATCACCATGCTGGTCACGATCTCGTTCACCGTGCTGGCCATGTCGGCGGCCCGGGAGAACCCGAACGTGGCCGGCCTGATCGAGGGCGGCGACCGGGAAGCCGCGCTGAAGGCCATGTCGGATGCGTTCGCCTCGGCCGGCAGCCCGATCCTGGGCACGCTGTTCTTCGGCTTCATCGCGCTGATCGGGCTGAACGCGACCCTCGGTCTGTTCGACTCGTTCTCCCGCGGTCAGGCGGACATGACGTACTACTTCGTCCCGGGGGCCAAGCGGTTCTCGATGTCGCGGCTGTACGCCGGGTTCCTGTGGGGCGTGATCACCTTCGGCATCCTGATCCTGCTGTTCGGGCCGGCCGAGGGTCCGGCGGGCATCCTGGACATCCTCGCCTTCCTGTCCACGTTCGCGATGGGCGCCTACTGCGTCGTGTTGCTCCTGGTGAACAACAGGCTCCTGCCCAAACCGATCCGTCCCGGTCCGGTGCGCAACGTGATCATCGGGTTCGGCGCGGTGTTCTACCTCGGCCTGCTGTTCTACAGCCTGGTGCGCTTCGGCGTGGTCGTGGGTTGAGATGGCCGGCGTGAAGCAACTTGCGGAGTTCTCGGTCCCGGCCGCCGCGGTCGGTGCCGCGGCCGGGCTGGTCGCCGGTGGTCTGGCCGCGTTCGTCGGCCAGCCCGCCGGCTGGGCTGTGGCCACCGGGCTGGGCCTGGGCGTTCCGCTGGCCCTGTTCGGGGCCGGGTACGCCGTCCTGCTTGCGTTGGGCAAGGTCCCGGCCGGTGTGTTCGCGCCGGCGGCGGTCTACTGGGTGATCGGCTTCCCGCTCGCCCTGCTGGTGCACTCGGTGGTGACCGAGTGGGCGGTGACCGGTACGCCGGGCCTGCCGTCGGAACCGTGGAAGTTCCTTGCCTTCCGGGCCCTGGTCAGCATGGGTTTCGCGATCGGCTTCCTCTGGATGCACGAGCAGCTCGGCCGCCTCTGGTGGCCGCGCATCCTCGAGCACAACGTCTACGCGTTGCGCACGGTCGAGCAGTACGTCCACCTCGCCACGGCCATGGAGGCCCGCAAGGCCGCTACGGGTCGTGGCCGCAAGAAGCGTGTCGCCTCACCCTGACCGGCGGACGGACATCCCCTGCAATGGCCCCTTCTCCCCTCGTATCACCGGGGGAGAAGGGGCCATTCGGGCGGTGATCCCCTCGCAGCGGCTGGGCCGGTGGGCCCTGCGGTCAGTTGGCCGTACGGCGGCGACGACGTGGGGCGGGATCGGTCTCGGCCGGAGCCTCGTCCGGACCGTTGGCGGCCTGGAGGTCGTGGTACGCCTTGCGCGTGTGCTCGGTGTGCTCGCGCATGATCTGCGCGGCCTTGTCCTCGTCGCCGTCGCTGATCGCCTTGACCAGCCGGTTGTGCTCCCGCCACGAGGCCGCGCCACGCGCCGGCGCGACCGGGGTGTAGTACCAGCGGACGCGGCGGTCGACCTGGGCGGCGAAGTCGACCAGGAACCTGTTGCCGGACATCTGGGTGATCAGGCTGTGCAACTCGCCGTTGGTCCGCACCGCGCCGTCGATGTCACCGGCCTCGTGGTACGCCGTACCGACCTTGCACAGTTCCTTGAGTTTGGCCACGTCCTCCTTGGCCGCGTGCCGGGCCGCGAGCCGTGCGGACTCCGACTCCAGCGCCGCGCGGGCCGCCAGCAACTGGTCGACCTCGTCCTCGGCGGGGACGTGCACCATCGCACCGAATCCCGGCCGCAGGTCAACCCAGCCCTCGTTGTTGAGTCGCTGGAGCGCCTCGCGGACCGGCTGCCGGGAAACGCCCAGCATGCCGGCCAGCTCGACCTCGACCAGGTGCCGGCCGCGCTCGAGGGTGCCGTCGATGATCATCTCGGTCAGTGCCTCGTAGACGGACTCGCGCAGCGGCGTCGGCCGCTTGACGTGCCGGACACCGGGGGAGACAGGATCGGTGGCACCCGCACTGATGGTCGTCATGAGGTCCTTCCCGGAGCACTGGGAGATCAGGATGGCACTTGGTACACAGTCTACCAAGTGCCATCACCGAACATATGGCTACCAGCTCGGGAATCGCCGGGCGGATGCCGGTGATTCCGCGCGGACTCCCGGGAGTTGGTCAGGCCGCCGATTCGTCCGCCTGGTGGTGGCCGCCGGAGTTGCGCCGGGTGTCGGCGGTCACCCGGTTGCCGTCGGTGGCCACCCGGTTGTCGCCGGCGGTCAGCCGGGCGAGCTCGGCATCCAGGTCGATCGGGGTGTTCTGCTCCTGCTGCAGCTCCGGAGCATCCGGGAACTGCGGGCGAGCCGCCAGAGCACCGAACCTACGCGTGAAAATCATCGTTACCCTTCCTGCTCCCCAGTGGGGAGCGCTTCTGAATTCTGCCTTCTGTATACATTCAACCAGCCGTCTTGACCGGTTATGCCCCCGTCTCACGTGATCCCGGTTACCACGGACGTGATCCCCATTACATGCACGTGGCTTCGCTGTGGAAGGGATCCGTCCCTTCCACAGTCACCCCGGCGTGGCCAGGCGGTCAAAGACCTGCCTGCTATGGCGTGATAGGCCGCGCCTATCAGCTCACCTGAGCGGAATAGCCCGAGCCCATCAGGTGTACGTCGAGAAGCTCGTCCAGGGCGTCGTGAACGCCGGCCTGCCGGGCGATGTCCAGCAGGGCGCGGGCCAGCACGGGCTCGGGGCTGCGTGCCGCGATCACCAGGCCGACCCGCGGCCCGTGTGCCGGGCTCTTCAGCGGTACGACGCGCATCCCGTCGGGCACCCCGAACATGTGCAGCCACGCATGCGAGATCACCGTCGACCAGTGGTTGCCGTGCAGATGACTGTAGAGACCGGACACCGTGTCGCTCTCGATCGCCGGCGAGGCGGTGACGCCGTCGTCGGTGAAGTAGCCGTTCATGATCCGGCGGTTGCGCATGTCCGGGGAGAGCAGGCACAGCGGCAGTTCGGCGACCTGCGCCCAGGTTGCCACCGGCGACTCGGCGAGGTCGGTGTGCTGTGGCGTGAGCAGAAGGTAGCGCTCCTCGTACAACGGGGTCTTGCGGACGTGGCCGAGGGTGTCGTCGTCCAGATAGGTCATCGCGACGTCGAGATCGAACTCGGCGAGCTTCTGGGTGATGTCGCGCGACGACAGCGACTCGATGGTGACCTTGGCGTTCGGATGCCGTTCGCAGAACGGCGTGGTGAGCAGCGAGATGACGGGCATCGCGGTCGGGATCGCACCGAGCCGAAGCGTTCCGGTGAGGCCGCCGCGCATCATCGACAGCTCGTGCCGGAGTGCGTCCTGTTCGGCCAGGATCCGCTGCGCCCAGAGCAGCACTCGTTCACCCTCGGGGGTGAGGCCCTCGAATCGGCGGCCGCGGCGGACGATCGGTACGTCGAGCTCCTGCTCGAGCTTGCGGATCGCGGCGGACAGCGACGGCTGGGACACGTAGCAGGCGTCGGCGGCCCGGGCGAAGTGCTTCTCCCGGGCCAGGGCGACGAGGTACTCGAGCTGCCGGAGCAGCATCAGGACCGAGCCTTCGTGTGGACCGCATACCAGTCGTCTGTATACATAATCCAACTGTAGTGACGCGGTCAAGGTCGCGGAAAGGGCTCGCGGGCGGTCGTCGGCTCGTGTGATGTGGATCACAATTGAGGTGGTCTATCCGCGCCGGGCTCGTTCGACGGAGGGGTAGGGAATCCCGTTTTCAGAAGGAGCATGGTGATGGAGAGGGTTGTCTCACACGACGGCACAGAGATCGCGTACGACACCTACGGCAGTGGACCCGGACTGGTGCTTGTCACCGGGGCGTTCACCGACCGGTCGTTCTTCGCGCCGTACGCCGAGGCGTTGTCCGCCACGTTCACCGTGGTCAACTACGACCGGCGCGGCCGCGGGGACTCCGGCGACACCGCGCCGTACGCGGTCGAACGTGAGTGGGAGGATCTGGACGCGGTGCGCACGGCGACCGACGCACGGTTCGCGTGCGCGTTCTCGTCCGGGTCGATGGTGCTGCTGCAGGCCGGACTGCCGTTCGAGAAGCTGGCGATCATGGAGCCGCCGTTCCGGGTGGAGGGCGCGCCGCCGGCGCCGGAGCGATACCTCGAGCGGCTGCAGGAGTTCGTGGACGCCGGCAACCCCGGTGGCGCGGCAGAACTGTTCATGGTCGAGGCGGTCGGGCAGCCGAAGGAGATGGTCGACCAGATCCGGCAGACGCCGATGTGGGCCAAGCTGGAGGCGATGGCGCACACACTCGTGTACGACGGCCTGCAGATGAGGGACAGCGCCGTACCGGTGGAGTTGCTGTCGTCCGTGTCGGCGCCGGTGCTGGCGCTGTACAGCAACGCCAGTCCGGAGTGGATGAAGCAGGCGGTGCGGGAGGCCGCGGCCGCGCTGCCGAACAGCACGGTGGAAGGGCACGACGGCACGTTCCACACGATCCCACCGGAGACCCTGGCCCGAGTCCTGACCGCCTACTTCCGCGGGGCGAGCTGACGCCTTCCGGGGCAACCATCAGTAGCGCGCCGGCGACCAGGAGGACGTGGTCCACCTGGTCGCCGATGTGCCCAGGGGTTGAGCAGGTCCTGTTCTCCTGGTCGATCTGCGACCCGCCGATGCGCGCATCAGTTCGGCAGGCGCATGGGCATCAGGATGTACGCCGAGTCGTCCGCAGGACTGTCGTCAGGCGAGCGGAGCCCGGTCAGGTTGGCGGGTTTGGTCGGCTGAGTGAACGCGAAGTGCGCGACCGGCGCCCCGATCGCGGCCAGCCCGTCGAGCAGGTAGCCCGCGTTGAACCCGCTCACCACCGGCTCACCGGTGAGCACGACGTCGACCGACTCGGACGCCTGCGCCTCCTCCCCGCTGCCCGCGTCCAAGGTCGCCGTACCGTCCGCGAACGTCAGCCGCACGGGCGCCGTACGCTCCGCCACCAGCGCGACCCGCTTCACCGCCTCGACCAGCGCCGCGGTGTCCACCCGGACCGTGCTCGTGATCGCGGACTCCGCCGGGATCAGGCTGCGGACCTTCGGGAACTCTCCGTCGATCAGCCGGCCCGTCGCCTGCCGCCCGCCGGCCTCGAACCCGATCAACCCGTCCCCTGTGCGGGTCGCACCGAGCGCCAGTGTGACGTCGTGACCGGCCATCGCCTTGGCCACCTCGGCGAGCGTCCTGGCGGGCACGATCGCATCCGCCTCGATCGCCGGGTCGACCGGCTCCCACTCGAAGGTCCGTAGGGCGAGCCGGTACCGGTCCGTGGCCAACAGGGAGACCTTCGATCCGCGGATCTCCAGCCGGATCCCGGTGAACACGGGCAACGTGTCGTCCCGGCCGGCCGCACTCACCACCTGGGCGACCGCCCGAGCGAACACGTCCCCGCTCACCACACCGGTCGGCGCCGGTACGTCGGGAAGGGCCGGATACTCGCCGAGCGGCAAGGTCTGCAGCACGAACCGCGAGCTTCCGCTGCTCACCTGCACCCGGGCGGCCTCGCCACTCAGCTCCACCGAGTCCCGCGGCATGCTCCGGCAGATGTCGGCGAGCAACCGGCCCGACACCAGATACCGCCCCTCGTCCGCCACTTCGGCCGGCACACTCACCTGCGCCGACGTCTCGTAGTCGAACCCGGACAACGTCACCTGCCCGTCGCCCGCCTCCACCAGCATCCCGGCCAGGATCGGCACACTCGGCCGGCTCGGCAGCCCCTTCGCCACCCAGCCGATCGCCTCGGCCAGCACCTCACGCTCAATCCGAACCTTCACTCGCACTCCTCCCCATCAAGGAGTCCGAGTCAATCACCAGCCACCGACAGTCCTCGTCTAGTACCGGAACAGCTGGGTCGGCGAGTTCGTGTTGCAGTTCGCGAGGGTGACCTGCTCGCCGTTGGTCCTGCCGGGAGCCGAGAAACAGAGCCTGGGTTTGGTGGTGGACCTGATCCGGCCGTCCGAGCCGATCGTCCACTTCTGGGCCGGGTCGACGCTGTTGCAGAGGTCGGTCCGCAGCGGAGCGCCCACCTTGAGGTTGCCGCCCGGTACGTCGGCACACACGCCGAGCGCGCGCAACGTGCCGTCGGACGGACGGGTCCAGCGCTGCGCCGGCGTACCGTTGCAGTCCCACAGCTGGATCTTGGTCCCCGGAACGATCGAGCTGTGGTCGATGTCCAGGCACCGGTCGCCCGGGCCGCTGATCGTGAGCCGGATCGGCGCCGGCGCCGGCGGGGCCGTCGCGGTCAGCTGCACCATGTGTGCCACCGAGGGCACCCCGTTGCTGTCGACAACGAACAGCATGTAGTAGCCGGGTGGCGCCAGGTTGACGTTCGCCGGGGAGTCGATCGACAGCGTCGTACCCGAGGCGCTGAACGAGAGCGGCACGTAGCGCTGGCCCTGGTCGTCGCCGTGGGTCGGCGCACCCAGGCCGACGAGTCCGACCTTGGCGATCGACCCGGCCTGGGGCGACGTCACCGAGAAGACACTTCCGTACGACGCGGTGGCCGGGGCCGCCGTGATCGCCGGACGAGGGGCAAGCTGCCCATCGGGTCCGTAAAGGTACGGCGGGGTGAAGTACTCGATGTTCTTCTCGAGGTACCCGACCCGCTGGCACTCGCCGCAGATGCCGCCGCCACCGGTCATCACGCGACCGTCGGGCAGCAGGAGTGCGGTGGAGTGGTACTGCCGGATCCGGTTCGCGGCGGCCAGATTGCGCCAGGTGCCCGTCTCGGTGTCGTAGAGCTCGGCGGCGTACACGGGAGCGGCCAGGTTGACCGTGCCGTCGGTCATCACCGCGTTCATGCCGCCGGTGGCCAGGGCGTCGCCGTCGGCCAGGACGGTCAGGTTGTGCTGGCGTCGTCCGGTGGCCATCGAGCCGGTCGACTGGGCCACCGTCGGGCCGTTCGAGTCCACGATCACGGCGGTGCGCGTCGGTACGCCGACCTTGCCGTCCTCGGCGATGATGCCGCCGCCGGCGACCAGCGTCTTGCCGACCCGGATCGTCGCGAAACTGGCGTAGTCGCGGTTGATCAGGTCCCGGACGGAGGTGCCGACCTGCGCGCCGGCCGCGCTCGTCTGCAGCGTTCGCATGACGGCGCTGGTCCCGACCAGGTCGACGTTGCCGTCCGGTCGGACGGTGAGCAGCGGGTACAGCCGGCTGGACGGTGTGGTGAACCCGGTCAGCAGCCGGATCCACTGGTTCGTCTGGTGCACTTCGGCGTTCTCCGGGCCGCCGCCCTGGATCAGGGCCTCCTGGTTCGGCAGCGCGGTCACCGACGGGTACCAGCGTTCGGCGGCCATGTCCGGGCCGCGACGCCAGGTCTCGGTCCGCCAGTCGAACAGATGCGTCTTCCGCAGACCGTTGAGCGACGCATCACGGTTGCCGCCGGCAACAAGGACGGTGCCGTCGGAGAGCTGGGCGTAGCCGGCGCAGAAGATGTTGTAGCCCTGGACGTCGACGCGCCTGCTGGTGTTCGTCACCGGGTCCCACACCGCGGCCCGGGTGAACGACTGGTCGCTGTACGACTCGGTCGGTCCCTCGCCGATGGAGTCCCACATCAGGACCTTGCCGTTCGGCAGCGTGGCAGTGAACACCGGTACGACGGGAGTGTCGATCACACCGCCCCACGTCCCGGACACGGCCGGATCCGCCGCCGCGGCGATCGCGTCGGCCTTCGCCTGCTCCTTCGGCGACCGGCGGCCGGGGCGCTGACCGGTCTGCCGGGTGACCTCGTCCGCACGGGCCTTCGCGGCCCGTTCGATCTCGTTCATCGGCACCCCGACGAGATCCTCGGCCGCATGATCGTGGTCGTGACCCCGGTGATCGTGCGCGGCCGCCGTCGGCGGCGGATCCTGTGCGCTGGCCGGTGCGGTCGCGGCGACCCCCACGACCAGCGGAACGAGGGCAGCGATCGCCACCCGGGCATGCGAGACACGAGTGCGCATGACAGGTTCCCCCCTGCAGCAGACGCGATCATGGCGGAGATCGCTGGGCTCAGAGTCTGCGTCCGCAGGGGATCCCGTCAATGCCCTGTGCAGTCACGATCTGCGATCGCTACCGCGCGATGGCCGGCGATCACCCGCCGTACCGGTGAAACGGGAAGGTCGATGACCCCTGGTCAAGCGGAAACCGGAGTCGTACCGTCGAAATGTCCGTCTGTGGGGGACGGGCAGGGGAGCGCCAATTCCGGCGCGTTTTCACAAAGGGGGGCCTGAGATGGGCCGCAATCGTGGGGTGCTCGCTGTCGTCGCCGCAGTCTCGGCTGTCGCCGCTGGAGGTGTCCTCGGCCTCGGGTTCGTTACCCAAGCCGGCGCGACTTCGAGTACGACGAGTACGACGACCACCACATCCACCTACACGCCGCCGACGACCACGCCGCCGCCGACGACCCAGCCGCCCGGGGGCGAGTTCTGCACACCGGGGTTCTGGAAGAACAACCCAGGCGCGGTGGCCGAGACCGGCGTCGACATGACGCAGTCGTACAACGCGCTCTTCGACCCGGACGTCAACGGCACCAGGAAGGGCGGCGTCGCGAACCCGACGCTGCAGCAAGTCCTGGACAGCCCGCAGTTCTACGGCGGCGAGGCGGCCAACAACGTCGCCGCACTGCTCAGTGCCGCGCACCCGGACGTCGACTTCACCGGCGAGCGCACCGAGAACACCTGCCCGCTTGACGCCGACGAGAGCCGGAACTGACGCCGTACAGCCTGGCCGCACGCACTGCGGCCAGGCTGCACTGACCGCTAGTCGAACGTGATGGTGGTCAGGCGGTCTGCCTGACCGCGGGTGAGGATGGTGGCGGAGATCGCGCCCGGGATGAGGGCGCCCGGATCCTCGGCTGCCAGCGCCATGAGGCGCGGCCAGCGCCGGCAGTGGGTGGCCATGCTGCCGGTACGGACGACGCGACCGCGGGCGTACTGCCCGGAACGGGCCACGTCGCCTGGTACGTCGAGAAGGATCAGGTGCACCGCCAGACCCGAACGACGCGCCCGCCACCCGATCAGCCGCCGTACCCAGGGACGCGTGGCGCAGTCGTGAACGACCATCGGGCCCGTACGCATCGCGCTGAGCACCTTCACGTAGTACGTGAGGTGCAGCAACGGCCGCCACCACGAATACGGCACAGCACCCAGTACGGGTGTCCAGCGAGCACGCAGCCGTTCTGAGTCGAACACCTTCACACCACGGTGGTCAGCGCCCACTGGGAACAGCCGGCGCAGCAACGTGCTCTTACCGGCGCCCGGGATCCCGGCCAGCACCACCACCGAGTCCTTGGGGTACCGCAACTCGTCTCTGCCGCGCACCAGGCGGGTCCCCGGTGCCTCGGCGATCCCCAAACCTGCCACAGCAGCTACCGTCCTCTCGTCCTTGTGGTGTTCAACATCCACTTAGACGGACGGCGTTCCCGCTCGGCCCACAAAGCACGCTGAGAAGTCGATAGGAAAACCCTGAGAGACCACAGCCCGTACGCAACTGGCAACAACTACCGCATGGGTTCGCGGTCGGTGTCAGGGTTCGACGAGGCCGACGCGGATCGCCGGATGCCTGATCCGGCCGGTGGCAGCGCGGGCCTTATCCGTCCCGGGAGTCGACTTTGTGCTCGGCGGTCCACGAGGTGAGGATGCGCAGGGCCTCGTGGGAGCGACTGCCTTCCTCGGCGGTGAGCAGCATCAAACGCTGGCCGCCGCCGTCGGGACTTTCCCACAGATCGCAGTCGAGGGTCAGCGGCCCGACGACAGGGTGACGGTAGTTCTTGACGCCGTAGCTGGCGGCGGACACGTGGTGCTCCGCCCACCAGGTGCGGAACTCGGGGAACTGGACGGACAGCTCTCCGACGAGACCTGCGAGCTCCGGCGCGCCCGGGTCCGCGGCCGCCTCCATGCGCAGGGCAGCGACCGCGGTGCGCGCCGCATCGTCCCACTGCTCATGCAGATCGCGCATCGCGGCATCGGCGAACAGCAGATACACGTAGTTGCGGTGCCGCGTGGGGTACTGCGCGAAGTCCGTGAACAGGGCCGCCGCCGCGGCATTCCACGCGAGTACGTCCATCCGCCGTCCGAGGACGAGCGCGGGGGACTCGGTGAGCTGGTCCAGCAGGCGCCGCATGGCTGGTCGCACCTTCTGTACGGCGCGGCGGCGCGGACGCGGCGAGATGACGCCGGCGACGCGGTAGAGATAGTCGCGTTCCTCGTCGCTCAGCCGCAACGCGTCGGCGAGCACCGGCAGGATCGAGGGCGACGGCGGGATCCGGCCCTGCTCGATACGGGTGTAGTAGTCGACGCTGACCGACGCGAGCTGGGCGACCTCCTCCCGTCGCAGTCCCGGCACCCGGCGGGGCGAGCCCGTCTCGGGCAGGCCGACCTGGCGCGGGGTCAGCTGGGCACGGCGCGCCTTGAGGAACGCCGCGAGTTCGGCGGAGGCGGTTCGATCCCTGGCCATGCTCACAGTGTGATCGAAACGCGGCGGGTGTGCGGGGGCAGGATCGTTCCCTGGCACGAATCTGTCCTGGTCCGAGCCCCAGGCTGCGACGAACGCTGGATGCATGAAAACCACTGTTTCCTTCCCCAGCGATGGCCTCACTCTCAGCGGCCACCTCTACACCCCGGACTCTGGACAGAGCAGTCCCCGCCCCGCGATCGTCGTCGGCCACCCGATGACCGGCGTCAAGGAACAGACCGCCGGCCTGTACGCCGAACGGCTCGCCCGGAACGGGTTCGTGACGCTGGCCTTCGACTCCGCGCACTGGGGCGAGAGCGAGGGCGAGCCGCGGTTCCTCGAGAACCCCGCCCGCCGGATCGAGGACCTGAAGAACGCCGTCACCTTCCTCAGCGGCCTCCCCGAAGTCGACGCTGATCGCATCGGCGGACTCGGCATCTGCGCAGCCGGCGGTTACATCGTCCCGGCCGCGGCGACCGACCACCGCATCAAGGCGGTCGCCACGGTCAGCGCCGCCGAGGAAGGCAGCTGGTTCCGTGACGGCCTCGCCCACTCCCAGGCACCGGAAGTTCTGCAGGACCTGCTCGACCAGGCCGCGGCAGCCCGTACGGCGGAAGCTCGGGGCGAGCCGGTGCGCCGGATGCCGATCCACCCCGAGACGCGGCCGGAGAGAGGCGAGGTGAAGAAGAGCCTCACCAGGCACATCTTCGACGGCTGGGAGTACTACCGCACCGACCGCGGCTATCACCCGCGGACCGAGAACTGGTTCGCGCTGCGCAGCATCGACCTGCTCGCGCAGTTCGACGGCTTCCGGTTCGTTGATCTCATCGCGCCCCGGCCGCTGCTCATGATCGCCGGCACCGAGGCGGTGAGCGACTACTTCAGCGTCGAAGCGATCGAGCGCGCCGCCGAGCCGAAGGAGCTGTTCTGGATCGAAGGCGCGAGCCACGTCGACCTGTACGACAAGGACGAATACGTCACGCCCGCCGTCGCGAAACTCACCCAGTTCTTCGACAGCGCGCTCAGCCGTACGTCGTCGATCGCCGCGTGACCACCACCCACGTTCGCGGGCCGGGATGACACCTGGCCCGCGAACACGACCCGTCAGGAGGTCCACATGCCTTCGTCAACCCGAACCTGGACGCCCGACGAGCTCCGCCTCCTCGACACGGCGTACTCCGTCCATCTGCACGCACACACCGAGGGCAGTTCGAACGCCTCTGTCGAGATCGGACTCGTCGTCGTGAACGGCAGCGTTTTCGTCCGCGCCTACCGGGGAACAGCCTTGCCCTGGTACCAGGCCACGCAGAGCCGAGGCACCGGGTGGATCCGCCTCGTCCCAACCACCTGGAACGTCGCGTTCTCCGCCGTACCCGCCTCCACGGACCCACACCTCGCCGACCAGATCGACGCCGCCTACATCCGCAAGTACGGCAGCCTCGCTACCAGCGCCACCGGCAACCGCATGCGCCAGGCCACCCTCCGCATCGACCCTGCCTGACGAGACTCGCCTTCGCGCTCTCGGCTGGGCCGCCGTCAGACCTCCGGTTCAGGCAGGAACTCGCGGACCTCTTGCGCACAACGACAGGCGACCGCGATCTTGGCCGCCCACTCCAGAGCCGCCTCCCGATTGGGTACATCCACCACCATCAGGCCGCCGAGGAACTCCTTGCTCTCCGGGTACGGCCCGTCGGTGATGGTCCCGTCGGTCGCCACCACGTCGTACTCCGCATCCTCGGCCAGCCCGCCGGCGAACACGAACACCCCCGCATCCCTGGCCTCCTGAACCACCCCATACGCAGCCTTGGCCACGTCCGGCAGGTCCTCCTCGGAGATGTCCATAGCCCCGTTCCTGAACGAAATCATGAACTGCGCCATCTCACCCCTCCTAGTCCCGACGGCCACCCACCGGCCGCCTCTCACCCCTCCCACGAACGCCCCACCCCAAATCCGACAGCCGGCCCAAACAAAATTCTTACTGGACCCCTCCCCGCCAGCTGCCCTCAGCACTCGCGGCCTCGACAGACCTCCGGACCCTCCACCTCGCGCCGCCAGCTCCGAGCTCGACCTGCCCCAGCCAACTTCGCAGCACACCTTCGCCGCAGCTTGGTCTGCCGTACGACCCGAGTCAATCGGCGCTGGGCAGGTTCCAGCCGTGCCGCCGTACGTAGTGTGAAATCGGTGGAAACCGTGGGGACCATCGCGCCCTGGTGCAACCGGAATATGAGCCTTTCAGAACCCAGGGCTGACCTGCGCGTTTGCGGGGCGATTCCAGTACGCGACGGGACCGAGCGAGACCGTGCCCCGGTGACGTCTCACCGGGGCACGACGCAGGGCAACCGGTGGTCGCGCTACTGCTCAGAACGTCCCCCACCACTAACTGCGTGCCGGCACCGACAATGTACCCGGAGCCGAAACCTCCGCACGCAGGCGGATGCGCCCTTGGGAGCGCAGCGGGATGCCTCGCCGACGACCGCAATCTGCACTGCCCGCCCCCGCGGCAGGTCACTCCCAGCGACGACGCCAGAAACACCGCCCGCCTGGTCCAAGTCGCGTCACGACGGCTCGGATGTGGAGGCAATGCTGGTGTTGTGGCGCGGCGGTGGCGGTGCGGGAAGTGCGAAGGAGCGAATGTTCCTGAGCATGAACAGGATGAATTGCACTTGATGCAACATTGCTCGCTGGTCCGGATCGGCCAATCGCGCTGGTCAGGGAGGTGCAACGAGATCCCGGGTTTGACCGCCCCCGGCCTCTGACCTGGGCAGACGGGTTCACGGCAACATTGATGCATCTAATACAACCGCCTGGAGAGGCCTGATGAATCGCGGCGAGAAGCAGAGCCACGATGCTCCGATGCCTGGCCTGACTGTTCAACGTGATGCCCCTACTGTGGCGTTACAGGCTCAGTTGATCGGAACCCTCGAGATCGACACTTCAACAAACTGCCTGGTAGTCCGTACCCCAATGGGCACTGCTGCCGGCACCGACAGCCGTCGACATCGACGTGGCCTGGCCTCCAGGCTGGAGTGTCGCACTCCGTGACGGCTCACCCGCCCTGATTGATGCAACTGGACAGCTGGCCTGCCGGCCAGGCGACGAGATAGGCGTCGGTGGCGGCTTCGAAGACACAGCCGTAATCGACGTCGTCTCATGCACAGGCCAGGAGCGGATATTCGAGGCGTACAAGCTCACCCGCGCTTGAGTCTTAGCTGCCGAAGCTCGTCCAGGCTGCCCCCGTCATCCTCATGACGATCGGCCGCGACACACGAACCCAGAGTCATTGGTCTAAGCCGTGCAGCCGACATCGCACCCTGGTCTACGGCGGCCCGGTCGCCGAACCCGCCGACGCCGAGTGCGTCCTCCGCAAAACCACCGGCATCCACGGCTTCTACGGCGCCTCCTCCCTGGACGCCTCCCCGTCGAACGAGCCCTTCACCGACCAAACCCGAGCCTTCACCTCCATCACTTTCTGAGGTACGGGTACGGCGTGAGACGTACGCCGGTGTCCGCGGCGATGACGGCCCGGTCGCCGAGCGGCTTGCCGAGGGTGACGACCGCGGTCGATGTCTTCCCGACGTCCGCACCGCCCGGGAGCAATGGACCGTGACTGCCGCCGATGACCACCAGATCGTCGTACTCGACGACGTGGGCCCGGAGGTCGGTCTCATAGAGTCCGTGGCTGAACTCGAAACTGAGGGTCTTGCCGTCGACCCAGTCGAGAACGCCGACGCGGAGCAGACCCTGCTCGAGCCGGGCGAGACCGGGTAGCGGGTCGGGCCACTGCAGCGACTTGAGCACGCCCGCGGGGGCTGCGACGGCGACAACAGGTCTCGACAGGCCTTGCACCGTGAAGGACCAAGCCGGCACGGTCGCCCGGCCATGGCTGGTCTCCACGTCGGTCGTCGTCAACGAGCCGCCGGTGATCGTGAGCGTTTCGCAGCTCGGCATCCTCTCGCAGATGTCGTTCGGCGGCCCGATCGCCTCGGTCAGAGCTTGCTGAGCTTCGAGCACCTGCATCGTCTCATTCGACCCATCCGCGAAATCGATCCGCGTCGTACCACCTTCCGCGAACTGGACCCCGTCCGCGAAGGCAACCCGCCCGGACGACCACGAGTTCTTCTGCTGCCAGGTGTCGAACCCGAGCCCCGGCGTCCGCGTCGAGTACAAGAAGACCCCGGTCACCGGCGCCGGAATCCCCGCCGCCCGCACGACCCGCGCCACCACTCCCGCGCGCTCCACAAACGCTTGTGTGGGCTGAGCTTGCGGCACCAGATCACCGCCCGGTGTCTTCCACGCCGGCCGAGGGGCCGACGTACTACTAGGCGCAGAGCCCGGCGCTGCCTCGGACCCACACCCTCCGAGAGCGAGCACCAGCACCACCCCCAACCACACCTTCCCCACCATGGGGCCGAGTATCCGCTTCCCTTCTCGGCCCCTCAAGCAGCGAGGTTCCTCAGGTGAGGTAGGTGGTAAGGGTGCGCGCGAAGGTTGTGGCTGTTGTGCAGGTGGGTAGGGCCGGCGCCGTACCCGGCAGCCTGTGACCGCAACTCATGAGACGAGCGCACGCGACAGTATGTCCGACGCTCCGCCATCCTCGTCGGTCCAACGGCTGCTCCTGAACTGACGGACAAACGACATCCGATTTCACGGGTCACAGCTAGGCATCCGAGGCGTGACTGAGGCACATGATCAACTTCTCAGTGATTTCTCGTCATGATGGATGCATGGCGGCCAGAGACTTGGTTTTCCAGCCGGGCGACAGAGTCCGCACCTCCGGCCGTTTCGTCTCCGGCCCGGACGGCGACTGGCTCGACCTGCAACGCGTCCTCGATCTGACGATCAAACCGCCCGGCTGGAAGTCGGATCTGTCGATCCGCCTGATCGGTGCCGACGCAGCGGCCGTCCCCTCCGAGTTCGGCCCGAATCAGGTCCCGGACCACATCACGGTGGTCGGGAGGTGGCATGCCCCCGCCCCCGGTGAGCAGGTACGGCTCGGTGACGAGAGCATCGAGGTCGAGACACAGACTCCGGAAGGTCCTCCTCCACGGCCACGTGCGGACAGGACCCACCCACCATGCCCGCCACCTCCCGGGGGCTGGCCACAGAATGTGGTCTGGTACGAGGGCTGGCCACACAGCGCGGTCTCGGATCTCGACCTGGACATCCGCGACCTGGAATCGTCCGGGGCGATGGTCCATCGGGCGATCTTCCGTCCCTCGGAAGACCAGGAAGTCCTCGTCGTAGCCGCCACCGACGTCGAAGCGGTCACCCGCGGGCTGTCCCCGAGCCTCCCGAATCAGCTCTGCGTAGTCCGAAGCCGCTTCACCCGGGCCCAACTGGACGAGGTCCGCGACGTCCTCCATGCCCATTTCCAGGAGTGGCGCTTGGAGGTCTTCGGCACCGGCAACTCCGACCCCCAAGGCCAACCGTTCGCCACAGCCGAACCCGTCCGAGTCACCCCCGAACTGGCCGCCTGGGCCGACACCCTCCCCAAAGGCCTACTCCTCCTCAACCCGACAATCACCCCCCGCCTGAAATCCAGCAGCCCAACCGACAGCAGGAGGGTAGGAGCACCCGGCTGGGCTTGAGTGGCGGTCCGGTGGGTCAGCGGTCGGTGATCTCGGTGAGGACGGGCCCCGCAGCCTTCGCTCAAGGCGTAGCCGGCGAATAGCGCACACTTCGAATATGCGCTCGTTGCCAGTCCATCGGTTCTGCCCCCACCGAGACCCGCGGCTCACCGTGAAACGTGTGCTGATCGTGGTGTGGCCACCTCTCGGACAGTGTCGTGACGGGAACACCGATGAGCCCGACTCGAGTGCGGACTGAACCCGCCGACCGGACGAATCCACGCGGCACAGATAGGCGGCTCCGACGCTAAAAGGGGGTCTCCAGCGCCGGAGCCTGGCGACCCGGCTATGGGGTACACGGAGCCGCCGACGCACGCGGTACCCACCCCCATTACTGAAAGCAGCGGCTCCGACGCTCCCTGCTCCACATCTGCGCTTGGCCGCATCGCGGAACTGAGCTGACACCGAACCCGCCAAGAGTTAGCGCATGGCAGCACCGAACTGCACCTGACTAGAACATGGGTTTCCCTTAAGGTCTCGCCTCACCTTCCAGGCGCGTCCTGGGAGGTTGCGTCGGCGACAGTGTCCGCGACGTGGGTGTGGTCACCGGGCCGGCTTTGGCTCCGCCGGCGCACTGCTGTCGGTAGCTCCTCCGCCGCGGCGAGGGTCGTCACGCGGGCTGGCGGGCCTGAGTCGGCAGCGATCCTCAGCAGACATCCGGGGGCGCGGCCCCTTCTTGTCCTAAACTCCGCAGGATGTTTCCTATGGGACTGTCGATGCTCTGGGAATCCACCGAGCCTCAGAGTGCCCTGCAGGAACGGTTCGGCCTCGACAGCTTTGAGGAAGCGGTCGGGTGGCTCACCAAAGGTCTCGCCCTGGCTTGGGCAATCGACGTGGAGGCATGCGACCGGATCATCATCAGCGGTGACAACGCCATCGCCTGGGTCCGCACCAATCAGGGAGCATTGGTGGCGAAGTGGTCTCGAGCCCAGGACCAGTTCGTCAGGTTCACCGCAATCGCAGATTTGCTCCAGGGGCTTCACAAGCAGGGGGTGCTTGTTGCGCCGCCGCTGACGTCGGTCAACGCTCAGCGTCGAGTGATCATCAATTCCGGTTCGATGGCTCTGTCGATGACGGTGCAACCGCAGATAGATGGCGACCTGCTTGATACCACTGACGAGACTGCAGTCCGTCAGGCTGGCGCTTGTCTGGCCTCCTTGCACGGCGCCTTGGGCATGCACGTAGACAGCCGACTGATCGAGCCCGAACCCGGCCAGTCCTTGGACTTGCGCCAGCGGATTGAGACGTGGTTGGAGCTTGAGGACGCAGGCAGGGCGCCGGCTGCGTCAGCAAGACTGCGCGCCCAGATGGCGTCGCTGCCGCAGATCGACACCGAGCCGCAGCTGATCCACAACGACTACCGGGCCTCCAACATCCTCACGTCCGGCTCGGAGATCCTTGCCGTCATCGACTTCGACGAGGTTGCCTGGGACTACTGCATCAGCGACATCGCGAACGCATTCGTCTTGCTCGGCACTTACTTCAGAAAGTGGCAACCGACACCGGCAGGCGTTCGAGACACCTTTCTCGAGGGGTATGAATCAGTGCGATCACTCACTCTCCTCGAGCAGCAGTGGCTCCATGTAGTCGCGCTGTGGCGCGGCATCAGAGCTATCCCCGCAGGTGATGACCCCGCCGGATGGGCAAACGCCGTGTGAGTGCAGTGCTGGGGCAAGCAGGGCGGCCCGTTTCGCTCCGCTTACGACGGGTTCACCGAAGGCATCACATTCATCTGCCTGCTAGGGGTGGGGTGTCCGTGTCGTGGCGGCGCGGAGGTCGCCGTGGGCGCGTGCCAGCTGGTCGCGGAGTCTGCGGATTTCTTCGGTCTAGCGCGGCGGATGTGTGTGCTTCGTGGCTGCGGCCAGTAGACGTTCCAACGTGAACAGCCGGGCCGAATCGAGCGGCGGTGCGCCTTCAGCCCAGACGCGGGGCCGCCTGCCAGGACCGGGCGCGCTTGGACTCGCTACACCTATCCGACCGATCCGGTGAACCGCTTGGACGTATCGCTCCGCGAGGCTGCTGACCACGGCGGCGGCGCAACCGGAAGACCAAGCGCTGGCACAAGTACACGAGGTGGTTCGACTCCTACACCGGTTGGAAGCCGTCGACCTGCAGCAGGATGCCGAAACACATCAAAGCGGTATGAGGGACCACCTCGTGGCTGCCTTCATATCGAGGATGTCTACCATCAAGACCGGACCAAGCGCTGGGGCGACCGGCTGCCAGAACGGTCGCTGGCAGTACCGGTTCAAGTCCGAGCAACAGATGCGGGCGCGGTGGACGCTAGACCCCCCACACTGGCCTGACCAAGACCTCAAAACTAGACGGGCCGCACCGAATGAATACACCGGATAGCTCCGCTTCGCCGCAGCTCGGGGCAATGTGGCTCGAGCTTGGACTGACGTTCGCCGCGTCGCTGGGTACCGGCTGGGTGGCCGGCGCCCTGCACGGCGCGCCAAGCCTGGTCCTGCGGCTGATAGCTCTGCTACTGCTGATCACCTTCCTTCTGCGCGCCGCCCGGTGGGCTGAGCGAGTGGCGCGCAGGAAAGGCATCTATCACCCGCAGTACTTCGTGCTGGGGCCGATTGGGCTGCTCATGGCGCTCTGTGCAACGGACAAAACCCGGTCTACACCGACGTGAAGGTGGGAGTGGGCTGGCATTCGAACTTGCCTAGGACCAAACCATCCGGCAGATCAACCCGCTAACCACCGAGGCCCTCACCGGTGAGAACTGTGGCTGCTGGCTGAACCGTGACTCGATCACCCAGCGAGGCTGTCTGCGGTCCACTGGTACCCAGGTGGCGGGCCAGCGATTCGCGTCGTTCGTCGGAGGTCGTGTTGTGATCGCCGTCCCAGACCGCTCGATGACACCTCGCCGCCATAGCCCGCTGCCGCCGGATCAACCGCCGGTGCGCGGCTGATGACCGGACTGCGGGGCGGTTTGCAGGTACCGTTCCAGGTTGCGCAGCCGGGTCGTATCGAGCGGCTGGGTGGCCTTCAGCCCTTGGCGTGGCGCGGCCTGCCAGGACCGGGCGCGCTCGTACTCCCGCCCGGTGAACACCTCGGCCAGGAACCCGCCGTACCCGAGGTCGACGGTGGCGCGGTCGGCGAGCTTCTCGGTCACCCGGGCGGCCCACCAGACGAAGAACGGGCCGACCAGCGGCGACAGCACCATGGCGACCCAGTAGTCGAAGCCTTGGAACCAGCACACGCCGATGACGCCGGTCAGGCAGAACGCGATCGCGAGTTTGATGACGATCGATAGCACGGGCTGTTTGAGGCCGACCCGGATCGCCTTGGCCATGAGCCGTGCCGGCATCGATGCCCCGTACAGCAGCAGCGACACGATCCGCGGCAGCGCCAGGGCATGGAACAGTTCGTGCGCCAGGACCGCCTCGAGGTGGCGCGGCGGCAGCGTGTAGGTCGCCCAGCTGGTCACCGCCACGGTCGAGCCTGCCGCGACCGGCGCGGTGGCTTGCGGACCTTCGTGGATCCACACGCGGTAGCGGTTCGGGTCCACGCGCGCCGCGGCGCAGACCCGCGAACCATGCCGGCCCGAGCCGCTGTGCTTCCAGCGCCGATGGTGGACGCAGTCGCCACACACCCGCCGTGCCAGCAGTTTCCCGGCCTTCGGGTGGAAGATCGCGGCCGTCACGGCGAGCCACGCCAGCAAGGCGACCACGTACAGGGCGCGGCTGGGGAAGCCCAGGAACTGCACTGCGAGCCAGGACCACCACAGCCACGGCAGCGCCAGCCCCAGCTCGATCAGCGCAGCGGCCTTCAACCGCTGCCGCAGCAGCGTAGGCCCCGCCGCCTGCGCTGGTGACACGAAAATCCCTGGGTGGGAGGGCTCCGGCGACGATGGAGTGAGCAGACCCGACGGTCCACCGACTCGAGACTGAACCTGGCCGCCATGATGCCCGCGCTGCGAGTGCGCGTCAGGTCGGTTCCCCTCTTCGTTGCTGTCAGCACCGGTCATGCTCCGGAGGTAGGCAGACACCGAGGCGGGAATCCAGCGTCTTGCAACTTGTTGCAAGCCAGCCGGCGGTCCTGACGTGATGGATCCCGCACGAGGCGTCACATCGGTACGGTGACTCAGCGAACAGGTTGCCTGTGGCAACCGTAGACGTCACTGTGGAGTGGGTGAACCGGAGATGTCGCCAGTCCCGGGCCTGCCTGCCAGCGGGGGCTCACGCCTCGACGCGCCAGCACGAGCACGCCTGCATTCGCTGCCCGATGCTCCGGATCAACCCAGCGATGCTGCCGCGCCTGACCGAGCTCGAAACCGATCTCCAGGAACGCCGAGGCCGGGCTTCCGCCGAGGGCTGGCTTGGTGAGATCGAGGGCATCGACCTCACGCTGAGGCTGCTGCGCGAGAAGCAAGCCGCCGCCGAACGCATCCGAGCAACCAGCAGCACCAGCGGTGTTGTCGACCTCGGCATGCCACGCGTCGTCGACGGCGCCGCGATGCGGCCGCCTAGTGCTCGGGGTCTGTCCCAGCCATGATGGGCTTGAGCAGGTCTGGTCCGTTGTTCTTCACATTGGTGACGGCTGTCGAGATCGCATAGATGTCCAAGCTGCCAGGTGTTGGCGGCGCCATCAGCGACCGGACCCGGTCGGTGTCGTCGTTCCTGGGATCGAGCCAGGCGTCCCAGTTCTCCGGAGCGACGGTCATGGGCATCCGATCATCGATGTGGCCGACGTCGTCGGTCGCGGTGGTGGTGATGATCGTGAACGTCGTCAGCCAGCGGTCCGGATCGTCCTCGGCCTTGGACTTGTCCAGCCAGAACTCGTACAGGCCGGCCAAGGCCAGCACCGCGTCGTCCTTCGGGTGCAGGTAGAAAGGCTGCTTCAACGGCATGCCCGACCGGCCGAGCTGCTGGGTGGGGAACCATTCGTAGAACCCGGAGATCGGCACCAGGAGGCGACGCGATTTGAACGCCCGCCGGAACGACGGTTTTCGTGGACCGTCTCGGCGCGGGCATTGATCATCCGCCCGAGCTTGGCCTCCTTCGACCACGAGGGCACGAGCCCCCAGATCAGGTTGGGCAGCTGCCTGACCGGCTCAGCGTCCTTGTCGTCGCGCGGAGGGCGCACCAAGACCACAGCCGGCGTCTTGGTCGGTGCGACGTTGTAGTCGGGCGGTTTCTCCTCGTCGGCCAGAGCTTGCTCGATTTTGAACGCCTCCAACAGTCCGACCGGGTCCGCGTCGATGCATATCGTCCGCACATACCGTCAGGCTGCCACAATCGCCTGCGCGAAGGCGGTTCAGCACATAGCTATGGCGGCTACGACCGGCCCTAAGGCTGAGGGCCACCGGCGCTCGTCCGCACATGCCGATTTGAGGACATTACTGAAGGGCGGTTCGGCGACCTACCTGGGCGTGGCCCATCCCCTACGATCGACCCGTGGACGCTCTGACGCTCGGACTCCAAAGGCTTGGTGCGGCGGAGACGAAGCAACAGCTCGTCAACGCTCTGTGGGACTTGCGTGATTCGGCCTACGACCAACCTCAGGTCTGGAGTGCTTTAACAGCGGAGACGCTCTTGCAGACCCTGGCGGAAGAGCTGGAGCAGGCGCCGCCCGACGACGGCGGCCAGACCTCAATTCCGGTATTCGCCCGTGCTTTCGAGAAGGCGCTCGACCCCCGGCTGAGTGGAGGCTAGGGCGCGGCGGCCCTGAGGACGACTACGACCGCCCGACTATGCCGCGATCAGAGCGCTGAACGGGCAGACCAAGTCAGCGCGATCGGATCACCCGGAGTAGCTCCTCTCCGGTGGCGACCAATTCCACGTCCTCATTGAGGCCTTCCGGCAAGTGGATGCGCTGAGCTTCGTCGGTGAGGCATGTCGGACAGTAAACGGGCATGATCACCCACCCGGCCGCCCGCGCTCCTTCAACGAGGAGCTCCCACGGCTGCTGTCCGGTCATGTGGTTGGCCATCATGTGGGTGCCGTCGAGGTAGACGTCCGCCGACCCGTCGCCATACTCCACGAGTAGGAAGGAATGCCCGGGCTCCTCGCGCACGATGAAAGGATCGAGCATCTGACGCATTCGTTGACCGCCACCGGGCTCCGCGTCACCGTCTCGGAACCGCTGGAAGTAGACGTCGAAGGACACGGGCAAAGAGTGCCACGGTGGATGTCGACGCGCACGCATCTGCCGCGTTCCGCGCGCCCATGCCGATTGCGCCCAGTTCTGATTGGATCCTCGCAGGACGGAGTGGGCATCACTGCGAGACGCGTATGGACCCGCCGGCCATGTGCCCCCCTCCTTGCGACGGCCGCGACAGCGGGTACGGAAGTCGGCGGACCTTGGACGATCTATGGGGGCGTCTGTGCCACCAGGGCTCGGTCTACAGCGCGAGTTACGCCGCGCTCCCCACGCTGGCGCAGATGAGCGCGCAGCACGACCGGAGTGGGTACGTGGCCGCCTTACATCTGGCTGCCGCAATTGTCGCCTCGAATGATGGGCCAGAGGACACCGCTGTGGTTCGCCAGCGCTATGAGGATGAGGTGGCCGACCTGCGCACCGTCGCCACCCGGAACCTGCAGCATGCGACGGACGACACCGAGTTTGTGTACGGACTGCAAGCACTCATGGCCTTCGAGGACGGAGGCGTATGGCAGCGAAACCTGGATTGCCTCGCGAACGGCGAGGCATCGCTGGAGTGCCCGTCGCGCGGTGAAGACCTGCTGTTGGACCTCGACAGCCCGAAGCCCCGCGTGGCCAGTTTCGCGGACGCCTCACTAGCACCGACGGCGGTCACGCCACTCGAGCCTTCTGCACCGACGGTTGAGGGCCGACTGCTCGCTCTCGCTCGGACCAACGACCGAACGGCCATCGCCTCGAAGCTGCCCTATCTCTTCGGCGGTTCCGCCTGCCCACGCTGCCACGCATCGTTCGAGCTTCCGCGGGCGTTCGTCTGACACCAACCGCGCACCTCTGCCGCGATCCACGCGCCCATGCCGATGTGAGTGCGTTCAACCGGCCTGCCGGTGGGACGGTCGCACCGTGACGCC
>NZ_BAAGPM010000036.1:0-1498 GCF_054784135.1 Kribbella swartbergensis
TGATGTCCAAGTCACCCTCCGAGAGGAGCCCCACCATGACCAACATCAAGGATAAACCTGCCGCCGCTGCCATCAAGGACCTTCTCAACCAGAGCCCGGACGGGCTGCGCGAGATCGTGCGCGCCGTCATGCAGGAGATGCTCGAAGCCGAGATGACCGACGCCCTCCAGGCTGAGAAAGGCGAGCGCACCTCGGTTCGCCTGGGCTACCGCTCGGGCTACTACAGCCGGACCCTGGTGACCCGCGTGGGCAAGCTCGAACTGCGCGTGCCACAGGACCGGGACGGGCGCTTCTCGACCGAGCTGTTCGAGCGTTACCAACGCTCCGAGCAGGCCTTGGTGGCCACGCTCGCCGAGATGTACGTGCAGGGGGTCTCCACCCGCAAGGTCAAGGCGATCACCGAGGAGCTGTGCGGGCATAGCTTCTCGGCTTCTGCCATCTCGGCCATCAACAAGCGTCTGGACGACAGCCTGGCCCAGTTCGCCTCCCGCCGGCTTGAGGAGCCGTTCCCGTACCTGATCCTGGATGCCCGCTACGAGAAGGTGCGTGAGGGCGGCATCGTTGCCTCGCAAGCCGTGCTGATCGCGGTGGGTATCGACTGGGACGGCCGGCGCCAGATCTTAGGGGTTGAGATGGCCAACCGGGAAAGCCAGTCCTCGTGGCGCACCTTTCTGCTGGGCTTGCGCGAGCGCGGGCTCTCAGGGGTGGAGCTGGTGGTGGCGGACGACCATGCCGGGCTGAGGGCGGCAATCCGCGAGGTGCTGAGTGAGGCCGCCTATCAGAGGTGCTACGTGCACTTTCTCCGCAATGCCCTGGATCACCTGCCGCGCAAGGCCGATGATGACTGCCTGCAGGAGCTGCGCTGGCTCTACGACCGCCGCTCGGTCGAGGAGGCGCGGCGGGATCTCTCCGCCTGGATTGCCAAGTGGGAGGGGCGCTACCCGCGCCTGGTGGCCTGGGCCGAGGAGACGATCGAGGAGACGCTGACCTTCTACCGCTTGCCGCGCCAGCACCATAAGCACCTCAAGAGCACCAACATGCTCGAGCGTCTCAACGAGGAGATCAGAAGGCGCACCTATGTGGTGCGCATCTTCCCCAATGCCGCCTCATGCTGCCGGCTGGTGCGGGCGCTGGCGGTCGAGACGCACGAGAACTGGCTTGAGGCGCATCGCTACCTCAATATGGACGACCTGAAGGAGCACAAGAAGAGCACTCTGCGCGAAGCCGCTTAGCCAGCCTGACTGGCCGTCCCGCTTTGCAGAACTTGACGCACACAATCGGCGCAGAAGGTAGTCGGCCCGGCGAGCCCATCACAACATATGGGTGCTATGCCTGCAAAATGGCAGCACCCCGACCCGCTTGGGGCTTCAATCGGGCGCGACTGTTCGCCGGTCAGGCGGGCTGTGTAATTACCGGTTGGCTGCTACATCACTATGAGCATCGTCCAAACTCCCGGCCGTGCCGGTGGTGGTTAGCCAGGAAATAATGTCGTCAATGG
>NZ_BAAGPM010000037.1:0-1801 GCF_054784135.1 Kribbella swartbergensis
CCGATGGTTTCGCCGGTGACCGTCACAGCGTCCAGAGCGAGATGATCCCGCAGTTCCTGCATCAGACGGGGAACCCCGCCAGCCCAGTGGAAATGCTCCATGTACTGGGCGCCCGAAGGCTTCAGATCGACCAAGACAGGAACCTTGCGCCCGATCTGGTCGAACTCCTCCAGATCGATCTTGATCCCGCGACGGCGGGCAATAGCGGCCAGATGAACCAAGCCATTGGTGGAGCCCCCGATCGCCTGCAGCACGACCATCGCATTGCGGAAGGCCGCCTCGGTCAGCACCTCGCTCGGGCGCTTGCCGCTCTTTGCCAGCGAAACCGCTTGGCGCCCACTGGCCTCGGCGGCCCGGATCCGGTCTGCATGAGTTGCCGGGATCGAGCCTGTCCCTGGCAGGGCGATGCCGAGCGCCTCGACAAGGCAGCCCATGGTGCTCGCCGTACCCATCACCATGCAGGTGCCCTGGGTCGGAGCCAAACGGCCGCTGACGACCTCCACCTCATCCTGGTCCATGGCCCCGGCCCGGTGGTGACCCCAAAGACGGCGGCAGTCCGTGCAGGCGCCCAGCATCTCGCCCTTGTGATAGCCGACGAGCATTGGTCCTGTGATCAGCTGGATCGCCGGCACGTCGGCGCTAACAGCGGCCATGAGTTGCGCCGGCACGGTCTTATCGCAGCCACCGATCAGCACCACGGCGTCCATCGGCTGGGCCCGGATCATCTCCTCCGTGTCCATGGCCATGAGGTTGCGCAGGTACATGCTGGTGGGACTGGCGAAGGATTCGTGGATGGAGATGGTGGGGAACTCCATCGGGAGACCCCCTGCCAGCATGACGCCCCTCTTCACCGCCTCGATCAGACGAGGCACGTTGCCGTGACAGGGATTGAAGTCGCTGAAGGTGTTGGTGATGCCGATAATCGGTCGATCCAGAGCGTCATCAGAGAAGCCAGCGGCTTTAATGAACGCCTTTCGCAGGAAGAGGGAGAAGCCTGGATCGCCGTAGCTGGTGAGATTGCGGCGCAGGCCCGACGGGGGTGATTTAGGATCATTGCTCATGACGAGCGATCATTGACGTGTTATCAGGATTGTCAACAATAATGTCGAAGCTGAGTGGGGTCGAGATGGACGGTGTGGAGCGTCAAGCATCAGCTGCTCGCGTGAAGCGGGTGGCGACTGCGCTTGAGGAGGAGATTGTCCTTGGGTGGCTGCAACCGCGGGAGCGACTGATCGAGGAGGACATTGCCTCCCGGTTTGAAGTCAAACGGCACGTGGTGCGGGAGGCGATTGCCGAACTCGAGCGCATGGGACTGGTCGAGCGCGTGCAGAATAAGGGCGCGGCTGTTCGCATGTTGAGCCCGACCGAGGTTCGTCAGATCTATTCCGTACGGGAAGCCCTGGAGACCTTGGCGGCACAGCAGATCCCATTGCCACCTCGACCGGAGACGATCAGCGCATTAACGGAAATCCAGAGGCAGCACGCTGCCGCCGTTGAGCGGGGGGATTCCCGGGCCGCATTCCGGGCAAACATGGCCTTCCACAACGCGCTCTTTGGGGCCTGCGGCAACCCGCATCTGGTTGAGATTATCCAGAGCCTCGCCCAAAAGGTCCACGGCGCCCGCTCTTACACGGCGGCAAACCCCGTGCATCTCGCCCGGGCGAGAGACGACCATTGGGCCATGATCGAGGCCCTCAAAGCGTCTGATCGGGAGAAGCTGGTTCAGCTTTGCCGGGAGCACCTCAGTCCCTCCCGTGACACCTACATTGCCTCTCTGGAGCAGCGGTTCGACAAAGCCGGA
>NZ_BAAGPM010000039.1:0-8466 GCF_054784135.1 Kribbella swartbergensis
CTAAGCCCGGAGCATAGCCCACGTCCGGATGGAGATCCTCCGACAACGGCCGATCCCAGCCAGGCTCCGTCACGCTGTCGTCGCCCGTCTGCTGGCGCTGTGGCGAGCCGTCGCCGACTCGCCACCGCCAGTCGACTTCGATCGCGCTGTCCTCGCCGACGACGCAATGCTCGACCAGTTAGCCGTGTGCACGATCTCGCCCAACCGGTCCACCCCCCGTAGAAGTGGGCCGGCCGCCAGAACGACACGGTTCCCGGGAGCGCCGGGGGGAGGGCACTCACCGGGGACCGCACAATCACCGTAGCTCGGATCTCGGCACCTGCTCCGACCGCGCGCGGACTGACTTGGGAGATACGTGTGCCGCCGGCCCCGAGCCTGCCTGCCGATGGGCCTCGCCGCTATCAGGGGGACGGGGCAAGAATGGGTAGATGCTGCCCACTCCACCGCACAGGCCACGGCACCTGGTCGCAATTGCCTACGTGCTGATCGTCACCGTGCTCGCCGTCTTGGTCGCGGTGCCCGAGCGCCCGAGCTTTGCGGTCTACGCAGGCATGATGATCCTGACTGCTCCGCTCAGCCTGCTCCTCTACGCGCCCTATTACACGATCGCGCTCGGGGTAATGCCTGTGGATGGTCCCTCGTGGCTGTGGATCTTCTCCGTCGCCTGGTACGCCGCGATTGCTGCCGTACAGGCCCGATTGGCGCTCAAGTACCTGGACCGTCGCGAGCGAGCCAAGGCAGCAGCCTGACTGGCAGACGGGGGTTCCCGTGCCCTCCGCGGGCCGCGATCCGCGCTTCGCACTGTCGCAGATCACCTGGCGGACGAGTGTCGCGCATCTGTCGACGGAGGACACCGCCTGACTGTTCGGCTCTGCCGAGTTTGGCTCTTATGGATCAAGGCGCGCCTCCGGCGCGCAAAGGACCGGCTGCGGGCGGCGCTGGTGCGCCGTCCTCGCCGGTCCAACGAACGGGACGCTACCTCTGATCACGCGATCCCAACTGCCACGAGCCGACGTGCTCGGCGTCTGACCGCCGGTTAGCCCCGTCCCCCTGGCCGCTCGATTGTCCGGCCACCACGACCCACGTCAAGAGCGCTTCGCGTCCTACGGATCGGCAAGCCGACTCTTTACGTGCAGATCCAGCATCTGATCAGCGAGCGCTTCCCTCGCCTCGTCTGTTGCCATGGGCGCAGCCTATTGCGTGGAACGCCGCAGGTGGACTGGCGTGCCCTCCGCTGCGCGCCCCTCCGTGGGCGGCGTGCAATTAGCGTGCACAGGGGCGGTCACAGGCGGGCAAGGGCGGTCAGCAGAGCGCACCGCGATCACGCGGCAGAGGGGCGGTCACGCAGCCTGCCCGCCGTGCTTCCAAACTGGCTACGTCCGGGGGAGTGGTGCCCCCCAGGTGCCCCCGAACGGCCCAGACAGCCGTCAACGACCCGCGACCAGTGAGCATGTTCAGCGCTCGGGATCGCGGGCCGCTCGGCTGTCTGCGCCTGTGGTGACGGACTCGCAATGAGAAGGTCGTCCGTACCGGTAACCCTTCGGCCCACGGGTTCCACCCCCGGTGAGCCGCGACGGCGGTCCCCGGGCGCCTCCCAATCGCCGGGGACCGCCCCCCTGGAGTGGCAGGCTCGACAAGCACTGATCGGCCACCTGTCCGGCGTGGAGGTTCTCGACGTTCTTGGGCGGGGTTGTCGGATTCGGGGTGGCGAGTTCGTGGATAGGGCAACCGGACCAAACAAGGCCCCCAGATTCAAGGAGAACGACGATGAACGACCAGGCCAGGCGAGTGACCAGACCATTCCGATTCGGGGTCGTTGCGCCGATCACCGCTGACCTGCCGACGTGGCGAGACCGTGTGCGCCGCATCGCCGACAGCGGTTACTCGACGTTGCTGATGCCCGACGTTCCTACGTGGCAGCCGGCACTTGGCCCCACGCTGGCAACCGCGGCCGCGCTAGCTGACCTGCGGGTCGGCTCGTGGGTCTATGCCGCCGCGCTGCGCGAACCATGGAGCACAGCATGGGAGGCCCACTCACTGTCAGTACTCACCGAAGGCCGCTTCGAAATGGGTATCGGCGCCGGCCGACCTGGCATCGAAGTCGAGCTGGGGCTGCCTGCCGTCTCCCCAGCTGAGCGTCGTGCCAGGATGCGCGAGACCGTCGCCGCCCTCCGTAGGTTCGACGGCCCCGATCTGCACACGCCGGTGGTCATGGCGGTGAGCGGACCGAAGTCGCAGGCGCTGGCGCTCGAAGTCGCTGACGCAGTCACGTTCGTACTCCCAGCGGAAAGTGATCGGGTCGAAACCACGAACCGGGTACGCGACTTTGCCGGCCGCCGGGACATGGAGCTCGGCCAGCACGTCGCCGCCGTCGGTGACGGTGTCGCTGCGTTCATGGCGCCGCCCGACCTCGACACCGCGGCGCTTCGCGCGGCCGACTCGCTCGTCATACTTCCGAGTGACCCCGCGGCAGCCGCCGAAGAAATCCAGCGACGTCGCGAGGAGATCGGCTTCTCCTATTTCGTCTTCGGCGCCGACTTTGCCGACACACTCGCGCCGGTCGTGGCCAAGCTGGCCGGACAGTAGGCGCACGCGTCGCAGGTCAACTCGGCGACAACGATCGCATCACCGCTGCCGAACCGGTCTCGTCCGCCTCAGCCAAGCCGGTGCGGACATCCGGTTGTTCTGCTACCCCTGTTGTCCGCCCTACTCCCGGCTCCTTCAACTCCCGTGCCTGCCAGTTCAAGCACGAAACTGCGGGCAATGCGGCGGGGCATCCCCGTGTCGGCGGCGGTGCCAGCGCGACGCACCAACGGCTGATGCAGAGCTGCCGGCCGGTTCCTCTACCGTGGCATCAGCCGTGGCACGAAACGGCGGATACCCATGGGGAATCTCGCGCGCACAGAGTGGGGCCGTGTGGCCGAAAGCGCTGGTTGAGAGCGGATGCGATGGTGTAGGTCTCCCTCGTAGTGAGAACGTCGACAGTCGCTTGGCTTATCGGGCAGACCCACCGAGCACAGTGTGATCCGCCAGCGATGCGCGACACATGTCCGCCAACTGATTCGCGCCCGGCTGGAAGCCTGGCGCCCCAGGTCGCCGGCCAACGCGCACATGCCGATGAGCGTGCGTTGGCCAGATGCAACCTGTCACACCATTACGTGAGAGCTAGAGAGCTGAGCGACGGGTGCTCAGGCCGATGAAGGCGAAGCCGCACAAGCCAGTCCCCACGATCAGCGGCGGCATGCTGTCGCTCGCGCTCTGACGCGACTCCGGCCAGACAGGGTTGAGAGACCGCGAACGTCGGTCCTACACTCAAGGTTGCCAGGGGTTCCCCAACGGATAGAGATCTCGCATGCCAGACAACAACGATCTCTACCGGAGCCTCGATGCCGACGAGATCGAAGCCCTCGGACCGATGCCGGCTGACGAAGGCGTGAGCCCCACCACCGACCGCGACGGCCGCGCGCCCGGCCTCACCGCCGAGGTCCACTCCCCAGGGATGGTCCAGCAGTCGTCGGTCTATGCCGACGACGACCCGTTCCCGCCGCCCCGCAGCCTGACCACGGAGGACTGACGTGGCTGTTTACGTGCGAAACGACGGGAACGCGCGCATCTACTTCGCCCTCGCGTATCACTTTCCGAACTGTCCTGACGGTGAGAACTGGGCGAAGAAGGGTTGGTGGCAGATCCCGCCGGGCGGCACCGTCACCGTGCGCGGCGGCGCCTCCAATGGAGCCAGATACTTCTGGTACGGCGAGACCGACACCGGTCTTCAGTGGGCCGGTGACCTATTCACGTGGCTGCCCACGACCGCGTTCGACTGGTGTTGGCCGACATCGAGCACGAACGCCTCGCTGCGAGGGATGCGACGGCTTGACGTGCCGTGGTCGAGCGTGAACCACACCCTCGTCCTCCGCTGACACGCTCGCCGAAGGAACGACCAGATGCGCCGGTCAGGCGTCGAGTTGCGTGCCTGCGACTTTCGGGCAGCACCGCGCTGAACAAGCCCGAATGGAGGGCCGTACGGATATGCCGTATGGCGTGCGCTGCGACATCCGAATCTGTCGCGATCCGCGCGACCATGCCGATGACCGGACGCGCCCATTCCGGCGTACGGTGGCATCAGGAAGCCATTCAGGCTTCCGCTCAAGGAGCAGCCATGGCCGACAAATCGCCTCGGCAACACATGTCAAAGAAGGCGGGCAAGTCTCTCAAGGAGAAGCGCGCCGAGAAGCACGCGAAGGCCGAGACCAAGAGCAAGACTCAGATCGTGCCGCCGGACAAGCAACGATGAACGTCACAATCGGTTCTGCGTGGGCCGTCAGCGCAGGTCCGGTCATGTCGGGTCACCGCTGAGTTCGAGGTAGAGGCCGGCACGGCCGGAGTGAACTGCCTCCGCCGCAATCCAAGCCCGAGTGGATGAATGACGCGTTCGTCCTCTTACGGGAAGGCACCGTTTAGACACACTGTCATGCCCGGAGCCGCGCTTTCGGCTGTCGCAGATCACCTGTCGGACGGTGTCGCGCATCGGCCGACGGAGGGCCCCCGGTTGGCCCACTCTGCTCTGCCGGGTGTGGCTCTTATGGGTCAAGGGCGCGCCTTCGGCGCGCGGCCCCGGACTGCGGGCGGCGCCAGGGCGCCGTCCTCGCCGGGGCCCAGGAGCAGGTCGCTTCCCAGTACCCGCGATTCCAACTGCCACGAGCCAGTCCTGGCGTCTGATCGTCGGTTGGCCCCGTCCCCCTGGCCGCTCGATTGTCCGGCCACCACGACACATATGAAGAGCGCTACGCGTCCCTACGGGATCGGCATGCCGACTCTTGACATGCGCCGCGCTGACCTGGGGTGGCAGCTATCAGGGGACGGGGCAAGTGTGGTGTTCGGTGCGCCGTCTTCGCCTTGCCAAGCGAGCTCGAACTCGGCGGCCGATATCTCATACGTGCCAAACTCGGACCGCGGCAGAGGCTTCTCTGCGAGCTGGCCGTACTCATCGGCCATGTGCCTTTCGTCGTATCAAAGAGTCGGCCCGTTCTCGTAGATCTCGACCTGGCGGCTGACCCAACCGGCGTCATCAATCTCGAAGTACCACTCTGACGTGCCCCAGTCGTCGTGATCGTCGCCGCGTGTCTCGTGCCAGCTACGGCGGAAATAGAGGGCCACGAGGGCAGTATGCCGGGTCGGTCTGGACCTAGGCGGTCCTCGACCCGTCCGGCGCGAGTGGGCGTGCCCTCCGCGTGCCCTAACGAGAACATGGCAACGGGCTCGACCAGTCACCAACGGGGTTGAACCGGTCGAGCCCACGCTCAGGGATACGCCGCCCAGCCAGGCGGGAGCGTCACAACCGCCTTTGCAGGGCAGTGCATGACTGACCCAATCTGACCCCAACGACCCCGCACAGCGAGCACGGAGCAGCTAGGCACGCGACGGCCGGCTAGGTTCGGCGACGTGGCACGTGAGCACATGCAGGCTCCTACGGATCAAGAGGCCACTACGGCTTTCAGGCTCGCTCGTCCAGGGAGGTGTGGGCGTGTGCGTTCTGCACAGAGTACCGGTGAAGCATGACTCCCGGTGGAGCGAGGCGGATGAGGTCGCGCACCGTCAGAACTTGGTGAGGGCTAAGCCATTCCTGACCTGGTTTGTGCAGTGCCCAGCCGCCTCCGAGAGTGACCGCCGCATGCGTGTTGTTACCGTGGGCGTCGCGCCATACCAGCACGGTTCCCGGCAGATCGTCACGACCTTCCGCCGTGCAGTGGGCGGCTAGCCAAGCTTCGAAGGCCTCATCGTCGGCGCCCTGGACCCCTGCTGCCGCCATCACGGTGGCGAAGCAGGATGTTGCACTTCCTCTGGCGAAGGAGCTTCCTCTGCTCCCTCTGGCGAAGGTTCCACTGAGTGTTCGGGCACGGGGAAGTATGGATGAGGCCGCGCGCCAGATCTCCTCCGGTACCGACCTGCGCTGGCAGGGAAGCTGCCACTCACTGACAACTCGGTTGAGGACGGCATCGAGATGAGGCTCAACCAGGGTCGGCCACCAGACGAACCGATGTCCGTCCGCCTGGGCGCGCAGCACCTGTGCATCAAGAATGTCCGCCCAATCGGTGATGGTGGGTACGGCTCCTCGCCCGTGCCTTACCTGCGCTCGGACGAGCTCGGCACGCACATCGCGCGCCTGAGCATGGAACGGATCTTCGTCAAGCCACACGACTTCCAGATCCTTGGCGAGGTTCCACACCTCGTAGGTGTCGCGAAGCTCGGGCGGCAGGCCGTGTGCGGGATTTTCAGGTGTGAGCCCTAGTTCGGCCGCTTCGGCGGCGGTCAAGAAGAACGGCTGACGGGCCGGCGCCAGCCAGCCAGCCCAGCGCCGAGCCAGTGACGCTTCGACCTCGATCCCCAACACGTCCACCGCCACACGGTACAAGCGGGACGTGCAATTAGCGTGCAATTAGCGGCGGTCACGGGTGGGCACGGAGGGTCAGTCGGGCGCACCGCGATCACGCGGCGGAGGGGCCGTCACGCCTGCTGTCCGCCTCACTTCTAAACTGGCTACGTCCGGGGGAGTGGTGCCCCCCAGGTGCCCCCGAACGGCCCAGAACAGCCGTGAACGACCCGCGACCAGTGAGCATGTTCAGCGCTCGGGGATCGCTGTCTACGCCTGTGGTGACGGGCTCGCAATGAGAAGGTCGTCCATTCGATTCCGGCAAGCGGCTAGGCGCTGGGGGCGACGACAGTCTTTCGCTGACCGGACTTGCCTGCGACGAGCCCGGCATCGGCGAGCAAACTCAGCGCGCGGTGCGCGGTGCTGGGGGCGACCTTATAGCGCGCCGCTAGGTCCTTAACGGACGGCAACGTGGCACCTGGCCTGAGCACACCACTGTCGATCGCACCTCTTAGGTCGGCCGCAATTCGCTCATATGGCTGCAGATCGCCTGTGGTCGGTGTGGGTCTGACTGGTGCGGCGGTGTCCCCTCCTGCCGGTTGGATCGACAGCGGCCGCGGCGGCATCCGAACCGCGATGCGGGCCGCGGCACGTTGATCGGCTTCCGCCGACCACGCGCTGTAGACCCTGAGCGTCGTTTCGCCGCCACCGCCGTGGCCGAGTCGGCCGGCGACGGTTCGCGGGTCTACGCCCGCAGAGATCAGTTCAGTGGCGTTGAAGTGACGTAGGTTCTTTAGAGTCGCGTTGATGCCGAGTCTCGTGGCCATGCGCTTGTAGCGCTGGGTCGCTGTGTCGAGCTTCAGTGCTTGCAGCCCATCGGGCGTCGGCGAGAACACGAACGCTCTCGGCGACAGCTCAGCGCCAAGCTCGGCGGCCTGCCGGCGCATCCGCGCAACTCGCTCGCGGAGGGCTGCTGCGGTCTCTGGGTCGGGCACAATTCGTCGGTGCCGGTGGGTTTTGGTGTCCTTGGCGACGAATTCACCATCCACCTTGTATATGGACTGGCGGATGTTGATGACTTCGCTCCCTTCCACTTCAAGGTCCAAGTGCTCGATGCGTAGGGCACACATCTCGCCGCGGCGTGCGCCTAGTGTGGCCTTCGTCCATACGAACGTGCCCCAGTCAGCGTCCTGTGCGAACGCTGAATTGATCAGGAGCGCCGCTTCAGCCGCAGTCGGGGGCCGGGGTTCTGGCCGCGGCTGGGAAGGCTTCTCAGCCTGATCCGCGGGGTTGACCGAGATGTACTTCCACGCGATTGCCCGCTGCAACGCGCCACTCAGACACCAATGGATCTGGCGAATCGACGAGTTGGACAGTCCGCGGCAAACGTGTGGCATGCACGCACGGCGACAGGCTCGGCAGGTCTCAGGGTCAGCTGGCCGGCACGGCTCGCCGTGATGTTCGTCGCACAGATGATCAACGTCCGTGCGGTGATCGATCTCGGGCTTGCCGCGGCAGTGCTTCCGACACCGCCGCAGTTCGGCGTAGAACGAGTCCAGGGTCTCCGTATCGAGCTTGGAGAGAGGAATCGAACCGAGAAAGGCCTGATGTGAACCTCGTACTTTGATTCATAGCTTCGATGTGTCAGCGGTTCGATGTCGGCCAACGGCAGATACCTATCCATCAGCTGGGCGACGGTGGCCCGAGTCTTCGGGTTCCGCTTCTCGTCGACCTGGTTGAGTAGACGCGTTCGAGCCTGTTCGGCTTCCCGTGCCTGTCGAGGGCCAGGGGGCACGGTCTCTGTCAGGTACAGCGGCTTCTTTGAGATGGGGTCGACGCCCGAATAGACCCTTACACGCAAGGACCCTGACGGCAGCGCGTCGATGTTGCCGCTTTGCCGCTTCCGGGGTTGTGGAGGTCGTGCCACGGACGGAGCTTAACGGCAGTTCATGTCACGGGTCATGTCATGCACTGCCTGAGACCGGCTGGCCTGGAGATCGATTTAGGCATCTGACCTGCACTTTCTTTGGCGCGCCCGGCAGTGTTGTGGTTCAACACATAGGCGACAGATGTCTCAGGACATAGGCGACACGTGT
>NZ_BAAGPM010000040.1:0-66891 GCF_054784135.1 Kribbella swartbergensis
CGTCATCTCCGCGATGGTCACTACCTCTCACCCCGTAACTCTCAGGCCTTGCAACCAGCAGATCCCAACGCCAATCGGTGGTTGCCCGCAGCGTCCGCTGTCACTCCGCCTCCAGATCGAGCCGACGCAGCTAATGCGTTGGTCGAGGCCGCGCAGTACGACGAGCGTGCGGAATCCGACGGCTGGCTGTGCACGTTGGCATGCTCGATGGAGACCGCCGACGTGAATGGGTAGCCGGACGTCCGGGTGCTGCCGCAATCGACCGTCTGGCCTCACCCAATCGGCTACGGATAGTCACCCGCCTGAGCCCTCAGCGTCCTGAACGCGAAATCAAACCTCACTCGCCCGATATGGGCCCCCAGTAGTCCAGGGGTTTCTGAAGGTCGACCTCGCTGAACGGCGGCTGTTGCGCAGCGACAGTCGTGTCTCGACCACGGGTTCACCAGGCTCGGGCTCTGGGCCGATGATGTCGGCAAACGCGGTCGGCTATTCGCCCGGTGCGCGGCAACCGACATCGCGAGTGGAGAAGTACATTCATCGCGCCTGGAGAGTACATCGACCCAAGGCCGAGGAAGGCTCGGTTCCGGCCCTGCCAACGAGGGCTTGGACGGGCGACGCGGAGAAGTGGATTCGACCACGGCGATCAACTACGAGACTGCCCTGCGGTTGCACGTCGATCCTGTGTCGGACGCCGACAGCGCTGCGGCAGCGTACACGTAACCACGCCGCACGGCGACGCGGGTTGAGATGCTTGTCGGTCGGTTCGGTGGAATGCTAGGGAAATGGCCGACGATCTTCTTCTGCGGGATGATCGGGCTTGGCCGCGTCGTTCCGTGCCTCTGTCGGCTGTGGTGATCGTAGCGGCCGTGGGGGCTGGCGTGGGCTTGGTTGCCAGCGCCGGGCGCGGTGTGGGGATGGTCGTTGTCGGCGGTGGCTTCGTCGTCGCGTTCAGCTTCGGCCTTTTCGTCGTTGTGAAAGAAGTGCGGCAGTGGATCGCTGGACACCCGGTTCCTTTAAGGATGAAGCTGCTCGAGTTGGGCGCGGTTGTGGTCGGGCTCGTGATCCTCGGTCTGGTCGACGCTCGGCTGGGATGGACCATCCTCGCCGGCCTGATGGGTGGTTTGCTAAGTGCCAACGTCTGGGGAACCCGCATCGCCCGAGCGAACCGCGAAGCTCTCGACAAGGCATTGTCCGTTCGCGAGACGTCGGCGGTTAAGAGCAGGCCCACGACCAGTGCGATGCGCACCGAACCGTTAACCACTATCCTCCGCACCAATCTGCTTCTCGAACGACGACGCGCGATCGCCTGGATGATTGCCTCAATGGTCGCCATTGCCGGTGTCGCCGTCGAGCTTCCCCCGGCGCCCGCGATCACCGCCTTCATGCTCGGCGTCGCCGCGTTCGTATGGGTCCTGCGCAGGCTCGTGGCCACCTGGCTGGCGTTTCGCAACTTAACCAACCCGCCAAACCCGCCACACCGCGCGTACGTCGTACTGCTGAGCGATCGGGGAGCGCTTCGCCCGCTGCTGGCGATGTGGTCCAGCCCTCCGGTACTGCGGGACGGTCGCTTACCGAACGCCGAGCAGGTGTACCGCTGTGACGAGGAACAGGACGACTTGGTGTCCTTCGCCGGTAGCAGAGTCGTGCACGAGGCCTGGGTGAGCACCGGCCGTCGGCCACGGTCCAAGCCGCGATGGGTCGTCGCCGACGCGGGTGTCGCTCTACCTCACCGGCGCGCCGTCTTCGGCAGGTGGCACGTCGGCAACCTGCTGGCAGGCGAGCGTCCCGGCGAAGCACGCCCCTTGACGCTCCCACCACCACACCGCGGCGAGGAGCCTAGAGTTCATCACAGCGACCTACCGGGAAAGTTCCTGACCGCCTTGGCCGGCCGCGTCGCCTGCCTGGCCGCCTACGGACTCATCGTCCACTGGCTCATCTGACATATCAGGCTGTCTGCTGGACGCCGAAGGCGATCCATGGAGGCAGGGCGCCGGATGTCGCAGCTCGAGATCGCGCCAAGCCATGGACAGTAGACCAGACGCCTCGTGTAGAGGCAGGTTTTCGGTTTCGTCCTGCCGCCAGTTCAGCACTCAACCGCCATGCCTATTACGGTTGCGGTTCGGCGTTCCCGAGGAGGCGCTGACCGATCAAGGTAAGCCGGATAGTAGCGTTCCGCATGTCTGGCCTGACGATGGTAACGAATCGCGCAGACGACGCCTCCATTGTGCAGTCCTGTCCGGCCCGGCAACCTGCTAAGCGAGAGCCGGTCAACGACATGACTTGGAGCGCGTTCCATCCTGAGTGAGGTCGAGCAGGTCGCCGGCACTTCACATGTCAGGTTGCCTCAGGCAACTTCCGCGGAAAGAGGTGCGCACCCCGCGCCACTCGGCGACGGTCCGCATGGCATTCGCATCAGACAGCCGGTTCAGGCGCGTCCGGCAATGTCAGGTCATCTCCAAGGGCCGCCATCAATCGCATCAGCGCCTCCTATGCGGAATCCATCGTCGAGGATCCAGCAAGTCGCAGTGCTACTAGAGGTACGCATTGGGAGGTCACTTCGACACGAACAACCCCGATCTACCGACTCGGATCGGCGCGCATCCAGGGCGTACCCGGACACCTGGACTGAATTCCCGACGGGAAGCAATCTGCGAATGTATCAGCGTCACGCTCGGAGTCGTAGAGGAGTTGACCGGTAGCCGAGTAGCCGCGCAGTCGGACTCCTGGATAGATGCCTTCCAAGGTGTCGGCGGAACGCGTGTTCTCTAGGTCGTTCCATCCGGCGAATGGACGGGGATTGCCTTTGATCGGCGCGAACCAGAAGCCGTTGCGAACAACGGCCTCGATCTCTGTACTGTCGTTCGTCTGCACCGTGACGCGAGCAACCGGCAGGCTGAACCTCCCATGGCTCCGCCCTGTCGCCGCGACCAGGCCGGTCAGCTGCGACGGTACCCATGTACCGCTTGCAGGCGCTTTTGTGGGGATTGGGTGCGGTGTGCGGCCTGCTGGTGGCGGCGTCGCCATCGAGCCGCTGCCCGCGCTCGCGTCAACCATCCTCCCCTTGGCGTCGAGGCCGCAGATCTCGTATTCCACAATGTCCGGACGGCGGAGGCTGCGGCCGACCAGCCAGGTTTTGGTGTACGAACTGCCCGGTGGTTCGGTAAAGGTAAAGGCATCCACTACCTGCGTGTTAGTGAACCGGTTCTTCGTACCAGTTGCGATCGCGTTCGTCTGTATCGTGCACGTCGTTAGCGTCGCTGAGATCTCTGCCGCGGTCAGGTTTCGAATCGCGGGCGCACGTGTCGCGTCCGCAGTCGCGGTGGGTTCCGCCGGGCGGTCGCTCTCCATGTAGGCCGGGAACCCGATTAGACCAACCGTGATCACGGCGCCGACGGCGGCCGAGGCGATCAGTGTCGGAGCCAGCGGCAAGCGACGCACCTGGCGGGTTTCGTGCGCAATGATGGTCAGCAGTTCCTCGCGGCGCCGACTGCGGACGGACAGGGGCAGGTCCTGCTCGGGCGGAATGAGATCGGGTGTCATTGGTCCTCCTCAGGGTTCGAGGCGAGAAGTTCACGGATGTGCTGCCGAGCTCGGGACAGGCGTGATTTGACTGTGCCGACCGGAACACCAAGGGCAATCGCGACGGCCTGTTGATCCAGGCCGGCCCACACGCAAAGTTCAAGTGTTTCCTGCTCATGCCGTGGCAATCGGCGGATCTGGGCGCGGATCTGCCGGACGCGATCGTCTCGGTCTAGGCGATCCGCCACCTCGTCGGCGAGGTCGTGCCCGTCCTCTGCGAGGTTCACGATCGTCGAGAGCGCCCGGCGGTACCGGAGCTTGGACCGCCAGGCGCTCCGGGCGGTATAGGCGGCGACGCCGAGCAGCCACGGCAGAGCTGAGTCCCGATCGAGAACAACGTCCGCCCGCCGCCGCCAGGCCTGCAAGAATACCGCCGAGGTCAGGTCCTCAGCTTCGCTCCAGCAGGCGGTACGGCGGTGCAGAAACGTGAAGACCGCATGCACGTGCCGGTCGTATAACTGTCCGAATGCCTGATGGTCTCCGGACGAAAATCGCTGCCACAGTACGCGATCGGTCGCCTGCACGCCGAGCTCACTATTCTCACCGACGCGGATCACCGGGTGTCCTTGACTGAGTCCTCATCTCACTTCACAACTCCTTCTCGCCGTCAGCGTCGTCACCTAGGACTTGACCGGGACCCCCAGCCTGGTTCCCTAAGCAACTCGGCGCGTGGAATGTCGACGCTGCTGGCACCGGAGGAGGTACGCCCAAGTGCTGAGGGTCGCGATGCGACCGGCTGAGGGCCACGGCGGGCAGGCTTTCCGTATGGTCGCAGGACACTGCCCAGGGTCAGCCAAAAGAGCAGAGTAGTCTCCGACGACATTTTTGCGGAACGATTTCGTCACAGCCGAATCCACTAGAGTCGGGAAATCAATCCGGGTCTTAGAGGACTGGTCGTTGTGCACGAAGTTCGTTGCCAGTCGATCTTCGGCGTGGCAATGCCCAAGGTGAAGTCGAGTGGTGGGGGTCGATGCGCCGACCGAAAGCGGTTGGCACAGTTCTGGCGCAGTCTGGTCGAGGTCCACTTGGTGCTGCATGACGCGGCCGACTCCGGCAGCGTGGGCCTGCATCGGCAGGACCACTCGCACCTCACTGCTGGGGCCGTGACGTGAGCGCTGTCGACCCGGCCTCGGAGACCCGGTCACCGCCGGGCCGAGCCGCACGCCTGGCCGGCCTGGTACAACATTACCTGCAGGACGAGCACGTTCTCGAAGGTCCGGGGCAGGCGACCAGGTCGACCTCCCGCCTCCAGCCGCGCTCTCCACCCCTGGGACTCGACGGTCGGCGTAGATCGTGACTCGCTGCGTGTCGCCGACGAGCATGCTGAGAACTCGGTCGGCGTCACCGATGGTCTCGACGTAGTCGGTGAGCGGCATCGGGCGGGAAGCGCAGATGACCGCCACATCGGGCCAGACCTTGCGACACGTCGCGTACGACCGGCGCTGCTGGTAGGGCGTGAGATGAGCGTCACCGAGGCCGGCCAAATGCCTCGCTCGGCTAACGCCTGGCGGGCGAACATGATGTTCTCGCTGGTGTTGGTCGCGTGCGGCGGACGATGATCGCGTCGGCTGGAACGCCAAGCGTCTGCGCGTGTTCGGCGTAGTGGACGGCCTCGCCGTGCGGGAATCGCTCGACTGTGGTGGGCGCGTTGGCTCCGGTGAAAACGATCAGCAGGAACATGCCCTGCTGGTACAGCTCGACGGCGTAGGTGGCGACTCCGAGGTCATGCCGAGTCCGATGGCGACGTCGGCTGGCCGGGGCTTGTGGTGCATGTCGTGGTAGTCCCAGACCACCTGGGCGTCGGCAAGGACGCTTGGGGCACGTCGGTGGCACGTCACTCGGGATCGTAGAGGTGTCGGTCCACGCCAAGCGACTGGCCGCGTGGAAGCCTCGGGGGCGAACTCGACCACGCGGCCGTCCGCCGTCATGGGTTGACGGTGCAGGATCATGACCGGCTCCCCGGCTGGTCGCTCGAGTTCGTCCATCTCGGGGTCTGCGCCGCGGCGCGGGTGGATCCGAGTCGCTATCTGGTGTGGATCCACGAGGGTCCGGAGGTCACCGCGCCGGTCGCGGCAGGCTCGACCGTGGCAGTGACGAGCTGGGCGACCTACACGTTGCCGCCGCGTCACCTGGAGGCGGTGCTGGCTCACGAGCTGTGCCATGCTCTGGCGTTGCAGCGGGTCGTATGGCTGCTGCTGTACGGCATCGGTGCCGGCGCGGTTGATGGCCAAGCCGATCCGGGTCGGCCTCAAGCAGCGGGTGCTGTCGATCGTCATCGAACTGGTGATCACCTTCGTCGGCGAGGAAGCCCGCGGCCTGATCGAGGGCGCGTTCGCTCCAGACGACCTACTAGGTTACGCCTGACTCATGCCGAGACGGCGCCTAACCGCGCTGTGGGGAACGGTCCGGAGCTGCCCGGTGGCCTTCTCGGCGCGGTACCGGGCGAGCGCGAGCTGGTCTTCAAGGTCTTCCAGCTCCCGGGCATTGATCATCACCGCGGCCGGCTGGCCGTGATCGTCGTGCGCTCGCGGCGGGTCGACGCCATGCGTACCAGTGTCCCGAACTGTCCTCGGGCCTGGAAATCCCCAATGTGCGGCGGACTGACGCACTCGCCGCAGCGCAACCTCGACGGATACTTGTCCGGCGTGCTGACGAGCTGCCTTTGGCTGACCTGCTGGTCGGCGCGGGCCGACAGCCCGACGAGCCGACGGGGCGTCGGGGCGTGGGGCGTCGGGGCGAGATTGCCGCTGCTCTCATCACCGGGTACGAGGACATCCCGTAAGAAGAACTGATCGCGGCCGAGACTGAAGGCTGAGTCGTGGATCCGGCCGGGTGCCCCCGCTATGTCCACGGCGTGGTCGCGACACTTCACTGGGCCTGGCGCCGGTCCGGCCGCGCCCCGATCGGGGTGTCAAGCCGCCTTGCGGCTTCTCGGCCAGTCATCCCTGCGGTCCGTACCCAGCGCAGGCTGCCGGGCGTCTCAGGGGTAGCCCAGCGGCCAGCCGCAGAACTCGTCAGCCGTTCGCCCCGTCCGCTCGGCCGCCAATCGCGTCCCTTCCCAGTCGAAGAGGTGATGTGACGGGCGGCAGATTGCAGGCGGGTACCTTCCCGATAAAGCGGTCGCGTCCGTCATCCGCGGCGCTCGAGCGGCGCAGGCGAGCAGGAGTAGCGACAGGCGGGGCCGCCAGGTCGCCGGGGCTGAGCTGTGCGATCCGTCCGTCTTGGTCCAGCGAGGCAGCCCCCATGGTGAGGATGACCGCCTGGAAGAACATGGCATCTGCCTCCCGGATCTGTCGGGGCATCCGCCGGTGCACGTGCGGAGTGGCTTCCAACTCGGCGAACAGCAGCCGCCCACGCCGCGTCGCGCTCAGTTCGGCGGCTGGTTCCACGCCGCGACCGGTCCAGCCCTCGAGCTGAACTGCGGCGAACGTGTCCACGAGCGCGTGATGCCAGAAGCCTCACGGTCGGACCGTTCACCTGTATCGGTGCTGACAACTTGTTCCCCCACGGCTCCTCGGCGAGCCGCCGCAAGCGAATGGTCGACGTCGTCGCGGCGAGGCGAAGGCGACCCGGTAGAGCTGCCGAGTACTCGGCCGGGGCGGCGTCCTCAAGCTGGCTGGTTGCCGCCGCGACCAGTTTCCTCCTGCAGCTGCTCCATGCGCCGTGACTACAGGCCGGGATCACAAGTGGTCGGCTCGTGCCAGCGTGGCGGTTTGGCTGAGCGTCTATCCGTAGGCGTGGACCTGGTCGTCGGGCTCGGTGTCCATCTGCCAGAAGACCTGGTCAACGTTCAGTCAGTTGGGATCCGATTTGCGGGTGCCTTCGCTTAGTCGAGAACCTTCGCGACGTGCTCTTGGGTGTGCTCAGATATGTCACAGCCCGCGGGTTGGGTTAGCCTCGCCGGCCGAAGAATCGGCGTAGCGCGACCGAGATCTGCCAGGGCACGCCGACATGAAATCCGGTTCGAGCTCCGCCCTATTACAATAGGTCGTCACACCTCCAAAGGGTGAAGCTGCCCAGTTAGCACGCTCAGGGCCTCGAGCAGAAAGTAGTCGCCCCATATCAACTCGTTTCGTGTTGCAAGGCCGATACGTTTGTTATAGCAGGAGTCGACAAGCATGCCGGCTGGACGCAAATCACCCGGCGTCAGCGGGGTCAAATGTCGATTGACAAGTGTTCTTATTGTAGCAAGCGCGGTTCGCCTATATTTGGCAGATCGTACCGCGTCGCTCTCCAGTGCTGAGAGCTTGAGGAAGGCAGCCGCCGCGATCGCGGCTGCGGACGTGTCCTGTTCTTGGTTGCCATCGGCGGGCACATCGAAGTCCCAGTACGGAACGCCACCGGTAGGTACATGCGCAATCCACCAATCGCCAATCTGCCGTGCCCGGGCGAGCAACTCATCCCGCTGCCCATGCAGCCATAACGCGCCCTGGGTCGCTCCCAGTAGCCCCCACGCCTGCGCGCGCGCCCACGTCGAATCCGGACTGGCACCCTTGTGCGTGTATGTGCGCAGCACCGTTCCGCTCAATGGCTCGAATGTCGCCGACTGCACAACGGAACCATCGGAACGGACAAGGTTGTCCAGGCACCATTTCGTGTGCGCTGTCGCGACGGCCAGTAGATAGGTATCGCCCGTACGGTTCGCCCCCCATGAGAGCAAGCCAGCGACGGCTCCGACCGCGTCGATACTCGTCTCGGTTGCACCGACATCAGACGCTTCCTCGGCTTGCTCGCCGAGTCCAAGCAGCCGACTCGGTCGGTGGGCCGCTTCTGCCAGTTTCACAGCCGCTGTTAGGGCGATCTCTGCGGCTATCTCCGAGCGATGCAGCCGAGCTCCCAATACAGCCCCATAGTAGAAGAGGAAGCTCCGGAATATTGTGTCCGAGCGGGTGCGAACAGCAAGCCGACGACACCACTCCAGTGCTGTGGCGACGTCATTCGCGAGCCACAGTTCGCCTACCCAGAAGCCGCCGGTCCAGTCGCCGTCGGGCGACCGGATCCAGGTGCCATCTACGTCCCCGATATGCGGAAAACCCAAATCAATTGGCTGAGCCGCTGACTCTCTGACTCGGGTGAGCATCCGACGGTGCGCCTCAATCCAAGTCTTGTTCACTTGATCCACGACTATCCCCGATCAATGGTGCCCTTAACCGGTCGGTTACCAGGTAAATCGCCGCCGCCTAGCCGCGGATTGAATGAGGAGACCCACAGACGACCGGGCAGATGTCGAAGCGGCCCATCGCTCATGATCTGATTAACACAAGCTTACGATTTTGCCGGGAGCGTGATGGTTCTGCGCGTGCCACAACACCGGCCCGGTATCGATCCAGCAGCCGGTTGCGACGGCATCATGCCGGCTGGGGTTGGCGACGGCGTACGCCCGCAGCCGGTCGTCGGACATCGCAGCGAGCGCTGTCAACCTGTCGTCGCCGGCCCAGTTGTCGTACGCGATCTCCCGCTCCCCCGGCGCGAAGAGTGCGGCATCGATGCCGAGCTCGTCCGTGCTGGCAAGCAGAGCCTCGTCCGAGAGGTCGGCCTCGCAGCCGGTGTCCCAGTCGTACGTGCGCGTCGATGATCACGCCTTCAGCACTCCTTCCAGACCGAGCGCGGCGAGGGCGTCGGCGACGATGATCTGCTCGATGTGCTCGTCCGGGACGCGCGGCAGCTTCGTTCCCTCGACGATGTCGTTGACGCGACGCAGCCCGGCCATCGCCTCAGCCGAGGTCGCGATCGGGTAGTCCGAGCCGAACAGCAACTTGTGCGGGACGCCCCACTCGGACGCGAACGTCAGCGCCTCCCACGACAGCCACGGCCGCAGGTAGATCGACGAGACGTCCGCATACACGTGCGGGTGCTTGCGGATCACCGACACCGTCTCCCGGACGAACGGGTGCCCCAGGTGCGCCATCACGATCCGCAGCTCGTGGAAGCGGAGCGCGATGTCGTCCATCACCAAGGGATGCGTGTAGCGCAGCGGTGCCGAACGGATCGGCGAGGTGCCCTGGTGGAAGAGGATCGGCAGGCCCTCGCGTTCGCAGTAGGCGTAGAACGCGCACGCCTCGTCGGAGAGCGGGTCGAAGTCCTGGTAGTTCGGGCCGAGCTTCACGCCGACGAGGCCGAGCTCGCGGCATCGTTCGGTCTCGTCAAAGACGTGCGGCCAGAGCGGGTTGACGGACATGAAGCCGATCCGCTTGTGCGGTGCGTCCTTGACGAACTCCGCCGTGGCGTCGTTCGTACGCTCCGGCGGGTACGGCAGCCCGGTCGCGGCAAGCGGGTCGTCGACGGCGATGTTGAACACGATCGTGACGTCCGCGACCGCCTGCTGCTCGTCGTAGTCCGCCCAGGAGTTCGTCGTCACCACCGGACGGTCCGAACGCCAACCCTCGAAGACCAGACGCTCGTCGTCGGGTACCGCGTCCTGGTGCGTCGGGGTGTGGTTGTGAACGTCGATGATCAACGGAAGCTCCCCAGCAGGTCGTCGCGAAGCCGTACGCCCAGCCCCGGCCCGTCGGGCAGCTCCACCCGCCGGCCGTCGCTGGGCAGCGGCTCGGCGCGGATGTCCTCGGCATAGTAGTGCGCACCGATGATGTCCGAGGGAAAGTCGAGGGGCAATCCCTCGATCGCCGGGCCACCGGCCCTGCCGACCTGAGCGCCGAAGGGCCGACAATGATCTTGAAGCCACCGGGTCTTGAGGTTCGATAAGGCGGTCGAGCCGAGAGTTGCACCATCTAACCAAGAGACTGGCCATGACGTGCTTGTCGACTGGAGTTCACTCGACCCCAACGCCCTCAGTGGTCGTCGTAACGCTGTGGCGGTTTCCATGCCGATCCCTTCCTGGCGACGATGTGGCTCGGTATCTGCGCAACCGGTTGTTCACTTGCATCGTAGCCTGCCAGAGAGACCACAACTAGTCCCGAACCACCTGACCTGCACCCGGCGGGTGACCAAGGCTCGGTGCTCGCGATCCGCGTGGGGCCTGGCCCGGGGAGAGGCTCGGGCCCTTCTCCGGCTCGGCCTGCGAAGCGCGGGATTAGCGTGATCTACGGAAAGCTGAAGGAGAAGTGCATCGGCGACATCGCGTACGACGCCTCGCGAACGCATCTGCTGATGACCGGACACCGCGTCTACATCAACAACGGCCGCGAGGGTGTCTGCTACTACGAGGACGGTGAGATTACGAAGCTGCCCGGGATGGAGCGGGTCATCAGGATCGCCTGGTAGACAGGGTCGGACGCTCTGCTGAACCGCTCCGCCCTACTGCTCGCGGTGCTGTCGGTCGACGCCGGCCTGGAGGCGATCCGGGCCGGCTTCGGTGCCAACGGCGACGGCTGCGCCGCGGCGGGCGCGCACGACGTGCCCGACCCGGGGATGGCGACGGCGCTCATCCCCGGACTCGTCGACGGCATCCCGGCATACACGGTCAAGGTCAGCGCGAAGCTCCGGACGCCCGACCCGCTCTCCGCGGCCTCGTCCGCTTGCACGAGCTCACACCGGCGCGTTGCTCGACTCCGCGACCGTCACCGCCATAGCCAAGGTCATTGGCAGCCTGGCGAAGGCCGATGTAAAAGAAGGGTAATCATAATGGCTGAATAGCAGTGCTCCTCAAGGAGCGAGCTTACGAAATCGCCTGGGGCGTTTCGCTACGAACGCTGCGATCTCTTCGTGGGCGTCTGTCGTGGCGAACAACTTGCCCAACTCTGCCTGCTCCAAGGCAAACCCCAACTCGAGAGCGTCGGCCGCGCGGATCGCGCGCTTGGCAGCGGCGACAGCTGTTGCCGGTCCATCACGAAACAATCCAGCGATCGTCGCAGCCTCGTTTCGAAGCTCGGCGTCATTGCATACTCGATGCACGATGCCTAGTGCCTCCGCTTCGCGAGCATCGATCCGACGGCCGGCGAGGATAACCGACGATGTCAGGTTTCTTCCGATGAGCCTTGTGAGCCGTTGCGTACCTCCCCACCCCGGAAGCAGGCCGAGCTCGATCTCCGGGAGTCCGAATGTCGCTCCTTGCGTCGCTACGACAAGATCGCATGCGAGTGCCAGCTCGAAGCCGCCACCAAGCACTGGTCCGTGGACAGCCGCGATAATCGGAACTGGCGCTTCAGCGATAGCGCGACACATAGCGTTAGCCTGGTGAGTGTAACTAAGGAACGTTCCCAAGTCGGACTTGGCATACGTCACCAGGTCGCCGCCGGAGCAGAACGACGGTCCCACGCCGTTGAGCACCACTGCGCTGCAGCTCGCCGCTAGCTCGGAGACCGCGCGGGTGACAGCCTGTATCATCGGCAGTGTCAGGGCGTTCCTCTTCTGAGGCCGATGGAGCGTAATCCATGTCGTGGCCTCGATGTCCTCGACAATCACATGGGCGGTGTCAGTCTGCGGCATAGAAGGCGCCGTTCGAAATGAGTTTAGCGATCTCTTCAGTCGACAAGCCCAGCTGCTCGAGCACCTCGCGGGTGTGCTGACCGAGCCTTGGAGGCACCCTCGCGATGGGCGGCTTGTCTCGGTTGTACCGCAAAGGGTGTGTTGGCAACCGAACGGCCGTGCCGTCGGCAAGTACCACATCATTGAACGTCTCGTTGTGGATAACCTGCGGGTCAGATAGCACGTCAGCGTAACTGTTTACCGGTGCATGCCAGAGACCTGCGCTGTCGAAGTCGTCCACCCACTCGGCGGTCGTTCGGCGTGACAGATTAACCGCGATGCGCGCATTGATCTCGTCCCGCCGCGCAAAGACCTCGCCTTCAGGTATCTCGTCGAGCCAAGGGTCTCCGAGCAGTGCTGCGAGCTTGCTCAGTGCGGTGAGCGATAGACAAACGTGTCCATCAGCAGTCGCAAAGACGCCGTAGGGCGGCTTGTAGTACATCGACGAGATACCCGTAGCGCTTCGTGTTGACGCGAACCCATTCGCGGCGTAAGTCAGCGGCTCCAGCTGAAGATCCAGGGCCGCACCGAGCAAGTTGCTCTCCACGCGCCTGCCTTGGCCCGTCCGTTCCCTTGCCAGCAAAGCGGCCAGGATGCCCATGGCTGCCAGCGCCGCGCCATGCTGGTCAACAATGGAAGCACCTGCAGGAATCGGAGAAGATCCGGCGTCGCCCGTCGCGGCAGCCAGTCCGCTCAGTGTCTGCAAAAGCACATCCTGACCCGGACGGTCACGGTACGGCCCGTCGGAGCCGTAACCCGACAAGGAGCAGTAGATGACCTGCGGGTTTAGGTCTCGCACGTCGCCGTATCCAAGACCGAGCCGTTCCATCACGCCGGGTCGGTAGCTTTCGACGACGACATCGGCCGTCTTGACAAGGTCAAGCATGACCGATCTCGAAGAGGATGCTTTGAGATCGGCGCTCACGCTCCGCACGTTCCGGTTCCCTAGTAGGAAGAACAGGCTCCATTCACCAAGGAAAGCGTCGGCAGCCGACCAGTGACGCTCGAACGCACCCCGCAACGGCTCGATCTTGACGATGTCCGCACCCAAGTCGCCGAGCATCTGACATGCCGATGGGCCCTGCAGGAAGTGAGAAAAACTTACCACGCGAATCCCGGATAGCACCGATCACTCCTCTGCTGGCTAAGACGAAGCCTTCATCGCTAGTTCAGAATGGCACATGAGCAACCGGTTGCGCAAAGGATTCCAAGCCGTCGGCAAGCAGTGAGACGCCTGGAGAGTTGGAACGAGCCACTGAGTGTCGCGACGGACAGGCGCGACTGTACAGACCATGCTCTGCCCGGTGACCTGCACGACACGGAGCATGCAGCGGAGATCGCGCTTTGAGGAGCTCGTGGCCAGTCGGCGGATCCACGCCGCCAGGTGCTCGGTCTTGTGAAGGAGGCCGAGAAGTGTTTCGGCTGTACGTACGAAAGTGCGAGTATCGTCTACCGCTGATCACCGCCTTGGCAGGGAAGCGCTCCTGTGACCAGTCGATGCAATGCGTGGGTCTAGCAACACCAAACGGGCGGCCAAACCTGGCGGCGCGACCTGCATCTGGTCATTCGATGAGTCATGTCGAAGCGGCTCCCCACTGCCCGCCTGTCGTCACTTCGGGTCGCCTGAACTCAGGTCGGATCAGTAGTTGGCCTTGGGTTTGCCGCGCGCTCGGTTGATCCGAGGCCCGCCGAGATGATGTTGGCCGCGGAGCGCACGGCGGAGATGACGCCGGGCAGGTTGTCGCCCATCACCTTCTGGGAGAAGCCGGTCACGCCGACCGCGTATCGCACCCGTTCCGAGGCGTCGAACACCGGCGCCGCGACGCAGCTGATCTCGGCCTGCTCCTCCTCGTCCTCGACCGCGTAGCCGCGCGAGCGGGTCTCCTCCAGGTCGGCCAGGAACGTCTCCACGTCCGGCTTCTTCGCGTTCGGCCCGACCCCGCGGGCCAGCCGAACCAGCAGCGGCTTCAGCTCGTCCTCGGGCAGGTACGCCGCGATCGCCTTGCCCAGCGCGGTGAGGTTGTACGGCGCGACCTTGCCGATGAACGTGTCGAACTGGACGAATCCGGGAGTCGCCGCCTTCGCCACGTACACGACCGAGTTCGCGTTCAGCGCTCCGAGGTGCGCCGGCATCTCGACCTTGTCCGACAACGCGCGGAGCTGCGGCTGCGCGACCGAGGCCAGGTCGAGCTTGCGGATGAGGCCGGACGCGAGCGCGTACAGCCGCAGCGTCGGTTGCCAGAAGTGCGACCGGCCGACCACCTGACGTTCGGCGTAGCCGCGCTGCTCGAAGGTCTGCACGATCGACGCACACGTCGCGACGGGGACACCCGCCGTCTGGGCGAGCAGCGTGAGGGTGAGCGGAGTCTCCGAGCCGATCAACGTCTCCAGCACCGTCAGAGCCCGGTAGGTTGGCGCGGAGCGTGGTTCCTGCGTCGCTCTGTCCACGATACGGGGGCGGTTCATTGGCTTCGACATTCATGGCCTTCGAGTTCCGATATGCCGGCGAGGTCCAGTTCTTCCGCGTAGTGGCACCGCGAGGCCCGGGCCCGGCCGTTCGCGCCAAGCAGGTGCAATCCCGGCTCCTCGGTGGAGCAGCGGTCCTGCGCGTACGGGCAGCGAGGGTGGAACGTGCAACCGCGCGGCGGGTTCGACGGGTCCGGCACCTCGCCCCGCAACGCCACCCGGGCCCGCTGCCCGCGCAGCCGCGGGTCGGGGCGCGGCAATGCCCGCAGCAGCGTCTCGGTGTACGGGTGCCTCGGGCAGTCGTACAGGTCCGACGTCGTCGCCTCCTCGACCAACCGGCCGACGTACATCACCGCGACCCGGTCGCACAGGTGCTGGATCACCGACAGGTCGTGGGAGACGAACACGTACGTGAGGTCCAGCTGCTCCTGCAGGTCCTCGAGCAGGTTGAGGATCTGCGAGCGGATCGACACGTCCAACGCCGAGACCGCCTCGTCCGCGACGACCAGCCGCGGCCGGGTGACGAGGGCGCGCGCGATGCCGATGCGCTGGCGTTCGCCGCCGGAGAACGCGTGCGGGTAGCGCCGCATGTACTCCGGTCGTAGGCCGACCAGCCGGAGCGTCTCGGCGACCCGGTCGCGCAGCTCGTTGCCGCGGGCGAGGTCGTTGACGCGCAGCGGCTCGCCGACGATCTGCAACACGGTCATGCGCGGGTTGAGCGAGGAGTTCGGGTCCTGGAACACCGTGCGGATCTCCCGCCGGTACGGGCGAAGCTCGCCGCGGCTCAGCTTGGCGAGGTCGACGACCGAGCCGTCGGACCGGGTGTACTCGATCTGCCCCGAGGTCGGCTTGTACGCACGGAGGATGCACCGGCCGAGCGTGGTCTTACCGCAGCCGGACTCCCCTACCAGGCCGAGCGTCTCGCCGCGCTCGACGGTGAGGTCGACGTCCTGCACCGCGTTCACGGTGAGCTTGTGTCGGCTGAACAGTCCGCGACTCGCGGTGAACCGCATCGAAAGATTCCTGATCGACAGCAGCGTCTCGCGCTGGGTCTCGGTCATCACGCGCTCCTGCCCGTCGGCATCGGTCGCAGGTCCTCGGGCTCGTTGTACAGCAGGCAGCGGACCGCGCGTTCGTCGTTCGCGACCACCGGCGGCACCTCCACATCGCACCGGCCGGGCATCGCCGCGTCGCAGCGCGCGTGGAACGGGCAGCCCGCCGGCCGGTTGTACGGGTGCGGCACGATGCCGCGGATCGTCGCAAGCCGCCGGTGCGCGCGTGGCCCGACCGTCGGCACAGAGTGCAGCAACGCCTTCGTGTACGGGTGCCGCGGGGCATGGAACAGGTCGTCGACCGAGCACTCCTCAGCCACGATGCCCAGGTACATGACCGTGACCCGGTCCGCGATCTCGGCCACCACACCGAGGTCGTGGGTGATGAACATGACCGCCATGCCGAGCTGCTCCTGCAAGCCCTGCAGCAGTTCGAGGACCTGCGCCTGCGTGGTCACGTCCAACGCGGTGGTCGGCTCGTCGGCGATCAACAGCCTGGGCCGGCATGCCAACGCCATCGCGATCATCGCGCGCTGCCGCATGCCGCCGGACAGCTCGAACGTGTACGCATCCACCCGCTGCTCCGGCCGCGGGATGCCGACGAGCCGGAGTTCCTCGATCGCGCGGTCGCGCGCCTCCTTCTTGTCGACCTGCTCGTGGGTGCGGATGTTCTCCACGATCTGGTAGCCGATCGTGTGCACCGGCGACAGCGAGACCATCGGCTCCTGGAAGATCATCGCGACGTCCTTGCCGCGGATCTGCCGGATCGCCGACCCCTTCGGATCCAGCTTGGCCAGGTCGAGCTGGCCGGTGCCGGCAGCGTGGTAGGCCGCGATCGCGTTCCGGTCCCGCCGCGATCTGCGCTGCTCGCGCAGGATCGGGTGGTCGTCGCCGACGCGCAGCAGGATCTCGCCGTCGACGATCCGGCCGGGTTCCTCCACGAGCTGCAGGATGGACCGGGCGGTGATGCTCTTGCCGCACCCGGACTCCCCTACCACGCAGAGCGTCTCGCCCGGCCGAACGGTCAGGTCGACGCCGTCGACGGCGCGGACGAGACCTTCATCGAGGTGGAAATGCGTCCTCAGACCACGCACGTCGAGAAGCGGTTGCTCAGTCATCAGACACCTCAGCTCTCGTACGGGTCGGCGGCGTCCCGCATGCCGTCACCGACGAAGTTCAACGCCATCACCGTGATCACGACCACCAGCCCGGGCAGCAGCAGCCACGGCGCGAACGACAGCACCCGGATGTTCTGCGCGTCGTTGAGCAGGACGCCCCACGAGACGACTGGGGGCTGCAGCCCGAAGCCGAGGAACGACAGCGCGGTCTCGCCGAGGATCATGCCCGGGATGGACAACGTCAGCGACGCGATGATGTGGCTGGTGAACGCCGGCAGCATGTGCCGCCTGATGATGCGCAGCCGCGGTACGGCGTCCAGCTCCGCGGCGAGCACGTAGTCCTCCGCGCGCATTTGCAGGAACCGGCTGCGGATTACCCGCGCCAGTCCGGTCCAGCTGATCAGCGACAGAATCAACGTGATCAGGAAGTACCCAAGCACTGGATCCAGCCCTGGCGGGATAGCCGCCGCGAGGCCGAGCCACAGCGGCAGCGTCGGGATCGACATGAAGAACTCGATGCCACGCTGGATCAGCGAGTCGGTCGCCCCGCCGAAGTAGCCGGAGATGCCGCCGAGCATGAGGCCGAGAATGAGGCCGACCGCGACGCCGATCAGGCCGACCGACATCGAGATCCTCGTGCCGTAGATGATCCGGCTGAACAGGTCGCGGCCCTGCTCGTCGGCGCCGAACAGGTACAGCGGGTCGCTGGCGTGCACCGGCCCGAAGAAGTGCAGGTCGGATCGGAATAGCCCCCACAGATCGTACGGCTCGCCCTTGGCGAAGAAGCGCAGGTAGATCCGCTTGTCCTCGTTCACGGCGTAGTCGCGGGTGAGCAGCTCCGCGTTCGGGGTGCCGATGTAGTCGTTGACGTACAAGCGCGGACCCCACCCACCTGCACCGTCCCACGTGACGTGGATGACCTGCGGCGGCGCGTAGGAGTACGTGGCCTGGTTGAAGTCCTGGGTCTTCGGCGCGAGGAACTCGCAGAAGATCGCCAACAAGTAGATCGCGGCCATGATCACCAGGCCGACGACCGCGAGCTTGTTCCTGCGGAAGCGCCACCAGATCAGCTTGCGCTGGGGCGCGAAGTTGACCTCGTCGCCCTTGCCGGCGGCGCCCTCGATGGTCGGCGCCGGCTCCTCGACCGTGAGCGGTGGCTCCTCCTCGGCCGAACGGCGCAGCGCAATGTTCGGATCGCTCACACCACACCTGCTCGTACTCGGGGATCGATCAAGGCCAGCAGGATGTCGGAGATCAACGTGCCGATGACGGTCAGCACGCAGGCGATGAAGATGATGCTGCCGGCGAGATACATGTCCTGGCTCTCCAACGATCGCAGCAGCAACGGACCGGTCGTCTCCAGCCCGAGCACGGTGGCGACCAGCACCTCGCCGTCGAAGAGCGCGGGGATGAGCCAGCCGATGGTCGCGACGAACGGGTTGAGCGCGACCCGGACCGGATAGTTGGCGATCAGCCGGCGCTCCGACAGCCCGCGCGATCGCGCGGTGACCACATACGGCTTGCGCAGTTCGTCCAGCAGGTTCGCGCGCAGGATTCGGATCGTTCCGCCGATGCCGCCGATGGACAGCACCAGCACGGGTAACCACAGGTGGTCGAGGAAGTCGAGCAGCTTGCCGAGGTTCCAGTCCGCCTCGGCGTACTCCGGGGAGAACATTCCGCCGACGGCCTTGCCGCCGTACTTGAACTGCAGGAAGGCAACTGTCAACGCCAGCAGGAAGCCCGGGATCGCGATGCCGAGGAATGCCAGCGCGGTCATCACGTAGTCGGGAACGGTGTACCGCCTCACCGCCGAGTAGATGCCCGCCGGCAGCGACACGATCCAGCCGAACAGCACTGTGGAGATGCCAAGCAGCAGCGTCAGCGGCATCCGCTCCGCGATCAGGTCCCACACCGGCCGCCCGTACAGCATCGAGGAACCGAAGTCGCCACGTGTGACGATGCGCGTGATCCAGTGGATGTACTGACCCAACAGCGGCTGGTCCAGCGCGTACCGTTCCCGCAGTGCCGCGACCTCCGCCGGCTGCACGGTCTGGCCGGCCGTCTGCATGTTCGCGATCACCGTGTCGAGGAAGTCCCCCGGCGGCAGCTGGATGATGAGGAACGACACCAACGAGATCAGGAAGATCGTCGGGATCATCGCGATCAGCCGGCGCACGAGATACGCACCCATAGACAGCTCCGCTCATTCAGCCCCGTGCAAGCGATAAAAGATGACATCGACAGCGCAATGAGCCGACGGGTGTCATGTGACACCCGTAACCTTCGGCTGTCCGGACGATATTCGTACCAAAATGAAGACCCCTAGGGCTTGCGATATCTGTGACTCGGTGGATAGCCCCCACAGCACGACGATCTCACGCGTGCTGGTCCGGGTGCCTGAAGAAAATCTGGGACAGGTTCATTGAGGCCTCGTAGTGCGTGCGGAAGCTGGCCAGTCCCCTTTCCGGCACGTTGGCCAGGTCCTCGCTCACCACGACCGGCCAGAACGGCGGCTGAACGGTCCCGATGATCCAGACGTTCTTGTCGTGGAGGCGTAGGATCTGGCGGCCGAGCTCCAGCCGCTTCTCCTCGTTCGGCGCCTGCAAGAGCTGGTCGTAGAGCACCTGCAGCTGGCGGATGTCGCCCTCGGGCTTGGCGGAGAACTGGCCGTTCGGATCGCCGTACCAGTTGCCGTACCGCGGCGCCCAGTAGGTCAGGCCGTTCGTCGGGACGTACCACAGCGAGTCGATGTCCCAGAGGTAGCCGGCTGGCGGGTAGGCGAGGATGTCGTTCTTCCCTTGGGGAACCGAGCTGTACCACAACGTCGGCGAGATGTTCTTGATCGCCATGTCGATACCGACCTCGGCCCAGTGGCGCTTGACGTACTCGAGCATGTCGACGTTCTCCACGCCGACGCCGATCTGGAACGTCGTCGCGATGAGCTTCATCGGCTTGCCGTCCGGGCGCAGCCGCATGCCCTTGCCGTCGCGTGCTGTCAAGCCCGCCTTGTCGAGGTACTCGTTGGCCTTCGCGACGTCGAACTCGATGAAGCGCTGACCCATGCCCTCCTCGAAATACGGGTCCTCGGGCTGGGCGCACGGATGCTGGATGCGGCCCTGGCCGGCGAGCAGCGCCTGGTTGATCTCGTCCCGGTTGATCGCGTGCGACAGCCCGGCACGGAAGTCGATCTTGCCGAACAGGGCGCGCAGCACCGGGTCGGGGTGGCTCTGGTTCAGGTTAACCGAGGAGAACAGGCCGTCCGGTGTCCAGCGCAGCACCTTGTACGGCTTGGACTCCTCGTTCTGCATCAGCTGCGGGATCACCGCGGACGGGATGTCCCACGTAGCGAGGTCGATCTGGCCGTTCGCCGCACGCAGGCCGAGCGGCTCAGCGGGCAGGATGGTGAACACCGCCCGGTCGATGTACGGCAGCTGGCGGCCCTGCTCGTCGACCTTCCAGTAGTACGGATTGCGGACGATCGTGGCGGCGGTTCCCCCGGCGACCGGCCTCTCCATCATCCAAGGGCCGAGCACCGGATAGTCCGCATTAGTCCAGATGTTCCTCCTTTGATCATAGAGATCTTGCCAAGTGGTGACCTTCGCCTTCTTCATCTCCGCCTGCAACGCGGCCTTCTCAGCATGGTTCGGGTGCACCTTCCGCATGTAGTGAGATGGATGCAGGAGGCTATTGGCCGTTCCCATGAAGCAGAGGAACTTGAGCAGCAGGCTGTGCGGCGTCTCGAACTCGAACCGAATGGTGAGCTCGTCGACCTGGACGAACTTCACCGGCTTGCCACCCGAGGTCAGCCAGGTAGGAAAGACCGGGTTGATCTCCTTGTTCAGGTAGATGTCGTTGTAGGTGTACATCAGGTCGTCGGTGGTGAACGGGTGCCCGTCCGACCACTTCAGGCCCTCGCGCAGGTGGAAGACGTACGTCCGCCCGTCGTCGAGAACCTCCCACTTGTGCGCGAGGCCCGGCCCGACCTCGGCGGGAACGGTGGCAGTCCACTCGACCAACCCGGCCCAGGTCATGTACTGGTTGCTGGAGAAGTTGCGGTCGACCTGCGCCCGCTGCAGCGTTCCGCCGTACACGCCAGGCTCGGTCAGCGGCTTGACGACCATCGGGTTCTTCGGGATGCGCTGCTCCAGCGGCGGCAGCTTGCCTGCCTTGACCCGCTCGGCCAGCATCGGCGACTCCTTTGCGCCCTTCAGGTTGGCGCCGGCCGGCGGCGTGCCGCGACCCTTCTTCGCGGGATCGGTCTCCAGGAACGAGCAGGCGCTCAGGACCGCTCCTCCCACCAGTGCGCCCCCGCTCGCCTTGATCAGAGCCCTCCGCGTGTAGTACGACACCATGAGCAGGCGCCTTTCCGGTATGTCGGCGAGCCTTACAGGGCCCGCGCAATGCTGGCATGAAGACAGGACATGGGATCTTTCGATATCCCGTATATAGACCTAGAGTTTCAGAGTATCCTCGTATAGCCTTCTACCGTCAATGGCTTGTACGACCCGGCGTGTGTCAACTAGCCTGCCGTCATTCCGACGTTGAAACGCGCTACGAGCGCTTCCCACCACCCCCAGGAGTACCGCAATGGCGGATGCTATGAATGAGATTCGCGTGGCGGTCGTAGGGCTTGGGCCCCGGGCAGTCGGCTCCTGGATCCCCTTGCTACGAAGGATTCCCGGCTTTCGCATCACGGCTGTCTGTGATCCCCTCACCGCATTGCACGAGCCGGCGCTCGCCGGGCTGGACGAACGTGTTGTGACGTACGCACGTTACGAGGATGTGCTCGCTGCTTCCGAGATTGACGCGGTCGCGCTCACCGTGCGGTGTAAGGAGCAGGGCGGGATGGCCGCGGACGCGCTCGAGGCGGGGAAGCACGTGCACGCGGAGGTGCCGGCGGCGCACACGATCGAGGACTGCTGGCGGATCGTCGACGCGGTCGAGCGGAGCGGGATGACGTACCAGCTCGCCGAGCAGACGAGGTACTGGGGGTTTGTCGACGCGTGGACCGATCTTGTCGCGCGGGGCCGCCTCGGGTCCATCACCTACGCCGAAGGACAGTACTTCCACTATCACCTGGGCGGCATGTTCGCAGACCCGCACACCGGTGAGCAGTTCGGGCCGGACGCCCTCGACGGGCACCCGGATGGGCGGCCGACCTGGACCCAGCGGATGCCGCCGATCCACTACCTGCCGCACGAGCTCAGCCCGCTGCTCAAGGTGCTCGGCGACCGGGTTGTGGAGGTCGTCGGAATGGGCACCGACCAGCCCAGCAAAGCACATCCGCGGATCGATCAGAGCGACCTGCAGGTCGCTCTGATGAAGACCGCAAAGGGCACCGTCATGCGGCTCGCGGCGAGCTTCGCCAACCCGCATCCGGACGGCAACTGGCACTGGTACCAGGTGATCGGGACGAACGGCCGGGTCGAGTGGGGCCGCGGACTGCGGGACAGGCCGAGGCTCTGGCTCGCCGACGCGCAGATGCACGACCTCGCCGACGTCGACTGGCGGCTCCAACGCACCGACGCGCCGCGCGAGGCGCGCGAGAGTGGACACGGCGACGCCGACTACTACACGCACGTGGCGTTCCGCGACGCCGTCTTCGAGGGACGGCAACCGACTTTCGACGTGTACCAGGCGATGGACACCGCGGCGCCCGCGATCCTCGCCGCAGAGTCGATCGCCAACGGCAGCGTGCCGCTGAGCGTACCGGACTTCCGATGTCACAAGGAGAATCGATGACTGTGGCCGTGCTCGTCCGTCCCGGCCAGGAGGTCGCGGCATTCGGCCGCTATCTCGGCGAGATCCTGCGGGCCGAGGGACTGGTCAATCACACGCTCATCGACGTAGGCGCCGGACTCCCGGAAGACTTCGCGGCATACGACGCGGTGGTCGTCACGCGGATGCGCCTGGCGAAGACACAGATCGAGACGCTGGTCGAGTACGCCGCGGGCGGCGGCCGGCTGCTGTTGGTTCGTCCGACGTACCTGTTCGCTGTCAAGCTGGGCCTGCGGCCGGCGAGCTCGATGGTCTCGCCCGCGTACGTACGACCGCTCGACGGGAATCCGATCGGCACCGGCGTGCCGCACGAGCCGATCGAGACGCACGTTCCCGCGGACTGCTACGCCCTGCCGACCGAGGCGAAGGTCGTCGCCAACCTTCAGCTCGACTCGCTGACGCCCAGCTCGTTCCCGGGGATCTTCCACCTGCCGTACGGATCCGGTCAGGTCGTGGTCTTCGCCTACGACCTGGCGAAGGCCGTTTCCCTCATCCGGCAAGGCGATCCCGGACGCGTCGGCGGCCGCGGGCTCGGTGCCGGTGAGCCCTACCGATTGCAGGACCTCCTCACCGGATACGCCGACCCGACGTGCTGGCACCTGCCGCAGGCCGACATCCACGCGATGCTGCTGGTGAACGCCGTGAACCTGCTCGCGCGGACGCCGCAGCCCCGGTGGTGGTACTACCCCTCGCCGTCGACGCGCAGCGTGCTCGTCCTCGACTCCGACGACGACTGGTCGGCGCCCGAGCACTTCGACGCGCTGATCTCGGCGGTAGAGCAGCACGGTGGGCGGATCACGATCTACCTGATGATGGGGCCGACCCGACGGACGATCGCCACGCCCGAGAAGGTCGCGGCGTGGCGCGAGCGCGGGCACTCGTTCGGCATCCACCACAACGCGTACGACCCGGCGTTCGAGGGCGAGGACCCCGAGGAGCTCATCGAGGACGTGATCCGCAAGGACATCGCGGAGTTCCAGCAGCTGTACGGGTTCGTTCCGACGGCGAACCGCAACCACTGCCTCGGGTGGAAGGGGTACGTGGACGTGCCGCGGCTGTACGCGGAGCTCGGCACCGACATGGACCTGAACGCCACGAACGCCGGTCCGTCGTGGCTGCGGTACCTCACCGGGTCGGCGCGGCCGATGCGCTTCGTGGACAGCGACGGGACGCTGGTCGACTGCTTCCAGCAATCGACGCAGGGGTACGACGACCTCGCCGTCCAGGCACTGTTGACAGCCGATCCCGCCGGCCAGGCGGCGCTCACCGTTCGGCTGATGGAGGAGAAGGTCGAGCGGTACTTCGGACCGATGTCGATGCTCTCCCACCCGGTGTCGTTCTTCACGTACTCCAGGGCGTACATGAACGCCTGCTGGTCCGCGGCGCGCGAGCTCGGGATGCCGATCTGGAGCGCGTTCGACTGGGCCGCGTTCACCCGGGCCCGGGACGCCGCACGGATCTCGTCCCCGCGATGGGAGGGAACGCTCTTCAGCTGCGAGGTCACCGGCCGCTCCCCCCAGGGCGGGCTCACGTTGACCCTGCCCGTGGAGGCGGGTTCCGTGGCGTCGGCCCAGGTCGACAGCGAGTCGGTGGAGGTGACCGGCCTCGATGTCTTCGGCTGCCCCAGCACCCTGGTGCCGGTCGAGCTGCCAGTCGACGAAGATGCCAGTCGTGAGGTCGTCGTCCAGCTTGCCTAGGACCGGCCAGCCGGCAGTTCGACGAGGTGGTCCATCAGCAGGTCGACGTCGGCCTCAGTCGTGCACCAGTTGACGATCGCCGGAAACAGAACGCGAACTTGCTGGCGACGATAGTCGTGCCGACGAGTATCCGTCCGCCGCGCGGTAGGTCGTCTCCGAACGCGGCGTGGAGATGGTCGAACTGGGGTTCTGGGACGCCGCCGAGACGTGCGCGGAAGCAGACAATGGTTCAGAGGGCTCCTCGACCCACGTATTGATCTTCGCGGGAGCCGGGTAATACAGGCTTGTTCCGACGTAGAGCCGCCAGCGCCCCGCCCGAACTGGTGGAGGAATTGGACGTACTCCGGCGGCACGTTGAATCTCGGACGTTAGGCCAGCACCTCGGAGACCTCGTCCATATGACAGCCCCTGATCTGGTCCGGGTAGGCCACCCGCAGCCAAATCAGCGCCTCGACAGGGACGCTTATACCCCCGACGCGCTCAGCCATCTCGCGTTCACCCTCCATCCGAAATGATCGGGACGCCACTCCCACCACCTACGCCGCCCCGCGATTGCCAGCACGTGGGGCCCCCACGACGGCCCTCCGCGACGGCCCCAGCGACGCCAAGGTGAAGCTCGCACCATAGCCACTTGCCGTGTCCGAGCCAGCGCCGGGCTGAGGTGAACGCTTGACTCCACCGCAGCCAGTGTGCGTTTGGTTGAAGTCAACCACGCGGAAGAACTCCGCCGACGGCCGCCGCGGGAACGAGCGTCAGCGCGGACACTCCTGGCTTGCGACGCACGACGACCCACACATGTCGGCCGGGCCGAGCAGGCTGCCCCTGCCCGGCAACTCGCGAATGGTTGTGAGCGAGGCCCCGGCCGCAACCCGTCACCACGACGGCGTCACGTCACACCGTTTAGGCCGCAGCCGTGCCGGCCACCGGCGACGCCGACCTGGGGGTCGTCCGCCCTGTCGAGCCGGACCCGGGGACGCCGCGCGAGCCAGCCCAAGGCGAATGGCAGAACATGCTACGACGTCAGAAGGACAAAGCGCGACCGGTACCGGCACATAGCTCCAATTCACCGATCACGGCGGCGGCTCGTGCGATCCTGTAATCACAGTGGCCGGAACGAAGGTCGGGGTCTACGTTGGGTAGCGGAGGGCGAATGGCAGGCAAGCCGGTTCAGCGGAAGCGTCGGCCGAGTATCAAGGACGTGGCGGCGCTAGCGCAGGTATCGAGCAAAACGGTGTCCAATGTGCTGCATGGACAGATTTTTGTCGCCGACGCTACACGCAGCCGGGTTCTCCGGGCGATCGAGGAACTCGACTACCGCCCGGATCCTTTGGCGCGGAACTTGCGCAGCGGACGGAGTGGCATCCTCGCTGTTGCGGTGCCGAACGTGGAGGTGCCGTTCTTCGCCGAGTTGACAAGCCGCATCGTTATCGCTGCCCGCGCGCGCGGTTATACGGTTCTTATCGACGAGACGAGCGGTGTCCGCGAACGGGAGGTCGATCTGCTCACCGGAATCGCACCGCTGCTCGCCGACGGCGTGATCTTCAGTCCGCAGGAAATCAGCCGTAGCCAGCTCACCTCCCTGCTGCGACGAACAGCGAGGCAAACACCAGTCGTGCTGTTGGGTGAGCACGTTATTGGCCTGCCCGTCGACCATGTGTTGATCGACAACGTGGCCGCCGGCGCGGATGCCACGCGCGCTTTGATCGCACTCGGCCGCCGCCGCGTCGCCGCGATAGGCCTGCCACCTGGATACGACGACCCTCAGGAGCATGCGGATCTGAGGTTGCAGGGCTACCGTCAGGCGCTCGAGGACGCTGGCCTGCCGTACGACCCCCACCTCACAGTCGCCGCGGGTGCCCGACGCAGCGCCGATGGTGCCAGCGCGATGACCTCTCTACTTGCGCTACCCGAGCCTCCGGACGCGGTGTTCTGCATGACCGACCTACTCGCACTCGGTGCCGTCCGTGCCCTTTACGAGCAGGGCAGGTCTGTGCCTGAGGATGTCGCCGTCATCGGCTTCGACAACATCGCGCACACCCAATTCAGCGTCCCCACCATCAGCACGATCTCTCCCGACAAGACCGCGATCGCGGAGGCCGCAGTTGAATTGATCCTGCAGCGCCTCGCAGGTAGCAACAAACCACCGCAGGTCGTCGAAGTCCGTCACGATCTCATCATTCGCGAGAGCACAGCCGGCCGCAGGAGACCGGCCCGCCGACGCCGCTGACCCGAAGCACCCCTCGGCATAGGGATGAACTGGTTCGTGACAAATATTGACTAGCACTGGCCGCCGCGGACCTGGTCAGGCCAAGTGAGACGCACAGCAGCGGATTCATGAGATAAGGGCTGCATTGCCAATACACATGAACATGAACTCCGTCAGGAAGATGCGAGTGCGATCGTGACCTGTAGGACGCGGCCGAACCTCCGGAGCATCGGCCCGATTACGCGGGTCCTAGCACCGGCTCGAGCGTCGATTATGTGAACGCGAGCGCACGATCATTGCTCCAGCGTCGTGCCATTCAGGCGATTCGCGGATCTCGCCGGGCCACCGCTTGCCAGAGTTTCTCAGGCTGGGCCGACAACTCCACGGGCCATGTGTAAAGCAAATTCGGAGGACTGCAATACTAGTAAATCCTGGTCTAATGCGCCGGCGGGCAGGTCGACTCCCGCGCGACGAGCTGTGGGGCCGGCGCATCCACGATCACGTCGTATAGCGGTGCGCCTGACAAGTGGTCGAGTAACATCTTGGCCGCAGCGGCACCGGCGCTTCGCATTGGCATCTTCACAACAGTCAGTGGGGGACGGCTGATGCGCGCGAACCACGTATCCTGAAGGGCAATAACCGAGAGATCATGCGGCACAACCACCCCTTGCCCCGCCGCAGACGACACGGCGCCAAGTCCGGCGTTGACACTTGCCACTACGATAGCCGTCGGCGGCCGACGCGCGGCCAGCAACGCCGTAACGCCAGATTCCCCGGCCTCAGACTCCCATCCGCCGCCCTCGAGCATCCAGCCCCGCTCGACCCGGAGCCCGAGTTCGTGCATTGCATTTCGATATCCTTTCGCACGGCGTCTTGCGGCGTCATGCAAAGCTGTTCCCCCGAGGAAGCCGATCCGCCGGTGACCGAGGCCGTGCAGGTGGCGCACCGCCGTCCGGACCGCTGTCTCATCAGCGAGCGTGACTGAACCCTTGTGGCCGGCCAGCCGGGAGTTGAACAAGACTACTGGCGCCCGCACCGCAATCAGGCCACGCAGCTCAGGATCATCGTAATCCTCCGGCCTCTGGAGGATTACACCATCTACTCTCCCGTTGCCAATCAGGTTGGACAGGTCCCCCGACGTGCGTGGCACTTGTCCGAGAAGGACGCTAACGTCCGCATGCCCAGCGGTTGCCTGTACGCCGTCGAACAGCTCAGCAAACACGGCATTCGTCACGGCTGGGACCACCAGCGCGATGACTTTCGAGCGAGCAAACCGCAGCGCACGTGCGCGCTCGTTCGGCACATACCCGAGGGCGAGCGCGGCTCTACGGACCTTGTCCGCTGTTGTTGCGCTAATCCGAGCCTGCTCATCTCCGTTGAGGACGCGAGAGGCTACGGACTTGGAGACGTTCGCCGCCCGAGCAACGTCGAGGAGACTAGCCATTGTTCCCCGGATAGTACCATCGGGTCCCGCCTCGACACTCTGACTCCGCTGCTTAGGGACGACCGTCCGGTCGTCATCGTCCTCGCTCGTGACAAGCACCACCTCACCATGGTGAAAGCTGAGGCGGGTCCCCGCCCCGCAGCCTGATCGCTCGGGCCCGGCTCGACCATCCCGGCTCCAGGTGAAACGAGCGCGGCCGGCCACATTCGATTCGCAGACAGGCGGCCGAGTTGGAAAGCCCGGACCAGCCGCTCCCCGGCGGTCGGACGGTCCGAAGATCGTCTGGATACCGACCGCGACTGCTAAACGGGTCGAGGTGGTGGTTCCCCAGCGCGACTTTCCGGATGGCCTCGTTGAGAGCAAGTGTCCTGTGAGGTTGGGGAGCGTCTGAACAGCGGTGGATCTGAGCTTGGTCGACACGCCAACCAGAGAGCTCGGCGGAGGGATCGATCATGACGGAACACTCGAGCCCTTGCGATGCCGCATCGAGGTCGGCTCCCTGAGCTGTCACCGGACCTGGAGGGGCGAAACCTCACATCGGGAACGCTCACCAGCCCGCCGCAACCACCCGGCAAGATCCGCCCCCGTCAAATGAGAGGGACAACGGAAGAGCCCGCGGGACGAGACGTGGGTCCGATGACGTTCGGAGATCAGCTCTCAGCGACGCCTCATGATCCCGTCACCGATGATCCGCGACCAGACCGGACGGCAACAGTCCGTCAGTTCGGCGACCGCGTTGGCCAAGATTAAATCAGGCGTTAATCCTTGCCGATAAGGCCAAACGGAACGTACTGAGAGGTTGTATCGAAGGAACTCGTACGCTTCAATTACGACGTCGTAATACGAAGCCGTTCGCCGCCCGCGTTAGGGGACCCGTCATGCGCCGTAGCAGGCAACGCTTGTCCGCAATTTTTCTCGCTCTCACCCTTGGCAGTTCCCTCGCCGTGGTGGGGACTGGGGGGCCAGTGAGTGCCTTGCCCCCTCCCGCCGGAGGACCTATCGAAGTGTCGGGCACGGTGGTCGACGAGGTCGGCCGACCAGTTGCTGGTGCCAGCGTGCACGCTGCTCGCACGGACAGGTTCGGCTTGACGGCTGCGGATGGCACCTACACGCTCACTGGCGTACCCAGAGGCACCTCGGCCGTAATTGCGGCAAAGGAGGGGTATTCGTTTGCTTCGGTCGTCCGCACGGACGGGTCTCCTGCCAACCTTCAGTTGTCACCGCAGACCGTCACGCCACGTGGTGAGTACCCTCGCCCAGACGCCGACCGGCGACCGTTCACGGGCAGTGCCTGGATGTCGCTCAACGGCACCTGGTCGTTCGATTTCGACCCAATGAATATTGGTATCGCTAATGGCTGGTTCCAGCCGTCGCGGACCTACGGAAAGGCGATCCAGGTGCCGTTTCCGTACCAGTCACTGGCTGCGTTCGGAGAGCAGCAGTTTGCGACCGACGAGTTGTACCGCGGGGTATTCGACGACATCATCGGCCCAGTCTGGTACCGGCGTACATTCACAGTGCCGCAGTCCTTCGCCGGGCAACGCACCCGGTTACGGATCGGCGCGACGAACTGGGGCGCGCGGGCGTGGCTTGACGGCAACGAGGTGCTCAACGCGCCCAGCGATGGCGACACTGAGCTCACCGTGGACCTTGGCGCGCTGGCTCCGGGATCCTCCCACACCATCGTAATCCGGAGTGACACGCCAAGAGCGGATCTCACGTCGCAACATCCAATAGGCCGACGAGACGTGTTCGGCCCAACCGGTGGGATCTGGCAGTCGGTATGGATCGAACCAGTTGGCACGGCGACGCTGCAACAGCCGCGGGTGACCCCGAACCTGACATTCGACGGCGCCAGCCGCACGCCCAGCGCGGCCAGCGCCACAGTCGCGATCCGGGCAAACGGGCTCAGCACAGGCACCGTGCACGTCACGCTCCGGAATCCCTCGGGTCAGCAGGTCGGCTCGGCCGATGTCGCGCTCAGCAACGGCGCGGGCCAGGTCACGATTGCGATCCCGAACCCACAGCTGTGGGACATCCGCCAGCCCAACCTTTACACCGCCGACGTCGTTCTCGACGATGGAAGCGGCGGCCTGCGCGACGGAGTTCGCGCTACCTTCGGCATGCGCAAGATCGAGCGCAAGAAGGCACCGCGGGCGGATTCGAGCGGAGCTAATTACTACGAGTACATTTGGCTGAACAACAGGCCGGTCTACATCCGCGGCGCGCTCGACCAAGGCTTCAATCCTTGGGGGCACCAGACGCCGACCGGGGAGGTCACCGGCCCCGACTTCGCCACCGGGACTGCGGCGAACCCTGCCCGTGGTTCGATTGCCTACGACCTGATGACCGCACGTGCACATGGATTCAATCTTGTCCGCGCACATGTGAAAATATTCGAGCCGGCCTACTACCACTGGGCCGACAAGCTTGGCTTGCTCATCTGGGTAGAGATGCCCAGCTCTGGCCGTGGCGCCTCCCTCAGTCCGACCTCGCTGGCGTTCCATGAACGGCTGATGCGTGCCTCGCTTGTCCTGCACCGAAACCACCCCTCGATCGTGGTCTGGGGACTGTTCAACGAAGGTTGGGGAGTCGTCTACACCAACCCGAACGGTAAGCTGCACCCGGATGCCATTGCCTACATCAGGAGGATGGTGCCGGTAGTGCGGGCGGAGTTCTCCAATGTGCTTGTCGACGACAACTCCGCATGCTGCGAGAACGGGCACACGGAGGTCACCGATCTGAACGACCTGCACGCCGGCTGGTGGGGCTATGACGACTGGCAGCCGTATCTCAAACAGTTCAACGACGAGCTGTTCCCGGGTTCGACGCGCAACTTCGACGCTGGCAGACAGGCCGGGCAGCCGTGGCTCATGAGCGAAATCCCGTTCAGCTTCGGTCATCAGCTGGCAAACATGAGTCTGATGCGCGCTCACCGCAAACTGGCTGGTTACATCGGCGTGGAGCTCACTGCCATCGAGCTGGAGCAGGGTACGCCAATCACTTACGACAGACAGCGTCGAGGGCCAGAGCTTGTTGACCACACCCGCGCCAAGCGCGGGATTGACATGCTGCACCGTGACGACGCGGTTTCGATCAACCGCGAGAGCATGCTTTCGCTCAAGCCCGATCCGCAGACGGGCGCAAGGGTGTCGTTGCCGGTCAGCGTGAGTCACTTCAGCGATCTGGACCTGTCAACCGCGCAGCTCCGCTGGAAGGTCGCGGGGACCGGCGCTGACGGACGTTGGCTGGACCCAGGCGTCGGCGGTGGGCGGGCGATCTCACCGATCCGGTATGACGTCCTCGACGCAGGTACGGTCGACGTGACGATTCCGGCGACTTTGCGCACCGGGTACGTGTGGGTGTGGATCGAGGCGGGTGGGCAGACTGTCGCCGAAAGCTACGTGACGTTCCTCGACACCACCGCCCGCGCCGGCGCCTTCGACCCGATGTCGCCGGCCAAGACCAGCCAATGGTCTGGCGGGACCCATGGCGAGCTGCAATGCGGCCCGCAGCACAATGTCGGCTACGGTGAAGGCTACTTCGAGTTCCAGGCGAACGTCCCAGCGGAGGCTCAGAACGGCGGCGCGCTCGAGTTCGAGGCCTCCTCCGCCGAAGCGCTACGGCCTCTTCCCACCTTTCCAGAGTCATCGACCTTCACGAACGCGCGCAAGTTTCCGACTCGCCTGACGGTCAGTGTCGACGGCACCCAGGTGCACAGCGTCGTCCTGCCTGACGATCCGAACGATGCCGTCGGCATCGCGTCGCGGCACTACGGTCGGTACCGCGCCGGGCTCGGGAATCACTACGGCTACCGGGTCGCTGCGCCACTGCCGGCAGCGGTCGTGCAGGGCAAGCAGAGCGTCACCGTACGGCTCGCGTCGAACGGTGGAGGGCTCCGGGTGTTCGGCCTGCACTCCGGCGACCGTGGACTTCCACCAAGAATCGTCGCCGGTAGCGGGTTCAACGACGTCCCCGCGCCGGTGTCCACGACGACCGACCGGCCAAGCGTCTCGTATGCCTCGGCGGACCTCGCAGCCGATAACACCGGCCGGGCAATCGTGTCGATCACCAACGACACGGACGTGCCGATCACGAACGTGCAGGCCCGGCTCGCACTGCCAGCCGGATGGACGGTCTCGACCGCGCAGACAGTCAGCTCCATACCAGCTGCCGGATTCGCTCACGTGGCCTTCGACATCCGAGCGCCCTCCGGACTTCCAGCGGGACTTCCGGTAGAGGTGACTGCCACTGCTGTGTGGACAGCAGCCGGCGTTCAGCGGACGGTGCAGGCCCAGGCAGCACAACACACCTATAAGAGCAGGGACGTCATAGACCCACGGGGGGCGGGAGCCTCGCTGTCCGGCGACGCCCGCGCGGACCTGATGTGCGTCCAGCCAAGCGGCGTTGTCCACGCCTGGCGCAACGTCGACGGCGTCAACCCCTGGGCTTGGGGACACGACCGCGACTCCGTCGTCGCAGCGGGCATGTCCAGCGACCCGAGGCGAACCCGCTTCGCCGACCTCGACGGCGATGGACGATCCGAGATCATGTCGATCCTGCCGACCGGCGAGGTCTGGGCCTGGTGGAACTGCGAAGGGTTCGCCGTGGAGCCCTGGTGTAATGACCAGATCCTCCTGGACACTCTCGGCACAACACCACCAGAGAACATCTGGTTCGCAGATCTCTCAGGCGACGGCAAGGCCGAACTCCTCGCCCTGCAACCCGACGGCAACGTCCACGCCAGGCTCAACTGCAACGGCTTCCAGACCAGGCCATTCTGCCCGGGCTACAGGATTGTCGCGGGGACGCACGAGCCGGCGGAACGGATCTATTGGGCCGACCTTAATGGTGACCGCAGGGCTGAGATCATGTGGCTGCAGCCCAATGGTGAGGTGAAAGCCTGGCGCAACTGCAACGGGTTCCCCACAACTTCCGATCCCGATGAAAGGCCGTGGTGTGAGGACGCGATCATCGCGAAGCTCGGGACGACCCCGCCGGCTAACGTCAAGTTCGCTGACCTGTCCGGCGACGGCTTATCGGACATCGCCGTCGTGCAGGAGGACGGCCAGATCCGTGCCTGGAGAAATGGCGTCGGGTGGGGCGGAGAGCCCTGGCGGGGCAACTCCATGCTGCTTGGCAGCGCCTTCTCCGATCCGGCTCGGCTGATATTCGGGTAACGCTTTCGCGGACCGGTGCGGGCCGCGGCACGACGCCGCAGGCCCGCACCGGCTCCCAGCAGAGGGTGAAGTTCCCGCGAACAAATTGCCGAACGGGGACTTCAGGGCACAGTTTCACCAGGGGTAACGGGGGACAGACCCGAAGGAGCCTGAGCATGTGGAAAGTGCTCGGACTTGACCGCCAGATGCGCGAGACGTATCGCATGCTGCTGCGCGAACAGGTAAATACACACCGGACCTCTCCAAACGGTTGGGTCTCAGTCGGAGTCAGGCAGAAGACGCCCTGGATCGGCTCGCGGGCGGCAGGACTCGCGGTGTTGATGTCCGACGCGCCACACCGGATCATCCCGGTCGACCCGCAACGAATTTTCGGCCCCTTGCTCGCCCGGCGGCAGCCAGAGGAGGCCGCCCGGCAACAGGAGCTCGCGCGGACGCAGGAGGCCGTGCTCTCGCGCATGGCCGCGTTCTCCACCCGGGGGCCGCACAGCCCGCCGATGCCGACTCGGCTTTGTACGGGCGTCGCCGAGGTATGCGAGCAGATCGAGGCACTGCTGGTCGCCGCGCAAGCGGGCGTGGTTCTGTGTGCTCCCGAGCGAGGCATGGGATCTCGCGCTGCCCGTACGGTCCGACCCGGTCGAGCAGGCCATCGACCGAGGCGTGGCGATCCGCGTGCTGTATCCGGACGCGGTCCGGGCCGATCCGGCGGCGCTTGGGCAGGCGAAGTAGCTGCTCGCCGCGGGCGGCGTCGTCCGCGTGGGTGGCGCCGCTTCCCCCGGCGATGCTCGTCGGTCGCCGGCCGGGTCGTGGTCGTGCCCGTCGACGGCGAGCTGCGGACAGCGCTCGTCGTCCACAACCGTCGGCTGGCGCGGGCGTTGACGACGCTGTTCGACGTGTCGTGGCAGGACGCGTACCCCGTCCAGGGCCGCCGCGGCGCCGGACCCGTCGACCGGGCTCGCGAACTCCGAGCGATGTCTGCTGCGGTTGCTGGGGAAAGGCATGACCGACGCCTCCGCGACGCGGCAGCTCGGAGTGTCGCTGCGGACGGTCCGCCGGATGTTGGCCGAGATCATGGCGTGCCTCGGTGCCCGCAGCCGGTTCCGGGCCGGGATTCCGGCGCCGGAACGGGGCTGGATCGGCTCCGGGCCGTGCCAGCTGCCGCACCAGCCGGCACCGCACGCGGTGCCGAGCCGGCCGCGGCAGACACTGGCCCCGGTGATCATGTCGAGCTAGCAGAACGGCTGCCCGTGCCCTCACGTCCGACGACTCAGGGCAGACAGGCTGTGCATGACGCCGATGGCATGACTCAGGCGATGTGTGCCTGGTGAGCCGGTGCCCGGTCGACTCACCTGCGTCGCCAGCCACCCAACAGCGGGCACGATGGAGACACCGGACAGCGGGCGCCAAGGCAGGCGCCACCGAAGAACTAACCGAACGCCGCAAAGGACGTCGCGTCGCCGCCGCAGGATCGCTCGATCCCCCGTCGAGTCGAGGGCGCGGACCTAGTGTTGAGCCTGCAGAAGGCGCAGGCGTGAGGCGGCCGTCGCCGGCTCAGGTGGAAGGCCACCGATGGGAGTATCTGGCTCAGCTAACCACACGTCGCACCGGCCGAGGCATGCCACCCACCGTCGCCGATAGTGACCTGTCCTTCTGGCAACCCCCAGAGCAGGGGCACAGCTCTGCCGAGCTATTTCTCGAAGCCGAGACGCCCTCGATGACCTTCAGGCCGCGGCAATCCAGACGATCTCTACGGTGATCTCGCCTGTGGGAGCGGGCATCGCCCATGCTCCCCCTTGCACTGGTCGATCCGCCTTGCCTGAGCGGGCTGTTCGGTAACGAAGCGAAGAGGCCGAGGATCCGTGACGCCAGCGAGTGACTCCGTCACATAGTGACCAGGCCCCAACGGGTCCGCCAGACATGTCGTCGAGGGGCGGTGATCGCACCCGCAGGTTCCCTTTCGTCCGCGCCCACGTCACGCGACCAATGAGGCTCGCATCTCGCGCACCCAATGCCAGACCCGAGAAGGGGTCCGCAACGCCTGGGCCGTATGGCGAATCAACCCGTGGGCGGCGAGCACGACCAGCTCGCCGCCCACGAGCGACACTCGTCTATAGAGTGACCGTTATGTTGCGCCAGGACGCTCTGGTGAGGTAGTCGCGCACACCGATCATCCCGGTTTGAGGCCATGTGCCCGTGGCGGTATAGGTGAACGAGGCGAGGTCACTCGTCGAACCCGGCACTCGAATGGACGCTGAGATGTTCGCACCCCGCGCATGGACAGTGACCTCGTACCACGTGTTCGCCGACAACGCCGCTGTTGCGGACCTCACCTCGGTCCAGTTGTAGTTCTGCCGGCCGAGGAAGATGCCGCTGGCGCGGACACCGAGGTAGTAGCCGTTGAGCGCGTCCGTTCCCACACCCGGGTTGCTGGTGCGTACCAGGAAGCCGGCGTTGGCGGAACCAGCCGTCGATGCGAGCCGGATCTCCCCGCGGAGCGTGTAATCGGTCCATCCCGTCGACCCCGCGACCGCCTTGGCGCCGCCCGCGGTACCCGCGGTCTCGGAGTACTCTCCCGCCAACAGGGCCCAGGTGCCGCCATACGTCTTCCAACCGTTGTCGCGCCCGGTGGCGAACGGAGCGGTGTAGGGCAGCACACCGGCCGAGGCAGCGGCCGTTCGCACGGCGCAGCTGCCCAGAGAGTCCGACGGCGCCGTGTAGCGGACGGACCTACCGTCGACGGATGGCAGCAAGTGGGGGCTGTAGTTCACGTAGCAGTTGGTCGGCGAACCGTCTTCGACCCGCATGGGCGCTGGCATCCACGACCAGTGCCCGGGGGTGCCGTAATTCGTGTTGACGAACACCGACTCCAAGTTCTCTGGCGCGAACCCATTAGTGCTGGCGTAGAACACGTGCATGCTGGTAAGCATCAGCTGCCCGTTGGGCCCACCGGCGGGGCTCCATACCACATATGGGCTGTGGCCCGGATATCGATTGTCCGTCGAGACCACGAAGTCACCGAGGTCACCTGGTCCGGTACCCCAGCTGTGCCCGCCGTCGGTGGACCGCTTGATGTAGACCTCGCAATGACCGCGAGGACCCGCGCAGAGCTCGTACGCGAGCACCTCCCTGCCGTCACCCATGCGGGTGACCGTGGGCATACCGGGTCGCTGACTCGAGATCGTCGAGGCGACGTCCCTGACGAGCCCCGGAGCGTAGTTGAAGCCGCCGTTCGGATTCGCGCTCCAGGTGTCACCACCGTCGTTGGACACGATGTGGACGATCATCTGGCTGTGCGTGGGTCCCTGGCGTTCGTCGGCGAAGTAAGAAACGAGCTTGCCAGCGTCGTTGACAAACAGGAAAGGCTCCCAGATCCCCGGGTCGTCGCCGCCCACGTCGGCGTTGCGGGCGTACTGGTACATGGACGCGAAGGTCCAGGTGACGCCGTGGTCCGTGCTCCTCCAAAGCTGGAAGTTCGTGGAGTTGTCGCTGCCGATGACGTTCGCAGTCAACAGCAGCGTGCCGGCCGGGTAGTTTCCGACCTGCTGCGGAAGTTCGAACAGGAACGGTTGGTACATGTTGACGTTCGGGTGTCCAGGTCCAGTCATCCCGTCCGCGACTTCAGCGATGGTCGACCAGTCGGCGCCATCGTTCATGCTGCGCCGGATCAGCAACCTGCTCCCGGCACCGTGGCCTCGCTCGAACGTCGCGAGCAACGTCCCGTTCGCCGATCCGCTGTGCTGCAAACGGATTGCCCGAGCGTAGCCGATGCCCTCGCCGGTGCCGGCCTGATACAGCACCCCGCCAGTGGTGTTCGCAGACACCGGCTGGGCGGTTGCCAACACCAGCCCAATCAGAAGAGCGATCAACCACGGTCTGTTACGTCGCCTCATGACACACCGTCCGTCCGTGGAGTTGTGATTACAACGTCGTAATGACGGTAGCAAGGTTATCCGACGCGGTAAACGTCTGACGTTCACTGACGTTTAGGAGGAGAGGTCCTCTGGTTTTCCGTGGCGTCACCGGGCCGGAGCTCGTTAACTTATCGACGGGCCGGTACGTCGTCACCCGAGAACTCTTCACTGAGCGAAACGAGACTTCCCATCCCAGATTAAGCCCCGGGCAAATCATTTGGTATTTCCAACGACTTTGCTGACTTTCCCTACACCATTTTGCGTCGAAGGACAGGCTATGGGAGTGGCGGCCATCGTTGCGCCCCTACTCTGATGATGCTGACAGCCGGCCCTACCCTTGCTGGCGGAGGTGAGGGCGAACCTATGGCCTCGAGGAGCAACGCCCCGCTCATCTATGTAAACGGGGCCGGACGCTAGTCGACGCGTTCGGGTCGCACAAGCCCTTGGCTGACAGGCGGTTGCCACCCGGGATCGACGAGCATCCGGCGCGACGATCTCGGGTGCAATACCGCGCCGCGCTCTTCGCTGCCGGAGGTGCTGAATAAGATCAGCTATTGCACTTTGCTTGGGTCTGACGTCGGCCAGGCGCCGCCGCTGATGTCGTGCCGATGGATTGGCGCCGCCAGAACGGCGCGATCTGGTGGTTGCCGCCGAGTGCCCACTTCACGGCCTCTGCCCACATTCACGTTCCAGGCCGGTGCCGTGGTCGCGAAACCGGGGAAGACCGGCAGCCGCGGAGTGGATCCACTTCTGCGCGGGTCTGCACAACCTGGGCTGGCTCCGCCAGATCTCCGGGCGCGATGGCGGGTCGCAGCCGCCGGTCTTCCCAGCCTTTCAGAGCCGCGTCATTGTGGACTCATACCCGCCACCTCCGGGGTAGATCCAGGAGCCGGACATGACGGTGCCGTCTTCGTTGAACGTGCCCTCGAAGTACGCGGGGCTGCCCTTGGCTCCGGCCCAGATCGTCAGCGTGTCGCCGTTGAGCTCGTAGACGTAGTCGAAGGTGTTGCCCGCTGAGTCGTAGAACCTCGACACCACATCGGCGCCCACAGGCTCACCGAACGGGTGGAGGTTGCCGATGATCTCCAGCCCGGTCGTGCGGTGGCCGTACTGCTCAAGGTCGACGTGCTGCAGCAGGAAGAACCCGCCGGGCATCCATTCATACCGCACGGTCCCCTCCGCGCCGCCGGTCACCGCCCAGGTGCCGACCAGCCGGTCCAGTGCCCGGACCGCCGCGCTTGGCTCGGGCCGCTCTTCGCTGCCGTAGGTGTCGATCATGTCGTTCATACTTCGGTCCTCTCGGATCGTTGCGCCGCCCTTGCGGCCGCGCTCTCACGGCCACCTCGGCCCGACCAGCCCGATTTCGATATCCGCCGGATGTGATCTATGTCACATACGCATTGGTGTCGAGATCGCTCGGCTCAATCCGAGGTGGCGGGTGAAGCGGCGGGAAACGCCCGCCACCGAGCACAAGGAGTACGACTATGACGACCACCCTGACCCCGGTCGTGGCGACCCGGCATTGGACGAGCACCCGCGCGCTGCTCACCGCGGCGGCGGCCGCCGGACCGGTCTTCTTCACCTCCGTTGCCGGGCAGATGCTGCTCCGTGACGGTTTCGACCTCCGCGTTCACCCGATCAGCCAGCTCGCCATCGGCGACCTCGGCTGGATCCAGATCACGACATTTGTCCTCGCCGGCCTCGGTGTCATCGGCCTCGCGATCGCCCACCGTCGTGTTGTCACTGACGGGATCGGCCGGCGGCTGGTGCCGCTGTTCGTCAGCGTCTTCGGCCTCGGGCTGATCGTTGCGGGGCTGTTCGTGATGGATCCGCAGCACGGCTTCCCAGCCGGTACACCCGACGGCCCGGCACCGCAGATGTCGTGGCACAGCATCGTGCACTCAGCGGCGGCAGCGGTCGCGTACACGGGGCTCGCAGCGGCATGCGTCGTGTTGGTCGTCCGGTCGATCAAGCGCCGGGCCGTCCTCCCCGCGATCGCCAACGGCCTGGTCGGACTCATCCTGCTCCTCCCGGTGTCACCCACCGACTACAGCCTGCAGACGGCGTTCAACGCCTTAGTCGGCTTCGCCTGGGTCACCGTTTACGCCCTCCATCTTCGTAGGGTGTGATCCACACTCCATGAACCGAACGAGGACCATCATGAAGTACCTGTTGCTCAGTTACACGCCCGCCTCGAGCTGGGACGCCGCGACCGCGGACACCCCCTCGGAGGACGCGCTGGCCGCCTTCGCCTGGTACCAACAGTTCGAGGCCGAGCTCCGCGCCAGCGGCGAGTTCGTCACCAGCGAGGGACTCGGCCACCCGGCCGTGAGCACGACCGTCCGCAGAACCGACGCCGGCGTCGTCGCAACGGACGGGCCGTTCGCCGAGCTCAAGGAGGTCCTGGCGAGCTTCGCCGTGATTGACTGCGCGACCCACGACCGCGCGGTCGAGATCGCCGGCCGCGTGGTAGACGCGCTCGGGGAAACCGTCGAGATCCGACCGATCATGGGCGACGACTTCGCGTGAACGACGCTGTCCCTGCCCGCGACCACGCGATCGAGCACCTGCTGCGCACTGAAGCGCCGCAGGTGCTCGGCGCGTCTGTGCGTCGTTTCAGCCGCTTCAACGTCGCCGAGGACGCCGTCGAGGAGGCGCTGCTCGCGGCCAGTACGCAGTGGCCGCGGTCGGGCGTCCCAGCCGAGCCGGGGAGCTGGTTGATCCGCGTCGCCCTACCGGCGCATCGTCGACCTGCTGCGGTCGGAGCAGGGTTTGGCACCGCCGCCAGTCGGAGCACCAGACCTCGCTCCCCGTGCACGCGTCCGCGCCGTCGGCGACGACAGAGACCGACTGGGCGCAGATCGCGGCCCTCTATTTGGGTCGAAAGACTGTCCGCCAACGGGACCGGTGCGGGCTCAGCCGTGTCGTCGCCGTGGCGAAGGCGTACGGCGCGGCTCGCGGGCTCTCCTTACTGGACGACCTGGAGCCAGTGCTCGCCGGCGACACCCTCGTCGACAAACGCCAGGCGGCGGTCCCGGGCCCACTTGCTCGAGGAGGCCGCCAGGCTCAGTTGTTCGTGCCGTACTGCCTCCGGGCGGCCGAGCTCACAGCGAACCTCCCTGAACGGCGCTATCTCGTCGCGCGCGGAACGCTGCACGTACAACTGAGCCTGGCGGCCTCACCAAACCGGGCGGTGCGGCGAGGGACGTAGTGCAGCGGGTCGTGATTGGTTCTCGGGCTCCAGCGGACGGAGCCCAAACGGCCTATCAAGCTTCAGCACACGCCGGGAGGCGACGTTGCGACGAGCACGGGAAAGCCGACAGCGGACGTTGGATCCCGCTACAGATTGTGGGATGCGAACACGTAGGTGATGTCGGGCTGTTATTAACAGGTCTTCGAGCATGTAAGGGTCTGGAAGCGGAAACCGTCCTTGCTGGCTTGAGGGCCATCGCCGGCTGGGTGAGCCAGAACTTGGTGGCCGTTTCGGCTGGATTGTGGCATTGCCTTGTCGGGTTGGCGGTGCATACGGCCAGCACAGCCAATCACCTCGCGTAGAAGGCGAACGAGCATGCCGGGCCAAGCAATGCGATCCACCGGCAAAGCCAACCAACAGATCAACTCGTCTTCACGACGCTCCTACAGCCAGCGCCATGAAGAGCGAGGCTAGGAGTCCTCGATACCTCGGACGCCAACCCGGGGCACCATTCAGGGCCACCAGGCCCTGGGCGCGCGACCTGAGGGGCGTAGCCGAATCACGGACGTGGGCTGTCCCGCAAGTAGCTGAGGAGGACCGACGCTCCGGATGACAGCCAACAGCCAACACCGGGTCGAACTCGACGGATCGCGGCAGCATCCTGATGCTGAAACCGATCATCGCGAGACCAATCAGCATACCGAGCACGCTGACAAGTGCGCTGTTACCGGTTCGGCATTGGCTCCGGCACTTGGAGGTTGACGGTCCGCTCCTCGATTGCCTGTCGGACAAGGTCGTCTAACCCGAGGTTCAAGACCAGCGGGGAGAACCTACCCTGCGTGCTCGATCCGAATTGACCGATTGCCGACAACCACCGACCGGAACTGCCACCCCAGGATTGCAACCTCCCCCGTGAGGAACGGCCACACGGCCGTACAGCTGCCTGCGCCGTGTCGGCGGACGACGTCGACTGTGTCGCTGGGTTGCCCGAGTGGGGTGCATGACCACCGGAGGCCGCGGGTTGTGCGCCAGGAGGGCGCGCTCTACCGAGCGACGCGGATTACGTCTACGACGCGCTGGAGCGCATGCCGGAGGAGACCGAGGACCACCAGGCACGGCGCACGACCGCACGACGGCGTTCAGCCACCTCGGTCTGACCGGGGCACAACCGAGGAGAAGCAGACCGGCGGCACCGGCCCGCGCACTAAGACCTAGGCCTACGCGGCTGGCCAGCGGATCGCGATGACCGACCAGGCCACCGGGCCCGACGACTCCACGCAGCTCCTTCAGCTACGGCAACGACGTGCACGGGTCGGTGTCGCAGCTGCTGGACGAGTCCGGCGGGGTGAAGGCGTCCTACGGCTATAGCTCCTACGGCAAGCAGGAGTCCAAGGACGAGGACCCGCAGGGCCTGAGCAGCGGCGACCTCAACGACCTCAAGCCGACCAACCCGTACCGGTACGCCAGGCGGCGGCTGGACTCCGGCACGGCCGGCACCACCTGGACGGCACCACCAGGGACGCCTCGATGTGGACATGGGCGCCCGCCGATACGGCCTGGACACCGGCCGCTTTCTACAACAGGACATGTTCCAGTCGGCGCTCGGCGACCTGGGGTTGTCGATGGATCCGCTGTCGCAGAACGGTACGCCTCGGCTGGCGGCAAGCCGGTGTCCAACGTCGAGTTCGACGCCCACATGCTGGTGACCGACGGTGGCGGTGGCAGCCTCTTCGGCGTCCTCCGGAGGCGACGCCGACGACGGCGGTGGCAGCCTCCTCGGCGCCGCCAAGGACTGGGTCAGCGACCCGTGGAACGACGTCAAGGAGAGCGCCGGCGACGCTGTCGACTGGGCCAAGGACCACGCCTCCGGGATCGGCATCGGCGTCGGCATCTCGCCGGCGCGGCCTTCTGCGGCGCGACCGCGGCCTCGGCTGCGCCGTGCTCGCCGCCGCCGGCGGCGCGATCGGCTCGGCGGCCGGCTACGGCGCGAGGGTCGGTCTGAGCGACAAGGAATCCTTCGACGCCAGCCAGCTCGCCAATGAGACCGCCACCGGGGCCGCCTTCGGTGCCGCGGGTGGTGCCGTAGGCAGGGGCATCGCCGCAGCCGCCGGCAAACTCGGCGGCGGTGGCTCGGGCGCGTCCGCCGGCGGCGGCGCGGTCGCCAGGTCTGCCGATGACGCCGCCGGAACGGCGTGCTCGTTCACCTGGCGGCACCGCCGTGGTCACGGCCAACGGCACCCGCAAGGCCATCTCGCACGTCGAGGTCGGCGGCACGGTGCTCGCCGAGGATCCCGAGACGGGCGAACGCGGGCCGCGCAAGGTCACCCATGTCTGGGAGCACGCGGACGCGGTCTTCGACCTGGAGATCGACGGCGATGTCGTGACGGCCACCGAGGACCACCCGTTCTGGAGCTCCACCGACCGGGCGTGGCAGGAGGCCCCGGACCTCGACGCCGGTGACCTCGTCCGTACGCCCCGCGGTGAGCTGGTGGCCGTCGGCACCCGCGCGCTGCGGCCTACCGGCACGGTGCGGGCGTTCAACCTCACCGTCGCCGGCATCCACACCTACTTCGTGGCCGTCGGCGAGGACGAGGTGCTCGTCCACAACACATGCGGTCCGGCTGAGGTTCCTCAGCGGCATGGTGGTACGGCGGTCGAGGGTGGCTTCCAGTTCGGAAGTCGCCGGGCGCGCGCCAGGCGGCATCGGAAATGGTTGGCGCCATGGGTTCCGCGACCAGAGCGATCCGCGCGAGTTCGAGGGCGGCCCGTGGCGGATTCGCGGATCCGACCGGAAGATCGGGCGGCAGAGCATCGACGGAACGCGCGGCTATCGGGACGACTCCTCGGCCATCAGTTTCCCGGCGGGAGGACCATGTGACCGCACCTCAACGTGTGGGCTCCCCATCTGCCTTCCAAACCCAAAATGCATCTCTACTACCCTGGGGCGTCATGAAAGTGTGGTGGGAGTTCCGGTGCGATGCGAACCATCAGTGGACGTTGTATGCGGACGAGTCACCCGACCCTCCAGACGAGGCGATGAAATGTCCGGTGGACGGCTCGCCGGCCGTGACAGCGACGTCGCAGACACCCGCTGACCGGGTGGTGATAGCAATTGTTCCGGCGGCCAGGATCGTCGACGCGGAGACTGGCACGGTCGGTTTCGACTCCGAGTACCACCTCGAAATATCGTCGACGGACAATGTCCGAACCAGGCGAAGTAGCCGGAGTTACGATTGGGATGAGGCCGTCGGTAGAGCCGCGCTGTTTCGGCGAGTCTCGTGGGAGCAGGCGCTCGTTCGCTGGGAAAAAATCGGTGCGGAGCGCCCAGCGAGCCCGTGAATCACCGCCGGGGTTGAAGGGGAGGGCTGACGAGGCGTCCGTTAGCGTCGCCAGTCGTGTCGGTAGCACAGTTCAGGCTTTCGTGTGCCGGGGTGGCGCGGTTGGCCGGCCAGGGTGGCGAACAGGTTTCCGGACGGGTCACCTCACCTGCGGAGGCCCGGCGGCTGCTGGACGACAGGCGGTGTACGGCGTGCTGGAGCTGGCGCCCCGGTGACGTGGTGCTCTCCGGCGCGGCGAACCCGGTCGGCCCCCAGGTCGCCCAGCAGGTGCTGACCACCGCGGCATAGGCCGTGGGCCGCCACCCAGCAGCCCGTGACCGGGGAGACCGTGCATCCGGCCTCGGCGGCGGCTCGCCCGTGCCGCTCGCGGCCAGCGCCCCGCTGTGGCTCGGCACCCTGGTCGGCAGCGCGCTGCTTGTGGCGGTCACCGCAGGGCGGCGCGGCGGTCCACTCGGCCGTTTCGCGAACGGCGAGTGTGATGAACAATGCTCATGGCCGGGCCCCTCGGTGGCATTCGATACTGCACGGTACTGCCGACCAGTCAATCCATCGGCACCCACGGCGAAGATCATCCGGACGGCACTGAGCATTGTCCCTATCAGAATCAACCGTCGTTGATGCAATGCGCAGGACGCGCTGCAGCTTCGCCAAGCCGTACCACGTGGTGACCTCGACCCGTGAGCGGAGTCCTGAGCGCCCGCCGCACGGCGACGATCACCCTCGCCGTCAACGCGAACTGCACGACCACCCAGTCGACCATCCGGCCGGAGCAGGTCGCCGCCGGCTGGAGCAGCGGGCCGCTGGCTGACCGTGCGAGGGGGCCGGCCGAGAGGCAACCCTCGGCCGGCCCCCTCTCCCTACTCGGCGGGGAAGCTGCGGCCGGTGAGGTGTTGGATGGCCTGCTCACCGTTCTGGCCGCGGAAGCCGACGGCGTAGCGGTATTGCTGGATCATGCCCGGAGCTGTGAGGTCGACCGCGCCGAGGGTCGACGTTGTCAGCACCCGCGTCCAACCCGTTCCCGGGTTAGACCACGTGGTGATCGAGTTCCCGTCGAAGGCAATTGCCCACTTGGAGCCCTTCGTGATCGCCGGGCCGCCGGCGCAGCAGTACCCGTGCAGCTTGCCGTCGACGACTACGTCGATGCCGCCGACGCCGTTCTGGCCGGTCCATGCGGTGATGTAGTTCTTCGAGTCCTTCACCAGGCCCAGGAAGAACCCGTCCATCACCGGACTCTGCCCGACGAAGTGATCGGGCTGGATCATCACCAGGGCACGGGGTGACGACGGTCCCGCGGTCTTGTGTGTCACCATCGTGAAGTACGCCGGCAAAGCGTTCGCCCGCAGCAGCCCGTCGCCGAACGTCAGCTCGGGCAGTATCTCGTGACTGGTCGGCAGGTACGTGTCGTACGACTCCGACGAGTCCGTGTCGAACGCGTCGTCCACGCCCACCACCGGGAACAGCGACGGGTCGAACTTCACCTCCTGCACGGTTGGGATCTGCACCGCGCGCCGCCCGAAGTGGTCGGTCCAGACCGCGGTCGCCGTGAAGTTCGCGACCGTCCCGGGGACGACGTTGCTCGGCGCCTGGATCCGGAACGCCACGTGGGCGAACTCCGTCGGCCTCAGCCTTCCGGCGTCGGCCGACCCGATCGGCGTCGCGGTCCAGCCAGCCGGGCCGACCAGCCGCGTGGAGACGTTCTCGACCGTGCGACGCGTGTCGTTCGTGACCGACACCACGGCAATGCCGCCGTTGGTGTCGTCCAGCACCGCTGGTGCCAGCGCGACACCCGGGCGGTCGTCCGCGTTCGCCGTCGGTCGCGGAACGGTGGATGCCACGCGGCCCGGAACGATTCGCGGCGGCGCGCCCTCCATTCCCGATCCTCCGGTGAACAGCCGCAGCCCGCCGCCGGACGACGTGAGCCGTACGGTCACCTTCTCCTTGCCCGCCACGAGACTCTTCGGCAAGGGCACGGCCACGCGGTGCCCGTACTCACCGCCCCCGCCCGCACCGGTGTGCGAGCGCATCGCGATACCCAGCGGATACCAGGGATCGTCCGGCAGCACGACCTGCTCGAGCCGCTTGCCGTCAACCGTGACCGTCAATGTGGTCGGGTGTTTGCGCGTCCCGGTCGCGTGGATCGGGTCGATCAGCGTCGGCGCCTCGGCCGAGGATGCCTCGAACACGAGCGTCCCGCCGTTCCGCGCTCCAGCCGGAACCTGCGCGGCGTACTCGAAAGCGCCCTTCCCGAACCCGGTCTGCGTCGTGCCCTTGACCTTCGTCCCGCCCGACCACTCCGACCTCGTCGGCTGCCGCGGGTCGAACGCTCCGGTCTCGGCAGGTGTGTCGAACGTCAGGAACGTCTCGGCGACGGTCCGCGAGCCCACCTGGACCCACGTCCACACGTACCCGACGCGCAGGTTCCGCGGGACGGGCACCTCGACCTCGCCGGCGTCGGTCACCGCGTACCGCGTCGAGCTCAGCGCCCGCGACCCGCCGATGCCCGGGTCCACCCAGCGTCCGGACTCACGGTCGATCCCGGCGACCTTCCACCGCAGCGTCGCGTCCCGAAGGTCGAGGTCGCTGAAGTGGCTGAACGTCAACGGAAGGTGGAGTTTCTCCCCTGGCTGGACGGTCGCGGCGCTGGCGCGCCCCAGCGACAGGTGGTCGTCGCCGTGCACGAGGTCGATGTCTCGTTCACGCCCGTTGTGGTCGAGGAACTGCGGGCCGCGCGCCTGCCGATCGTAGGTGAACGGGCTGACCGTCTCGTCCTCCTGGTCGGCGAGCTGCACGCCGATGTAGCCGGCGATCTTGGGGTTCGACCGCATCAGCGCAATGTTGTCGATCTGCTGGCCGCTGTTGAACGCCATCTCGCTCATCAACCAGGGCTGTCCGGCCTGCTCGCCCTCGTCGAAGTTGCGCTTCGAACCCGGCTTCAGCAGCGCGCTGAACTCGTCGAGGAACGGCTTGAGGCCGGTGAACCCCACGAGCCCGGCGTGGATGTCGTTGATGTCTGTCGCCGACGTGTGGCCGTTCTCGCAGCAGGCCGAGTTGTCGACGACGAGGACGTTGGAGAACTCGTTCCGGACGACGCCGGCCATGTCCTTGATGAACGGGATCGTCTGTGGCTGCAGAGGGTTCGGTCCGAGCGCAACGCCCCAGCCTTCATTGTAGAGGGCCCAGAGGACGATCGACGGGTGGTTCCGATGGTGGTCGAGCGAGGAACGCAGCAGGCTCTCGAAGAGCGTCTTCGCGCGGTCGTTGAACGAGGCACGGCCCGGGCTCGGCATCTCGAACCAGATCAGCAGGCCGAGCTTGTCGGCCCAGTGGTAGTACGCGGGCTCGAACACCTTGACGTGCGCGCGGACGAGGTTGAGGCCCTGCCGCTGCGCCGCCTTCAGGTCGTACAGGATCGAGCCGCGGCCGGGATCGCTCTCCGTACCGGTGGTGAAGTCGGCGCCAGTCACCTGACCGGTCGGCGTCGCGATGCCCCAGGGGTTGAAGCCCTGGTCCAGGACGCCACGAAGGTAGATCGGGCGGTTGTTGAGCCAGAGGTACTGGTAGCTGCCATCCGATCCCGGCGCTGCCTTGCGTTCGATCTTGCGGAGTCCGAACGTGACTCGTACGCCGTCCAGGCGCTCGGTGCCTCGCAGGAGCACGACGTCGGCGGTGTAGAGGTTCGGCCGCTCGATGTCCCACAACTCGGGACGCGCGATCGGAAGCGTCACCTGACCTATGCCGCCGACGAGCTGGGTGGTCTTGGTGCCGACGGTCCTGCCCTTCGGGTCGCGCAGGGTGACGACCGCGGCCGTGCCGCCCGTTGCTTCGACCTCCACCACCGCTTCGGCCTTATCGGGGGTGCGCTTCGTTTCGGTGAACGTGATCTGGGGCGAGACGCGTGGGATGGCGAGCGTCTCCGCCTTGACGGGTTCGATCCAGACGGACTGCCAGATGCCGCCGGAGTTGGTGAAACGGTCGCGGCGGCCCATCGGGATCGGCGAGCTCTGGTCGTCGACGTTCGTCGAGACGACCTTCACCGCGAGCGTGTGGGTGCTGCGAGGGGCGAGGGTGCCGAGGTCGACGACGAGCTCGGTGTCGCCGGTCTCGTCCAACGGCTTGACCAGCTTGCCGTTGAGCCAGACCGCTGCGCCCCAGTTTGTCGCGCCGATGCGCAGCCGGGTGTCGCTGCCCGCGAAGCTCGTCGGGATCGTGAACGTGCGCTTGTACCAGACCGCGCCCACGTAGTCTGCGAAAGCGCCGCGGTAGAGGTCGTCGGTCGCGTAATCCTCCTCGCCGAAAGCGGCGAGCGACTGGTACGGAAACGGCAACCGGATCGCCTTGCCCAGTTGATGATCCGCGTCGAACCAGCGCTCGTTCTCACCCTTGCCTTCGGGGTCGAAGTCGAACGACCACGTGCCGTTGAGGTTCTGCCACGCGTTCTCGGTAAACGGACGCCGGTCGGCGTCCGGGCGCGGATACTCGGCTCGGGATTGCTTGGCCTGCCGCGACAGCCGCAAAGTGACGTTCGCCTGGTCGTCGCGGACCACTGAAGCGAACGCGAACCCCTCCTTGGCGGCGACGATCGACGCGCTCCAGTCGGGGACGTCGGTAAGCTCGAACCGCCCGGCGCCATCGGTGAGCGTGTATCGGTCGGACCGCGCCGCGTGCACGCTGGCGGCGGGAACGGGTTTACCGTGCGCGTCGACGACCCTTCCTTGGACGTCACTGACCCCGTCCTCAGCGGCTGCCGCGTCACCACTGAGAGACAACGGAGCGGCGAGCAGGGCAGCCGTTCCGATGCCCAGAGTGATCCTGCGGACGCGAGGATGCATGGCCCCACCTCTCCACGAGAAGCTCGCGATCATCTGATATATCGAAGACATGTCTCCCCCGCTAGAGAAACGTTACGACGTCGAAGTCATTCGAGCAAGGCTGTTCGCGACCCGCTCTCTCCCGGCACGTCCGCACCTGCCGCGTCGATGCCTCGGCGAGCAACTCGAGAAGCCTCGCCACACTCCAACCAGGCGGCCGTCCACCGCTCTGAGGAGCCACGTCCGGGTGATGCGCGAGATCATTCCTGGCCAGCAGTTCGCTCCGCGTCCATGGCACCGACGATCACGCCGGTGCGCTCACCGCTAAACCGGGATTAGCAGTTCCTGGACCATCGGCGGCCTGCCTACCCAGGGCCGCCTGACAGCTCGGATCTGCTTCCACTTTTCATCGAGATGCGGTTCGTTTCTCAGGAGCAGCGATGCCGGATCCCGCCAAGCTGTTCATCGCCGCCGGTGGCGCGGCCGTGCGCTACTAGCGGAGGAGCCAACGCGCCGTGGCGTCGCTGGAACTGTTCGAGTCGGATGCGGCGTGCTGCGATGGCGGAGGCCGACAACCGACTCGTACATCCGCACACCGGCGACCGGCGCAAATGACCGAAGACCCACCAACCGTCGAACAGTCCTTGGACAGTAACCCGCCCCGGTCAAGGCTCGATAGTCCAGAGCATCACGATTGCGTTGTGTTGGAATGGTTGGTGCATCGGGAGGCCCTACTACAATTCGACTGTGGAACAGCTGACTAACAACCCGATCGTTGTGGGGCGAGTGGCGGTCATCTCCGATGTTCACGGCAACACTCCGGCGCTTGACGCAGTTCTGACCGAGGTTATGAAGGTCGATCCGGAGGTGGTGGTCAACCTGGGCTGCCTGACCTACGGACCCGATCCCAATGGGGTCGTTCAATTGCTGCGCGACGTTTCGGTTCCCGTTTTGTCGGTACGGGGCAACGGAGACCGAGCAGTTCTCGAACTTGTTAACGGTGAGCTCACTGCCGAGACACCGCGGGACCGATTCGCGGTCGCTAAGCACGATGAGGCCGCGCTCGCCTTTCTCCGTGAGACCAAGCCGATGCATCAGTTGACCGTGGACGGCTTGGGCGCCGTCGTGTTTTGCCACGGAAGCCCCCGGTCGGACATCGAGCTGATCACGCCTCGCACACCGGAGGCACGATTCAAGGAAGCACTCGACAATTTGAGGTGTGATGTGCTGGTTACCGGTCACACACATCTGCAGTTCGACCGCAGCCTTGGCACAGTCCGCAGCGTCGGTCCTGGCAGTGTCGGTATGCCGTATCACGACGGCCCGCTTGGTGCTCGGTGGGCACTGTTCGGACCTGAGGTCGAGCTTAGGGTCACTCCATATGATCACGAGGCTGCCGCCGCGGTTGCACGCCAGTACCCGGATTCGGATCGGTGGATCCAGATGCTGTTGGAGCCGCCGTCCGAGGAGGAAGTGATCCTCGACGCAGAGTCACGCGAGTTCTCGGACTGACCATCGATGCGCCGGCGAGCAGTACTTCCCCTCGTCGGGCTCGCGTCGCATCGATACGTGGACACGTCTGGGAGCGGTGGAGGTCCGCGATGCCGACAAACCTCCGCTCGAGGACGCGGGCACACGGGTCGCCATCACACCGCTCGAAGAAGTCATGTTCGGCCTGCCCGCTGGGTGTCGGCCCTGCAGCGTGCTGGGTCCGTTCGGCTCGGGATCTGCATGCCGTCTCGGGCTCGCGTCCATCACTTCCCTCATGGGCGAGATCGGCGGCCGCCGGTAACCGAGCTTCCACAGCGGGTCCACGAGGGACCCGCGATGGGTGATCGACCACAGGTCGCAGTCCTTGCCGATCAGTAGAAACGCAGTTCGTCTCTTCGGAGCAACGCGGCCCCGACGATGACGGATCGCGTGAGGGTCTTGGCGGACTACCGCTTCACTTCGGCGGATGCCGGGAATCGAGCGAGTTCGCATACTCTGCCGAGTTCGTGCTCGATCTGCAACAGTCGATTCCATTTCGCTGTGCGCTCACTGCGAGTTGTGGACCCCACCTTGATCTGGCCGGCACGCCAACCCACCGCGAGGTCACTGAGCCAGCAGTCCTCGGTCTCCCCGGACCGGGCCGAGATGACCGTGGTGTATCCGCTTGCCTGGGCGAGCTCGAGCACCCTGCGTGCAGCAGTGAGGGTGCCAATCTGGTTTGGCTTGATCAGGACACTGGTCGCGACCCTTGCCTTGAGCGCGCGGCGCAGGCGGCTCTCGTTGGTAACTAGCAGATCGTCACCGACCAGTTGTGGTATATCGAGTCGTCGGGTCGCGTAGGACCAAGCGTCCCAGTCGTCTTCGGCCACCGGGTCCTCAATACTGGCGATCGGGTACGCGCCGACCCAGTCCACCAGCTCGTCGACCAGTTCGGTTCCGGTGAGCACCCGATCTTCGCTTCGCCAGTGATAGAGGCCGTTCTCGAAGAAGTTGGTCGCGGCGACGTCGAGTGCGACGCAGGCATCGGTTCCAGGCTCAAGGCCCGCCGCGGCGATGCCTTCGCACACCAGCGCGACGGCGTCCTTGTTGCGGGGCAGGTTCGTGGCGATGCCGCCTTCGTCGGCGACGAGCCCAACTTGGGGGCCGAGGCGTCCAGCGAGGCGAGCGGTGGCCTCGCGGATCTCGAAGCACCACCGAATGGCACTGTTGAAGGTGCGGGCGCCGATCGGGATGACCAGGATGTCTTGGATGTCGATGAGTCCCCGTGCGTGCGCGCCGCCCGAGACGACGTTCACCATGGGCATTGGCAGCAGGATCGGTTCTTGACGCGTGTGACTCTGGTGCTGCCAAAGTTCAGTTTGGTCAGCTGCGGCGGCTGCCTTCGCGGCGGCGATGGACGTTGCTAGCACAGCGTTCGCGCCATATTGGGAGAGGTTCGGTGTGCCGTCGGACTCGGTAATGGCCTCATCGACTGCTGCCTGGTCGTCGGCCTCGAGCCCGATGATCACTTCGGAGATCGGCCCGCGGATGTGTTCGAGTGCCTGTTGCACCGACAGGCCGAGCCATTCTGGGCCGTGGTCCCTCAGCTCGACGGCTTCATGACTGCCTGTCGAGGCGCCGGATGGGACGGATGCGATCCCGTGCGCACCAGAGGTCAGGCAGACCTTGGCGGCGATCGTCGGCCGGCCGCGGGAGTCCATCACCTGCCATGCGTCGACGGCCGTGATGCGGTGGCGTGAACCGGTGACGACTGTTCTCACAGCATTGCTCCTGTCCAGTCGAGTAGATGTGGTGACTCGAGGAGCAGCCGTTGCCCAGTCAGCACGACATCGATGCGGTCCTCGGCGCTGAGGTACTCCACGGGGGAGCTGCCTGCGACTCGTGCGATCAGCAGACAGCCAACGAGGCGGCTCAATCGATGCATGTCCACGCTGTGCCGGTGAGTAGCGTAGGCGTCGAGAAAGGCCTGCAGAGCGGCTATTAGCTCAGGCCGGTGTGCTGGCAGGTGCTGCCACTTCAGGAGCAGGTGTGAACTCATGAAGGCGACATCGAACAGCGGATCGCCGAGATGGGCGACCTCGTAGTCGAGAACCCAGTAGTCGTTGGGTTCGCGACCTCCGACGATGTTCTTGGGGGAGAAGTCGCCGTGGGAAAGGACCTCATGACGGGCGGTGGAGTCGCGGATGACGGTCAGGATCGGGTCACCGAGGTGCGGAAGTCGCTGGGCGCTCACTTCGAAGTAGGGGCGTTTGCGCAGTTCGTCGAACTGCCGGGTGTCGTGGAGTTCAGCGGGGACTGCAGACGGGTGTGCCGCGTTTTGCCACTGGCCGAGCAGCTCACCGAGAGAGGCGAATCGCTCAGGGTCGACGAGGCCCGTCAACAGATCGCTCTTAAGGTTGGTCCACTCCACCGGGGCGGCTTCCATCACCAACACCCGGTGCTCCTCGTCCTCAAGCACGAGTTTGGGGACGCGGTCGGGACTAACAGATCTTAGGTATTCGAGGGCCGTAGCCTCGGTGTGAGATCTCGCGCGGTCAGCGAACCAGTCATCGGCGACGTCGAGCTTCTCGCGCGCCTGTTTGACGATCATGGCCCCGGTCGGGACGCCGACTCTGATCACGACACTTGACACCCCGCCACTTAGTTGCGCCACGTCGTCGGCGTTGGTTCCGACTAGTCCGCGTTGGCGAAGGTAACTGACGACGGTGTCCACGTCGAGAAGGTCGCCGTGTCCGATGCGTTTCTGATGCAGCACGCGGTCGGTCGAGGCGTAGCTGTAGTTACAGGGGCGCGAGCTTGCGACTGTGAGGTGTTCCATGCGGCCTAGCACGTTCATGCCGATGCTGATGGTGTCGCCCGGCCTGAGGAAGCGGAGCGGTTTCATCCCGTACCCATCGCCGCCTGGCGAGCTGGTCAGAATGAGATCGCCGGGCCGGAGCTCGACGATGTTGCTGAGGTATTCGATGACTTCTGGAACGCTGAAAATCAGATCGCTGGTCCTCCCATCCTGGATTCGTTCGCCGTTGAGCTCGCACCACACCGCGATATCATCGGGGTCGTCGAACTCATCGGGTGTTGCGAGCACGCGGGCGAGGGACAGGCAGCCCTTGACCGAATTGCCGATGCTCAACTGAGGACTCCTGGGATGTTGCATCTGAATATCGCGGGCTGAAACCTGTGCCACGGTCAGGCCAGCCACACGGGTCCACGCCTGATGACGGCTGACGTGACGTCCGCCGATGCCGATCACGACTGCGAGCTCCACCTCCCAGTCGACGGCCTCTGAGTAGATCTCGATCTCACCGCCGGCACCGATGGCCGAGGATGCGACCTTGGTGGAGACCACCGGACCCCCTTGGATGGGCAGATCGGCCTCGATCCCGTGCAGGCGGGAGTCCGGTCCGACGGCGAAGATCTGGCCCGGGTCGGGCAGGCAGGCTGAGCTGGCGCGCGGGTCAGCTTGAGGGAAGGCGGCCAGTTCCATGCCGCCGGCCCAAACTCGAAAGTCCTCCCAGGCATCGAGGCAACTGCGGACGTCGGGCCCGAAGCGGCCATCGCTGTGGTCGGCGACGTCGACGAAGCCGGTAGAGCCGTGCAGGACGACCCGATCGGCATGGACAGACAGGAACATTGGGGTGAATCCTTCTCTCAATAGACGGCGCGCCCGCCGGACAGGTCGAAGACGGCACCTGTGGAGAACGACAGCTGGGGGCTGGCGAGAAACGCAGCGAGTTCGGCGGCCTCGGAGGGCTGTCCGGGGCGCCCCATCGGGATCTTCTGCAGCATGAACTGCAGCTGCTCGTCGGTGACCTGCGAGAGCATTTCCGTCGCGATCACGGCAGGCGCGATCGCGTTCACCAACACTCCGGTAGTCGCCAGTTCCTTCCCTAATGCCTTGGTGAAGGCGATTACGGCGCCCTTCGAGGCCGAGTAGTGCGACGCACGCGGGTTGCCTTCCAGGCCGGCGATGGAGGCGACGTTGACGATCCGTCCGTATCTCTGCAGTGTCATAGGCCCTGCCGCAGCACGGTTGATCAGGAAGGTGCCGGTGGCGTTGACATCCAACGTCCGGCGCCAAGCCTGTTCATCCATCTCGAGGACCGTGGCGTTGCCGCCGCCGATACCGGCACAGTGGACCAGGATGTCGAGTCGACCATGCGCCTCGACGCAGTGCCGGACCACCCGATCACAGTCGTCAGCCTGCGACACGTCGCCCACCTGGGCAGTGGCAGCCGCTCCCGCGTCTCGCAGTTGCTCTGCGATCGCGTTGGCGCCCGCCTCGGTCAAGTCCACGGCCACGACGCCTGCGCCTCGTTGTGCCAACAAGCCTGCAGTCGCCCGTCCGATGCCACTTGCCGCACCGGTCACGAGCGCCACTGAGCCCGTCAGGGGTTTGGCGGCGGTCACATTCACGATGGGCTCCTTATTCGATCGAGGGAGATGGTTTGGGCGCTGATTATGAGGGCGAGTCACAGTTCAACTAGCAGCACCAGGCCTCCGGCGGCGCTGGTGGGCATCCGTTCCGCCTGGCGACGAGGCCATACGTGGCTGTAGTGACGACCAGCGCTCGGCCGTCGCCGACGGGGCAGGTGTTGAACGCTGCGCCGGGACCGGGTATCGATGCACGGCGTCGCCGGACGCCGCATCCGGACGCAGCATTTGCCCACCCGACACCCTCGGCACGAAACTCGCCGTGTGAACCTCACCCGCTCCGGCGGTGTCCCCGACGGCATCGCGGACAGCGAGGGCCCCATCCTGTCGCAATGTGCGACAGTGTCGGCTTCGTACTCGGTGACATGCAGGTCACGCAGGCCCGCTGTCGACCCGTAGACCTGTCGTCGGTGCTGTTCCAGGTGGTTCGTTGAGATGGTCAGTACCGTCCATGAGAAGCTCGCAGGTTCATCTGCTCCCGAGGCAGGGTGGCTATCAGGTACCCGGCGGCGGTCGGCAGGCACAGAGGGGTGATCTTGGGGAACGGGCATCGCAATGCTGGTCCGTGAGGTCCGACCATCCCACGTCGTCGAGTACACCGTGCCGGCTGCCAGGCGTGGGGATGCGTTCGGGTCATTATGCGAAGCGAGCACTGATACCTCCGTCCACAACCCAGTTGGCGCCAGTGACAAATGACGCCTGATCGGAGGCGAGGAAGCAGACGACGCTCGCGATCTCGGCCGGCCGGCCGATGCGGCGCAACGCGTGGACACGCTCGATGCGCGCACGCTCGTCCAGGCCATGGCGGTCGAGGTACTCGGTGAGAAGCTGGGTCTCGGTGTATCCCGGAGAAACCGCGTTCACCCGCACTCCCCGCCGGCCGTAATCCAGAGCGAGGGATCTCGTCATGCCGAGGAGACCGGACTTTGCCACCGCGTAGGGAAAGGTGCCCTCGGCTGTCATCTCAGCGTGGACCGATGCGATGTTCACAATGCTTCCTCCGGGTGATCGCAGCAGGGCGGGCAACGCGTGCTTGGCGCACAACCAGGCTGCCTTCAAGTCGACCGCCATGAATGCCTCCCAGTCGGACTGGGAGAGTTCAACGGCAGTCGAGTAGTTGTTACGGCCGGCGTTGTTAACCAAGATGTCGATGCCGCCCAGGTCGTGCTCGACCCGGCGCATCGCACCTGCGACCTGCGTCTCGTCGGCCACGTCGACCTCGAGGCCGATCACGCGCGCTCCCCCCAGTGTCAACTCCTTCGCGCATGCCCTGGCTGGCTCGCCATCGATGTCGAGAACGGCAACCGCTGCACCCTGTGCTGCGGCGGCCACCACGACAGCCAGTCCGATGCCTCGGGCCCCGCCGGTGACTACAACGACACGGCCGCCGAGGATCCGGTCGGTGCTGTCGCCGCCTGCTGCGCCAGGTTCGCGTTCCTCCATGTCACGACTCCGCGAGAGGGCCGTCGCGGTGCGTCCACGCAGGCGCCCCCCAGTCCAGCTCGGGAGCGGACGCCTCCCGTACCGCCGCCTCGTCCACTCTCAGCCCGAGTCCGGGACTTGTCGGCAATGCGACGTATCCGTCGGCGATTTGGAGCAGATCGGCGTCGACCAGGTAGTCGGTGAGGTCGGCCGAGAGGCTGTAGTGGATACCGAGTCTGTTTTGCTGGATGAGGAAGTTCGGTGGGTCAGCGACGGCCGCGCGCAGGGCGACACCAGCTCCGCGACCGAGGATTGCGGCTGCCATCGCCTGGGATCGACGCGACACTCCTGCTGTACGCATCACTGCTCCTGTATGGCTAGCGGTCACCACTGCAAACTCCTGTGTTGATCACATTCACAACCTGTAAGACAACTTGTCAATAGGTGGCTGATAAGTGGAAGTCAGTTTCGACTGCGATCCTCGATCCTTCTGATTTCATTGTGGTTGACGTGTCGTCATGTGTATGGCAACTTTTGGTGCCTGTCTGTCACCTTGATAGAGTGCCGCCATGACAGAGCCCGTTGCGTCCGCTGGCGACGCGCTTGATCGCTGTGTCACAGCACTCGAGATGCTCGTGATCGAAGAACTCGAACCGGGACAGCGACTGCCGTCGGAGAACGAGCTCGCCGTGCGCACAGGGCTGTCTCGGGTTACCGTTCGCGAGGCGCTGAAGGTTCTCAGCGGACGGGGGTTGGTCGAACTCCGCCGTGGGACACGAGCCGTGGTGCGCGACCCCGACCCGAGCATTTTGTCGGACTACCTGGCGGTCGCTGTCCGCCGCGATCCTCGCGCGCTCCTGGATCTGGTTGAGGTACGGCAGGCGCTAGAGGTCCAGGCAGCGGGCGCCGCGGCTCAGAAGGCAACCGACGCGTCAGTCCGCGTCATCGAAAACGCGTTCCGGGAGATGGAGCTCGCCGTCGACGCCTCCGATCAGGAGATGATCAACCGATTCCACCGGGCCGACGTTGCATTCCACCAGGCACTGGCGCTTGCGAGCGGCAATCGGATGCTTGCTTTCATCCTCGAGGGTCTCGCCCAAGTGCTCGAATACAGCTTCGCACGCAGCGTCTCTGGAGCGCTCGCGCGCGGCAGCTCGTTCGCCGACTCACTCGAGTCTCACCGTCGCGTGCTTATGTGCATCCAGCGCGGCGACAGACGCGGCGCATCGCAAGCCATGCGCGACCACCTCAAGGTCGCGGCTGCGAACCTGCGCTGGTCACTTCAGTGACCTACGCCGGCGTAATAGCGGAGGGACGCGGCTTCTCGCGTGAACGTGGCTGCGAGCTCTCTGCGCGGCAGCGCTGAAGTCATCTGGGAGCACGCTTTCGTCGGCTAATGGCGGCAACCTCCAGGTAGCGGCGGCGCGATGGCCCAGTCCCGGCGGCATCATGACCACCGTGGGACCAGCAACTGGGTCGGGTGCCTGATCGGCGGTGGCCCTGGCCGAAGGCCGACAAGCGTCATATGAGCAACTGTGGTCCCGCATGTGGGCGATGTCGTCGAGTTCTATCTCGCCTCGGTGGACCGACGAGGTGCAGTCGGCAGCCCCGGTGCGCCAATGCTGCGCCGAAGATGTCGGCGGCGACGATGGCTGCAGCAAACATTCCGCCGTACGGCGGAACCGTCATCGCAATCCCTCTGCGAAATCGACCCCCACGCCACCTGCACCGTCGAGCTACCCCCGCTGCGCCGTCGACGCCCACTGCCAACGGTTCGTAGGCGACCGAGACCGTGCACGCGGATGGCGTGATCGAGCGGTCTGCGCCGGGATGCTGGCCGGTGCTGATCGTGACGGTGCGTTCAGGTGTTGCCTGTGCAGTGGGGCGGAGTGCAGGGACGCTCGTGAGCAAGTCGGTCACGGAGCCGGCATCCCAAGGGTTGCGCGGCAGGCTGACATCGTCGAGGACTTCGACGTGGGCGGGCGTACGAGCCACGAGCACTAGCAGTGCGGCGGCACTCAACGCGGCCGCCGGATACAACCACGACCAGGACACGTTCGAGGGCTTGTACGGCGGCCAGCGCGTGTTGGGGCAACCATTCACCACTGAGCCCGACCGCAGATCACGCCCGCTCATCGACCATCACCCATCAGTCCCGCTCACAAGCACGCCCGACCGCGCCACTGGCCATGGCACACCCGCGATCCGTGGATTCGTCGTCAGGGAGGTCGGCCTCGGGCGCTGTGGTTGGCCAGGAGATCGGGCGTGTGCCGCTTGGGTCCGCCTGGAGGAAGAGCGCGCCGGTGCCGGACGTCACCGACATAGGCGGCGAGGCCGGCTAGAGGCCGAGGCCGAAGAACGGGACAACAATGGAGGTCGCGCCCTGGCGGGTCAGAGCGTCACCGCGTAACGCGGTGGTCCCGCCGACGGTGCCGGCGGCGAAGGCGACGCCGTCGCATCCGTAGGCGCCGGAAGATTCGAAGCAGGCCCCGGCTTCGTGCAGCAGCGCTGGTGTGATCAGCAGCGGCCCCGTGGGACGACTGCCGGTACCCATTCCATGCAACTCTCGATGCGCTTGCGGCGCTATCGCTGTTCATGCCGTGCATCTCTCGATCATGTGTTCGGCGAGGTCGGGCAGGCGCGGATCGGCGCGGTTGGCATCGCCAGCTGTCGCCGGCCGCGGTGTGCCCGGCGTACATCTTGTCTCCAACGTGCCGCGCAGGCAGACCTACGGGGTTCCGAGGACGGGGTGCGGCGCATCCATCGTGATGGGCGGCCACCCTAGCGGGGAGGGACTCACCCTTCTCGTCGACGAACGAGACTGACAGCGGTCGCCGGTCGTAGTCGGCACCGGTGAGCCGGACCCGCCGCGTGGTGCCGTGTGCGCGGTGAAGTGGATCTCGAGGTGGTCCACCCCGACGCCGATGAAGGAGACTCGGTCGCGGAGGCGGTCACGCGCGACGCCGCCTCAGCGTCGAGGAGGTCCCGGAGGACCCGCGGGTGCGGGCTCGTCCGTCGGTCTTGGGTTGCTACGGGACGAGGACCAGGCGGCAGTGCTCGTGGACGCCGCTCACGTCGAGACGAGCCGCGTGGTCGAGGGTGCGGGCAGCCTCATGGACGACGAGCGCGAGGCTGCATTCAATCGGCTCCACCTCCTGGGCACGCACGAAAGGCTTAGGCCTGGCGTTAAGACGAAGAGCGGCCCGGAGGCGTTGGCGATCAGCGGTCCACCAACTCATGGGGAGTCCTCGAATCTACTGCAGTGGCTTGTGGTCACGCTCGCTCGCAACGGCATAGATGTCGACGACCTGACTGGCTAGCCTCTTCCAGCGTCCGCCCGCCAGCGTGACCGCGCGCATCGCGGCATGAGCGGACACGCTATGCCGCCCGAGCTGACAGCGGTATGACCAGCGGCCACAGCGGCTCGCTGGACGGGTCTCGTCACACTTGGTCGACGACCCAGGTGGCCAGGGCCACGATCCTGAGGGACGCTGCCCAGACCGCGTGTGGTCTGCCATCGACGAGCCTCGCGGCAGTGTGCCGCGAGGCTTGTGACGCAGAGCGCGAGCAGCGCGCGACTCAGCCTCGCAACGACGCGATCGCCCGGGCAGCTAGTCGTTCGGCGTGCTCGGGGCGCGCGAGCCAGCCGATCCACCCCTCGTCCATCGCCGGGGTGGACCCGCTGCGCGCCGACTCCCGGTAGTCGAGGCACGCCAGCCACAGCGGTCGCATGGCCAGTACGCCGGGCAACCGCTCGAGTTCCTCGCCGGTGAGCTGGATGTGCTCGCGATACCCGCGCGCGACCGCGTCGATGCCCTCCCCGTCGCCCTCCCCCGCGGTCGTCAGCAGCCAGGCGAGGGCGGGCAGGCGGGGTCCGCGCCCGGACCCTGCCCAGCCGACGATGGCGAGGTTGCCCGGCCTGCCGACGGCCGCCCATGCGTGGTAGTTCCCGTGGGTGAACGCCTCGGGCAGGCCTTCCGCGTCGTCGGCGTGCTCGACGTGGTCGCGAAGCCACTCGAACATCTCGCGACCCTCGGGAGCGACGGCGTCCTCGACGCCCACGAGGAAGCTCATCGCCGCCGCGAGATCCTGCTTCGGTCGTCCCGCGAAGAAGCCGCCGTCGTGCTCCTCCGACCCTCCGTCCCGCGCGACCGCACCACCGGCCGCGGGCAGCTTGTGCAGGCGGCCGAGCAGGCTCGCCAGCTCGTGGAGCACCGCCGGCGACTGGGTCGGGCGTCCGCCCTCGACGTACTCGGTCACGATCACGCCGCTTCCCCCGAGCACCGACACGGGATCGTCGTGCGCGGGACGTTCGGCGGGGAAGTCGTGTAAGGCCAGGAACCGCAGGATCTCCGCATCGCCCTCGACGCTGCCGACCGTCCTGCTCGATTGGTGGATCTTCGATCCGGAGCCGGGCGACGAAGAGTACCTGGGAGAGAACAACAGACCTGTCAATCTTGTGATCGCCATCCAAGACGCAGGGTTAGCCGCCTCGCCAATGCTGGAGCGGGTGGCCTCCGACCCGCACGAGCCCGGCGCGGGCCGCCTCGCCACAGAGCTGATGCTCTGCGCGCGCCACTGCTGGGGATCGTTCGTCCACGATGGCACAGTCCAACATCGATAGGCCCTAACGTCCGGATCTGCCGCTGGTCGAGAGTGCTTAGTTCGCGACTCATCCAGCTTGGGACCTCAACCGGCGGATCTCCGCCACGAGCCTCGGAATGTCCTGGCGCGCCGCCGCGATGAAATCGAGGTCTTGTCGAGACGCGGGGCGTAAGCCTTCAGCTGTGGCCCTAGACACGTACATGTCCGGCTCATCGTCGCTATCGCTTACACGGATGAAGTCGTCGCCGCCCCAGTGGTCACGGCCCTAGATAAACGACATCCACGGTCCGGGCGAGGCTGCTACGCACCGGGCCTCGATAGCCTCCAACTCCGCGTCATCCAACACACTTAAGAGTATCCACCACCGACCTGACCGATGCCCGGATCTGCCGCATTCGGGGCGGACGTATCGGCAAGAACATCTCGATGCGTGGTACATCCAGGATTCGGGCACACCGAAATCCTTGTCGCATTAGGTCTGTATTGAATTAGCATCCGGTCCAAGCGTACTGAGCCCCTGGCGATCGATGGCGTCGCCGGTCCCGTCGTGGTTAGCGTAAACGCCGTTACCGGCAAGCGCTCGCTTACGGTTGACGGGCATTCGGTGTCGACTGACAGGCACGGCATCTACACTCTGCCAGCTGTCGACGGAGGTGCCGTGGCCGCCAAGTTGCGCGGCAGCCTGCTCGACCCTTACCCGACTCTCGAGATCGCTGGTGTCAAGCATCGCACTGGGCCATCTCTACCGATCGCGCTGCGTGTGATGGTTGTCCTTCCGCTGGCACTACTGCTCGGAGACCTGATCGGTGGTGCCATCGGCGGCCTTGGCGTCGCAGTCAACATCGCCATCCCGCGGGCGACATTCGACGGCTGTCAAGTCGCTGCTGATGCTCCTGGTGTTGGTAATCGGCGTTGTGACGTTTGCCCTTGTGGCAGCGAGAATTCTGTAGCGGGTCCTCAACACTCCCGACCCACAAAGGCCGGCCTCTTCCAAGCTTTGGGTCTTGCTTACACGATGGTGCGTGACGTGGGTAACCACTCTGATCGTAGACATCTGTAGAGATCCACCCTATCGCCGCAGAAGCGTGCGTCAGGTCACTGAACGAGGAAAATCCTAGGTTCTGCCGCTCAGCCTACAAACGACACCATTGTGAGATTCGACAGTCCTCGGACAATCTTGGCAGTGCTGGCGACCTCGTACGCAGGTATCGATCGACACATGGACGCTGCGGCTTTGCCGGGATGCTTCCGTGGACGCGGTGGTCTTGTCTCTCGTACTGCTTTCGATCGCAAACCAGCAGGCTGCACTAGAAGAAGCTTTCCGCGTACTCCGACCCGGCGGACAGCTCCGGTTCTACGAACACGTCGCCGCTGACCAACCGAGGCTGGCAAGCAGTGCAAGGACCAGTGGACGGCGGACTTCCTCAGCCACCGTCGGCAAGAGTCGTCCGGGCGCCTGCAAAGTCGTTCGGGCCGTTGATGCGGTGAATCTACGCTCTCGTCGCCATTGCCGCCGGACTCCCGAAACACTTCCCGCATCGATCCCACTCCGATCGTCAACTGCCCCCGTCCTGGACAAGGTCACGTCCTTCGGCCGAGAAGAACGGCTGACTCAAATGCATCGTCGCCAGGGTGGACTTTCTCGCACGTGCGCGCGCGAGGACGTTTCGCCGAGTCAGCCGAGCGAGGGCTTGATCGGCCTCATGCAGGTAGCCAACGTCTGGGTCGACCAACTGCAAAGCGTGGACGAGTACATCACCCGTGATGACCATCTGTCTCGCGCGAGACTCGATGACGACTGATTGATGACCGGGCGTATGACCCGGCGTGGGAACGAGCATGATGATTCCGGCCCCGCACCGAGGCAACTCCAGCTGCCCATCGATCTCCCGCAGTTGCCGGGTGGCCCGCAGCGGAGTGACGGCGTAGTCGAGCATTTCGCTCGACCGGCTGGCCTCCAGGGCTCTGATCTCGGTCGCCTGCACCAGGTACGTAGCTTCCTCGAAGAATGGCAATCCGTTCTCTGTGACCGCCCAACCCGCATGGTCTGAGTGGAGATGCGTCAACACGACCGTATCGATGGACTGCAGATCGATACCCGCGGCGGCAAGCTGTGTTGGTAGGAGACCCTGCGCCGGCGCCCATGCTGCCGCAGGACTTCCGCCTGGTCCTACTCCGGCGTCAACCAGAATCACCCTTCCGTTCGGGCGTCGGATCGCAAAGGACCGGAACTCCAACCTCCACCAACCATCGGCACCGACAGCACGTGGATCCACGGCTCGCGCCCGGCTCCACGCCGCCTCACTTGCTCCAGGGAAAGCTTCGGACGAACGCATGAATTGACCGACCGCGTCACACAACGCCACCACCTCGAAGGCACCGATCCAGCGAGAGATCGGAGCAGCGGCGACAGTGGCCTGCTTGGCGTCGCTCGATCCGACACCGTCCTGGACAGCCTCCTGCACGGAGGCGCGCCCGCGCTCCGGCATCTCAGAGCTTCTCATAGCTATAGCCCTGTCCATCTGTCATTCATCGCCTCGCAGACGAGCCCTTCGGATCCACCGCGTCGCGGAGACCATCGCCAAGGAGGTTGAACGAAAGCACAGTGACGAAGATTGCGAGACCCGGCCAGAACATGAAGTGCGGCATCGTATAGAACGTGACCGCGTCGGACAGCATGCCGCCCCAGGAAGCGGTCGGTGGACGAATGCCGACTCCCAGGAACGAGAGGCCCGACTCGAAGATGATGTTCGCGGGAATCAAGAGCGTGGTGTAGACGAGGATCGGGCCCACCAGGTTCGGCAGGATCTCTACAACGAGGATGTGCGGCCTCCTCGCCCCGAGTCCACGCGCCGCATCGACGTACTCCCGCTCGCGCAGCGAGAGTGTCTGCCCCCGGATTATGCGACCGATGTATGGCCAATTGAAGAATCCGATGATGAAGATCAGCAAGGTCACTCGCAGAGTGTTTCCTTCCAGGCCGAGCGCCTGATCGGGCATGATGCCAGCTATCGCGATCGCGAACACGAGCAGCGGAAACGCCAGAAACATATCCATCAGCCGGCTGATCGCTGCGTCCACCCAGCCACCAAAGAAGCCGGCCACCACGCCTAATGTCGTCCCGATCGCAACCGACAGCAACGTCGCGAAGAAGGCGATGAGCAATGAAATCCGCGAACCGTAGACGACACGGCTGAAGATGTCCCGGCCGTTGACCGGCTCCAGGCCCATGGGATGGTCCCAGCTCATGCCACCAAACGAACCCAAAGGCGCCATGGTGCCACCCTCGGTGTCGATCAGGTCTTGGTGAAACTCATTCGGAGAGGTGCCGAGTGCCTTCACGATCATGGGTGCAAACCCTGCAATCATCAGGAGGACAAGGATCACCAGAGCTCCTGCCAGCGCCGCCCGATCTCGCCTCAGCCGCATCCAGGCAATCCGCCACAGCGATCGGCCCTCGATCGCGGCCGAGGAGGCCGTGATGACTCCTGGATCTGCGGATACGTCGCCGGCATCGACCTCAGGTCGTGTCGTCATAGGGTGCGCACCTCCTTCGCCAACCTGAGCTCAATACAGAGCGCACGCCACCAGAGCGCAACCATTCACTTGTAACGCAAGGATTCAGTCCGCTGACTAGGCCCGAACAGGGCCTCGCAGATTCCGTCCGAACTGAATGGTGTGCCTCGGATCGCTGTGTTCCGACTATGGCCTCATCGCTCGACGGTTCGGGAACGCAGAAGTCTCCGCAGCCGGGCGTAAGAGAGGTGGATCGGAGAGCAATGGAAAGCAAAGGAAAGCTCGCGATCGGAGTCTTGTCTGCGATCGCCGCAATCGGCGTGGCCGCGTGTGGGGGCAACAGCTCCGACCCGGACGTCTCTGGAGGAGGCGGCGCCAAGCAGGACTTCAACGCTGCCTTGGCTCATGTCGTCACCCCTTCGGACAAGAAGGGAGGCACGATCAAGATGGCGAACTCCGATGACTGGGACACGTTGGATCCCGGTGAAACCTACTACAGCTTCGCGTGGAACTTCGCAAGGGTCTATGGCCGGTCGCTGTTGATGTTCAAGGCAGCGCCGGGCAAAGAGGCCAACGAGCTGGTGCCCGACCTGGCTGAGAGCACGGGCGTGCCGACCGATGGCGGAAAGTCCTGGACCTACAAGATCCGCAAGGGGGTCAAGTTCGAGGACGGCACCGAGGTCAAGGCCAAAGATGTCAAGTACGCCGTCCTGCGATCGACTGACAAGGAGACCTTCCCGAACGGACCGGCCTACTTCGAGGCCATGCTCGACCTGCCGGCCGGCTACCGGGGTCCCTACAAGTCGAAAGGTGTCGACACCAACTCGGCGATCAGTACACCGGACGACTACACCATCGTCTTCCACCTGAAGGAGGCCTTCGGTGGCTTCGACTACCTGGCTCAACTCCCGCAGACGATGCCGGTGCCAGAGGCAAAGGATACCGGCGCCAAGTACCGTGAACACGTCATCTCGACCGGACCGTACAAGTTCGAAACCGTTGACATCGGCAGGCAGTACACATTGGTGCGGAACGATCAGTGGGATCCGGCGACCGACCCCAACCGAAAGGCCCTGCCGGACCGGTACGAGATCGCGCTGAAAGCCAACGCTGACGACATCGACAGCCGCGTGATCTCTGGCGACCTGCACGTCGACGTCGCAGGTACGGGCGTCCAGCCTGCATCGCTGAGCAGGGTGCTCAACGACCCGAACCTCAAGAAGACAGCCGACAACCCGACGATCGCCAGGCTCTGGTACACCTCGGTCAACCCGACGGTGAAGCCGTTGGACAATATCGAGTGCCGCAAGGCCATCCAATACGCGATGGACAAGACCGCCTATCAGGCGGCCTACGGCGGGCCGTTCTCCGGCGGCGAGCTTGCAACCACGCTCCTGCCGCCGCTCATCCCGGGATACCAGAAGTTCGACCTCTATCCTGCCGGTCCCGACAACAAGGGCGATCTCGGTAAAGCCAAGGACCACCTCACCAATTGCGGCCACCCGAACGGTTTCGCCACAAATATGGCGTACCGGGCCGACCGTCCGCGAGAGAAGGCAACCGCCGAGGCATTTCAGCAGGCGCTGGCACGCGTAGGTATCAAACTGACGCTAAAGGGCTATCCGGCCGGCGACTACTTCTCGCAGTACGCGGGCCACCCGGGCTTCGTGGTCAAGAACAACCTCGGCCTCTCCACCAACGGCTGGGGCGCCGACTGGCCCGACGGGTTCGGCTTCCTGTCCCAGATCGTCGACAGCCGGGTCATCCGATCGACCGGCGGCTCATCCAACACCAGCGTCCGAATCCCCGAGGTCGACAAGATGCTGGACGCCGCAGTCGCCGAGACCGATAGCCACAAACGGGAGGCTATGTGGTCGCAGATCGACAAGCGCGTCATGGAGGAAGCCGTCATCTACCCAGGCATGTACGCGAAAAGCCTGTTGGTGCGGCCGAAGGGCCTGACGAACGTGTTCGTTAGCGACGCCTTCAACATGTACGACTACCTGGCCATGGGCGTGAAGTGACGCCTTCGGCGAGAGCTGATGTTAGGTGGTGAAGGCTGCAGGTGCCCGGTTGAGGATGTTTCCACTACCGGGCACCAGTGCCGTGCTCTGTGATCACATACATCGTCCGTCGCCTACTATGGGCCGCTGCTCTGCTCATCGTGGTGAGTGCAATTACCTTCTCGATCTTCTTTGTCGTGCCGCGCTTGGCCGGTGCGTCGCCCGAGACCCTGGCAACGCGTTATGTAGGTCGCGCTGCCACTGAGGACACAGTCAAACTGACGGCCGAGCGGCTCGGGCTGTACGACCCGATTGCTGTTCAGTACTGGAACTGGATCAAGGGTGTCGCGATAGGTACTGATTACGACTACGGTGCCGGGGTCGAGCAGTGCCCCGCGCCTTGCCTCGGCTACTCCTTCATCACTCGCCAACCCGTGTGGCCCGAGCTGCTGGATCGACTGCCGGTAACACTTTCGTTGGCAGTCGGCGCATCCGTCCTGTGGCTCGTTGCTGGGGTCGCGGTTGGAGTGCTCTCGGCGCTCAAGCGGGGCTCGATCTTCGACCGAGGAGCAATGACACTCGCCCTCGCCGGCGTCTCGCTCCCCATCTTCTTCACCGGGTTGATCTCACTCGCGTTCTTCAGTTATCGGCTGGGTTGGACGGTCCCGGGAGGCACATTCATACCTCTGACCGACAACCCGATCAGGTGGGCACAGGCCCTGACACTCCCCTGGGTCACCCTTGCCTTTCTCTTCTCTGCGCAGTACGCACGAATGACCAGGGCCGGCATGCTCGAGACGATGAACGAGGACTTCGTCCGCACCGCCCGGGCCAAGGGACTGACCGAGCGCACGGTGGTGATGAAGCACGGTCTGCGGTCCGCGCTGACGCCGATCCTAACCATCTTCGGTCTCGACGTCGGCCTCCTTCTCGGTGGTGCCGTCCTGACCGAAAAGACGTTCTCACTGCCGGGCCTTGGCAAGTACGCCGTTGATGGCATCGTGTCCAACGACTTGCCGAAAATTCTCGGCGTGACCCTGGTGGCCGCGTTCTTCGTGGTGCTGGCCAACCTGATCGTCGATCTGCTGTACGCCGTCGTCGACCCGCGGGTGAGGGTGAAGTGACGTTTCTCGACGTGCGTGACCTCAGGGTGCACTTCCCGACCGACGACGGTCTGGTCAAGTCGGTCGACGGCGTCTCGTTCACCCTCGAGCGCGGCCGGACGCTCGGCA